>NZ_OZ334582.1:1821790-2429053 GCF_976982775.1 Salinicola sp. NYA28a
GGGTCAATCTCGAACGGGCGGCACGTTTCGGCGACGAGATCGGCGGTCATTCCATGTCCGGCCATATCATGGGAATGGCCAGGCTGGTGGAGATCGACGAGGCGCCCAACAACCGTCGGCTGTGGTTCGAGCTGCCGGCGGCGCTGGCGCGATTCGTGTTCGACAAGGGCTATATCGGCATCGATGGCATCAGCCTGACGATCGGGGAGGTGGAAGCCGAGCGCTTCTGCGTCAACCTGATTCCCGAAACGCTGGCCAGGACGACGATCGGCGAGCGTCTGCCGGGGGATCGGGTCAACATCGAGATCGATCCGCAGACCCAGGCCATCGTCGAAACGGTGGAGCGCGTGCTGGTCTCGCGCGATCGATCGGCTGGCGGGGCGTGACGATAATCGCGGTCGTCGCGACAGGTCGCGCCCTGGCGTTGGCTTGGGTAACATAGGCGCCTTTGCGCCAGGATCAATCGTTTTGCGATTTATCGTTCTTCGGTGCGCCGTGTTCGGTCAATGGAGTTTCTTCGATGAGCAGCAGTATCTACGGCGACTATATCAAGTCGGTCATCCGCACAGTGCCCGATTGGCCTCAGCCCGGCGTCAATTTTCGTGATATCACGCCGCTGCTTCAGAACAGTGCCGCGTTTCGCAAGCTGATCGACAGCTTCGTGCATCGCTATCAGGAGCTCGAGGTCGATGCCATTGCGGCGATCGACGCGCGCGGGTTCATCGTCGGTGCGCCGCTGGCCTACGAGCTGGGCTGCAGCTTCGTGCCGGTGCGCAAGAAGGGCAAGCTGCCGTTTCGAACCATCAGCGAGACGTACACGCTGGAGTATGGCGAATCGACGGTCGAGCTCCATGCCGATGCGTTCCGCGAGCGTGATCGTATCGTGCTGATCGACGACATCATCGCCACTGGCGGCACCATGCTGGCAGCCGCGTCGCTGATCCAGCGCAGCGGTGGCCATGTCGTCGAGACGGCAACCATCCTCGATCTGCCGGAACTGGGTGGCTCGGCCAAGATTCGTGAGGCCGGCTATAGCGTCTTCGCGGTTTGCAGTTTTACCGAAGACGAATGATTCCTGCCGCCGCCATCGCCCGATGGTGGCCCGATCAACAGGTTGGACCTGCCATGACCGTCAATCGCTATCAGCACCATTTCACCGTTTCCTGGGATCAGATCCATCGCGATGTCCGGGCGCTCTGTCATCAGCTCGTCGAGCGAAACTTCCAGGGCATCGTCGCGATTACGCGCGGCGGCTTGATTCCGGCAGCATTGATCGCCCGCGAGCTCAATATCCGTCTCATCGATACCGTCTGCATCAAGAGCTACGACGAACAGTCCCAGGGCAAGCTGGACGTCATGAAAGGCGTCGACCACGATGGCGACGGCTGGCTGCTGGTCGATGACCTGGTGGATACCGGCAAGACCGCCCGGGCCGTGCGCGAGATGCTGCCCAAGGCGCATTTCGTTACCGTCTACGCCAAGCCGGAAGGGCGGCCGCTGGTCGACCAGTACCTGACCGAAGTGGCCCAGGACTGCTGGATTCAGTTCCCATGGGATCTGGGGCATGCCTACGTCGAGCCTCTGGTGGATCAGGTGCGTTCGCCAAAACCCTGACCGATGCGGAGCGAGTCGATGCCTCAATCCCCGTTACCCGATAGCTGGAACGCTCATCTCGGCGAGGAATTCAGTGCGCCTTACATGCAGGCGCTGCGCGCCTTTCTCGCCGAGGAAAAGGCGGCCCACAAGGTCATCTATCCTCATTCTTCCAACTGGTTTCGCGCTTTCGAGTTGACGCCGCTGGAACAGGTCAAGGTGGTGATACTGGGACAGGATCCCTACCACGGGCCCAACCAGGCTCATGGGCTCTGCTTTTCGGTACGTCCGGGCGTGCCGACGCCGCCCTCGCTGCAGAACATCTACAAGGAGTTGGCAACGGATGTCGGCACGAGTCCGGTCAATCACGGCTTCCTCGAAAGTTGGGCTAGCCAGGGCGTGATGCTGCTGAACAGCGTGTTGACGGTGGAGCAGGGCAATGCCGGCTCCCATCGCAATCGCGGCTGGGAGACCTTCACGGATCGTGCCATTCAGGTCATCAACGAACACTGCAGCGGCGTGGTGTTCCTGCTTTGGGGCAGTTATGCCCAGAAGAAGGCGAGCTTCGTCGATCGTGGCAAGCATCTGGTGCTGCATGCCCCGCACCCTTCGCCGCTGTCGGCGCATCGTGGATTCTTCGGCACGCGCCACTTCTCGCAAGCCAACGCCTTTCTTCAGGAACGCGGCGCGGCGCCCGTCGACTGGCAATTGCCCGTCAGCGTCGCCTGACCCCCGGCTCGTCGCGTACAATACCGGCGTTTCCTCCATTTAGACGAAGGCGCCATCATGAGTGTGCATCCCATCTCCCACCCCCTGGTCAAACACAAGCTCGGACTGATGCGGGCGGCCGACATCAGCACCAAGAGCTTCCGTGAGCTGGCTTGCGAAGTGGCGAAGTTGCTGACCTACGAGGCGACTCAGAACCTGGAGGTGGAACCGGCGACCATCGAGGGATGGAATGGTTCGCCGATCGATGTCGAACAGATCAAGGGCAAGAAGGTCACCATCGTTCCCATCCTGCGTGCCGGGCTGGGGATGCTCGATGGCGTGACCGATCTCATTCCCAGTGCGCGTATCAGCGTCGTGGGGCTCTATCGTAACGAAGAGACGCTGGAGCCGGTTCCCTATTTCGAGAAGTTCGTGAGCGACCTGGACGAACGTCTGGCGATCGTGATCGACCCGATGCTGGCCACCGGAGGATCGATGGTGGCCACGCTGGACATGCTCAAGGAGCGCGGCTGTCAGCAGATCAAGGTAATCGTGCTGGTCGCCGCCCCGGAGGGGATCGAGCGGGTGCAGAAGGCGTATCCCGATATCGAGATCTACACCGCGTCCGTCGACGAGCGTCTCGACGAGAACGGCTATATCGTCCCTGGGCTGGGTGATGCCGGCGACAAGATCTTCGGTACGCGGTGATCGAGCGTGCCGAGGTCACGGGAGTGCTGCTCGCGGGAGGGCGCGGGCAGCGCATGGGAGGCGTCGACAAGGGCTGGCTGAGCCTCGGAGGCATTCCACTGGTTCAGCATGCGTTACAGCGCCTCTCGCCGCAGGTCGGTCAGATCGTCATCAGTGCCAACCGTCACGTGGATCGCTATCGGCATCTGGGCTACCCTGTGGTTTCCGATCCGATGCCCGACTATCCGGGACCCTTGGCCGGCGTGCTGGGTGCCCTGCAGGTGGTTTCCACGCCCTGGGTACTGCTGGCGCCCGTAGACATGCCCTGGCTACCGGCCGACATGTTGAGCCGCCTTGCGGACGGGATCGGCGAGGCGGATATCGCGGTCGCTCATGATGGCGAGCGGCTGCAGCCCCTGATCGTACTGATGCGCAGCTCGCTACGAGAGGATCTGTCGCAATGGCTGGAGGCGGGCGGCGGCAAGGTCGTCGCCTGGTATGATCGGCATCGCTGGTGCCAGGTCGACTTTTCGGCCCACCGCGCACGGTTGGCCAATCTCAACACCCCGCAGCAGCATGCCTGGGCGGAGCAGCACGAGGCTCACGTGAACGCGTCGCAGGGCAGCCATGATGGATAGCGGCGTCGAAGGGCTCGAATGCGATATTCCCTTGCTGGGTATCGCCGCCTGGAGTGGCACCGGCAAGACGACACTGCTGGAAGCCTTGCTGCCGCGACTGCGCGAACGGGGCTGGCCGACTGCCGTCATCAAGCATGCCCACCACGAATTCGATGTCGATAAGCCCGGCAAGGATAGCCATCGTCTGCGCGAGGCGGGAGCCGCGCCGATGGTGGTGGCGTCCGGCAGCCGTTTTGCGCTGATGATGGAAACGCCCGGTCGACAAGAGCCCGATCTGCCGCTGTTGGTAGCGCAGGTTGCGGCCCTGAAGCCAGCGTTGATTCTGGTCGAGGGCTTCAAGACCTGGCCTATCCCCAAGCTTGAGCTGTATCGCGGTGACCACGACCGGCCGCTGGCTGCCGGCACCGATCCCTGGGTTCGGGCGCTGGCCTGCAAGCCGGAGGAGATGCCTTCCGAGATTCTCGATCGGTTGCCGGCGGGGATGGCATATCTGGATCTGGATGATCACGATGGCATTCTTGACTGGATCGTCGATTGGGCAGCGGGGCAGCGCAGCGCAAAGCGCTGAATGGCAACGGTGCAAATTGCTGAAACCCTGGAATGTCCCCGAATCTTGCCCGATGAATGACAGGCGTCGTTACGCCATCCACACTACACTCAACGTTTGATCCAATGACTGGAAAGCGAGGCGAATTCAGCATGACGCTCACGCATCTCAACGCGCGTGGTGAAGCGCACATGGTCGATGTCGCCGACAAGCAGGAGACGCGGCGGGAGGCCCGGGCCCATGGCAGCGTTCGAATGCAGGCAGCGACCTTGGCGCTGTTGTCCGAGGGCGGGTTGCCCAAGGGCGATGTTCTGGCCACGGCGAGAATCGCCGGCATCCAGGCGGCCAAGCGGACCCATGAACTGATACCGCTCTGTCACGCCTTGGCACTGTCGAAGGTCACCATCGAATTTACGCTGGATGCGGCCGAGAACTGCGTCCATGTCGAGGCATTCTGTCGGCTCAATGGGCGCACTGGCGTCGAGATGGAAGCGCTGACGGCGGTCTCGGTGGCGTGCCTGACGCTCTATGATATGTGCAAGGCAGTCGACAAGGGCATGACCATCGATGGCGTACGTCTGGAAGAAAAGCGCGGCGGACGTTCGGGGAACTGGTCGCGGGAGCCAATGCCCGAGCTGGCTTCGGTGACGAGTCGTGATCCGTCGGCGAAAGCGGAAAAGTTGGCGGAAGCGGAAGTGCCGGCTGCAATATCGCCGGCGAGTGGAGTGAAGATTCAGTTTCTGGCGGAACTGCGCGAGCGCTTCGAGACTACCGAGTGTGTTCTGGAATGGGGCCGGCTTCCTTCCCATGACATCGCCGGCGTCAAGCTGGCATTGATCGATCAGGATCCGAAGTACAAGGCGTTGCTGAATCAGCGTGTCCTGTGCGCGCGCAACGAAGCCATGAGTCAGAACGAAGCCGCGGTTGCGCCGGGTGACGAGATCGCGTTCTTTCCTCCGGTTACCGGCGGCTGAGCGAGAAGGAATCGCCATGAAGATTGCCATCAACGTACAGGAAGGCGCTTTCGACACCGAGCGGGAACAAGCGCGTCTGACGGAAGGGCGTTCCGATATCGGTGCCATCGTCAGCTTTACCGGATGGGTCAGGGACTTCAACGAACGACCGGATGTCTCCGCGCTGACGCTGGAGCATTTTCCCGGCATGACGGAAAAGGCGCTGCACGAAATTGCCCGGGAAGCTGGCGAGCGCTGGGCGCTCCAGGGCGTTACCATCATTCATCGTGTCGGGCGTCTCGAGCCAGGGGATGCCATCGTGCTGGTCATGACCGCCAGTGCGCACCGCAGTGCGGCGTTCGAGGCGTGTGATTTCATCATGGATTATCTGAAAACACGGGCCCCTTTCTGGAAAAAGGAGCATACCGATAGCGGCTCTTATTGGGTGTCCGAACGGCAAAGCGACCGCGAAGCCGCGAGTCGCTGGGAGCATTCATGACCGTTTTGATAGACAAGTTCTCGCGCCAGGTTCGCTATGTCCGAATCTCGGTGACGGATCGGTGTGATTTTCGCTGTGTCTACTGCATGAGCGAAGAGATGACCTTCCTGCCTCGGACACAGGTTCTGTCGCTGGAGGAGCTGTCGCAGGTGGCGCGAGCCTTCACGGAGCTGGGCGTGGAAAAGATTCGCCTGACCGGCGGCGAGCCTCTGGTGCGCAAGGGAATCGATGAGCTGGTAACGGATATCGGCGCACTGCCGGGGTTGAAAGACTTCGCCATGACGACCAATGGTGCCGGGCTGCGTCGTCATGCCCGGGCGTTACGTGAAGGTGGCATGACACGTCTCAACGTCAGTCTGGATTCGCTGGACCCGGAACGTTTCAAGCGGCTGACAAGAACCGGGGATTTGGCCAAGGTCATCGACGGTATCCATGCGGCGCAGGATGCCGGTTTCGAGTGTATCAAGCTCAATGCGGTCATATTGCGCGGTCGCAATGACGACGAGGTTCTCGACCTGGTGGACTTCGCCCGCGAAGAGCAACTGGATATCAGCTTCATCGAGGAAATGCCGCTGGGTGATGTATCGGATCATTCCCGTGGCGAGACTTTCTATTCCAGCGACGACGTTCAGACATCGATCGAGTCTCGCCACGCTCTGATTCCGTCGCCGGAAACGACATTGGGGCCCTCGCGTTACTTCCGGATGCCCGACAGTGACAGCCGGGTGGGTTTCATCTCGCCTCATAGTCATAACTTCTGCAGTACCTGCAATCGGGTTCGCGTGACGGTCGAAGGCCGATTGCTGCTCTGCCTGGGCAACGAGCATTCGGTGGATCTGCGTGACACCTTGCGCCGTTATCCGGGAGAGCTGGAACCCTTGAAGGATCAGATTATCGCAGCCATGGATTTGAAGCCGGAGCGCCATCACTTCTCGACTGATGGTGACGTACAAGTTGTCCGCTTCATGAATATGACCGGCGGTTAATGCACTTTTCTCCCTGCCCCCCCAAAACATTTTCTCGACAAAAGGCACGCGAATAACGCGTGCTTTTCTGATTTAATTTCTTGCCAAAAAGGGCAGTAAGAATATACTTTTATCAAAACAGTCGGTGTAATGCCGTATCGGAATCTAGCAAGGAGAGGACGATGTCCACCGAATCACTGGAACGCATTGCTCGCAACAAGAACGTTGCTCGAGCTGCAGCGCGTCAACTGAGCATGGAGCAGTTGCACAAGCTGTCCGAAGTCATCGGGGAAGTGATCGAACAGAAGCAGCAGGAAGATCATCAACGCCTGCGAGAGGAAGCCGACAAGCAAAAGAAGTTGGCTGAGATCCGCGAGGCGATGAACAATGCCGGATTGTCTATGGATGATCTTGTCGGTGAGCAGCCGCGCAAACGCCGGGGTCGTCCGCCCAAGAATGCCAGCAAGGGCTGATTCCGCGCGTGATGCCATGTCGCGTGGTGTTGCCTGTATGGTCGCACGCGACGTAGCTGCCGACTGAGTGACTCTATCGGGTCTCTAATGTTCGTTTTATATAAAGCGCGTCTGCTGTAAAGCAGGCGCGCTTTTCTGTTTAAGCACATCCGAGGTGCCGGCCAAACTTCTTTCTCTAGGCACCTGACCTGGCTATTTCGAAATACGCTCGTGTTCTTGCGATATATCAAACCAGGTTTACGCCGCTTTCACGGCAGCAGGCGCTAGCGTGAGGATGCCGTGCGCACTTCATACTCCGGCTGAGGGTCGACCGGCATCAATTGAAGGTGAATTTCCGGGAGAACAGGAAGATGGTCATGTAGCCAGTCACGTAGCGGGCCGAAGAGCTGTTGCCGCAGTTGTAGCAGCGTATCCGCCTTGATCGAATCGACACGCTCATCGAGCCAGTCAGCCAGGGCGTCCTCGTCCAGGGGTAGCGATATTTCGCTATCCCACATCAGCCGGCCGATTCGAGTCCAGCCCGTCGCGGTCGGTAGCACGTTCATTGCAATCGACAGCGAATGCGCGTGCTGACGAGCGGAAACCGGATGCATGCGCTCACCGGGACGGGCGCGCGAGGCAATCAGTTGCGGTCGTAGGTGGTGCTGAGCTCTGGGTACCAACGTTTCCGCTTCCAGGGCAAGCACGGCGCCGTTCTTGACCAGTTGGGGGACTTCAATGCCGAGCTCGGACGCCAGTTCGCGATGGGCTTCCTGGTGCGAGGCTTCTCCATGCACCGGCAGCAGCAGTTTTGGCTGTATCCAGCGGTAGAGCTGACGCAGCTCTTCTCGCGCCGGATGTCCCGAGGCGTGAAGGGCAGGATCGGTATGTTCGTCGTGCACGTTGACGCCGAGCCTTTTGAAGCCGGCCTTGAGCCGTTCGATGGGGCGCTCGTTGCCCGGAATGGCCCGGGCCGAGAAGATGACGTCATCGCCCGGTTGCAGGTCCAGGGCGGGGTGCCTGCCCTGGGCCATGCGTGACAATGCCGAACGGGGCTCGCCCTGACTTCCGGTGGCGATGATCAGGACTTCCTCGGGAAGGAGGTAGCCGAGATCGTTCGCCGGCACTCGGGACGGGAAGTCATCCAGATACCCGAGTTGCAGGGCAATCGACACCATGCGTTCCATCGAACGGCCCAGCAGTGCCACTCGCCGCCCGCTGCGTTCCGCAATGCCGCCCAGCGCCTTGATCCGGGCGATATTGCTGGCGAAGCAGCTGACGATGACACGACCGCGACAGTTGCGGATGACCGCCTCCAGCGCGCTTGCGGCTTCCGCTTCGCTGCGCGAGTGGCCTTCCACATCGGCGTTGGTGGAATCCGCCACCACCAGGTCCACCGGAGCCAGCGCCTGGAATTGGGCGGCGGATAGCGGCGGGCCGATGAGCGGGCGCTGGTCCTGCTTCCAGTCGCCGGTATGCAGAATGCGATGGCGCGGCGTGATGATCGAAAGGGCGCAGCTTTCCGGTATCGAATGCGTCACCGGTAAAAAGGTGACTGCGAAAGGGCCGGTCGTCACGCTGGCGCCGGGCTGGATAGGCTTGAGTGCATCGGTCTTGAGCCCCTGCTCGATGAACTTGGCTCGCAGCAGCTCGATGGCCAGCGGGGTGGCGTAGACGGGGCAGTTCCAGCGTGGCCAGATCCAGGCGAGGGCGCCAAGGTGGTCTTCGTGGCCGTGGGTAATGTAGACGGCAGAGGGCACCATCGCCTGGGCTGCCAGATGCTCGACATCGGGAATCTGCAAAGGCTGATCCGGCAGATCCTGACGAATCATCATGCCGCAGTCGACGGCTATCCAGTCGTTTTCGTAACCATAGAGCGACAGATTCATGCCGATCTCACCGCAGCCACCCAGAGGGTGGAACAGCAGTGGTGGGTAAATGCGGGGGCGGATCTGCGCGCGCGGACGAAACATCGGCATCCTTAAAGGGTGAAATCTGGCTTCACTATAAGTCATGCGTCTCGGCCCGCTCAAACGCATCGACGCTGGCTGGCGCTCGGCATTGGGGTACAATGCCGCTCTCGTTGACGTGGCAGGCCATGCTAGGGCGCTCTGAGCTTGGTCCATTGCGCCGAACTAAGCTTCAGGGCGTTTCCGAACCAGAGCGTGTTTTCGAGTCAACGCGTATTTTCGAATCAAGGCTTGTTTCCGAGCCAACGCGTAGTTTCGATTCAAAGCGTATTTGTAAAGAGTATTTCCGAGAGCCATGTCGCACAATTACCGTTTGATCGTTTCCTGTCCCGATCGCGTGGGTATCGTTTCGCGCGTGTCGGGTTTCATCGCTGCCCAGAATGGCTCGATCATCGAAGCCAATCAGCATTCCGATCTGGATACGGGGCGCTTTTTCATGCGTTACGATATCCAGTCCAACGCCTTGAGCGCCGACGCTTTCCGGGCTTCGTTCGCGCCGATTGCCGATGAGTTCGAGATGGACTGGCGGCTGAGCGATTCCGCTCATCGCCCTCGGGTGGTGATCATGGTGTCGCGGGAGTCCCACTGTCTGGTCGATTTGCTCTATCGCTGGTCGGCCGGGGAACTCGACTGTGATATCCTTTGCGTGATCTCCAATCACGAGGACCTGCGGCCGTTGGTGGCGTGGCACGGTATCCCGTTCCATCACGTGCCGGTCGACCCTCGGGACAAGGCTCCTGCCTTCGCCCGCACCGAACGCCTGATCGAGGAGGCCGAAGCCGACAGCGTGGTTCTTGCCCGCTACATGCAGATCCTGCCGCCGGATATCTGCCAACGCTATGCCGGCCGCGTGATCAATATCCATCACAGCTTTCTGCCGTCGTTCGCCGGCGCCAAGCCTTACCATCAGGCGTTCGAACGTGGCGTCAAGCTGATCGGCGCGACCTGCCACTATGTCACCGAAGAGCTCGATGCGGGGCCGATCATCGAGCAGGACATTCAGCGCGTATCGCACTGCCACACGCCGCAGGATCTGGTGCGCCTGGGGCGTGACGTAGAGAAGTCGGTGCTCTCGCGGGGGCTGCGCTGGCACCTGCAGGATCGGGTGCTGATCCACGGCAACAAGACCGTCGTGTTCTCGTGATGCCTATTGCTTGAGGCTCATGGCGACACCGAGCCGGGATCGGTGTCGTCGAACAGCCCGAGCTGGCGCTGGTCCGGTTCCGGCATCAGACGTACCCCGACGCCCAGCAACCGAACCGGCCGCTCTCCCCGACGCCAGGCGCTCTTCAGCAGTTCATGGAACCGTGCGTGGACGATACCGCGAGCGCCTGTCTCCTGCGTCGTGCTGGCAAAGTCATTGAAACGAATCTTGACGAACTGCTTGGCAATGGCCGGGTCGCCGTGCCGTGCCAGGCGGTCGTGGAGCTTCTCGATTAGAGGCTCCAGTGCCTGGTGACAGTCGACGAGACCGGGAAGATCGTGGTCGTAGGTAGTCTCGACACTGACCGATTTGCGTTCGCGGGAGACGTTGACCGGCCGCTCGTCGATGCCGTGGGCCAGCTCATATAGCCTCTGGCCGAACTTGCCGAACTGATCCAGTAGCCGGTCCAGCGGCTGGGTTCGCAGGTCGTGGCAATTGGCGATTCCCATGGCATCGAGTTTGGCGGCCGTCGCCGGGCCGACACCGTGAAGCTTCTTGACGGGGAGATCGGTGATGAAAGACTCCGTTTCCTCCGGCGGGATCACGAACAGGCCATCGGGCTTGTCCCAGTCACTGGCGATCTTGGCGAGAAACTTGTTGGGCGCGGCGCCGACCGACACGACGATTCCCGTTCGTGCGAGTGCCTCTTCCTTGAGCCAGCGGGCCATCCAGGTAGCGCTGCCCTGGAACTGCGTGACCGCCGTGACGTCGAGATAGGCTTCGTCGAGAGAGAGCGGCTCGACCAGCGGCGTCAGCTCGTGGAAGATGGCCTGAATCTGTCGCGAGACTTCGCGATACTTGTTGAAGTCCGGCGATAGCACTTTCAGTTGAGGGCAGAGACGTACCGCCCGTGCCGTGGGCATCGCGGAGTGTATGCCGTACTTCCTGGCCGGATAGTTGCAGGTGGCGACGACACCACGACGATTGGCGCTACCGCCGATCGCCAGGGGGATATCTCTCAGGGCAGGATTGTCACGCATCTCCACGGCAGCATAGAAGCAGTCGCAGTCGGCATGCAGAATCTTGCGCATGAAACCGGAGGCCCGCGCCTCAATGCAGGCCGGAGCCGTTGCCGCCGCGGATGACGCCGACCCCCAACCCCTCGATTTCCAGGTGCTGGTGTTCGAGATCGACTACGATCGGCGCGAAGTCGGCATTCTCGGCGCTCAACGTGACGCGATTGCCTTCGCGCTGGAAGCGTTTGACGGTGACGTCGTCGTCTATCCGGGCGACGACGATCTGGCCGTCGCGTATCTGCTGGGTGCGGTGCACGGCAAGCAGGTCGCCGTCGAAGATGCCGGCATCCTTCATCGAGAGACCGCGTACGCGGAGAAGGTAGTCGGCACTCGGCGAAAAGTAGTCGGCAGGCAATGGGCAGTAGCGATCGATATGCTCGGTGGCGAGAATCGGGCTGCCGGCGGCGACGCTGCCGATGATCGGCAAGCCGGGAGACTGGGGCTGGGACTCCACGGGCTCGGTCTCGTTGCCATTGGCTGGCAGCCGGATACCGCGGGACGTTCCGGGGATCATGCGGATGACGCCTTTTCGGTCCAGCGCCCGCAGGTGTTCCTCGGCAGCGTTGGGAGAGCGAAAGCCCAGGGCCCGAGCGATTTCGGCCCGCGTCGGGGGGTAGCCGAATTCGCTCATCGTCTTGACGATGAAGTCATAGACGTTTTGCTGCCGTGCGGTGAGCGGTCTCGCCATTGGTTTCTCCCCGGCCTGTGCCATCATTGTGATCGTCGATCAGGCGTGTTCATGTATACAGCCTGGAATTGTATCCAGTCATTGCCGGTGAGGGAAGTCCTTCGGCGCTCGAGTCGTCGGCGCTGCGACTTGGGCCCGACCAAATGCTGGATTGTGCCTCTTGTCGCGGAATGATTAGAATCGTAATCGTTCTAAGTTGTTGTTCTTTGGTTGCCGTTCTCTGGCGCGAGGTATGACATGGCCCAACCCGATACCGTTACGCGTATTCTCGATACGGCGGAGGTCCTTTTTGCCGAGAAGGGTTTCGCCGAAACCTCGCTGCGCAACATCACCACGCGGGCCAAGGTCAATCTGGCCGCGGTGAATTACCATTTCGGATCCAAGAAGTCTCTCATCCAGGCAGTGTTTGCCCGCTATCTCGACCCGTTCTCCGAACGCTTGAACGCGGCCCTCGACGAGCTGGAAGCCCGCTATCAGGGCAAGCAGGTACCGCTGGAAGTCCTGCTCGAGCAGCTCGCCATCACGGTTCTGGAGGTGCCCGCCGAGCGCAACAGTCTCAAGGTGTTCATGAAGCTTCTGGGGCTGGCGTATGCGCAGGCCCAGGGCCATCTGCGGCGCTATATCCAGGAGCATTATGGCGAAACGTTTCGCCGCTTCGTGGGGTGCCTGCGTCTGGCAACGCCGGATCTTCCCGATGCCGAAAGGTTCTGGCGCCTGCATTTCATGCTGGGCACCGTGGTCTTTACCTTGTCCGGCCTGGATGCCTTGCGGGATATCGCCGACAGCGAGTATCAGGAGCACATGTCGGTACGGGAACTGATCCGGCATCTCCGTCCCGTGGTGGTTGCCGGCATGCAGGCACCGCTACCCGAGTCGCTGGAGAAGCTCGGTTCGGCCGCCGAGTAGGCCAATGGGCCCCAGTAGCGGGCTGCCTCTGTCATGCATCCCCCGTGTCGTCTAGAATCGGGCGCTCAATGGTCTCAGGTGTTTGCTATGACTCAACCTCTCGGTCCGGTCATGCTGGATGTCGAAGGCACTCGGCTACGTGATGAAGAGCGGCAGTTGATCTCTCGTGCAGAGGTTGGCGGCGTACTGTTGTTTGCTCGAAATACACCGGACGTTGCCACTACCCAACGGCTGATCGGCCAGATCCGCGAATGTCGTCCCGATATCCTGGTTGCCATCGATCAGGAAGGTGGCCGGGTGCAGCGTTTGAAGGACGGGGTGACACAAATCCCGTCCATGGCCACGCTGGGGCGGCAATTCGCCGAGTCTCCCGAAGCGGCGCTGACGCTGACGCAGGATACTGGCTGGCTGCTGGGCATGGAGATGGCGGCCTGCGGCTTCGATGTGACCTTTGCCCCGGTTCTGGATCTCGACGACGACCAGTCGCCGGCCATCGGTTCGCGGAGTTTTTCGCCGGATCCCGAGGTAGTGACGGCCTTGGCTGGCGCGTTCATCGAAGGGCTTCACGAGGCAGGGATGGTGGCGATCGGCAAGCATTTTCCCGGCCATGGTGGGGTGCGCCAGGATTCCCACTTCGATGTCGCGGAAGATCCTCGCTCGCTGGCGGAGCTGCGCGATCACGATCTGATTCCTTTTGCCCGGCTGGTCGGCAAGCTGGATGGCATCATGCCGGCACACGTCATCTATTCGGCCTTCGATGATCGGCCGGCCGGGTTCTCGCCCAGCTGGCTCGGCATGCTGCGGGAGGAGCTGGGTTTCAAGGGTGCCATCTTCTCGGATGACCTGACCATGGCCGCGGCGCATGCCGCCGGATCGCCCAGCGAGCGGGCCGAGGCGGCCTGGAGCGCCGGTTGCGACATGGCCGTGATCTGCAACGCGCCCGATGCGGCGCGCGAGGTCGTTGCCGCCTGCGAAGGCCGGCAGGCCCAGCGCATCGCCAAGCTGCGCTATGCGCGCGCGCGTCCCAGCCTCGAATCGCTGGCCGCCATCTCCCGGTGGCGGCGTACCCACGTACGTCTGGAAGCGCTCAGCGAATCCGAATGACGTGCACCGTTTCTCGTTCTTCGGCGGCAGCGCTCGATGGTCTGCCGCCGCTCATTGCATGGTGAATCGTAAACGATGACTCAATCCCCACCGATCGACGCCCTGAGCTCGATGCAGGAAGTCATGGACAGTGCGGACTGTCTGATCGATCAGGCTCAGGTCGAGCGAGCGCTGGACCGCATGGCGGCCGATATCACGCGCGAACTGGGAGACAAGCTGCCGGTTTTCTACTGCGTCATGAACGGTGGTCTGATCACCACCGGGCATTTGCTGACGCGGCTCGGGTTTCCTCTGGAAGTCGATTATCTCCACGCCACGCGCTATCGCGGCGGGATGCGAGGCGGCGAGTTGTTCTGGCGGGTGTCACCGGAAGTGCCCATGGCCGGTCGTCACGTGGTGATCGTCGATGACATCCTCGACGAGGGCGCGACACTGGCGGCGATCCTGGATTACTGTCGGCAAGCTGGCGCGGCGAGCATTTCGACAGCGGTGCTGGTCGACAAGCGTCACGACCGCAAGGCATCGCCCGATCTCAAGGCCGACTATTGTGGCCTGGAAGTCGTCGACCGCTATGTCTTCGGTTTCGGCATGGACTACAAGGGTTACTGGCGTAACGCGCCGGGGATCTTCGCGCCCAAGGGGATGTGACGGCACGCCCGACGCCCGACCCGCTGGCAAATCGCCCGCTCGAGGTGGTCGGGCGGGCGATTTCCCAATCTTCTCTCGTTCCGATTCGGCCCGCTCAACGCGGGCTGAATCGTCTCTGTAGCCCGCTCAACGCGGGCTGAATCGTCTCTGCAGCCCGGTCTCGTTCATCATCCGCGTCGAGATCTCCTCGATCGAAAAGCGCGTGGTATCGATGTAGGGAATGTTGTGGCGCCGATAGAGCGCTTCGGCCTGGCCGATCTCCTGCATGCATTGATCCATCGAGCAGTAACGGCTGTCGGGCCGGCGTTCGGTGCGAATGGCCGATAGCCGGCGAGCATCGATGGTCAGTCCGAACAACTTGTGGCGATGCTGGGCCAACGATGGCGGCAGGTTGAGGATGCCGTTGTCGTCCAGATCGTCTTCCGTGAGCGGATAGTTGGCCGCGCGGATGCCGAACTGCAGCGCCAGGTAGAGTGAAGTCGGCGTCTTGCCGCACCGGGAGACGCCGATCAGGATCACGTCCGCCTCCTGGTACTGGTGCGTACGCGCGCCGTCGTCGTTGTCCAGCGCGAAATTCACCGCCTCGATACGATGCATGTAGACATCGTCGCGGCCGATCGCATGGGTTCGGCCGACGGTGTAGGTCGAATGGGTCTCCAGTTCTTCTTCCAGCGGGGCGAGAAAGGTGGAAAAGATATCGACCTTGAACGCCGATGCCTGGGAGACGATGTCGCGAATCGACTGATCGACGATGGTGTCGATGACGATGGGGCGCATGCCGTCGCGTTCGCCGGTCGCTTCGATGATGCTGACCAGCGAGCGTGCCTTGTCGAGCGTGTCGATGTAGGGCTTGGTGACCTGGATGAAATCCGTATTCTCGAACTGCGAGAGCAAGCTGCGACCGAGCGTTTCTGCGGTAATGCCGGTACCGTCGGAGATGAAGAAAGCGGTGCGGGGCATGGCGTTCATCCGTGTGTGTCGATGGCTCATTGTCGGCCGAAATTCCCTGTTCGGGCAACTCGCTGGCATTCTGGGCGCGGCTTGCCGTGGCTGACTACAGGAATCCTGAAAACCTCGGGATTCTTGTAGAAATACTCCAAACTCTACGCCCTTAAACTTCTGGCTAAGCCGAAAATCGCCTGTTAGCTTCTGGCCCATCGAGGTGCAGCGGAACGCGCCATATACCGTTGAAGAGGGTCCGTGGACCATGGCCGGACGAGACTACCAGGAGATGACTTTGGAACCGTTCATCATCACTTTCGAGCAATTGGGAATGTCCGACGTCGAGCGCGTCGGTGGCAAGAATGCGTCGCTGGGAGAGATGATCTCCAACCTGGCGGACGCTGGCGTCACCGTGCCGGGCGGGTTCGCGACCACGGCGCATGCCTATCGCGAGTTTCTGGCCCATGACGGCTTGAACGATCGAATCAACGCAGAGCTCGCCAGGCTCGACGTCGACGACACCGAAATGCTGGCCAAAGTGGGTGAGAAAGTCCGGCAGTGGGTGATCGACACGCCGTTGCCGCCCGCCTTCGAAAGCGCGCTGGCCGATGCCTATCAGACGCTGCAGGCGAAGCATCCCAATCTCAAGGTGGCGGTACGCTCATCGGCGACGGCAGAGGATCTGCCCGACGCCTCGTTCGCCGGACAGCAGGAAACCTTTCTCAACATCGACGGCTTCGACAACGTCAAGCGGGCGGTCCACGAGGTCTTTGCCTCGCTGTTCAACGACCGCGCCATCTCCTATCGTGTGCACCGCGGCTACGCCCACGAGAACGTGGCGCTTTCCGCCGGCGTGCAGAAGATGGTGCGCTCCGAGACGGCAGCGTCCGGCGTGATGTTTACCCTCGACACCGAATCCGGCTATCGGGATGCGGTTTTCGTCACCGGTGCCTGGGGCCTGGGCGAGACGGTCGTGCAGGGTGCGGTCAACCCTGACGAGTTCTACGTGCACAAGCCGACACTGGCGGCCGGCAGGCCTGCCGTGCTGCGCCGTACGCTGGGTTCCAAGCGGATCAAGATGGTCTACACCGATGACGCCGCGGCGGGCCGGTCGGTCAAGACCGTCGATGTCGCCCATGCGGACCGCCAGCGGTTCTGCCTGAGTGACGAAGACGTGATGGAGCTGGCGCGCCAGGCCGTGACCATCGAACAGCACTACGGCCGGCCGATGGATATCGAATGGGCGCGTGACGGCGACGACGGCAAGCTCTATATCGTCCAGGCCCGACCGGAAACCGTGGTGTCGAATCTCGAAGGTGGCACGCTGGAGCGGTTCACGCTCAAGAGCAAGAGCCGCGTGCTGGTCGACGGTCGCGCCATCGGTCAGCGCATCGGCCAGGGCAAGGTCAAACTGGTGGAATCGCCGGAAGACATGCATAAGGTGCAGCCCGGCGACGTGCTGGTGACCGACATGACCGATCCCGACTGGGAGCCGATCATGAAGCGGGCCTCCGCCATCGTCACCAATCGCGGTGGTCGAACCTGTCACGCGGCGATCATCGCCCGCGAACTGGGCATCCCGGCGGTAGTCGGCTGCGGTGATGCCACCGAACTGCTGGAAGACGATGTCGAGGTGACGGTTTCCTGCGCCGAGGGCGATACCGGCCATGTCTACCAGGGCAAGCTCGACTTCGACTGCCAGACCACCAGCGTCGACGCCATGCCGGAAATTCCGTTCAAGATCATGATGAATGTCGGCAATCCGGACCGGGCTTTCGCCTTTGCGGGACTGCCCAACGAAGGTATCGGGCTGGCGCGGCTGGAGTTCATCATCAATCGCATGATCGGGGTGCATCCGCGCGCGTTGATGGACTACGACACGCTCTCGCCTGACCTGAAGCAGACCATCGATCTCCGCACGGCAGGCTATGCCGATCCGGTCAGCTTCTATGTCGACCGGCTCGTCGAAGGGATCTCTACCCTAGCGGCGGCGTTCTATCCCAAGCGCGTGATCGTGCGGCTGTCGGACTTCAAGTCCAACGAATACGAGAACCTGATCGGCGGCAAGCTCTACGAGCCGGGCGAAGAGAACCCGATGCTCGGCTTCCGTGGCGCCTCGCGCTACATCTCCGACGATTTCCGCGCCTGTTTCGAGCTGGAGTGCCGAGCCTTGAAGCGCGTTCGCGACGAGATGGGGCTGAACAACGTCGAGATCATGGTGCCGTTCGTGCGTACGCCCGCCGAAGGCAAGGCCGTCGTCGATCTGCTCGAAGCCAATGGTCTCAAGCGTGGAGAGAACGCTCTCAAGGTCATCATGATGTGCGAGTTGCCCTCGAACGCGCTGCTGGCAGACGAGTTTCTCGAGCACTTCGATGGATTCTCCATCGGCTCCAACGACCTGACGCAGTTGACGCTGGGGCTGGATCGCGATTCCGCCATCATCGCGCACCTTTTCGACGAGCGTGACCCTGCGGTCAAGAAGCTGCTGTCGATGGCGATCCAGGCCTGCAAGGCACAGGGCAAGTACGTGGGGATCTGCGGCCAGGGCCCGTCGGATCACCCGGAACTGGCCAAGTGGCTGATGGAGCAGGGGATCGATTCCGTGTCGCTGAACCCGGATGCAGTGCTGGAGACCTGGTTCATGCTGGCGGGCGAAACGCTGGGCTGAGCCCGACGACAGAACCACCGAGCCGGTGCGATACTCTCGCGCCGGCTTTTTTCTGCGCAGAGATATTGTCCGGGGCCGTTGGCATCTGTGCCGCGAGCTGCGTTGCCTCAGGTGCGAATCCAGTTGCGCAACTTCACCAGCAGCAGTTCGCCGTCGGACATCTCGCGGCGCTCTTCCAGAATGCCGGTCAACGCGTCGGGTCGATCGGTAATAATGTTGTCGACGCCCATGTCGATATAGCGCGACATGTCGCCAATCCCGTTAACGGTCCATACCGCGACTTCACGGCCCGTGTCGTGGATGGTTCTCAGCAAGCTCGGTGTGGCCTGAGTGTGGCGCAATCCGATGATATCGGCATCGGTGGTATTGAGCGCGCCGGGCAGCACGAATTGCAGAAAGAGCGTGGTGCGGATGTCGTCGTCGATCGTCTTGACCCGTTCGATGACCTCCGGCGACAGCGAGGCGAGGACGGCCCGGTCCGCCATGTCGGCAGCGTTCAACTGCGCGATCACCTTGCGGGTCAGTTCCTCGGCCGTGCCGGGCGCGGGCTTGAGCTCGACGTAGAGCCCGATACGGCCCCGTGCGTTGTCGAGAATCTGCTGAAAGGTCGGGATACGTTCGCCGACGAAGGCATCGCCGAAGTAGGAGCCGACGTCGACCTGTTCGATCTCCGCCAGTGTCATGTCGCTGATCCGGCGGTCGACGCCGGTCAGTCGGCTCAGATCGTTGTCGTGGGACACGACGATCCGGCCGTCACCGCTCAGACGCACGTCCAGCTCCAGGTAGTCGGCACCGTCGGCAATGGCCTGGTTCATCGATGCCAGCGTATTTTCCGGCGCTACCAGCGAACTGCCGCGATGGGCGGTAATGGTGACATGATCGTTTATCTCGAAGCCGTGCAGTATCCAGCCCGCCTGGCCGAGCGCGAAGATCAGCAGCAGGATCTCCGCGCCCCAGGCGATGACGCCGGAACGTTGAGGCGTCGCGGCAGGGCGGAACACGGTGGCTCGACCCACGGCGCGATGATAGAGCGTGATCACCAGCAGGCTGTTGGCCGCGATACCCAGGAACGTGAGCGCGATGGTGGCGACGATATACAGCGCCAGATAGGTCAGCATGGCGGGCACCAGCACGCTGTTGCGTTCCGGTAGATGGCCGAGCAGTACGCCGCCCAGAGCATTGAAGCTCAAGGAGAAAACGATCGGTATGGCTGCCACGAGCAGTGCGATGCCGACCACCAGCAGTGCCATGGGGAGACGTCGCCCCTGGGTCAGTTCGCGGCTGCGCTTCAGCGCGGCAACGGGTTTCAGGTTGTCGAGCATCATCGCCGGCAGTGCCAGGAACCAGCGAAAATAGAGGGCGGCGCTCAGCAGGACGAGGATCAGAAAGATGGGCGTGGCGACGGCCAGGAACTCCCACAGGACCGGCGGCTTGAGATGAATCAGGATGTAGGGTTCGATATCACCGAGCATGACGTCATAGAGGTGGGCCAGCCCTACGGCAAACGGCGCGGCCAGAAGCAGATGGCTGCCTACCTGAAGAAAGGTGAGCGCCACCAGCGCCGGGAATCGGCGCAACACGTGCCATAGCGAGCCCATGGCCGCCCGATAGCGGTTGCCGGCCGGGTTCGAGACGACGAGCATCATCCCGGCCTGTTGAAGGAAGATCACCAGGAAGCTGAGCCCCGTTGCCGTGAGCAGCCATATCAACCCCCAGGGCGAAAGCGCAACGTCCAAGATCTGACCGTTGCTGAGCACCGGGCGACCGATGCGGTGAAGCAGGCCGGAGAGGGTGTTGGCCGACAACGGCACCCAGACGGCCGATGCCAGCAGCGTGAAGAAGAGATGAAAGGCGACCAGCGAGCGCAGATGGACGCGAATCTGTCGGGCGATGTCCTGAATCAGTGATCGAGGGGCTAGCATGGCTTGGAGGCGGCGTTCCTTCCTGAATCGAGTGGGTGCGGCGGAGTAACGGCAAGGATGAATGGATTGTCAGTGTTGTCGTCAAACCGTCATCCGCGCAAGTCCAGGCGTGTCTGGCATCGAACGAAAAAGCCGCCCTTGCCGGACGGCTTGAAACGGTTCCGGGACAAGCACTGCCTAGAATTGCCAGCCTACCGAGGCGGTAAACGAATCCATTTCGTAATCGCTGTCGAAGTCGTAGCGTTCGTACTCCGCACGCAACAGCAGCGGATGGAAGTTGAGCTGGGCGCCGGCGCCGTAAACGGGATCGATGCCGTCGTTGTCGTCGAGATCGACTGAGGCGTTGCCAAGATGACCGTCAACATCGGTTTCCCACTTCGCCATGCCCGCCTTGGCGAAAAGCTCGAACCAATCGGTAATCGGTAATTTCCCGACCAGGCTGAGGCCATAGGCCTTGCTCTCGAGATCCGTATTCGACACATCATTACCCTTTAACCTGACCTTGCCGAGATCGGCGTAGAAGGCTTCGGTAGCGAAGTAGCGGTTGTATTCGTAGCCGACGAACGCCTTGTAGACGTTGTCGTCGTCATCGACATCGAAATCGTCGCTGCCGGATTCGATGAAGTCGCCGACATCGCTGTCATCGTTCTTCAGCGAGCTGAAACCGGTCCCTACGCCGAGATAGAGGCCGTCGGCATTGGCTGCCTGCGCTGTCGAAGCCAGGGCAACCAACGTTACGGAAGCCAGGGGGAGGGCGAGCAAAGCCTTGAATTTCACGTTGTGACTCCTTGTAGAAACTGTCGCGGTCCGTGTGTGTAGAGAGGTATCAAGCCTTCAGCATGAATGGTCTGCTCAGCCAATCGTGAGAGAGTATGGAAATCACGATTTGGGCAGACCGTGGCAAATATTGGCAGAACAGCGATGATACGCATACCCGTACATGGCCTCATGTAGACCGGAATGGCCGAGCAGACGTCGAAATCGACATGGCAGCCGCTGGAAAACGGGATAACCATCACGCCTTGCTTGTGCTTGCCAGAAGCTTTCCCATGACCGACAGTCACTTGTCTCCATTTTCCCATCAGGTCGAATGCCATGTTCTCTGCTATCAAACAATGGTTGCCAGCCTTCCGGACCGATAACAGAAAGCGCATCGTCATCTGTGGCAGTGATAGCGCGCACTATGGGCTGTTGCAACGACTTCGTTCCCACTGCGATGTCCTTGCGTTAGTCACCACCGAACCCTGGCAGCACGGTATTCGTCTCGACGACGTGCCGCTTCGCTATCCCAGCGAAGTGCCGTCTCTCTACCGTCGCCTATCCATCGACTACCTGGTCATTGCCACGGAAGACGACCGACTGGAAATAAAGCGTGCCACGGCCGACGATGCGCATTGGCAGCCGCAATGGCGTGTCGGCGAGTCGCTATTGGAGGAACTCGGTGCGAGGGAGCGGCAGCGTTAGTCTTGTCACGATGCCCGTTCGCCACCAGTAAGGTGAAACCGGGCATCCGGCGAAATGAAGAGACAAAAAAAACGCCCCGCATGGCGGGGCGTTTCGGTGACCTCTTCTTGAAGCTGCGAGCATCGGAAGAGACGTGTCAGGCTTCCTGGGCGACCGGAATGACAGTAGCGGCCGCTTTCTGGAAATCCTCTATCTCATGGAAGTTCAAGTAGCGGTAGATTTCTCCCGCCATGGCATTGAACTCGCCCATGGTAGCTTTGTACTCCTCGACCGTTGGCAGGCGACCTTCGACGGCAGCGATTGCCGCGAGCTCTGCCGATGCCAGGTAGACATCGGCGCCGTCGCCCAGACGGTTGGGGAAGTTACGGGTAGAGGTGGATACGACGGTGGATTTCGGCGCCACGCGTGCCTGGTTACCCATGCACAGCGAGCAGCCCGGCATTTCCATGCGCGCGCCCGCCTTGCCGTAAATACCGTAGTAACCTTCCTCGGTCAGCTGATGTTGGTCCATCTTGGTCGGCGGCGCAAGCCACAGACGCGTCTTCAGGCTACCGGCGGGCTGCTTCTCGAGCAGTTTGCCAGCGGCACGGAAGTGACCGATGTTGGTCATGCACGAACCGATGAACACTTCGTCGATCTGGGTGCCGGCCACTTCGGAGAGCAGGCGGGCGTCGTCCGGATCGTTGGGTGCGCACAGCACCGGCTGGTCGATCTCGGCCAGGTCGATCTCGATGACCGCGGCGTATTCGGCGTCGGCATCGGCACGCATCAGGCTCGGATCGGCCAACCAGGCCTCCATCGCCTCGATGCGACGCTCCAGCGTGCGGCGATCGCCGTAGCCTGCGCTGATCATCCACTTCAGCAGCGTGACGTTGGAGTTCAGGTACTCGGTCACACTCTCTTCACCCAGCGTGATGGTACAGCCCGCTGCGCTGCGCTCCGCGGAAGCATCGGAAAGCTCGAAGGCCTGCTCGGCGGTGAGATCTTCCAGACCTTCGATTTCCAGAATGCGGCCGGAGAAGATGTTCTTCTTACCGGATTTGGCGACGGTCAGATGGCCCTGCTGGATAGCGTAGTAGGGAATCGCATGGACCAGGTCGCGCAGGGTGATGCCCGGCTGGCGCTCGCCCTTGAAGCGCACCAGCACCGATTCCGGCATATCCAGCGGCATCACGCCGGTGGCGGCGGCAAAGGCCACTAGGCCCGAGCCCGCCGGGAAGGAGATGCCCATCGGGAAGCGGGTGTGCGAGTCGCCGCCGGTGCCGACGGTATCGGGCAGCAACATACGGTTGAGCCAGGAGTGGATGATGCCGTCGCCAGGACGCAGCGAGACGCCGCCACGGTTCATGATGAAGTCGGGCAGGGTGTGATGCGTCTCGACGTCTACCGGCTTCGGGTAGGCCGCCGTGTGACAGAAGGACTGCATGACCAGATCGGCCTGGAAGCCGAGGCAGGCCAGATCCTTCAGCTCGTCCCGCGTCATCGGGCCGGTGGTGTCCTGAGAACCGACGGTGGTCATCTTCGGTTCGCAGTACATGCCCGGGCGAACGCCATCCATGCCGCAGGCCTTGCCGACCATCTTCTGCGCCAGGGTGAAACCCTTGCCGGTGTCGACCGGCTGCTCCGGCTTGCGGAAGATGTCGGAGTCCGGCAGCCCGAGCTCGTTGCGGGCCTTCTCGGTCAGACCGCGACCGATGATCAGCGGGATACGGCCGCCGGCACGGACTTCGTCGAGGATGACCTGGGTCTTGAGCTGGAAGGTGGAGACGACTTCGTCGCTGTCGTGCCGGGTCACCTTGCCTTCGTAGGGATAGACGTCGATGACGTCGCCCATCTCGAGCTTGTCGACGTCCATTTCGATCGGCAGGGCGCCGGCATCTTCCATAGTGTTGAAGAAGATGGGAGCGATCTTGCCGCCGAAGCAGAAACCGCCGGCGCGCTTGTTGGGCACGTGGGGAATGTCGTCGCCGAAGAACCACAGCACCGAGTTGGTGGCGGACTTGCGCGAGGAGCCGGTGCCGACCACGTCACCGACATAGGCGACCGGGAAGCCTTTGGCCTTGACCGCTTCGATCTGCGACATCGGGCCCTTGGTACCGGCGACTTCCGGCTCGATGCCCTCGCGCGGGTTCTTGAGCATGGCGTTGGCATGCAGTGGAATGTCCGGGCGTGACCAGGCATCCGGGGCAGGGGAGAGATCATCGGTGTTGGTCTCGCCCGGCACCTTGAACACGGCGATGCTGATTTTCTCGGGCAGAGCCGGTTTGGCAAGAAACCACTCGGCTTCGGCCCAGGATTCGAGCACGCCTTGAGCAATGGCGTTGCCGTTCTTGGCGCGTTCGGCGACATCGTGAAAGGCGTCGAACATCAGCAGTGTGTGCTTAAGCTGCTCGCCGGCTTCCTGAGCGAGCTCGCTATCGTCGAGCAGTTCGACCAGCGTGGCAATGTTGTATCCACCCTGCATGGTGCCGAGAAGCTTGACCGCATGAATCTTGTCGATCAGTGGTGAGGTCGCTTCACCCTTGGCGATAGCGGTGAGAAAGCCTGCCTTGACGTAAGCGGCTTCGTCGACGCCCGGTGGTACGCGATCGGTGATCAGTTCGAGGAGAAATGCCTCTTCGCCAGCTGGCGGCTGTTTCAGCAGCTCGATCAACTGGGCAGTCATTTCGGCGTTCAACGGCTTCGGCGGCACGCCTTCGGCGGCGCGCTCCTCGACATGTTGGCGGTAAGCTTCAAGCACGGTGGAGAGCCTCATCTAGTGTTAGAGCCCGCATGAGCGATGTGTATTCGTAACCGCTACGTGGGTACGTTTCGGTCGGTAAATAGATCGGCTGCGGTGGGCGCAGCGAAGTCTACGTGAAACTGTCGACAATGTTAAGAAGCCGTCTTTGCTCGGGCTGGGCAGGGGAGAGCGGAGAAAGTAACAGAGAAAGTCAATTTCACCATGGTCGAGCAGGCGGGTGTCGAAGTCTGACCGGCCAGGCGCTACCATAGAGCAAAATTTCATCGAATCCACTGTGATTCAACGCACCGGAACCTGCGCGTTTCTTACCACGCCCAAACAACGATCCGGTGACGGATGCCGGTCGCCGCGGTTCTGCCCCGTTTTTCGGCGAATGGCGTCGTATCCGACACGCGGTTCGGATCGTCGTTACCCGTGTGCGCCGCTTTTATCCATGTGCTCGGCATCGCCTGTCGAGTGTTCGACGAACGTCAATGACGACTGAACGAATGACTGCTTATACCGATTGCACTACCGACGACCTGCTGCCTGCCGAGCTGCTCGATTTTCTGCCGTGTGAAACTCCGATGCGTTGGATAGAGGCAGCGCTGGAGAACCCCGCGTTGTTGCTGATCGACCACGCACAGTGCGAGAAGAAGGCGGCGTCGACGGCCATGAGTCTGATGTTTCGCTACGTGGACCGCCCCGAACTCTTGACCAAGATGTCTCAGCTCGCCCGCGAGGAGCTTCTGCACTTCGAGCAGGTAGTGGGGCTGATGCAGGAGCGGGGTGTCGACTATTCCCACATTCAGGCCTCGCGTTATGCGGAGGGGCTGCGCGAGCACGTGGCGCGCGAGGAGCCGCACCGCCTGATCGATATCCTGATCGTCGGGGCCTTCATCGAAGCGCGTTCCTGTGAACGTTTCGCCAGATTGATTCCCTACCTTGATGAGACGCTTGCCAAGTTCTATCGCTCGCTGGTGCGGTCGGAAGGGCGCCATTTCGAGGATTACCTGGGGCTTGCCGAGCGCTATGCGGGAAAGGAGGTCGTCGCTGAACGGGTGGCCCGCTTTGCGATTCACGAAAAGGCCCTGATCGAAGGCGAAGACGCCATGTTTCGCTTTCATAGCGGCGTGCCAAAACCCCGTGCCTTCTGATCGCCGCTTTGGAACCATGACTCTCGGGCCATGGCACGCCGACGGCCGTCTCGTTCGTGACCACCGGGCGGCCGTACCTCTCACCGGATGAATGGAAAGCAATGAACCCAGGTTCAGCCACAACAACAATCTCGCTCTTCGGGCACTTCGGTTACCAGCAGGGCGAGCGGGCTCTGACGCAGTTCAGCTATGATAAGGTGAAGGCGCTGCTGGTCTATCTCCTGATGCAGGAGACACCGGTCAGTCGCGCCGCCCTGGCTGAAATGCTGTGGCCGGATCAGGGCGTCAAGTCCGGCCGAACCAACCTTCGTCACGCCTTGCACTGCCTGCGTCACAGCCTCGGTGATCTTGCCGAGGTGTCCCTGTCCGTCACTCGGCAGACGATCGCCTTCGATCTGCCGGCATCCGTCATCTGGGATCTCCGCGCGGCGGATGATTTGCTTCAGCAGCCACCCAGCGTAGCGACCCTGGAACGGTTACTCGACTACTACCGGGGTGATCTGCTGGCGGAGCTTCATCTGGGGCAGTGTGTCGCCTTCCAGCAGTGGCTGGTGCGTACGCGAGGTGAGTGGCGCCAGCGTCTGATCGAATATGCGGAGCGGGTTCTGGAGACTGCCTCGGCGCTACCGGAGGCGCTGCTGCGTACCTTGATTCATCGTATTCCCGACTATGGCCCCTTTCATGAACGTCTCGTCCGGCAACTCGCCGAGCATGGACAGTTTGCTGCCGCTCGGGAACAGTTCAACGCTTTCCTGCAGCATCTTGCGCTTTCGGGACAACAGCCGGAGCCCGGCTTCTTGCAGTTGGCGCGATTCTGGTCGGAAGTGCCGACTCAGGGGCTGGCTGGCGCCGATTGGCTGAGTCAGGGGAGGTCGCCCGCCTCTCAAGCGGGGCAGCAGGGCGCCTTGGGTTATGCCGCGGAAGACATCGATTACCGCCAGATTACAGTGATGGCGATTGCTCTCAGGCCGGTAGATGCCGGGAATGATCTCGGCCGGGCGCTGGCATGCCTGAAAGCGCAGGGGCGATTGTTTCAATGGCTGGAAACCCAGTGCCGACATCTGGGCGGTTTCTGGCAGGCCGCCGTGGGCAGCGGGGTCGGTTTGGCATGTTTTGGTACTCATGGGCCGACGCATCAGTTGGCCGAACTGGTGGCGCTGTTCGAGCACTGCCGACAAGGCTTGAACCGCGAGCTCGACAGTGTGTGGGAAGGTGACGATTTACCCCCGCGGTTCACGCTGACGGCCGGGCTGGATAGCGGGCGCGTGATCTGGTTGCCGGAGCGGCAATCGATCGATCCGTTCGGTGACGTGACGCAGGTGGCGTTGGCCATGATGGCGGCAGCGCAGAGCAGCGAGCTGGTGATATCGCTCAATGCGAGCCAGCATTTGCCGCCCGCGTTCGATCTCCAGTCTCGTTTGACGCCGCGCCTGATCAGCAGTGACGGCCGTGTCCAGCGGCGTGGGCTGGTGCTTGGCGTGGAGTCCTCCAGACGCGAGGCATTGCCACCCAGTCTGATGGGGCGCGAGGCGGAGCTGCGCCAGTTGCGGGATGCGCTGGCTCGGGTTTCGTTGGGGTTGCGCCAGAGCCTGCTGGTGCTGGGGGATACCGGCATCGGCAAGTCCGCCTTGATGATCCATTTTCGTGAATATCTCCAGCACGAGGATGTCGCGGTGTTCTGGCGGCCCACGACTCGGCTTTCCAGCCAGACCTCGTACGGGCTGATTCAGTCGCTGCTCAGATGGTATCTGGCACAGGAGCCGGATAGCGAAGCGCTCGGCAAGCTGATCGATCGCACTGCTGCACTGGAGAAGATCGGTAACGAACGCCGGCGACTGCTGATCGATGTGCTGGGTCGCGAACCCCTGGCGCGCGAAGACGCCGACGAGGCAGTGGAACTGGTCACCCAACTGGTCCAGGCGTTGATTCTCGAGATGACGGCATCTCGTCGTCCGCTAGTGATCATCGTCGATGACCTGCAGTGGCTGGATGAGCCCTCGCTCAAGGCGTTGCAGAACCTCCAGGCCAGATTGCCGATCCATACCGCTTTCCTGCTGGTGGCCTCGCACCAGAATCGAGAAGTGCCTTCCGTCAGGTTGAACTGGGACCAGCAAGTGATACTGGCACGCCTGGATGCGCGGCAGTCCGAAGACATGCTGGAGTATCTGGCGCGTCGCCATCGCCTCAAGCTCGGGCCCCGGTTGCGCGAACAGTTGGTCCAGCGCTGCGAGGGTGTTCCGCTCTATCTGCAGGAAATCTGCCGCCGGTTGGAAATCGATCGGCGCGAAGGCCGGCGGCTGGATGTCGACAGCCTGCCGAGCGGTTTATTGGGGCTGCTGGCCAGCCGTATCGATCAGTTGCAAGGCGACCGCCAGGTTGCTCACATGGCAGCCATCTTTGGCCGGCAGTTCGAAGCCGGCATGCTGCGCGACTGTCTGGAAGTCGATGACGGTACTCTCAAGGCCGCGCTGGAGCAGATGCGGCGGCTGGAGATCATCGAGCCCTGCGAAACCTATCCTTACGATTTCCAGTTCACGCATCCGCTGCTGCAGGAGGCAGCCTATCTTTCCTGCCCGCAGGACGTGCGTATCGCCCTGCACCAGCGGGTGGTCGAAGTGATCGAATCACGCTATCCCGCCTGGATCAGCCGTCACCCCGGCGACTTCGCCGAGCACCTGCGGCGAAGTGGCGATCCGGCGCGTGCCGCGCGTTACTTCGAGATGGCGGCCCGAAGCGGGCTCAAGGTGAGTGCCAGCCGTACGGCGCTGAGGTTGGCGGAGTCCGGCCTGGCCTGCCTGAACGAGGTGCCCGCCGGTGGCGCCGAGCGTCAGATCAGTCTGCTGACCGTCAAGGGACAGGCGTGTTATGCCCTGGAGGGGCACGGATCGCGCGCGGCGCATGAGAGTTTCCTTCAGGCTCAGGCGCTCTGGCAGAGTGCAGATCTGGACGACGAGGCTGCCGATGACCAGGCGTTTCTGGTGACCTGGGGGCTCTGGGTCGGCGCCAGCCAACGTCACGCCAATCGCGACGCGGAGTCGCTGGCCATGCAGCTGCGCGAGCTCGCCCAGCGCATCGACGACCCTCGTTACCAGCGCCTGGCGCTCTATGCCCGGGCTCACGGAGAGTACTGGAGCGGCAAGATATCGCTTGCCTACGAACATCTCGACCAGATCGACCCGTTGAATCAGCCGATGGTGCTGGAGTGGTTGCCATACTCCGATCATCCGCAGGTGGCGGCAGCCTGCTACCAGAGCTGGGCGCTTTGTCTGCGCGGTGACTACTTGCGTGCGGAACAGCAGATGGAGGCCGCCATTCGCTTGGCCGAGTCGATTCGCCATCCGGGATCGCTGGCCCTGGCGCTGATTTTTGCCGCCTCGCTCTACCGGCAATTGGGTCATATCCACCTGGCCACGGAGCGTGGTCGCCGGGCGTACGAAATGACCCGAACCCCGGATCTCCAGCGCTGGCATTGGGAGGCCGACTGCGTCCTTGGTTGGAGTCAGTCGCTGGCGGGGGAGGCGTGCGGCCTGGAGCGAATCGAGGCCTGTGTCGCGCAGTTGAGCGAACTGACCGGCCGAGAGCCTCATCAACGCCCTTTGCTGTGGTACGGCGACGCCTGTCTGGCGCTCAACGATGTAGCGCTCGCTGTGGCGTATCTCGAACCTTGTCTCGACCAGGCGCGAACCAGACGTTCGCTGATGATGCCGCAGATAGCGCTGCAGATGGCTCGCGCCAGGCATCGCATGGGGGATGACATGCAGACAGTTGCGGCTTTGATCGAAGAGGCGAGAATCTGGGCGGTCGAGGTGGGCTGCGCCCATGTGGAGCTGAAGAGCCTCGAAATGTGGCTCTCGCTGGTCGATGCCGGCGACAAGGAAAAGCAGCAAGCGCTGCGTTATCGGCTGGGAGAAGTGGCGCTGTCCGATGCGCCGATTCTGACTCGCTGGCGGACGCTCCTGGACAACGTCAGCGCTGCTTCCCGGACCCCGGATTATCAGATGTAGCCACTTTTTGGCCGTAGTCATTGGGCGGCTGTCGCTGCAGGCATCGCTACGAGGGATGATCGGTGCGGTGTGGGACTGGCGTCGTCGTAGGAATGACCTGTATAGCCGCAGAAAAGCAGACGCCCGGCTCGAGTCTTAGAGCCGGGCGTTGGCATTGGCTGGCCGGTTCCGAAATGCTCAGATGGCGAACGACTCGAGTGTCAGCGCGTCGTCTTCGACTCTCAACTGCCAGCCCACGCCGGGACGCCAGTCGCCGATGACGTAGCGTCTTGCCGGCTCGCCATCGACGGTGAGATCGTGGACGGCCGGACGGTGGGTATGGCCGTGAATCATGATCTTAACCTCGTGAGCCTGCATGGTCTCGACGACGGCTTCGGGAGTGACGTCCATGATGTCTTCGGCCTTGTTGGTATTGGCTTCGCCGGACTGCTGCCGCAACTGCTTGGCCAGCGCCAAGCGCTCTTCGACCGGCATCGCCAGGATCTGCGCCTGCCAGGCCGGATTGCGCGCCTGCTGGCGGAAGGCCATATAGGCTTCGTCGCGGGTGCAAAGGTTGTCGCCGTGCATCAGCAGAACGCGCTGACCCGCGAGTTCGACCACGGTCGGGTCGTCGAGCAGGGCGCAGCCGCTGTCAGCCGCGAACGACTCCCCGATCAGGAAATCCCGATTACCGTGCATGAACGCCAGCCGCGTGCCGGCATCGCTGCAGGCCTTCAGTTCGGCAATGATCTGCTGTTCGAACTCGCCACGGTAGTCATCGCCGATCCAGGCTTCGAACAGATCGCCGAGGATGGTCAGCGATGATGCCTGTCGGGCCGGACCCCGAAGGTAGTCGATGAACCCCTTGGCGATATCCGGCTGGGAGGGGTGAAGATGGAGGTCGGCAATCAGCAGTTGCATGCGAGAGATCGTTCCTTTCGATAGTCGGCCAGTATCGGGATGAAGGTCAGGCGGTGACTTCGGCGCGTTCGATGATGACGTCTTCCGTGGGAACGTCACTGTGCATGCCACGACGCCCGGTAGCGACCTGACGGATGCTGTCGACGACATCCATGCCTTCGATCACGCGGCCGAACACGCAGTAACCCCAGCCCTGCAGGCTCTTGTCGCGATGATTGAGGAAGTCGTTGTCGCCGACGTTGATGAAGAACTGTGCGCTGGCGGAATGCGGGTCCTGAGTGCGCGCCATGGCCACCGTGCCCTTCTGGTTGGTCAGGCCGTTGTCGGCTTCGTTGTCGATCGTGGCGCGAGTCGGTTTTTGCTCGAAATCGGTATCGAAGCCGCCGCCCTGGACCATGAACCCGTCGATCACGCGGTGGAACAACGTACCGTCGTAGTGACCTTCCTTGACGTACTGCTCGAAGTTGGCGGCGGTCTTCGGGGCTTTTTCGAAGTCGAGTTCGAGCGTGATGGTGCCGTGATTGGTATGCAAGACGATCATCGGAAATCCTGAGCGATTCTGAGCTGTCGATAGGTGGCGGCCGGCTTGGCGCCGGCCGCGCGCGTCGCGCTATAATAGCGGTTTTGGGCCGGCGGGAGAAACCGCGGTACGCGCGTGTTAACCTGCTGCCATCAGGGCCGTGACGTCGGCCGATCATTCGAATCACAGAGGTTGCCTGCATTCCATGAGCGTCGAAAGCAACACGAGCGCCGAAAGCCCCAAGGACAACGCCGAAAGCCAGCGCGCTGTCGATACCCAGCAAGGCGCCCCGAATTTCTTGCGTAACCAGATTCGGGACGAGATCGAATCGGGCCAGGCCACGACGATCGTGACTCGCTTCCCGCCGGAGCCGAACGGGTTTCTGCACATCGGCCATGCCAAGTCGATCTGGGTCAACTTCGGCCTGGCGGAGCAGTTCGGCGGGCGATGCCATCTGCGCTTCGACGACACTAATCCCGCCAAGGAAGAACAGGCGTATATCGATGCCATCCAGGAGGATATCCGCTGGCTCGGCTACGAGTGGAGCGGGGCGGTGCGCTTTGCCTCGGACTACTTCGATCAGTTGTACGCCTGGGCCCAGCACCTGGTGCGGGAAGGCAAGGCGTACGTCGACGATCTTTCGCCGGAGGAGATCCGCGAATATCGGGGCACGCTGACCGAGCCGGGCCGCCCGAGCCCGTACCGCGATCGCAGTGTCGAGGAAAATCTCGACCTGCTCGAGCGCATGCGCCTGGGCGAGTTCGACGAAGGCTCGAAGGTGCTGCGGGCCAGGATCGACATGACCGCGCCGAACATCAATCTGCGCGATCCGATCCTCTACCGCATTCGTCATGCGCATCACCACCAGACTGGCGATGCGTGGAAGATCTATCCCTCCTACGACTTTACCCATGGGCAGTCCGACGCCATCGAGGGCATCACGCATTCGCTGTGCACGCTGGAGTTCGAGGACCATCGACCGCTGTACGAATGGTTCCTGGATCACTTGCCGGTTCCGTCCAGACCCCGGCAGACCGAGTTCGCGCGGATGAACGTCAACTATACGGTGACGTCCAAGCGCAAGCTCAAGCTGTTGGTCGACCAGAACGTGGTCGATGGCTGGGACGATCCGCGCATGCCGACGATCTCCGGGCTGCGCCGTCGGGGCTACACGCCGGCGTCGCTGCGCAAGTTCTGCGACATGACCGGTGTCAGCCGTGCCGCCAACGTGGTCGACATCGCGATGCTGCATTTCGCCATTCGCTCGGATCTCGAGGACAACGCGCCGCGGGCCATGTGCGTTCTCAACCCGCTGAAGGTGGTGTTGACCAATGTCCCGGCGGATCACGACGAGGTCTTCGAGGTGCCCGGGCATCCGGCGCGCGAGGACATGGGTATGCGCCGGCTGCCATTCACCCGCGAGATCTGGATCGATCGTGACGACTTCATGGAGGAGCCGCCGAAGAAATTCTTCCGCCTGGCGCCCGGCAAGGAAGTCCGTCTACGCAACGGCTATGTCATCCGCTGCGACGAGGTGGTCAAGGGTGAAGACGGCGAGATCGAGGCACTGCACTGCAGCGTCGACTTCGACACCCTGGGCAAGAATCCGGAGGGGCGCAAGGTCAAGGGTGTCATTCACTGGGTCAGCGCGGAGCATGGTGTGCCGGTGGAAGTCCGTCTGTACGACAACCTGTTCCTCGACGAGGCGCCGGACCGTGACAAGGACGCCGATTTCCTCGAGCACCTGAACCCGGAGTCGCTGATTGTCGTGGAAGGGATCGCCGAGCCGGCGCTGGCGAAGGTGGAACCCGAAGCGCGCTACCAGTTCGAACGCGTTGGCTACTTCTGTGCCGATCGTCACGCCTGTCGCGATGGCAAGCTGGTGTTCAACCGCACCGTGGGGCTCAAGGATAGCTGGGCCAAGATTCAGAAGAAGCAGGGCTAAGGTAACGAGAACATGAGCGCGCTGGAGATCTACAACACGCTGACGCGACGCAAGGCGGCACTGGAGCCGATCGAGCCCGGCAAGTTGCGGATGTACGTCTGTGGCATGACGGTCTACGACTACTGTCACCTGGGGCATGCCCGCGTCATGGTCGCATTCGACGTGATCACGCGCTGGCTGCGTCAGACCGGCCTGGACGTGACCTACGTTCGCAATATCACCGATATCGACGACAAGATCCTCAAGCGCGCGGAGGAGAATGGCGAGTCGATATCGGCATTGACCGAGCGCATGATCGCGGCCATGCACGAGGACGAAGCACGGCTTGGTGTGCTGCGTCCGGATGCGGAGCCGCGCGCGACCGGCCATATCCCGGAGATCGTGGCGATGATCGAGCGCCTGATCGAAGGCGGTTATGCCTATGCGGCCGATAACGGTGATGTCTACTATCGGGTCCGGCGCTTCGCCGACTACGGCAAGCTCAATAACAGGAATCTCGACGACATGCGGGCTGGCGCCCGAGTCGATGTCGATGCGCACAAGGAAGATCCGCTCGACTTCGTGCTGTGGAAAGCCGCCAAGTCAGGCGAGGCGAGCTGGTCGTCTCCGTGGGGCGAAGGGCGGCCCGGTTGGCATATCGAGTGCTCGGCGATGTCGACCTGCTGCCTGGGCGAGACCTTCGATATCCATGGCGGTGGGCCGGATCTGACCTTTCCGCATCACGAGAACGAGATCGCCCAGAGCGAGGCGGCGACGGGCAAGCCCTACGTCAACGTGTGGATGCACGCCGGGGCCGTGCGCGTCAATCAGGAGAAGATGTCCAAGTCGCTGGGCAACTTCTTCACCATCCGTGATGTATTGGAAGTGCATGATCCGGAAGTGGTCCGTTACCTGCTGGTCGCGAGCCACTATCGTAGCCCGATCAATTACGCGCCGGAGTCGCTCAACGAGGCGCGCAAGTCCCTCGAGCGTTTCTATCATGCGCTCGATGGTGTCGAGCTGGCCCACGGCGATGTCGAGGGAATCTACGCCGAGCGGTTTTCGGCGGCGATGAACGATGACTTCAATACGCCGGAAGCGCTATCGGTGCTGTTCGATATGGCCCGTGAGATCAACCGGCTGCGCGACGCTGAGCCGGCGCATGCCGGGGCGTTGGGGCAGGAGCTCAAGCGATTGGCCGGCGTGCTGGGGCTGCTCGAACGCGAGTCGGCCGAGTTTCTCAAGGCGGGTGCTACCGATCTGCCACTGAGTGAAGCCGAGATCGAGTCGCGCATCGAGGCGCGGGCCGCGGCCAAGAGCAATCGGGATTTCGCCGAAGCCGATCGGATCCGCGACGAGCTGGCGGCATTGGGTATCGTGCTCAAGGACTCCCGCGAAGGTACCCGTTGGAGTTTCGAGGCGCCCCCGGCGTGATGGCGTGATGCCCCTGAAACGACAAACCCCGCCAATCGGCGGGGTTTGTCGTTGGGGGTGTCGTCATGATTCGGGAAACGGGATCATTGCCCGGCCAGGCGGGCGATGATCGCATCGACCATCTTGGCGGAGTGGGTTGCCGCTCGTTCCAGAAAGGCATCGAAAGAGAGTTCGGACTGCTTGCCGGCGATGTCCGACAGCGCTCGAATGACCACGAACGGACACTCGAACAGGTGGCAGGTCTGGGCAATGGCGGCCGCTTCCATCTCTACGGCCAGCATCTGGGGGAAGTGTGCGCGCACGGCGTCGACCCTCTCCGGGTCTGCCATGAAGCTGTCGCCGGTACAGATCAGGCCTTCGTGGACGCGCAGATCCCCGAGGCTTTCGATGCAGGCGCGTGCCGTCTCGATCAGCTTGGGATCAGGGGCAAAGCCTGCCGGCATGCCGGGAACCTGGCCCATTTCGTAGCCGAAAGCGGTGACGTCGACATCGTGATGGCGCACCTCGCTGGAGATGACCACGTCGCCGACTTCCATGGCCGTGCCGAAGCCGCCGGCAGAGCCGGTGTTGATGACGGCGTCCGGCCGGTAGTGGGTCATCAGCTGCGTCGCGCCCACCGTGGCATTGACCTTGCCGATGCCTGACTGGAGTAGCACGACCCGAAGTCCGTGGCGCTCACCTACATGAAAAGTGCCGCCGGGATGATGTTCGATCCGGGCGTTGTCCAGCTGGGAAGCGAGCAGGGCGACTTCCTGCTCCATGGCGCCAATGATGCCGATAGTCTGCATGCGTTATCCGTCGTGTTGGTCCGTCAGATCAGTGCGTAAGGTTGAAGTGTCGTCGGTGCGTCATTGCGCATCGTGAAGTTCGGCCGCTTGCAGGGTGTTCTGCAGCAAGGTGGCGACCGTCATCGGTCCGACACCGCCGGGCACCGGGGTGATCCAGCTGGCGCGCTCGGCTGCGGTGTCGAAATCGACATCGCCCACCAGAGTGCCGTCTTCCCGACGGTTGATGCCGACATCGATGACAATGGCGCCGGGTTTGACCCAGTTGCCATCGATCAGGCCGGGCTTGCCGGTAGCGACCACCAGGAGATCGGCCTGTCGGACCTTGTCTTCGAGCCCCTGGGTGAAGCGATGACAGATCGTGGTGGTGCAGCCGGCGAGCAGCAACTCCAGTGCCATCGGCCGGCCGACAATATTGGAAGCGCCGACGATGGTGGCGTCCAGCCCTCGGAGCGGGATCCCGCTCTGTTCGAGCAGCGTGATGATGCCCTTGGGCGTGCAGGGGCGCAGTAACGGCAACCGCTGCGCCAACCGGCCCAGGTTGTACGGATGAAAGCCGTCGACATCCTTGTCCGGGCGAATGCGCTCGAGCAAGGGGTTGGCATCGAGATGCGCGGGTAGCGGAAGCTGTAGAAGGATGCCGTCGACGGCGGGGTCGTCGTTCAGGCGATCGATCAGCGCTTCCAGGTCCTGCTGCGTCGTGGTGGTCTCGAGCCGGTGGCTGAAGGAGAGAATGCCGGCGTTCTCGCAGGCACGGTGCTTGTGGCTGACATAAACCTCCGACGCCGGGTCATGACCGATCAGTATGACGGCCAACCCCGGGCGACGCAGCCCGCGCTGGGTTCGATGCTCCACGTCGACTTTCACTCGATTGCGGATTGAGCCGGCAATGGCCTTGCCATCGATCAACTGAGCGGTCATCGACTTTCCTTTATGAGTGCTGTAGGGGTCGGCGGAAGGCCGACGAAGGTCGGCAATTTTCGCATGCCCAGAGATGCAGTCAACGCGCGACGGGGCGTTAGTGAGATCTGCGGCATTTTTTGATGCCGTGCTGCGAGAGGCAATCGAGGTTAAGTGCACGTAAGGGCTTGACCCGACAGAAAGGATCCGTAGAATACGCAGCGCATCGAGGGGCTCGTAGAGTCATCGGGCATGAATGGCATCATACGGGGTATAGCGCAGTCTGGTAGCGCGCCTGCTTTGGGAGCAGGATGTCGGGGGTTCAAATCCCTCTACCCCGACCATGATGATACCGCTCGTGCCGGTGGAAATGCAGCCGGTATTGGAATGCGCCTATAGCTCAACCGGATAGAGCAACGGCCTTCTAAGCCGTAGGTTGCAGGTTCGAGTCCTGCTGGGCGCGCCATTCATCACTTGTTGATGTGGCCCCGGTCGATGCGGAATTGGTATGGTGGGTGTAGCTCAGTGGTAGAGCCCCGGATTGTGGCTCCGGTGGTCGTGGGTTCGATCCCCATCATCCACCCCATGCCGATCAGCTTCAAGAAATGGTGGGTGTAGCTCAGTGGTAGAGCCCCGGATTGTGGCTCCGGTGGTCGTGGGTTCGATCCCCATCATCCACCCCATTTCTTTCTCGATTGTCATCCCTTCTTTTTGATAGCACCTCTAGTTTGTTATTGCGCTCCCGTCTGGGTCTTATCTCCGGTTTTGGGGTTCGATACGCCTGCAAAGTTGGTCTTGAGTCGATTTTTATGGCCTCGGGCTTGTATTTCATCCCCATTGGCACCATTTACCGCGCTAGTCTGCTTGCCAGTAGGCATGGGGATTCATAAAATCGCCCTCTTGTTTTGAAATGAGTGCTTTGAAATGACAGTTTTGAAGCCTGGTTTTTGAGTTGCAATCACAGAACGCCCCCGTCGGTAGAGGATCATCTATGCAAGTTTCCGTTGAGACGACATCCCAGATCGAACGTCGCATCACTGTTCAGGTTCCGGCAGCCGAGGTTGACGAGGCCGTTTCTGCTCGCCTGCAAGACACCGCCAAGCGCGTTCGTCTGAATGGCTTTCGTCAAGGGAAGATCCCGATGGCGGTCGTGCGTCAGCGCTACGGCAAGGACGTGCGCAACGAAGTCGTCAGCGAGCTCATGCGCCAGCACTACGTGCGGGCGATCACCGAGCAGAGCCTGAACCCGGCCGGTTATCCATCGATCGAACCCAAGGTCGATCAGACGGGCAAGGATCTGGAGTTTGTCGCGACGCTGGAAGTCTATCCCGAGATCGAACTGCAGAGCATCGACGGTACGGTCGTGGAACGCCCCAAGACGGAAATCACTGACGCCGATATCGACACCATGATCGAAACGCTGCGCGGTCAGCGCGCCAAATTCCAGCCGGTAGAGCGCGCGGCGGAAAATGGCGATCAGGTCAAGATCGATTTCCAGGGGTTCCTGGGAGACGAGCCGTTCGAAGGTGGCGCTGCCGAAGGTCACGAGCTCGAGCTGGGCTCCAACCGTTTCATCCCCGGCTTCGAAGAGCAACTGATTGGTGCCAAGGCTGGTGAAGAGAAGCGTATCAGCGTGACCTTCCCGGAAGACTACCAGGCCGAACACCTGGCGGGTCAGGAAGCGACTTTCAAGGTGACGGTCCACGAGGTCTCCGCCAAGGCGCTGCCGGAAGTCGATGCCGACTTCATCAAGGAATTCGGCGTGGAAGAAGGCGATGCCGACAAGTTCCGTGCCGAGATCAAGAGCAACATGGAGCGCGAGGTCAAGCAGGCCGCGCAGAATCGCGTCAAGCAGCAGGCTCTCGATGCGCTTCAGAAAGCCAATGACGTCACCGTGCCCCAGTCACTGGTCGATCAGGAGACCGAAGGGCTCAAGCGTCAGGCGGCTCAGCAGTTCGGTCTTGGCGAAGACTTCGATGTCAGCCAGTTGCCCAACGAGCTGTTTGCCGACCAGGCTCGTACTCGCGTCAAGGTTGGTCTGTTGCTGGCAGAAGTCATCAAGCAGCACGAGCTGGATGCCAGTGACGACGAGATCCGTGTGCGCGCCGAAGAACTGGCGTCCCAGTATCAGCAGCCCGAGCAGGCCGTCGAGCAGTACATGAAGAACGACGAGCTCAAGGGGCAGATCAAGTCCGCGGTGCTGGAAGACAAGGCCGTTGACAAGCTCCTCGAGCAGGCTCAGGTTAACGACGTCAGCATGAGCTACGAGCAAGTGCTTCAGGCGGCTCAGCAGGCCGAGCAATCGGCTGAAGAAGACGAGGCCGAGGAAAGCGATTCCAAAGCATGATGGGTGCTTGGTAAGCGAGCGGCCCGGCAGAAGCCGGGCCGCTAGTCGATGGGCCTGACAATCACCAGCTCTAAGGAAATCGCGATGCGTAACGAGTTCGACATCAGTAATGCCGGCGGCCTGGTCCCGATGGTGGTGGAGCAGAGTGCGCGCGGCGAGCGGTCGTACGATATCTACTCTCGTCTGCTCAAAGAACGTGTCATCTTCCTGGTCGGCCCGGTCGAGGACTACATGGCCAACCTGGTCGTGGCACAGCTGCTATTCCTCGAGTCCGAAAATCCTGACAAGGATATTCACCTCTACATCAACTCGCCGGGTGGTTCAGTGACGGCGGGCATGTCCATCTATGACACCATGCAGTTCATCAAGCCGGATGTCTCGACGGTCTGTATCGGCCAGGCGGCTAGCATGGGCGCGCTGTTGCTGGCTGGTGGCGCGAAGGACAAGCGCTTCTGCCTGCCGCATTCGCGCATGATGATCCACCAGCCACTTGGGGGTTATCAGGGGCAGGCAGCGGACATCGAGATCCACACCCGTGAAATCCTGACCATTCGCCAGAAGCTGAATCGCATCCTGGCGAATCACACGGGTCAGGATATCGACAAGATCGCCCAGGACACCGACCGTGACAACTTCATGGATGGTGGCCAGGCCGTCGAATACGGCCTGATCGACGCCGTGCTGGATAAGCGTCCGGTATCCTGATAGCGTTTGAGTCAAGGTTTCACACGACGGCGCGCTGCGCCGTCGTCCTGACGAGGTACACGAATGGCCGACGGTAAAGGCAAAGACGACAACGGCAAGCTGCTGTACTGCTCGTTCTGCGGCAAGAATCAGAACGAAGTGCGCAAGCTCATCGCAGGCCCGTCTGTCTACATCTGTGACGAGTGTGTCGATCTCTGCAATGACATCATTCGCGAGGAGGTCCTGGAAGCCGACGCCGAGAGCGATGAAGACCGTCTTCCCGTACCCCGAGAGATCCGTAACACGCTCGACGACTATGTGATTGGTCAGGACCGCGCCAAGATGGTGCTGTCCGTTGCGGTCTACAATCACTACAAGCGTCTGCGTAGTGGTGGCAAGAGCGACAGCATCGAGCTGGGCAAGTCCAATATTCTACTGATTGGTCCGACGGGCAGCGGCAAGACGCTGCTGGCGGAGACTCTGGCGCGTCTGCTCAACGTTCCGTTCACGATCGCAGACGCCACGACGCTCACCGAAGCGGGCTACGTGGGCGAGGACGTCGAGAACATTATCCAGAAGTTGCTGCAGAAATGTGACTACGACGTCGAGAAAGCCCAGCGCGGGATCGTCTACATCGACGAGATCGACAAGATCTCGCGCAAATCGGACAACCCCTCTATCACGCGTGACGTGTCCGGCGAGGGCGTCCAGCAGGCGCTGCTCAAACTGATCGAAGGAACGACGGCTTCCGTTCCACCGCAGGGCGGCCGCAAGCATCCACAGCAGGAATTCCTGCAAGTGGACACCGGCAATATCCTGTTTATCGTCGGCGGTGCCTTCGCGGGCCTGGACAAGGTCATTCGCGACCGCGCCGAGAAGGGCGGTATCGGTTTCAACGCCGCGGTGAAGAGCAAGGAGAGTAACAAGGGTGTCGGTGACATCCTTGCCGGCGTCGAGCCCGAGGATCTCGTCAAGTTCGGGCTGATTCCCGAGTTTGTCGGGCGTCTGCCGGTGATCGCGACGTTGACCGAACTGACCGAAGATGCGCTGGTCCAGATCCTGACCGAGCCCAAGAACTCGCTGGTCAAGCAGTATGCGCACCTGTTCGAGATGGAAGGGGTGGAGCTGGATTTCCGCGAGGACGCCTTGCGAGCCGTGGCGCACAAGGCCATGGAGCGCAAGACGGGCGCACGGGGGCTACGTTCGATTCTGGAGTCGGTGCTGTTGGAAACGATGTACGACGTGCCGTCACTCGACGGCGTTACCAAAGTCGTGATCGACAGCTCCGTCATCGCCGGCGACAGCGAACCGTTGCTGATCTACTCCAAGCAGGAAGAGAGTCGCGTTGCCAACAAGGACGGATGATCGGGGCGCGTCGTTACCCGTCCAGCTGTCTAGCGAGGGGGCCTGATGGCCCCCTTTTTTATGGATTCGGTCTTTCATGGATTCGCTAGTCTATCGGTTGCTACTTGCATCTGAACGATGACGCCCCCACGTACTTCTCATATTGATATTGCCGCTCTGGTGGCTCACCCATCCGAAAGTTTGTCGAGGAAATGCTGTAATGGCGCAGAGCTCTGACCAGACATTGACGCTTCCGCTCTTGCCGCTACGTGACGTGGTGGTCTATCCCCAGATGGTCATACCACTGTTCGTAGGGCGGGAAAAATCGATCCGGGCGCTGGAGACCGCAATGGAGCACGACAAGCGCGTGCTGCTGGTGGCTCAGCGTGAGGCGGCGCATGACGATCCTGGTGTCGACGATCTTTTCAGTATCGGCACGGTGGCGGATATCATGCAGCTGCTCAAGCTTCCCGACGGTACGGTCAAGGTACTTATCGAAGGAAGCTTTCGGGCCGATATCCAGAAGGTCCTGCAGGACCAGGAAGGCTTCATCAGCGCCCAGGCAGTGGCGCGCGATAGCGAGCCATTGAGCGAGCGTGAGCAGGAGTCCCTGGTTCGCGTACTGCTCAATCAGTTCGAGCAGTACGTCAAGCTGTCCAAGAAGGTGCCTGGCGAGGTTCTCTCTTCGCTACAGGAGATCGAGGATCCCAGCCGACTCGTCGACACGATCTGTGCGCACCTGTCACTGAAGATCGATGACAAGCAGGAACTACTCGAGATGGATCGCGTGCGCGATCGGGTCGAACACCTGATGACACTGATCGAGTCCGAAGTCGATCTGTTGCAGGTCGAGAAGCGCATCCGCTCGCGGGTCAAGGATCAGATGGAGAAGTCCCAGCGCGAGTACTATCTCAATGAGCAGATGAAGGCCATCCAGAAAGAGATGGGCGAGCTCGAGAACGTACCCAACGAGGCGGAAAAGTACGAGCAGCGCATCAAGGAAGCCGGGATGCCTCAGGAGGCCGTCGACAAGGCCACCCAGGAGCTCGGCAAGCTCAAGATGATGTCGCCCACCTCTGCCGAAGCCACCGTCGTCCGTTCCTATCTGGATTGGGTGCTGTCCGTGCCGTGGAAAAAGCGGACTCGGGTGAAGCATGACCTGCCGCATGCTGCCAAGGTACTGGACGAAGACCATTATGGTCTGGAAGAAGTCAAAGAGCGCATTCTTGAATATCTTGCCGTACAAAAACGGGTCAAGAAGCTCAAGGGGCCGGTGCTGTGTCTCGTCGGTCCTCCCGGCGTAGGCAAGACGTCACTCGGTCAGTCGATTGCGCGCGCCACGAACCGGCGCTATGTTCGCCTGGCGTTGGGGGGCGTCCGCGATGAGTCCGAGATTCGTGGTCACCGACGTACCTACATCGGCTCGCTGCCGGGTAAACTGATTCAGCGCATGAGCAAGGCAGGGGTACGTAACCCGCTGTTCCTGCTCGACGAAGTCGACAAGATCGGCATGGATCATCGTGGTGATCCTTCCTCTGCGCTGCTGGAAGTGCTGGATCCTGAGCAGAACGACAAGTTCAACGACCATTATCTCGAGCTCGACTACGACCTGTCGGACGTGATGTTCATCTGCACGGCCAACTCGATGAACATTCCCGGTCCGTTGCTGGACCGTATGGAAGTCATCCGTCTGCCGGGCTATACCGAGGACGAGAAGCTCGCGATCGCCAAACGCTACTTGATCCCCAAGCAGCTCAAGGCGAACGGTCTCAAGGAGGGCGAGCTGACGTTCAGCGATGAATCCGTGCTCGAGCTGATCCGTTACTACTCCCGCGAAGCCGGCGTGCGTGAGCTCGAGCGCCAGATCGCCAAGGTGAGCCGCAAGGTGCTGCGTGAGCGCCTGGAAGCGGTGAAAGGCCAAGGTGCTCAGGCCGGGCTGACCCTGGCGGCGGACGATATCGAACGCTACGCGGGTGTGCGTCGATACAGCTATGGCCTGGCGGATCAGGAGCATCAGGTCGGTCGTGTCACGGGCTTGGCCTGGACTTCGGTTGGCGGCGAGCTGCTGTACATCGAGTCTGTCGTGACGCCGGGCAAAGGGCGAGTCAACAAGACTGGCTCGCTGGGCGACGTCATGAAGGAGTCCGTCAGTGCCGCTCATACCGTGGTGCGGGCGAGAGCGCGCCAGTTCGGTATCGACCCCGAGCGTTTCGAAAAGGAAGACCTGCATATTCACGTTCCCGAGGGCGCTACGCCGAAGGACGGTCCGAGCGCGGGTATCGGTATGGTAACGGCCATGGTGTCAGCCTACACCGGGCGTCCCGTACGCTGTGACGTCGCAATGACCGGTGAAGTGAATCTGCGCGGCGAGGTCATGCCGATCGGCGGGCTCAAGGAGAAATTGCTGGCTGCACGGCGCGGTGGTATAAAGATCGTACTCATACCGGAAGAGAATCGTCGGGACCTCAAAGAGGTGCCCGAGAACATCAAGAATGCATTGGACATTCGTTCGGTGAAGTGGATTGATGATGTGTTGTCAACGGCATTGACGAACCATGTCAACGACGATGATAAACTCGCCGAAGATGTAGCTTCTTCGCAAACCAATGTCAGCACACATTGATCTCATCGATGCGTAAATTTCGTACGCCAGGCCCGATATGACGCGGTTTTTCTGATGATCTCGATTGACAGCAGAAACTCGGCATTGCTATAAAATGCCCACTTGTTGTGATCGTGATCGCGTCTCTGATTACGCATCGATGTCCTGTTAATTTCGTATACAGTCAAGGGGTGAAGTGTGAATAAATCCGAGCTGATTGAAGCCATTGCTGCGTCTGCCGACATTCCCAAGGCGGCTGCAACGCGTGCTCTCGATGCAATGATCGAGTCCGTGTCAGACAGCCTGAAGAAGGGCGACTCCGTAGCACTGGTAGGGTTCGGGACTTTTGCGGTGAAAGAGCGCGCAGCGCGTACTGGCCGTAACCCGCAGACTGGCAAGCCGATCGAGATTAGCGCTGCCAAGGTGCCGAGCTTCAAGGCAGGCAAGGCGCTGAAAGACGCGGTGAACTGAGTTTCGCTCCGTCGCGCGGACCGACGTTCCGGCGTGCATGGAAAACCGAGGTCTTCCAGCCGGTAAGAGTTCGCAAAACATAAGCGCATCGCCCCAGCGATGCGCTTTTTTATTGTCGTGCTGCAAGAGCGAAACTTTTGCAGAAAGGATAGCCAATGTTTCGTGTACGGATGCGCTGTGGTGACATGGCGGTGTACGATACGCGCGCGACACATTGGGTAATCGACATGCGAGGACAGCATGCTGCAACGAATTCGTGAGGGTTCCCAAGGTTGGGCGGCAAAAGTCGTCGTGGGGGCTATCATCGTGACTTTTGCGCTTTTCGGCGCGGAATCCCTGGTCAGCTACTTCTCGGCGGGCAGTAACGATGCGGCAACCGTCAATGGTGAATCCATCAGTCGTCAGGCGGTCGAGACGCAAGTGCAGCGGGGTATTCGCTCCGGGCAGGTGCCGCCCGAGCAGGAGCGGCAGTTTCGCGGACAGGTACTCGACCAACTGATCCGCCAGCGAACGCTGGATCAATATGCCGACGAGGGCGGTCTGCATATCTCCGACAGTCAGTTGGACCAGCTCATCGTCTCGCTGCCTGAGTTCCAGGATCAGGATGGCCGCTTCTCCGAAGAGCTATTTACCAATCGACTGGCGCAGGCCGGCTATACGCCCGCTTCCTTCCGCCGTGAACTGCGCGCGGACACGCTGCGTCGGCAGGTTCAGCAGGGGCTTGCGGCATCAGCTTTCCTGTTGCCGTCGGAAAAGGCGCGACTGGCATCGTTGCAGCAGCAGCAGCGAACATTTCGCTACGCGCAGTTGAGCCCCGCCGATCTCGACCAGCCCGTTGCTCCGAGCGATGCCGACCTCCAGCAGTACTATGACCAGCATCAGGAAGATTTTCGGCGCCCGGAGCAGGTCAAGGTCAACTATCTGGTATTGAACCAGGAGGACGTGGCCAAGGATGTCGAGGTTACCGACGAGCAGCTGCGCCAGGTCTATGAACAGGCCAAGGCCGCGGCCCCGCGTGAGGTTTCCCATATTCTGGTGACGTTCGGCGACGACCGGACCGAACAGGAAGCCCGCGACCGCATTGCCGAAGTGCAGCAGCAACTCGAGCAGGGAACGGATTTCACCGCTCTGGCGCGTGAGTACTCGGATGATTCCTCGTCTGCCGGCGATGGGGGCGATCTTGGCGCGATCCAGAGAGGGTTCTTTGGCGATAGCTTCGACGACGCCGCGTTCTCGCTCGATCCGGGACAGGTATCCCAGATCGTGCAGACTCAGTACGGTCTTCATCTCATCAAGGTGACGGGGGTCGACATTCCCTCTTTCGAGGAGGATCGCGAGACGCTTGCCCAGCAGGTAAGGCTCGAACAATCCGAGTCGCTGTTCAACGAGCGGGTGCAGCAGCTGACCGACGACGCGTATCAGGCAGACGATCTCGAGTCGGTCGCCGACGAAATGGGACTGACGGTCCAGACCAGCGACTGGTTTTCTCGGGATGCCGGCGGGGAAGGCGTACTCTCCAACCCTGATGCCGCTGCTGCTGCGTTTTCCTCGGATGTGCTCGAGGATGGCTACAACAGCGACGTCATCGAGACGGACGATCAGCAGCGTGTCGTGCTGCGCGTCGTGGACCATCGTGAGGCGAGCACGCTACCGCTCGATGAGGTTCGTGATCAGATCCTGACGGCAGTCAAGGCCGAGCAGACTCGGCAGCAGTTGCAGACGCAGGCGGATGAGACGCTGGCAGCGCTGCGCAATGGGGATGACGTGCCGGGGCTCGACTGGCAACAGGTCGATGGCGTGACTCGCGATGCCGACGGCGTGCCGGCGCCGATTCTGCAGGAAGCGTTCCGCCTTTCCCGCCCGCAGGCGGATGCCGTTGCCTGGGGGCAGGCCGAAAGCCAGAATGGCGTTGCCATTGTCGGCGTCGAGTCGGTCACGGCAGGTGACGCCAGTTCAGACGATGCGGATTTCGTGACGCGCCTGGCGCAGCGGCTGCAAGCCCAGATCGCCATTCAGGGCTTGAATCAGACGCTGGAGGAAGAAGCCGACGTCGAGCGTCACTGACGTATCGAGCCAGGGCGGAGCGTTAGTCTGGGTTCACCGAACCGTCACTGCGACCTTGCCCGACTTTGGATGCCCTCCTAGGCTGAACGGCATATCTACCGTTGGCCAGGAGGGTTTTTCATGACCGTCACCCGATACTTCGCACTGCTCGAGATCCCGCAAGGGTTGCCGCAGCCGAATCAATTTGCCATCAGAGAAGAGGCGTTATCGGACCTCGCGCCGAACGAAGTTCGCATCCGCAATCGCTGGCTATCGGTCGATCCCTACATGCGCGGCCGGATGAGCGGTGTCACGACTTATGTCGAGCCCTACGCGCTTGGCGAGCCGATGTCCGGCGGCGCCGTGGGCGAAGTCATTGCTTCTCGTCACCCGCACTTTCAGCAGGGAGACCGAGTTCGACACATGGCGGGTTGGCGAGATGTCGCTCAATTGCCAGGGGAAGAGGTCGAGCCGCTGCCGAAGTTTGATGTGCCGGAACAAGCTTACCTCGGCGTGCTGGGAATGCCGGGCATGACAGCGTGGACCGGGCTCAACCTCATTGCCGAGCTACAGCCACGGCAGCGCGTCCTCGTCAGCGCAGCTTCCGGCGCTGTGGGCTCGTTGGCCGTGCAGCTAGCCAAGGCGGCGGATTGCCATGTCGTCGGCGTCGCTGGCAGTCCGGCCAAGTGCGACTGGCTGGAATCGATGGGCGTCAAGGCAGTCAACTACCGGAACAAGGATGTCGACGCGCTGACACAGGCACTCCACGAAGCTTCCCCCGAAGGATATGACATCTACTACGAAAACGTGGGTGGTCCTCTGCTGGAGGCGGCGCTCGCCAATCTTCGGGATCATGCTCGCATCGCGATCTGCGGGATGATCGACCGTTACAACGCGACAGGGCCGTCGGGCGGTCCCGGCAACCTCAACCAGTTGCTGTTTCGCAAGGCGCGCATGGAAGGGTTCATCGTCGGCGAACACTGGAGTCACTATCAGTCATTTCTGGAGCAGGTTGCCCCTGACGTCGAACGCGAGGCGATTCGTTACCGCGAGACCGTCGTCGAGGGTCTGGAGCAGATGCCTGATGCCTTCCTGAAGCTTTTCTCGGGAGAGAACGAGGGCAAGATGCTGGTCCGCCTTCCCTGAACCCGGAAGCCTCGATGATGGGGAGGGCGCCTACTGAGTGGCGCGCTCCCATTCCCCCAGAATTCTGAGCGCCTGCTCGCGATCGTCGCTACACAGCTGCCTGTCGTACTCGAAGTGATGGCAGACAGCTGGGCGCCGAGGATCTCCAAACAACCGGCACAGGTTGTTTTCGTCCAGCTGTACGCAGCGCTCCCCGGCGGGTTTGCCGTTGGGCATGCCGGGGATGGGCGAGGTGATCGAGGGCGCGATGCAACACGCGCCGCAGCCGATCCGACAACTCATTGTGTTTCGGTCTCCTTAACCTGCCGTAGCCGTACCACGGCTCTCGGCGAGAGCGCCTTTGTCGATCCCTTCGAATGCCTGCACCCGGATATGCGCACCGGTGGATTGCGCAATCTGATGGGCCAACCAGGTCGCGATGTTTTCGACGGTCGTGGGCGCAGGCAAGATGTGACAGCGCTCTTTCGGCAACTGGAGCTGAAACTGCCCTTGGCCGGAGCGGTAGCGAACGCGCATGATCTCATCGTTGCGGCGGGGATCGACGATATCGGCATCGTCGACGAGATACCCGTTGTCCAGACGTTGCGCCCAAAACGCTTCTAGCTCCGGATCACGTTGACCGTTGCGCCAGATTCTCAGGTGCGAGCGGTGACCATGGGCGATGCGCTGGCAGTTCCCCTTGTGGTGCTTGAGGCCATGGCTGTAGCTATAGATCGCGCCATCGGCCAGTTCCTCCCGCAGACGAATGCGGATCGCCTCGACGCGAGGTGGCGGTCTTTTGCTGAGCTCGTTACTGAGATGTGCTCCCAGCCGCTCCGCAGTGATCTCCCCCCAGGGGAACAGCGTGAAGCCTTGGCGCGGAGCGCGCACCTCGAAGGGGAAGGGGAGTTCCGCCGCCATGTGCAGCCCTTCGCTGCACTCCTCGATCCTGACGCCCGCCGCCTGGGTCGGCACGAGCAAGGTGTGGTCCAGGCCGGCGTCGAGACGTGACTTGATCCAGGGTTTGACCTCACCGAAATCGAACAGCATGCCGTCTTCCCCCAGCTCACCGTCGAGTTCGACATCGACGTGCCAGCTGGCGCCGCTCAGGCCGCGTTGGGGTGACCAGATCGAGGCGTCGATATTGGTCAGGTTGTTCACGAACAGGGTCATCAATCGATTCCTGCAATCTTGTGGGTCTGCAGCGACAGTCGCCATTGAGGATGGCGCATGCAGTACTCGACCGTCGCCTCCATCGGGCTGCCATCGGTAACGATGGCGCCTGGCGCGAGATCCATCGGCTGCAGAAAGAAATGAGTGAAATTCAGCCCAGAGAACGTTTCGGGGTCGATGCCGGCCTGGGGATAGACCAGCTTGAGCTCGTTGCCCCGGGTCTGGCGCAATGCCGTGTCGCCTTTCGGACTGACGCAGATCCAGTCGATGCCTTCGGGTGCCTGGATCGTGCCATTGGTCTCGACGGCGATCTCGAACCCTCTGGCATGCATGGCAGCGATCAGCGCCGGGTCCAGTTGCAGCAGAGGTTCGCCACCGGTGAAGACCACATAACGCGTGAAGTCGCCTCGAGCAGGCGTCGGCCAGAGTTGTTCGAGATGTGAAGCCAGGCCGTCGGCATCGTTGAATTGACCGCCATTCTGACCATCGGTGCCGACGAAGTCGGTATCACAGAAAGTGCACTGGCTGGCGGCACGGTCCCGTTCCCGACCCGACCAGAGGTTGCAACCGGCAAAACGGCAGAAAACACTGGCGCGACCGGCTTGGGCGCCTTCCCCCTGCAGGGTGTAGAAGGCTTCTTTGACGCTATACATGCAAGTTTCCGTTCTGGGCTGTCAGGCTCGACGCACTGGATGTCGACGACATTCTACGCGTTACCTTTGGCGCCAGGTCCTGCCTGGCATCAGGTCTCGTCGCGAGATTGTCGTGAGATTCGGATATTAACGTTTGGCATACGGCAGTGGGTCCGTCTTTCCCTGGCTGGCAAACGCAGCGAGCCGCTCTCGACAGCTGCCGCATTCGCCGCAAGCGGTGGCTTCGCCCAGGTAGCAGGTCCAGGTCTGGGCGTAATCCAGGCCCATTTCGATCCCGTCGGCAAGAATCTGCGCTTTATCGCTATGCAAATATGGGGCTTCGATCCTGACGGCCTCGAAGTTGGCGATGGCAGCCACATCGTTCATGCGTTCGACGAAAGCCGGGCGACAGTCGGGATAAAGGACGTGATCGCCGCCATGCGCGCCGTAGAAACAGATCGGTGCGCCGATATTGACCGCGTGGCCGATCGCCAGCGACAACAGAATCATGTTGCGGTTGGGAACTACGGTATCTGCCAGGTTGTCCTCGGCGTAGTCCGCCTTCGGCATGGCTCGATCGCTGTCGGTCAGTGCCGAATTGCCGATCAGTTGGTGAATGGCGCGAATATCGACGACCCGGTGCGAGACGCCCAAGTCGGTGCATACCTGGCGAGCGACATCGAGCTCGCGAGCATGACGCTGACCGTAGTGAAACGATAGCGCATGGACGTCATGGCCCTCGCGCAACGCTCTATGCAAGACCGTGTAGGAGTCCATGCCGCCGGAATAGATCACGACGGCCGGTCTGGACGTAGTCTGGGAAGTCGAGGATGTCATGCTGTCAACCTATAACAAGCAAGCTGTCTGGAACTTGAAGTGATGGAGGGCGGCCGACGCGGCGTACGATCACGTCGCGAAGGCGCCTCTTTCGCCGACCAGGGGGGTTAGAAAGCGTTGTCTCAGCGTCTCTTGTGACGATCCCTGGGCGAGCAGATGAATGAGCTTGCAGTGGGCTGCTTCCGGCGTCATGTCATCGCCGGACAGAATGCCGATTTCCTCGAGTATTCGACCAGCGGCGTAGGTGCCGAGATGGACGCCGCCGAAGGGACATTGGCTGATGGCGACCAGCACCTTGCCTTCCGCGCTGGCGCGGGCCAGAACACCGAGTAGTGCTTCGTCTTCCGGCAGATTGCCGCTGCCCCAGCACTCGATCACGACGCCACGTATGCGGTCGTCATCCAACCATCGGTCCACGTCCTGAGCACGAATGCCCGGCCACAAGGTCAGGCGAACGACCACCGGCGTCGGGCCGGTGGCCAGTTCGAAACGAGGAGCACCCTGAATGCCACTGCAGCGTGCAGCGTAAATGACCGGGGCGTGATCCACTATTTCGCCCAATAGCGGCCAATTGGGGCTTTCGAAGCCCTGAGCGTCCTGAGTGTACCATTTTCGTGTCCGGCACCCTCGCATCAGGCGATTTGCGAAACTCACGCAGACTTCTCGCAAGTCGGTTTGTGTCGCGAACATCAACGAGGCTTCCAGATTGTCGAGTGCGTCGCTGCCCTCGATACCCAGTGGCTTCTGCGAACCCGTGACGATGACCGGTTTGGACAAGCCCTGAAGCTGAAATGCCAGACTGGACGCACACCAGGCGAGAGTATCGGTGCCGTGAAGCACCACGAACCCGGCATAATCCTGATATCGCTCGGTGATCAGCAGTGCCAGCGCAGCCCAGTCGGCTGGCGTGGCACTGCTGGAGTCGATCGGGCGTGGTGTTTCCCAGACTGCATACCGGGGCAGCTTGCCCTGTCGGTCGGGCGGCAGCGTCGACAGCGCTGCCGCCATGCGGGAACCGAAGTTACCGGCGGCCACCAGGCCGCGGTCGCTGTCGCGCATGCCGATGGTGCCGCCGGTGTAAATCACCAGAATAGGGAGAGGGGCTTGGTCGTTAGCTGTGAGGCACATGGCTGTCTAGAGATCGTGACCCAGGAGGACCTGACAGATCGACGAGAAGGTACGTGCTTCCGGCGGGTGGTTCAGGTCGACGCCCAATGCTCGGCTGATATTGGAGGCCGAGATGATGCCGCGAATCCTGCTGCCGCCGCTGCCGTCCGGCTCGGTAATCAACACGTGCTGATCGCCCGAAGACTTCAGCGTTTCGACCAGATCGCCGACGCTGGCGTGGGAGATCTTGGCATACGAGAGCGAATGCAGCTCGCTACGCGGGGTCTGGATCATCTCTGCGGTGACTTCGTCCCGGCCGATCTGATGCTGCTGCATCGCCAGTGTGATGCGACGCCCGCCAATCAGTTCGCGGGCATTGACCACGCCGGTGAAATTGCCGCTGGCATTGACCAGCATCAGCAGGCGTACGCCGGCCTGCTTCATCGTTTCCAGCGCTTGCGCAATAGAGCTCCCGGTAGGCAGGGTATACGGATGACTGACGCTGAAATCTGTGACCAGCATGGTGGCGGAGCTTTCCAGTGTCACGGGTTGCGTCTGGTTCGCGGGCTGTACGATGCCGCTGACGCCGTCCAGGTTTTCCAGGGCCAATGCCGTAAAATGGACTTTTGAAGGGTGAGTTGTGTTGGCCATCGAGAATCTCCAGGCAAGCCAAAATGTTGAAATCGAGACTTGAGGGGCAGGTCCGAAACTGGATTGAAGCGTTACAGATACTGACGTAGATCGCCGCGCACGCTGTCCAGGAAAGTGATGAAACGGGTATCGCGTTCGTCGTCCTGACGATCGATACGGCAACCCAGTTTCATGGTCTTCTGGACCAGAAGTTCGTCGTAAATGTCCAGCGTGACCTTTTTGGGGCTCTCCGCGGAGGGGGGGATATCGCCGTCTTCCAGGGTGAAGGTTTCGAAAAGTGTGGCGCGAACTCGCGTCGTGCCACCTTCGGCCAGCACGCGACGCACAAACAACCAGCCTTCGCAGGCGAAATTGTCGCCGTTGTCACGTTGACGCTGGAACACCGTGCGATAGCTCGCTCCCTCTTTCGCGGCGCGATCCGCCATGCTGCGATAGGCCTCGGTAACACGGGACGCCATCGCACCGGTATCCGCCAGCTTGCGCAGTGCCGCCTGGTGTTCGCGCCCCAGTTGTTCCTGGCGCTGAAAACGCTGCCATAGGCGATAATTGGCATGCAGGGAGTTCGCGTCCATGTTGTCTCCGGATAGTGGCGAATAGGTCGGCGGCCTATGATCGCTTAAATGGCGGCTACCTGACCACCCACGGTTCGCCTTTCCCCACACCGGCGGAGCGAAAAAAGAAGATCAGTCAGCGCTAAAGTTTACGGATCATCGGCCGATCAGGAAATCAACATACTAAAGTGCGCCTAAATCGGCGCCTGCTGTCGTGATCGGCGTGTTACAAATTGCGCCAGGCAAAGAGAGGTTATATGGCTTCCATATCGTCACTAGGTATCGGTTCCGGACTGGATCTGAGCGGGTTGCTCGATGACCTGGAAAGCGCAGAGCAGGAAAAGCTCACGCCGATCGTCTCGCAGCAGCAGAGTTACAAGACCAAGCTGTCGGCCTTCGGTACGCTCGAAAGCTCGTTGACCGCGTTGCGCGACGCCGCGACCAAGTTGAGCGATCCCGAGACGTTTACCGCGGTCAAGAATTCGATGACCGGCGATGCCGTGACGGCCAGCACCACCGGCGATGCGGTCGCGGGTCGCTATCAGGTCAGTGTCTCGCAGCTAGCGCAGTCCCAGTCGGTAGTATCGAAGGGCTACGGACTCGAAGTCTCTCTGGAAATGTCTGGCACGCTGACTTTTAGCGTTGGAGAAGATAGCTTCAACGTAGAAGTGGCGGATGGCGACACCCTGGCGGATCTCCGCGATGCGATCAATGCTAAAAAGGGTGGGGTGAGCGCTACGATCATCAACGACGGAACGGCTTCTCGCTTAGTGCTTTCGTCAACCGAAACGGGAACTGACTCGGTGATGTCGGTTAAGTCGGCAGCCGACGGGGATGCGTTAGATCAGGCCTTTGGGTTTACAACGGCTGTCTCGACTGACGAGGCGACGGGCGAAAAGACGACGACTTTTACCGCTGCTTCCGGTGGTACTATGGAAGAGGCCGTTAAATCGCAGAATGCTGAATTGACGGTCAACGGTATCGATATCACCAGTCAGTCCAATACGGTCGAAGATGCCCTTCAGGGCGTGACGTTCAATCTGACCTCGACCACGGAAAGCGCAGAGACGCTTAGCGTATCCAAGGATACGGCTTCGATGACGAAGGCCGTCAAAGCCTTCGTCGATGCTTACAACAGTTTCCAGAGCACCGCCGACAATCTGACCTCCTACGATTCCGAGTCGGATACCGCAGGGACACTGCTGGGCAACTCGACCATGCGCAGTATCGAGTCCCGATTGCGCAGCGTTCTCAGCTATAGCGATAGCGAGGGTACGTTCTCGATGCTGTCGGATCTCGGGATCGAGCGGCAGTTGGACGGCACGCTGGAAATCGACGACGACAAGCTCAGCGACGCCATTACGAACGACAGTGATGCCGTCAGCCAGTTCTTCTCTGGTGCCGATGGCGAGAGTGGTCTGGTCGCCAGTATCGACGACACCATGGGGTCGATCCTCGACGACGGCGGCTTGCTGCAGACTGCCACCGACGGTATCGATACCACGCTCAGCAGTCTGGATGATCGATATACCCGGATGCAAGAGTCCATCGATGCCACGGTCGCCCGTTATCGAACGCAATTTGCCAGCCTGGATTCGCTGGTGTCACAGATGAACTCGACCAGTGATTATCTGACACAGCAGTTCGATGCCCTCAGCGCGCAAACCAATCAGTGATAGAGCGATAAAATGATGAATATCAGGCGTGGTGCCGGTGCGTATGCCAGGGTCGGGGTCGAGTCGGCGGTCATGTCCGCCGATCCCCACCAACTGATCGTCATGCTCTTCGATGGGGCGCAAGCAGCCATCAATAGCGCCCGACTGCATATGGAAGATGGCAATCGTGCGGCCAAGGGGGCAGCTATCTCCAAGGCGATAGACATCGTCAATAATGGTCTGGCGGCAGCGCTGGACCATGAGCGCGGTGGGGATATCGCTGCCAACCTCGGGCAGCTTTACGATTACATTGCACGACTGCTGTTGCAGGCCAATTTGCGTGACGATATCGCCAAGCTGGACCAGGCGGCGGTACTGCTCGACGATATCGGTTCCGGCTGGCGCGAGCTTCGGCATTCGTCGGCCGAGTTGGCTGGAGGAGCATGATCACATGACATCAGGCTCGCCGGTGATCGACCAGTATCATCAGTTGCTGGAAGTGTCGACCCAGATGCTGGGTCTGGCGCGGGAGCAGCAATGGGACGCGCTCGTTCAATGCGAGGCGGGCTATCTGGTGTCTTTGCAGCGTGTGAAATCTCTGGATCGCGAGCAGTCGTTGAATGGCTCGGAGCGTGAGCAGAAGCGCGATCTGCTCGAGCGGATTCTGGAGCAGGATGCCGAGACTCGTCGCATGCTGGAGTCCCGCCGGGAAGAGCTGAGCCATCTTATCGGCAGCTCGCGGCGGCAGCAGGCGCTAGGGCAGGCGTATCAGGCGGGACGAGGCAGCATTGCTTCGCGCCTGCGCGCGGTGCCAACCGATGAACGGCCGTGAGCGGCATCACGCCGCTAATCGACACCCTGCTGCATCAAGTTCTCGGCAGACGGGTCGATACGCCGGTTGTCAAGGATCAGCCATTGCCGGTTTCAGCGACGGCATCGACGGATGCCATCCAGCCGGCGCGTAGCGACTCGAGATTGCATCAGCAGGGCGGGGAAAGAGTTGCCGCCATGCCCTCTGGCGCAGGGCGTGAAGGTGTCTCTCAGCTACCAGTAGCCCCTGGGCTGGCGAAAGTCCCCTCGGCGCAGTTGCACTTGAGCCATACCGCGACCGAGATTGCCGATATCCTCTCGCGCTTTCCTGCGACTCAATCCCCCTCGATTCGGCCATTATTGGCGCTCATGGCTCATCCGATAGAGAAGCCCGACATGCTGGCGGCGTCGCTTTCACAGAGCGTGCGGGAAAGCGGCGTTTTCTATGAGTCGCATCTGTTGCGCTGGATGTCCGGTCAATACCCTCGTGCATCATTGATGCGTGAGCCCCAGGCCTGGCTGAGTCTGACCTTTCGACCGTTCACGCCAACGTCTTTGCTGACAAGTTACGGCTTCCCCTTTGCCGCAAAAGATGGTCGAGCAGCGCCTCGGCCCGGCGCTTCGTCCGGGACGATGACCGGGGCGAATTCGAGCACCCAGTCCGCCTCGTCATCGAGCGTGGGCCGTGGGGGCGATGTTCTCGCAGCTTCCATGGTTTCCGACCGAAGCTTGCCGTCTGCCGCGCGGAGCGGTACTGCCGGGGAGTGGGCGTCCTCGGGGAAGGGCATGGCGGAGGATCCATCGTCGCTTTCGATGACGCGCGCCCACCAGTTATCGCAGTCCTCATCGGATGCGCTGCAAGCACTGGTTCGGCAGCAGCTGGAACTGATCGCGGCACCCAATCTGCGCTGGGAAGGGCAGCTTTGGCCTGGCGTGCCCATGACGATGATACTGACCGAGCTTCCGCGCGAGAACGTTCATGACGATGCTGGCGACTCCCCCGATCGATCCGAGCAAGAGGAGGGTGCCAGCGACTGGCGCGCCGAAGTTCAGGTTCGTCTGCCATCTCTGGGCGTTATCGATATCGTCTTTATGACTCGTCGCAATGCCGCGCTGCAGGTGGAGATCAAGCCTGCCGAGGGGGCAGCTCGAGTTCAGCTCCGCCAGGAGCTGGTGCCAATACGCGAACGGCTGGCGTCACTGGGAATGAGCGTGGAGCTGGTAGTAGGAGCATCGGAGTATGAGTGACGACGATAGCGTGTCCGATTCCCGGCGTCGTGCGGTCGCTCTGGCTTATAGCGGCGAACGCACGGATGCGCCACGGGTGGTTGCCAAAGGCTACGGGAATCTGGCTGATCGTATTCTCGAGCTCGCCAATCAGGAAGGGGTCTTCGTCCATGAGTCCCCTGAGCTGGTCGCTCTCCTGATGCAGGTCGACCTGGACGCCCGTATCCCCGAGTCGCTCTATCAGGTGATAGCAGAGTTGCTGGTGTGGATCGGGCAGATCGACCGCTCGATAGTATCCAGGGCAGACGAAAAGCGTTTATTTCTGGCTGCAAGATTCAACGCTGAAGTATCCTAGTGTATCACTTCGCTTCAAAGCCTTGTGTAACGTACATGTTCTTACATGTATTGTGGTTTTGATATTGTCCAATAATAACAATAGCTTATATAAATAAAGGTTTTGCGATGCGAGATCAATCCGTTACTTAGATACAAATTTGGTTACGGAGCTTGATTTTTTTCATCAAAAAGTCGCAAACTAGCTCCATCATAAAGAGCTGATGTGGCCGATGGCTGCAGGCAGATGAAGCATCCGGTCAACGGGTGCCAATAAGACGATACGCAGGGAATCCAAGCATGCACTCGAATAGTCTTCTGGATGACATCCAGGATCTCAATCTTTCCTATCTTCTGCTGGTTCAGCGTCTGCTGAATGAAGACCGCGAGACGGCCATGTTTCGACTGGATCTGAGTGCTGATCTGGCGGATATCATTGGCAGGCTGTCGATCAAGCAGTTGACCCAGCTGTCGCGTAGCAACCAGCTGCTTTGCAACTTGCGCTTCACTGACGCGGATCAGTTGAATCTGCTGATTCATAACCCGCGCGCGCAGGGGCTTGAGCAAACTCACGCCTCACTGTTGATGGCTGGCGCGAGCCATGCCCGGTCTTCTGTTCAGCAGAGGAACTGAGTCATGGCGGATAAAAGTCTCGTTGCAGAAATGCTTCAGGTACAGCTGGCAATTGAATTGATCGAGCTGGGTGCTCGCTTGCAGGTTCTCGAGACGGAGACCGATCTGAGTCGCGGCCGTCTGATCAAGCTGTACAAGGAAGTCAAGGGAATGTCGCCGCCCAAGGGGATGTTGCCGTTTTCGGCTGACTGGTTCATCACCTGGCTACCGAATATCCATTCTTCGCTGTTCTACAATATCTATCGCCGTCTCAATGAGGAGTTGGGGTGCGAGCGGATGCCGGCATTCGTCAAGGCCTATCGACTTTATCTCGAGCAGGTCGAGCTTGATGGAGTGGAGCCGACTCTGGGGCTGACGCGTGCCTGGACGCTGGTTCGGTTTTTCGAAAGCGACCTGCTGCAGTTGTCCCGATGCAAGGGTTGTCATGGCGATTTCGTGGCGCACGCACATAGCCCCATGCACGATTATGTCTGCGGTATCTGTCAGCCGCCGTCCCGTGCAGGCAAGACACGCAAGGCCAAAGAAGTGGCCAAATCGGCAGGGCGTACCTTCATTCCCGTGGAGTTGCCGCTGGCTCGACGCTTGGCGGTCTAGTTCGGAAATGTCTTCAAAAGGCGGGCCATCATGGCCCGCCTTTTTTGTTTGCGTGTTTTTTATTCCTGGCATGAGCATGATGTCGATGGATTTGTCGCACTGTTGTCGACGAATCACGCTTTTCTGATATTTCTACCCTCAAGAGCAGCGGTCCCGCTGCCGATACAGTTATCAGGTTCGCCACGCACTGTATTCGGGAGCATTTCCGTGCTGATTCTACTGGGCTACATCATCGTTTTGGGTAGTGTGTTCGGTGGCTACGTCGCCATCGGCGGGCACCTTGGTGCCTTGGTGCAGCCTGCCGAGTTCGTCATGATCATCGGTGCTGCACTTGGGGCTTTCGTGTGTGCCAACAATGGCAAGGCGATCAAGGCGACGCTGCGTACGTTCTCGAAGCTCAAGCGCACCAAGCGCTACAACAAGACGATGTACATGGAGCTGATGGCGCTTCAGTACCGGCTTCTGACCAAGGCGCGTCGCGATGGCATGTTGGCGATAGAACGGGATATCGATGCGCCGCAGGACAGCGCTATCTTCGCGGATTATCCCAAGATCCTCTCTGACCCCATGATCATGGCGTTCTTGACCGATTATCTGCGTCTGATGGTCAGCGGTAACATGGATCCGTTCGAAATCGATGCGCTGATGGAACACGAGATCGAGACCTTCCAACATGAGGCAGAACTGCCGGCCCATTCACTCTCTGCCGTTGGAGACGGCCTGCCGGCCTTCGGGATCGTTGCTGCGGTCATGGGTGTCGTCCATGCGCTAGGGTCCGCCGATCAGGGAGCAGCCATCATGGGGCAGATGATCGCTCAGGCGCTTGTGGGGACCTTCGCCGGCATTCTGCTGGCTTATGGTTTCGTGACGCCTATCGCTCACCATATCAATCTTCAGGTGGGCGAAGCGACCAAGATGCTGCAGTGCATCCGGGTGACGCTGATGGCCAGTCTCAACGGTCTGGCGCCTCAGTTGGCGGTCGAGTTTGGCCGTAAGGCGCTATTTACCGCCGTACGCCCCTCGTTTGGTGAGCTGGAAGAGCACGTGAGATCCAGCGGCCAGACGCTCAAGGGAACAGGGACGGATGGCGCATGAGTGGTGGAGGGGATCGTCGACCGATTATCGTCAAGCGCAAGCGGGTTCAAAGCGCCGGACATCACGGCGGATCGTGGAAGATTGCCTACGCCGATTTCATGACGGCGTTGATGGCCCTGTTCCTGGTGCTGTGGATATTGTCCACCGTCAACGATCACGAACTCGAAAGTATCGCCGAATACTTCCGTACCCCGTTGGCCGTCGCCTTGACGGGTGGGGACAAAACGACAGCGAGCACCAGTGCCATCCCGGGCGGCGGTAAAGACCCGACCAGGACCGAGGGTGAAGTGCGCCGTGTGAGCCCTCATGAGCAGACACGCCCGAGCGATGAGCAGCGTAACTTGCGCTTCCTGCGCGATCGTCTGGAACGCGTAATTCAGAATGACCCGCAGCTTCGCGAGCTACGCTCGCAGCTGCGTATGGATTTCTCGCCGGAAGGGCTGCGAGTGCAGATCGTGGACAGCGACAAGCGTCCGATGTTCGAACTCGGTAGTGATCGGCTGGAACCTTACATGCAGAAGATACTCCAGCGGATCGCGCCGGTGCTCAACGAAATGCCCAACCCGATCAGTATTAGTGGTCACACCGATAACCTCCCTTATGCCGGGGGGGAGAAGGGATACAGCAATTGGGAACTCTCCGCCGATCGTGCCAATGCCTCGAGACGTGAACTGGTGGCCGCCGGTCTTTCTTCCGACAAGTTGTTGAGAGTGGCGGGTATGGGGTCGCGCGTCACACTCCCGAATACTCGCCCCAGCGATGACGTCAATCGGCGTATCAGCATCGTGGTGCTGGACAACCGGGCGGCCAAGGCAATCGAACAGCAGGAACAAGCGCCGCTTTCCGATAGCGTACCGGCGCCCGCCGAGGGGAGTGGAGTGACGGCGACCGGGCAGGATTCAGCGGACTGACGCAAACGCGTTCACGCCCTTATTTGCGGGGCTTCTATGGCAGGTGCTCATGGATATTTCAGATTTTTACGAGACTTTCTTTGAAGAAGCCGAAGAGCTGCTGGCGGATATGGAGCGCCTGCTGCTGGATCTCGATGTCGACGATCCGGATGTCGAGGATCTCAACGCGATCTTTCGCGCGGCACACTCCATCAAGGGCGGCGCAGGTACTTTCGGGTTTACCGTCCTGCAGGAGACGACCCACCTGCTCGAAAACTTGCTGGACCATACCCGGCGTGGCGAACTTAGTCTGCGGCGCGATATCGTCGACACGTTTCTGGAAACCAAAGATATGCTTCACGACCAGTTGGATGCCTACCGTAATGGCGGCGAACCCGATGCCGAGGCGTTCGAACGGATTTCACGTGTCCTGCAGCAGATAGCGCTGGATGAATTGGGCCAGCAGAAAGCGGTAACCAAGACGACAGCGGCACCGGCCGCCGAACCGGCTCCAGCGCCGACGCCAGAGGTCGAGGCACCTCGGCAGCCTGCCGATGACCAGGCGACTCGAGATGGCGCGGAGAACGCAAAGCGACGGCTCTCGATCGCGTTGGTGGGGGTCAGTGACAAGGATCGTGCCCTGCTGGTCGAAGAGTTGCAGCATTTCGGCACGATCGTTTCGCAGTCGGGGGATGCGCAGCGCTACCAGGTGTCTCTGGACAGTGCCGAATCCCAGGACGATATCGAAGCCGTTCTCTGCTTCATCATCGAGCCGGAGCAGCTGTCGATCGAAGTTGACGGCAGCGCCTCCCCCGGCGCTGGTACGGAGACCCCGGAGGCGCCAGCAGAGCGCGAGCCAGCCGAGCAAGCGCCAGCGCCGGTAAGCGAACCGGCAGCACCAGCGATTCCCGAACAGACCACCAGCCCTGAGCCAGCCAAGAGCCAAGCCGCTCCGGCTCGTGCTGCCGGAAAGTCTGGCGGCAAGAGTGCCAAAGGTAGCGAGTCCAGCACGATCCGGGTGCCGGTCGACAAGGTGGACCAGATCATCAATCTGGTCGGTGAGCTGATCATTACCCAGTCGATGCTCGAACAGACGGCCAGCGATCTGGATATCGTTTCCCATGGCCCCTTGGTCAACGGCATGAACCTGTTGCAGCGCAACGCGCGGGATCTGCAGGAAGCGGTAATGTCGATTCGCATGATGCCGATGGACTATGTTTTCAGTCGATTTCCTCGCCTGGTTCGGGATCTGGCCGCCAAACTGGACAAGGATGTCGAACTGGTGACGGAAGGCAAGTCCACCGAGCTCGACAAGAGTCTGATCGAACGCATCATCGACCCCTTGACTCACCTGGTACGCAACAGCCTGGATCACGGGCTGGAGTCGCGGGAGAAGCGGGAAGCCGCCGGCAAGTCACCGACCGGACGTCTCACCCTGTCTGCCCAGCATCAAGGCGGCAATATTCTGATCGAAGTGATCGACGACGGTGCCGGGCTCAACCGGGACAAGATTCTGGCCAAGGCGAGATCCAACGGCCTGGCGATCAGCGATACCATGAGCGACGACGAGGTCTGGCAACTGATCTTTGCGCCAGGTTTCTCGACCGCCGAGCAGGTCAGCGATGTTTCCGGGCGTGGTGTCGGTATGGATGTCGTGAAGCGCAACATCCAGGAGATGGGCGGGCACGTCGAGATCCTCAGCAAGCCCGGCGAGGGGACGACGACGCGGATCGTGCTGCCGCTGACGCTGGCGATTCTGGACGGCATGTCCATTCGCTGCGGCCGGGAGACGTTCCTGCTGCCGCTCAATGCGGTGCTCGAATCGCTACAGCCTCAAGCCGAGGATGTCTACTCGATGGCGGGCGACGATCAGCTTCTCAAGGTCCGCGACGAGTATCTGCCGATCATCGCGTTACACCATGCCTTGGATGTGGCCGGCGCCAAGACCGAATTGACCGAGGCCATTGCGGTCATCGTCCAGGGCGAGGGCCGCCGCTATGCCTTGCTGGTCGACGACCTGATCGGCCAGCAGCAGGTCGTGGTCAAGAACCTTGAAACCAACTATCGCAAAGTGCCGGGGATTTCCGCCGCTACCATTCTCGGCGACGGTAGCGTTGCGCTGATTCTCGATATTGCCGATCTCCATCGCCTCGATCGTCGCAAATCGCAACAGCGTCACGAGGCGAAACGCCAACACTTACATGAGGTAGCGCGAGTATGAGCCCGCAAGCGAACATGGATGCCCACATCGCTGACGCAGTGAGCAGTGAATATCTGGTCTTCTCCCTCGGCGATGAGGAGTATGCCGTCGATATTCTCAAGGTACAGGAGATCCGCGGCTACGAAAATGTTACCCGGATTGCCAACGTGCCCGAGTTCATCAAGGGGGTGACCAATCTGCGTGGCGTCATCGTACCCATCATCGATCTGCGACTGAAGTTCCATCTCGACAAGGTCGAATACGGCGGACAGACGGTAGTGATCGTGGTCAATGTCGACGATCGCATCGTCGGCATTGTCGTGGATGGCGTCTCGGATGTAATGAGCTTAGCACCGGATCAGATCAAGCCGGCACCGGAGTTCGGTGTCACGCTATCGTCGGATTATCTCAGCGGAATCGGCAGCCTGGAGGACCGCATGCTGGTATTGGTCGATATCGAAAAGCTGCTGACCCACGAAGAAATGCAGCTGGTCGAGCGTACGGCAGAAAGCGTCTGACTGCCGCCAAGAAAGCTCGTTATCAACCGCGGTCTCGGCTGCGGTTGTATCCAGGGTAAATTCGTCGGTTTTTAGGCTTTGGTCTAATAAAGGTAAAGGTGATCCATCGGCGGGCCGATGAAACCTCTGCCGCGCTGAAAAATCGGCTTCATGGAAGCGAGCGTGGCACCTTTCTAGTGAATATTTCGAGCAATTCGGGTGAGATGCCATGCTGAGTTTTCGCGAATGGACGATGCGGCGGAAGTTATGGACCACGTTAGGGTTGATGTGGGTCGGCTTGATCATGGTAGCGGGCTGGTCGCTCTATTCCATGCGGGAAAATCTGCTGGAGCAGCGAGTCCAGAGCCTGCAGTACTTCATCGGTAGTGCCAAGCAACTGGTCGACAACTACGTCGTTCAGTCGGAACGTGGCGAGTTGAGTGAAGCGGATGCCAAGCAGCAGGCGCGCAATGCCCTTGCCCATCTAGGATTCGGTGCCGACGGCTACATTTTCGTCTTCGATTCCGATCTCGAGATCGTCGAGCATCCTAGGCGCGCGGTGGGAGACAGTATGCGGGATTATCAGGATCCCAACGGTCTCTATCTCTATCGAGACATGCTCGCTGCCGCGCAGCAGCCCGAGGGCGGGCTCGTGACTTACGCCTCTCGTCGCAGCGACGGCGAAACCATGTACGACAAGCTCAGCTATGTGATGCGCGTGCCTCAGTGGGACTGGCAGATCGCCACGGGCGTCTACATCGACGACATCGATGCCATGCTGATCGATGGGGCCGTGGTCTATCTGGCACTCATCGCAGCAATCGGCGGCCTGCTATCTCTCATCGTCGCCTGGATCATCCGCAACGTGCTTGGCCGGCTGGGGGGCGATCCCGGACATGCCCGCAACAGCATCCAGAAGATTGCTGAGGGAGATTTTTCCCAGGCGTTGGTACTCAAGCCGAAAGATACCGACAGCCTGCTGTTCGCGATAGAAAGCATGCGTCAGCGACTCTCGAGAACCTTTGCCGACATCCGCTCCAGCGCTGAATGGGTCAATGTCGGTGCCGGGCAGATCGCGAGCGGCAATCAGGACCTGGCGGTACGCACCGACCAGCAATCTGCGGCCATCGTCGAAACGGCCTCCAGCATGGAGCAACTGACCCAGACGGTTCGCCACAACGCCGATAACGCCGAAGCGGTGACCCGGGCCGCGGCGCAGACGCGTCAGCGTGCGCAGCAGGGTGGCGAGATGATGCGTGACATCGAGACGACGATGGCGCGAATCCAGGATGGCTCACGACAGATGGCGGAAATCGTCGACATGATCGACAACATCGCCTTCCAGACCAACATCCTGGCGTTGAACGCCTCTGTCGAAGCCGCCCGTGCCGGGTCCGCCGGACGGGGTTTCGCCGTGGTCGCCGAGGAAGTGCGCAACCTCGCCAGCCGCAGCGCGGAAGCGTCCAGAGACATTCGCAAGCTGATCACCGGCTCGGGCGAGCAGGTGAACAGCGGTGCCACGCTGATCGAGCAGGCGGGGCGTGCCATGGAAGAGATCGTTTCCTCGGTGACCAGCGTCAGCGGGTTGATGGAAGAGATCGCCAATGCATCGCGTGAACAGCGCAGCGGCATCGAACAGGTCAACCAGGCGATCACCGAGCTCGATCAGGTCACCAGCCAGAATGCCGCTCTGGTACAGCAGACGGCCAACGCCTCGCAGTCGTTGGTGAGCCAGTCGCAAAAGCTCGAATCGACACTGGAACAGTACCGTCTGGCGCCGACCGACGGTACCAGTGAAGCCGGGCTGACCCAGTGGCGCCCCGACACCGAGCGAGCGCGCCTGGGGCATGAGCAGCCGGCCTGAACCGGTAGCGCCCCGGAGGGCTCAAGAGTGTCGGCGGCCGGCCGATAACAATTGGTAATAATAGTGACGTTTGGTCTGCCTCCATTGCCCTCCGGCGAATCGCGAGTGGGCATAACAACACCAGGAATGCTGTGATGCGAAACAATCAGCCTGTCACCGACCAGGAATTCGTGATAAGCGAATCGGATTACCTGATCTCGCGAACCGATCTGAAAGGCAGGATCACCTACGCCAATCCGGCTTTCGTCCGGATCAGCGGCTTCAGCCGCGAAGAGCTGATCGGTGCACCTCATAACATCATTCGTCACCCGGACATGCCTCCGGCGGCTTTCGAGAATCTCTGGAAAACGCTGCAGAAGGGCGAGAACTGGTCTGGGGTCATCAAGAATCGCCGCAAGGACGGGTCGCATTACTGGGTTCAGTCGACCGTTACCCCCATCGTCGAAGGGGGCAAGGTCGTGGGCTACACCTCGGTGCGGGTCAAGGTCACCGATAAATCGCGCCGTCTGGCGGAAAAGCACTATCCACAGCTGCTGGCGGGGCGCAAACGGGGCGTCAAGCTCGACCATGGCGAATTGAAGCCGCGAGGAGTGCTCCCGGCGCTTCGGCGCATCAGCCTGCGCTCGCTCAAGGGACGGTTGATTTCAATGATGGTGTTGGCACTGGTCGTGCTGGCGGGCAGTGGTGGGGTTTCGATGTATGCGTTGCATGAAGATGGACAACGGTTGCAGCAGCTGACCACCAACGGGTTGGAGGATCTGGCTCGGCTACAGAAGATCGATCAGTTGATGTCGAAAGGGCGTGATCTGGTTGACAAACCGGTCAGCAATCCGATGGCCGCGGATCTGGCGCCGGTGAATGCGCAGGTCGACGCGCTCATCGCCGAATTGAACCGCACCTGGGACGCCTACTACGAAGGGCGACCTGCCAACCGGACAGAGGCGGCGGAAATCTTTGCGGCCGATCTTCAGACCTATCGCGATGAAGGCCTCAAGGGCGTGATGGCGGCGCTCAACGGCGGGGATTTCTACCAGTCCTACGTAGCCTACAACGACGTGCTGCAGGCCAACAGCGACAAGATCAGCAGTGACCTGAATGCCCTGGTCGAAGCGAAGCGTGCGAGCGGGGCGGAGATGGCAATCAGCGCTGCCGAATCCCAGCGCACCACGATGCTCATCTTTATCTCGTTGCTGGCGGTAGGCGCCATCCTGCTGATTGCGGTGGGGTGGACGACGATACGCGCGACACTGAAGCCGGTTCGCGAAGCCCTGGAATTTTCACTGCAGATCGCTTCGGGCAATCTGGGTGCCACGTTGAAGCAGCGCGGTGATGATGAGGTCGGGCGTCTGGTCGGCGCACTCAATCGCATGCGCCAGAGTCTGGGCACGATCGTGGGCGACGTCAATTCGAACGTGGCGGTTGTGGTCCCGGCCACGCGGGATATCGCCAGCGGTAACGAAGATCTCTCCTCACGTACCGAACAGCAGGCTGCTTCACTGGCGGAGACCGCAACCAGCATGGAGCAGATGACGGCGACCGTGAAACAGAATGCCGACAATGCTCGCCAAGCCAGTCAGCTGGCAGATGGCGCGACCGACACCGTACGCCGAAGCGGCGAGGTGATGGGGCAGGTCGTTGGCACCATGGATCGTATTACCGATAGCTCGCGCAAGGTCGCCGATATTATCGGCGTGATCGACTCGATCGCGTTCCAGACCAATATCCTGGCACTCAATGCCTCCGTCGAGGCGGCGAGAGCCGGCGAACAGGGGCGTGGTTTTGCCGTGGTAGCCGGCGAAGTGCGCAACCTCGCCAGCCGCAGCGCCGATGCCGCGAAGGAGATTCGCAGTCTCATCGATAGTTCGACCCAGGAGGTGGGGCGTGGTGCCGATCTGGTGCGTCAGGCCGAAGGGTCGATCGATGAAGTGGTCAATGCCGTGACGCGTGTCAATGACATCATCAGCGAGATTTCCGCGGCCTCGGAAGAGCAGACCAGCGGGATTCAGCAGATCAGCCAGGCGGTCACGCAAATGGACCAAGTGACCCAGCAGAACGCCGAGCGTGTGCAAATCACGGCAACCACGGCCGCCGAGTTGCGGGCCAGCGTCGAACATCTGACCACGTCCATTGACGTATTCCGCCTGGCGGGTAGCGGTGACGAACGCGTGATTCGAATCGGAAACTCTGCCTCCGACACCCATGCCGAAGATAGGCAGCACAAGGCCAAACCGTCGAAATCCCTGGCCGCGCAGCCCGCAGCCGATCGTCGGACGGTGACGGATGACAATGAGGAGTGGGAGGCATTTTGAAAACCGAGACAGCCATGTTCTCGAGCCCCGGCTCCAAGGATGGCAACGGTGATAACGGCACAGGTTTCACGCGAGACCTCGATTTCACTCCGCGTGACTTCGAGCGGGTTCGGGACCTGATTTACCGTCGTGCCGGTATCGTCATGGCGGACAATAAACTCGAGATGGTCTACAGCCGCCTGGCCAAGCGGCTGCGTCTGCACGGCATGAATCGTTTCAGCGATTATCTGGACAGGCTCGAGCGTCGATCCGATTCCAAGGAGTGGGAAGCTTTTACCAACGCCTTGACCACGAACCTGACGGCCTTCTTCCGTGAAGCCCATCATTTCCCGGCATTGGCCGACGAGGTCCGTCGACGCGGACCCGGTATCAAAATCTGGTGTGCCGGTGCCTCTACCGGGGAAGAGCCTTATTCCCTGGCGATGACGGTGAGAGAAACGCTGGGTGCCGCGGCATCTCAGGTGAAGATCCTGGCGACGGACATCGATACCGAAGCGCTGAACGTCGCTCGCGCCGGTATCTATCCGCTGGAAGTGGTGGAGAAACTCGGTGAGGCCCGTTGTCGGCAATTTTTTCAGCGTGGTAGCGGGGCCCGCGCCGGCAAGGCGCGAGTGCGCCCCGAACTGGCGGCCATGATCGATTACCGGCCGCTCAATCTGGTCACGGGAACGTGGTCCATCAATGGCCCGTTCGACATCATTTTTTGCCGCAACGTCATGATTTATTTCGATAGAGAGACACAGACGAATATCCTGCGTCGTTTTGCGTCCCAAATGAAACCGGATGGCCTGCTGTTTGCCGGTCACTCCGAGAATTTCTCCTTCCTGAGTCAGGCTTTTCGCTTGAGAGGCCAGACCATTTATACGTTGGCATCGCCGTCGGCGCGAACGACGCCGGACGTCTCGCGCTAGGGAGTGAAACGGTGAACCCGAAGATCAAAGTACTTTGTGTCGATGATTCGGCGCTCATTCGCGACTTGATGACCAAGATCATCGATGCCCAGCCGGACATGACCGTGGTTGCCACGGCGCCGGACCCGCTGGTGGCGCGGGACCTGATCAAGAAGCACAACCCCGACGTCCTGACGCTGGATGTCGAAATGCCGCGCATGGACGGGCTGGATTTTCTCGAGCGTCTGATGCGCTTGCGCCCGATGCCGGTGCTGATGGTTTCCTCGCTGACGCAGCGGGGCTCCGAAATTACGCTGAGGGCGCTGGAGTTGGGTGCCGTCGATTTCGTCGCCAAGCCGGAAGTCGGGATCCGGGACGGCATGCTGGAATATGCCGGCATGATCGCCGAGAAGATCCGGGCTGCCGCGCAAGCCCGGCCAAGCCGCCAAGGCGCTCTGGCCAAGCCGGCGGCACCGCGTGAAGTATTGAAGGCCCCGATGCTGTCGAGCGAAAAGATCATCATTATCGGCGCCTCGACGGGGGGGACCGAAGCCATTCGCCAGGTCATCGAGCCGTTGCCGGCGAACAGCCCCTCGGTGTTGATTACGCAGCATATGCCGGGAGGCTTTACGCGCTCCTTCGCTGAACGGCTCGATCGTCTTTGCCGGGTCACCGTCAAGGAAGCCGAAGACCGTGAGCGTGTCCTGCCCGGGCATGTGTATATCGCACCGGGGGACTGGCACATGCGCCTGACTCGCTCGGGAGCGAACTACGTGATCGCGCTCGATGACGGTCCTCCCGTCAATCGCCACCGGCCCTCGGTCGATGTGCTGTTCCAGTCAGCCGCCATCTGTGCTGGCCGTAATGCGCTGGGTGTCATCCTGACCGGGATGGGACGTGACGGTGCTGCCGGGCTTCTCAAGATGCGCGAGGCCGGCGCCCATACCGTGGCACAGGACGAGGCGAGCTGCGTGGTATTCGGCATGCCCAAGGAAGCGATCGCGCTTGGCGGGGCGACTGACGTCATTGCACTGAATGATATTGCGGGACACCTGGTTCAGCAGATGCACTTGGCCGGACGCGCGCAGCGCGTATAAACAGGACGTTTAAAGCGAGCGGGCATGCTGCCGATAACCTGACCATGCCCGCCTAATGAAGTGAAGAGGAAAGATGATGGCTGACAAGAACATGAGCATCCTGGTAGTGGATGATTTCCCGACCATGCGTCGGATCGTCCGCAGTCTGCTCAAGGAACTCGGGTTCGAAAATGTGGAAGAGGCCGAGGATGGGCAGGAAGCGTTGACCAAGTTGCGTGCCGGTGGCTTCGAATTCGTGGTCTCAGATTGGAACATGCCCAATCTCGATGGTCTGGAGATGCTCAAGGAGATCCGTCAGGATCCCAAGCTCTCCTCGCTGCCCGTGCTGATGGTGACGGCCGAAGCCAAGAAAGAAAATATCATCGCGGCTGCCCAGGCCGGCGCCAACGGCTACGTCGTCAAACCGTTCACTGCGGCGACGCTCGAGGAAAAGCTCAACAAAATTTTTGAAAAACTGGGCAAGTGACGCCTACGGAGGGTAGATCATGAGTGGTGCCAACCCTCAAGGCAGCGGTGCGGAAAGCGTGGCTCCCGACGATCTGATTCGCCGTATTGGCCATCTCACTCGCATGCTGCGTGAGAACATGCGTGAGCTGGGCCTCGATAAAGAGGTGGAAAAGGCGGCACAGGCGATTCCCGATGCTCGTGACCGGCTCAGCTATGTCGCGTCGATGACCGAGCAGGCGGCGGAACGCGCGCTCAATGCCATTGATCATGCCCAGCCTCTGCAGAATGCACTCGAGAGCGAAGCGATCGCGCTCGACAAGCGTTGGGATGAGTGGTTTGCCGAACCCAAGGCGCTCGACGAGGCCAAGGCGCTGGTCAAGGACACCCGTTCCTATCTGCAGAACGTGCCAAAGCAGACCAGTGCCACCAATGCCCAACTGCTCGAGATCATGATGGCGCAGGATTTTCAGGATCTCACCGGCCAGGTCATCAAGAAGATGATGGACGTGATCCACGAGATCGAGCAGCAGCTGGTGCAGGTACTGATCGATAACGCGCCCGAGGGAACCGAGCGTCGTGAGCGCGCCACTCGCGTGGCCGAGCAACCCGACTCGCTGCTCAATGGCCCTCAGGTCAATCCGCAGGCTGCCGATGTCGTCAGCAGTCAGGATCAGGTCGACGACCTGCTGGACAGTCTCGGGTTCTGACCCCGGCCGAGAGAACCTTCCCCGGCCTTCGCAAATGTCTAGCCTCCCGAAATAGCAGGGTGTTCATCCTGCTATTTCTCCGTTTGATGTTTCTTCTCTCCAAGCAGAATAGCGTCCAGGTATTCATCCCCTTCCGTGGCGGAGTGCGCGCTTGGCCGAGCAGAACGACAGCGATCAGGAAAAGACCGAACCGGCGACGCCCAGGCGAATCGAGAAAGCTCGAGAGGAGGGGCAGGTCGCGCGGTCACGCGAACTCGCCACCTTCCTGTTGCTGGTCAGCGGTGTACTTGGCCTGTGGGTCATGGGCAATAATCTTTATGACGAGCTGAGTCTCGTCATGGAGCAGGCTTTCCTTTTCGATCATGGGCTGGCGTTCGATAGCGCTCGGATGCTGAGTCACGTCTGGGTGCTGGGGCAGCATACGCTGATTGCATTGCTGCCCCTGTTTCTGTTGTTTACGACCGCGGCGATCCTGGGGCCGACGATGCTGGGTGGCTGGCTGATCTCGGCGAAGTCGCTCAAGCCGCAGTTGAGCAAGCTGAACCCGTTCAAGGGCTTGAAGCGCATGTTCTCGACCCAGGCGTTGGCGGAATTGGCCAAGGCCATCGCCAAGTCGGTACTGGTCGGTGGCGTCGGCGTGGTGTACCTGTGGGCGCAGCACGATACGCTGCTTGGCCTCATGGAGATGCCGATCCAGCAGGCGCTGGCCACGGCAATGCGTCTGGCGGCCGTGGGTTGTGCGCTCATCGTGACCTCTTTGATACTGGTCATCCTGATCGATGTTCCCTATCAGCTCTGGAGTCACAACAAGAAGCTGCGCATGAGCCGCGAAGACATTCGTCAGGAACACAAGGAAACCGAGGGCGACCCGCACGTCAAGGGCCGCATACGCTCTCAGCAGCAGGCCATGGCGAGACGGCGGATGATGAGCAAGGTGCCGACCGCTGACGTGATCGTGACCAACCCGACGCACTATGCCGTGGCGCTGAGCTACCAGCAGGATTCCATGTCCGCTCCCCGGGTCGTCGCCAAGGGGGCCGATCACGTTGCCGCCAAGATCAGGGAGCTCGGCGACGAAAATCGCATACCGCGGCTGGAGGCACCGCCGCTGGCACGCGCGCTGTATCATCACGTCGATCTGGAACAGGAGATCCCTGGCGATCTCTATACGGCGGTTGCCGAAGTCCTGGCCTGGGCCTTCCGCCTCAAACAGGTCGAAACCGACGGCGGCGATATTCCGCCAACGCCCCGCGACCTGCCCGTGCCGCCAGCGCTAGACGAAGCGGCGTCAGATTCTTCCAAGGAGAGTGAATGAACGCGCTCACCCAGTGGTTCGGTCAGCGCAAGTGGCCGGCTGACACGCAGTTCAAGATCCTGGCCGGCCCTGTGCTGATCATCATGATCTTGAGCATGATGATCCTGCCGTTGCCGCCATTCGCGCTCGATCTCTTTTTCACCTTCAATATCGCGCTGTCGATCATGGTGCTGCTGGTCAGCATGTTCACGGAAAAGCCGCTGGACTTCGCGGCGTTCCCGGCGGTCCTGCTGTTCTCGACGCTGCTGCGACTGTCGCTGAACGTGGCATCCACCCGTGTGGTGCTGATGGAAGGCCACGAGGGGGGTGATGCCGCGGGTAAGGTGATCGAGGCCTTCGGCGAGTTCCTGATCGGCGGCAACTTCGCCGTCGGCCTGGTGGTGTTTCTGATTCTGGTGGTGATCAACTTCATGGTCATCACCAAGGGCGCCGGACGAATCGCCGAGGTAGGCGCGCGTTTCACCCTGGACTCCATGCCCGGCAAGCAGATGGCGATCGATGCCGACCTCAACGCAGGCCTGATCGGCGAGGAAGAGGCCCGCAGGCGGCGTACCGAGATCAATCAAGAGTCGGAGTTCTACGGCTCCATGGACGGTGCCAGCAAGTTCGTTCGCGGCGATGCCATGGCCGGTCTGCTGATCATGGTGATCAACCTGATCGGTGGGCTGATGATCGGTGTGGCTCAGCATGGCCTGCCATTCGGCGAAGCCGTGAAAACCTATACATTGCTGACCGTGGGCGACGGCCTGGTCGCCCAGATCCCGGCGCTGGTGATCTCGACGGCGGCGGGCGTCACGGTTTCCCGCGTCAATACCGATCAGGACGTCGGGCAGCAGCTGTTGAGCCAGCTGTTCAACAACCCGCGCGTCATGTTCCTCGCGGCTGGCGTCATGGGGCTGCTCGGTCTGATCCCCGGCATGCCGAACGTGGTCTTTTTGCTGTTTGCCGTCATTCTTGGGGCGCTGGGCTGGTGGATGTCCCGGCGCGAGCAGGTCAAGGCCGTGCGGGCGGTGGAAGAGAAGGCACCGCCGGCAGTGCAGGAGACGCCGGAGGCGAGCTGGGACGACGTGCAACTGGTCGATACCCTGGGCCTGGAAGTGGGGCATCGCCTGATCCCGCTGGTGGATCAGCGCCAGCAGGGAGAACTGCTGGGACGCATCAAGAGCGTGCGCAAGAAGTTCGCGCAGGATGTCGGGTTCCTGCCGTCGGTCGTTCATATTCGCGACAATCTCGAACTGAGCCCCAACGCCTACGTGATCACCCTGAAGGGCGTGGAAGTCGGTCGTGCGGAGGCGTTTCCGGGCAAGTGGCTGGCGATCGACCCGGGCCAGGTTTCCGGATCGCTGGACGGAACCCGGACCCAGGACCCTGCGTTTGGCCTGACCGCCTACTGGATCGATACGGCGCAACGGGAGCGAGCCCAGATCTACGGCTACACCGTGGTGGACGCGAGCACCGTGATCGCCACGCATCTCAACCATCTGCTGCATGAAAACGCTGGCGACATGCTGGGACGCGCCGAGGTCCAGCAGCTTCTGGACAAGGTGGCGGAGCAGCAGAAGTCGCTGGTGGAAGACGTGGTGCCCAAGCTGCTGGCGCTGACGACGTTGCAACGCATCCTGCAGAACCTGCTTGCCGAAGACGTCCCGATCCGCGACATGCACACGATTCTCGACGTGCTGGCGGAGTACGCGCCGCAGCAATCCGATGCCAACGAGTTGACCGCGCTGGTACGCGTTGCGCTGGGCCGGGCGATTACCCAGCAGTGGTTCCCGGGACGAGAGCCGATGCACGTGATGGGGCTGGAACCCCGGCTGGAGCAGGTTCTGGCTCAAGCGCTCAACAACGGCGGCGCGCTCGAACCGGGGCTGGCCGATACGCTGATGCAACAGACCGCCGCTGCGGTGGAGCGACAGCAGAGCCGTGACGAGCCCACCGTGCTGGTCGTTCAGCATGGCCTGCGGGCGCTGCTGGCGCGTTTCCTGCGTCGTCAGATCAAGTCCCTGGTCGTGCTTTCTCAGGCTGAAATTCCCGACGACCGCAACTTGCGAGTCACCACGACCATCGGGGCATCGTCATGACTGGCGGTGTCCGGTCGATGAGAACGGGGACCCTGTCTACGATGCCACGGGCGTCGTCTCTGTTAAGAGCGTTTTCCCTGGTGCCGAACGTGCGCTCAAAGGCCACCTGCATGCTAGGCGGTGCGATCGCCACGGTTGTGATGGTCATGGGTACGATCGCGCCGGCCTGGGCGGCCCAGGCCACTTGGGTAGGCCAACTGCCGCGCCAGACGATCGTGGTGTCGGAGCGACCCTTGGAAAGTGCGCCGATCACGCTGCCGCCGTCGGCGGAACAGGGCGAAATCGCGAATGTTCGCTGGGTGTTCGAGACCGATACGCCAGCGCCGACATTGAAGGCCTGGCTCTGCCATGGGCAGCTCTGTCTACCGCTGGTTCGGTCGCGGGGGGAAACGCAGCGCTTCTCGGGGCGGGCCGCGTCCCTTCCATTCCGGCTGCGTTTCCTGTTGCCACGGGGAGAGCATGCCAATGGCAAACGGGTCATCGCCGGCGGCCAACTGATCGTCGACTACCGTCAGTGACGCTGACAAATAGCCGAAATAGCCGCTGGAAAACGGGCAGTTTGCCGTCTTGGCTCAGCGGCTGCGCGGCATAATGGGGTATAGGTCATGCGTCCCATGACCGTAAGGTGTTTTGCACGAGGCCATTCGATGTATACCGCACAGGGCAAAATCGATCAGCACGCATTGATTGAGCAGTACATGCCGATGGTGAGGCGCCACGCGCTCTCCCTTCAGGTGCGCCTACCCGCCAGCGTGGAACTCGATGATCTCGTTCAGGCCGGCATGCTCGGTCTGCTGGACGCCATGGGGCGCTACGACAATTCGCACGGCGCGAGTTTCTCGACCTATGCCAACCAGCGCATTCGCGGCGCGATGATCGACGAGCTGCGTAGCCGTGACTGGATGCCGCGCAGCGTACGGCGTAACGCCCGGGCGCTGGATCAGGCCGTGCGTCGGCTGGAGCAGCACTTGGGGCGGGCGCCGGATGAACGCGAAATCGCCCAGGAGATGGGCATGTCCCGCGACGATTACCATCAGTTGCTGGCCGATGCCAACAACGGCTTTCTGCTGGCTTACGACGAGAGCGACACCGAGAACGGCATCGCCTCGGTTGCGGAAGGTAACCTGCCATCGCCGTTGGAGGCGCTGCTCGATGCAGACAACCGTACCAATGTGATGGCAGCGATCGATGCCTTGCCGGAGCGGGAAAAGCTGCTGCTGGGGCTCTATTACCAGGAAGAGCTCAACTTGAAGGAGATCGGCGCTGTGCTCGGCGTCAGCGAATCCCGCGTCTGTCAGTTGCACAGCCAGGCGGTAGCGCGTCTGCGCAGCCGTCTGAATCACTGATCGCCTGAATCACTCATCCTCTGGGCTCCCGATCGAGATCGGGCGCTCTGCCCAAGCCGGAACACTCGACAGATCCCGAGCGCCTATCCAACCGGGCATGGCTACGTTGTCATGCCCGGTTGGATAGGCGCTTTGACGTTGGGCGTTGCTTAGTCGGCGGCTGGCGACGTCGTCGAGACAGCGCGGATGTCTTCGGCGATTTGCCGCGCCACGTCGTCCCACACGGTACCCAGAGTGCGCACCAGCGCAGGATAGCCGTCATCGCTCAAGGGTTGCGCGACCTCGAAGTGGCGCTGTGCCACCAGGTCGTTGCCATCATGGAGCTGCCATTCCCCCGATGCCACCGCCTGACCGTCATAGCGGCCCTGAAACTGGTCGACACTGAGCGTCAGTCGTTGCGCACCCGCTTCGCTGCGGGCGGTGTTCAGGACTACGATATCCGGCAGATTGGCCGCCAGCGATTGCCGCAGACGGCGTGTCAATTGCTGCCCCAGCGACTCGGCCCACAGGTTCTGGTTGGCCGCGTTGAGTTCGATATCGCTGGTCTGCATGACGATCCCTTCCTGGTCGAGGTAGCTGGCCACCTCGACAGGACCGACCGCCAGCGTGGCCGCTTGCGGAGAAGGTTCGCTCGCCTGCTGCGGACTGTCGGCCTTCGGCAAGGTATACCGGTTGGTCGGCGTCGACTGGGAGGCGCAGCCGGCAAGCGCCGCGGCGGCGATCGCCAGCAGGGCGGTGGCGCCAACTCGGCGCCAACGGGGCAGGGACGACTTCATCATTGGGGAGCCCTCGGCACGGGATCGGTTTGAACTTCACGGTCGAAAATCAGCGCGTTGGGTTTTTCGCTCAAGGTCTTGGCGACTGGCTGCAGATCCCGCGTCAGCATCTCCAGCTGCTTGAGCGTGTCATTCAGCTGACGATACCCCGAAGAACCGGCAGAGAAGCCATTCAGCGTATTCTGAAGTTCCTGCAGCGTGTCATTGAGACTGCCTGGCAACTGCTGGGTCGCAGGGTCGGAGACGATGGCATTGACCGACTCGGCGATCTGGCGCACCTGTTCGAGCGTCTGCTGGGAGGTCTGCATGGTCTCGTCCAGACGATCGAGGATCGGTTCGACCTGCAGCTCGTTGAGCTTGTCGAGCAGGTTGGAGACCTTCTGTTCGATCTGGGCAAAGCCGCCGGAGATGGTGGGGAACACCGGCTTGTCGTCGAACGTCATCGCCTCGTAGGGAGGTGCGTCGTCGCTGAAGTTCAGGTCGACGAACAGCGCGCCGGTGAGCAGATTGCCGGCCTTGAGCGTGGCGCGCAGGCCGTGCTCGAACATGCGTTCGAGGCGGGCACGCCAGTCCTCGGCGTCGAAATTCGCCATGGCGTCGTCGAAGCGCTGTGGCTCGATGCGAATCAGTACCGGAATCGCGAAACGGTTCAGCGTATCCGGCTGGGGAGCGGAGAAGCGCCAGGGCACGGCTTCCACGGTCCCCACGCGCACGCCGCGGTACTCGACCGAGTCGCCTCGGCTCAAGCCGCGTACGGTGTCGTCGACCAGCAGCACGTATTCGAGGTAGCGGTCGAAGGTGCCTTCACGCGCGCTTTCCTCGTCGCTGAAGAGTTGGTAGGTCGCCTCGGATTCGGCGGGATGCCCCATGGCGACATCCTCCGGCACGCCGAAGGTCACGCCGCCGCCGATGAGCGATTCCATGGATTCCACGTTGACCCGAAAGCCCTGGGAGTCGAGGCGCACGTCGACACCCGACGAGATCCAGAAGCGTGTGGTGTCCGTGACCAGAACGTCATAAGGCGACTGGATGTAAAGGCGATGGCGCATTTCCTTTTCTTCGGGATCGAACTCGGTGTTCTCCACGCGCCCGACGGTGAATCCCTGATAGGTGATGGGGTCGCCGGCGCGCAGGGAACTGCCCACCTTGCTGACCAGGTTGACGCGAATGCCCGGCGCATCGGGCGGAGCCACGGGCGGTTGGTCGAGTACCTCGAATTCACGCTGGGCGGTTTCGCCGTTGCCGGGCAGCAGCTGGATATAGGCCCCCGAGAGCACGGTGCCCAGTCCGCTGATGCCTTCCCGGTCGATACGCGGCTTGACGACCCAGAAGCGCGCCTCGTCATTCAGCATGCGTTCGGTATCGGGCTTCATGCGGGCCGTGATGATGGTGTGGGACATGTCTTCGGAGAGTGTCACGTCCTCGACGCGGCCGACCTCGACGTTGCGCGTCTTGATCAATGTCTTGCCGGCCTCGATGCCCTCGGCGTTTTTCATCTCCAGGGTGATCGTGGGGCCGAGTCCCGAGAGATTGTCGTAGAGCATCCATGCGCCGATGAGAACCGCCACGAGCGGTACGATCCAGATCGGCGAAAGCCGCCGGCGATGGTGGCGCGTCGCGCGCAGGGGAGCATCAGGCATCGTCGGGTTCCTTGCGTGGAGAAGCGAGGGCGGCGATGCGGGACATCCCGCGCCGCCGCGGTTTTTCGGGCAGATCGTCCCAGATCATGCGGGGGTCGAAGCTGATCGCGGCCAGCATGGTAAGGATGACCACGGAAGCGAAAGAGAGCGCGGCGGGGCCGGGCGCTATCGACATCAACTCGCCGGCGCGTATCAGTGCCACCAGGATGGCGACCACGAAGACGTCGACCATCGACCAGCGGCCGATGAATTCGGTCATGCGGTACAGGCGAACGCGCGTGACGTTGCGCAGCGGTTCGCCCCGGTGGCGGACGGCGTAGCATAGCCAGCCCAGCGCGAGAATCTTGCCGATGGGCACGACCACGCTGGCGGTGAAGATGATCACGGCGATGGGGATATCACCATGCTGCAGGAAGAGCATGACCCCGCTGATGATCGTCGAGGGGGAGCTGTTGCCCAGCGACGTGGTGGTCATGATCGGGTACAGGTTCGCCGGTATGTACATCACCACCGCGGCGAGCAGCAGGGCCAGCGTGCGCTGACGGCTGCGGGGCGTGCGAGCGTGAAGGGATTCACCGCAGCGTTGGCAGTGCCCGCGTCCGTTGGCATCGAGACGATTGACCAGGCCGCAGGTGGCGCAACCGCTCAATCCCTGGGGCGAGGCCGGCTCACCCGGGCGTGCGCCCGCAGGCGCCAGGGGTTCGCTGGCCAGCGAGAACCACATCCAGTCGGTATCGAGGGACTGCGTCGTCAGCAGCAAGAGCAGGGCGTAGGCGCAAAACGTCCAGAAAGAGAGACCCAGGCTGACCTCGGCCATGCCCGCGACCTTGATCAGGCTCACCAGGGCGGCGATGACGAAGACATCGGCCATCATCCAGGGGGTGAGGTGTTTCAGCGCCCGGGCGACACCCCGCGAATGCGGCAGGAAGCGCCGACTCAGCAGCCCCAGCGAGAGCCACATCACGCCGCACAGGTAGACCGTGGGCAGAATGATCACGGTCAGCAGCACGCAGATCGCCACCAGCGGCTCATGGAAGCCGACCAGCGTCGAGGCGGTCTCGGTCAGCTCGATACGGTTGCTGACGCCACGGGCCTCGAAGCTGACGAAAGGAAACGCCACCGACAGCAGCAGCATGATGAGCGCGCCGATGGCCAGGGCCAGGCTACGCTCGGCGGGCTTGTGATGGCGGACGGCCAGGGTGTGCTCGCAGCGGGGGCAGTCCGCTTTCTGGCCGGGCTTCAGCGCCGGCAATGCCACCAGCAGATCGCATTCGTGACAGGCGCGCAGACGCCGCCGCGAATGACGAGTCGTCGCCACGTGCGGCGCGCGCGCTGGATGAGCGGTCTGTGACGAAAACGTGTCGGCCAAGCTGAGTCTCGCGTTGATATTCCAGGGTGTCGGACATGATGCGTGATGGCTCGAGCCGTTGGTTCAGACGCACCAGTCCTGAAGGAGGACTCGAGTATTGATCGATTGCCCACCGTCGGTACCATCGATCTCACGCTACTATAGCAACTTGAGCAACTCGCAGCGTTGTCGTTCCGCTATGCTTTTGCCTCAATGCCTGGTATCTAGAGTGGCGTGTGGCGACGCGGATCGACGATCAGGCGTGGTCAGGGCAGCGAACAGCGTACATTCACATGCGTATGTTTGTCAGTAGCTTGGCGCCGACGGCCCTGGGGCATGCGTTTCCGGCATGCGACGACACACACCATCCCTATATCAGGTGCAAGGAGATTCTATCGTGCTAATGGCGATCACCGCCGTCGCTCTCGGGCTGGCGGTATTGGTATGGAGTGCCGACCGTTTCGTCGATGGCGCGGCCGCGACGTCGCGTCATCTGGGATTGTCGCCCTTGCTGATCGGCATGGTGGTCATCGGACTCGGTACCTCGGCGCCGGAATTGATGGTGTCGGCGCTTTCCGCCTGGCAAGGCAACCCTGGCCTGGCGTTGGGCAACGCCTATGGCTCCAACATCGCCAATATCGGCTTGATCGTGGGGTTCGTGGCCCTGCTCAGCCCGTTGATCATGCACTCGCAAGTGCTGCGTCAGGAGTTGCCGTTGCTCATGCTGGTGACCTTGGCATCGCTCTGGTGCCTTCAGGACGGCGCCGTGTCGCGCTGGGACGCGGTGCTGCTTCTGGCAATGCTGGCAGCCTTCTTGACCTACAGCATCATACGCGGTCGGCAGCAAGGCAGTGATACTCTCGCCGACAATACGACGGCCGACCTCGATACCCAGGCGATGACGCTCAAGCGAGCGATTACCTGGACCCTGGTGGGCCTGGTCCTGCTGATCGTCAGCTCACGTCTGCTGGTCTGGGGGGCGGTGGATATCGCCTCGGCATTCGGGGTCAGCGACCTGGTCATCGGCCTGACCGTGGTTGCCATCGGTACGTCGTTGCCGGAGCTTGCCTCTTCCATCAGCGCGGTGCGCAAGAATCAGCATGACCTGGTGATCGGTAATGTGGTTGGGTCGAACCTGTTCAACACGCTGGCGGTGGTGGGGCTAGCGGGCGTCATTCATCCCATCGACGTCGATCCGGATGTGCTGGTACGGGACTGGCCGGTCATGGCCGCTCTGACGCTCGTGCTGCTGGTGTTCGGGATCGGTTTCAAGGGCCAGGGGCGCATCAATCGTTTGGAGGGGGCTCTGCTGCTCGTCAGTTTCGTGGCCTACACCGCATGGCTGGTCTACAGCGTGGTCGGTGGTTGATTCCTCGCCGGGGAGAGAGCCTCAGCGCTGGACCTGACGATCGAACCGCAATGCGCTCCTCAGCGCGATCTGGCCGATGACGGCAGCCGTGGCGAGCACCACGGCCGCGGCCAGGGCCGGGTCGTCGCCGAGTCCGGCCAGCGCCGTGCAGAGCGCGCCGATGCCCATCTGGGCGAACCCGTAAAGACCGGCGGCGGAACCGACGACCTTGGGGTTGATGCCCACCGCCAGCGTCAACGCGGTCGGCCCGGTCATGCCCACGCCAAAGGTGAACAGCAGCACCGAGACTTCGAGAGTGACCGCCGACGCCCAGCCGGCCAGCACGATGACCAGCATCGAGATGCCCCCGGTCAGGCTGAGCAGGCTCGCCGCCAGCATCAATCGAACCAGACCGATGCGGTGGATCGTGCGGTTGGTGATGAAGTTGCCCAGCGAAATACTCAGGATCAGCAGGGAAAGGTAATACGCCACGTGGCTTGCCGGCTTGCCCAGCTGTTCGACGAAGATGAACGGCGCCGAGGCGACGAAGGCAAACATGGCGGTGGTGACGCAGCCGCCGCCGATGGCATAACCGATGAAGGCCGGCGAGCGGATCAGCGTTCGATATTCATGCGCCAGATTGAGCAGATCGATCCGGCCGCTGGGCTTCGCGGTCTCCGGCATCAGCCGCCAGACGAACAGCAGGTTGCCCACGCCCATCAGGCACAGTGCCAGCAGCACGGTACGCCAACCCAGCGTGGTGGTCAGCAGGCTGCCGATGAGCGGTGCCATGGCCGGCCCGATGGCCACGACCAGATTGAGCACTGCCAGCCGTTGCACGGCGCGGTCCGGCGCAGCGGTGTCGCGGATCATGGCGCGGCCCAGTGCCAGCCCGGCACAGCCGCCGAAGGCCTGGAAGAAGCGCGCCGTGATCAGCGTCTCGACGCTTTGCGCCTGCCAGGCAACGATCCCCGCCACGCTGTAGATCAGCATGCCCAGCATCAGTGCCGGTCGTCGGCCTACCGCGTCGGAGAGCGGGCCGTAGAAGAGTTGGCCGATCGCCAGCCCCAGAATGTAGAGGCTGATGGTCAACTGCATCTGGGCGTTGTCGGCGCTCAGCGCCTCGCCGGCAATGGGCAGTGCCGGCACGAAGATATGCATGGCCAACGTACCGGCCAGCGTGATGAGCACCAGCATCCATAGCGCTGGCACTGCGCGTGCCGGCGTGGCTTGGGTTGCGGAAGAGGACGTCGATGTGGCGGGATCGGTCACGAAGCGCCTCGTGAAATGGCGGTGGTTGTCGAGCAATCGAATAGCGCAGTAGCCATTAGGACCTTACGCGATTCGACTTTGTATGACTATTTGACCAAAGCCTTGCGTCTGACCGGAACGCTTGCGCGTCGTCGAAACGCTTGCGCGTCGCCGAAACGCTTGCATATCGTCGGCAAGAGCCTGGTTCACGAACAGCACCCGACGAATGAAGGGACTCCGCGCGGAGCAGCAAGGGCGGGCGAGGAGAGAGCCGGGTAGGCCGATTCGATCCTGTCAGGCTGACAGATTGTCGCAGAGATGAATTCCATCGAGGCCATGACGTCGCACTCGGTAAGCCTCGAGGCTGGTCGCAAGCCCTCGTCGTTGGCGACTTCCGGCACTATTGCCTAGGTTGTCTAGGGAGAAAAAGGGAAAGGTCGACGCTGGCATGCGACATCAGGACACGGCGGCCGACGGAAACACTTTCCTTATGATGTAAAGCGATGTTAAGCATCGACGGCTGCAATGGTCGTTCGACGGGCAAACAGAACGAAGAAACATCTGTCGTCGGGGCATGAGGGAACCGCTGCCCTGAACGCTTGCGAGGAGTCAGCCATGGCATTAGATCCTATCCTGTTGTCACGATTGCAGTTCGCTTTCGTGGTCTCTTTTCATACCATATTTCCGGTCTTCACGATCGGTTTGGCCTCATACGTGGCCTTGCTTCAGGGCCTTTACGTAGCCACCGGTGAAGCCGTGTGGGATCGGTTGGGATTATTCTGGACCAAGATCTTCGCCGTCGTCTTCGCCATGGGTGTGGTGACGGGAATCGTCATGGCATTCCAGTTCGGCACCAATTGGAGCAACTTCTCCCAGTTCGCCTCGAACTTCATCGGACCGATGTTGAGTTACGAGGTCATCACCGCCTTCTTCCTCGAGGCCGGCTTCCTCGGCGTGCTGCTGTTCGGTCGTCATCGGGTGTCGCCTTCGGTGCACTTCTTCGCAGCGCTGATGGTCGCCGCGGGGACGTTCATCTCGGCATTCTGGATTCTGGCGACCAACAGCTGGATGCAGACCCCGCAAGGCTACGAGATTCGCGAGGGCATGGTGCATGTCACCTCCTGGATCGAGGCCATTTTCAACCCTTCCTTCCCGTATCGCTTCGCGCATATGGCGATGGCGGCGTTTCTGACCGGCGGGTTTGTGGTTTGCGGCGTCAGTGCCTGGTTCCTGCTGCGGCGGCGTGATGTGGAAGCGCACAAGCGAGCGCTTTCCATGACCATGTGGTTGCTGCTGATTCTGACCCCGCTACAGGCCTGGATTGGTGACGAGCACGGGCTGAACACGCTCGAGCATCAGCCGGAGAAGATCGCGGCCATGGAAGGTAACTGGGAAACCCAGTCCAATGTGCCATTGCTGCTGTTCGCGCTGCCGGATCGCGACCTCCAGGCCAACCGCGCCGAGATCGGCATCCCCAATGGCGCCAGCCTGATTCTGCGCCATGATGCCGACGGCGTGGTGCCGGGGCTCAAGGATATCCCCGTCGACCAGCAGCCACCGGTGTGGATCGTCTTCTACAGCTTCCGCGTGATGGTCGCGCTGGGCGTTCTGATGATCGCGTTCGCCATCGCTGGGCTGGTGCTGCGCCGCGGAGGGCGGCTGTATACGTCGCGCTGGTTCCTGCACGGCTTGCAGGGGATGAGCCTGGCGCCGTTCGTGGCGGTACTGGCCGGGTGGTTCGTGACCGAAATCGGGCGCTCGCCGTGGCTGGTCTATGGCGTTCTTTCCTACGCCGACGCCGTCACGCCTTCGCTTTCCGGTGGAATGGTGCTGGCGACGCTGATCGGCTATCTCGCGGTTTATGCGGTGATCTTCTGGGCCGGTATCTACTACCTGTTCAAGGTCGTGCGTCAGGGCCTGGATGAGCTCGGCGAAGACGAGGAGATGCACGATTACGACCGCCCCGAGCGTCCGCTTTCCGCTACCCGTGTTCCCTTTGACGGCAGCACCGCCTCGTCCAGGAGTTAAACCATGGAAATGTTCGATCTTTCACTATTTTGGGCCGTCATCATCGCTTTCGGCATCATCATGTATGTGTTGATGGATGGGTTCGACCTGGGCTTGGGCATCCTGTTTCCGTTTGCGCCCGACGAGGATGCCCGCGACGTGATGATGAATTCCGTCGCGCCGGTGTGGGATGGCAATGAAACCTGGCTGGTACTCGGGGGCACCGGACTCATCGCGGCCTTCCCGCTGGTCTACACCATCTTGTTGCCGGCGCTTTATCTGGGCGTCTTCCTGATGCTGGCCGGCCTGATCTTCCGCGGGGTGGCGTTCGAATTCCGCTTCAAGTCCAAGCGCACGCGCGGCTGGTGGAATGCCGCGTTCGCCGGTGGCTCCTTCGTTGCAGCGTTCGCGCAGGGCTGCGTGGTGGGTGCCTATATCCAGGGTTTCGAAACCGCCGATCGTGTCTACACCGGTGGGGCGTTCGACTGGCTGACCCCGTTCTCCATCCTGACCGGTCTCGGGCTGGTGGTCGGCTATACCCTGCTGGGCGCGACCTGGCTGGTGCTGAAGTCGGAAGGGCACGTTCGCGAATGGGCGCGAGGTCTGATTCCCAAGCTGCTGATCGGCGTGCTGGTGGTATTCGTCATCGTCAGCCTGTGGACCCCGTGGATCGATCCGGGCGTGTTCGATCGCTGGTTCGACCACATGCAGGTGATCTGGCTGCTGCCGTTCGCGGCGCTGCTGTGCGCCGTGGGCATCTATGTGGCGACTCGTCGCCGGCGTGAAGGTCTGGCCTTCCTGCTGACACTGGGCCTGTTCATCTTCACCTACCTGGGACTGCTGGTCAGCCGCTGGCCTTACGTGATTCCGCCGGACTACACGCTTTGGGACGCCGCCTCGGCGCCGGAATCCCAGTTCTTCATCCTGATCGGCGTGCTGTTCGTGGTACCGATCGTGCTGACCTACACCGCGTGGTCCTACTGGGTCTTCCGCGGCAAGGTCCGCGTGGGTGAGGGCTACCATTGAGTGCCGCGAGGCGAACCACGGGTCTATCATCCACGAACGCGCCACGCACGAACGCTTCGCCACGCATGAACGCTTCGCCACGTACGAGCGCTTCGAGAGCGTGGTTGAAGCAGCAAGCGGCCGGCGTCCGGCCCTGGTATCGAGGCGCCGTCGGCTGCGGCCTGCTGGCGGGCCTCGCCACCTTGATCCAGATGGGCGCACTGGCCTGGGTCGTCGACGATGTCGTCTCGAACCAGGCCACGCTGGGCGATGTCACCCTCGGCGTCGCGCTGATCGCGCTCGCCATCGGCGTCCGTGCCGTGGCGCAATGGGGGCAGGAGGTCTGCGGTCAGGCTTGCGGCCTGCGGGTCAAGCAGCAGGTGCGGGCGCGCCTGCTGGTGCGCCTGCAGCAGTTGGGCCCGGTGCGTCTGGCTTCCCGCCATAGCGCGGGGCTGGCCAGTCAACTGGTGGATCAGGTCGAGTCGCTGGAAGGCTATTATTCCCGCTTCCTGCCGCAGATGGTGTTGGCGGCGCTGATTCCGCTGGTCTATCTCGTCGTGGTGTTCTGGCTCAACTGGCTGGCGGCGATCTGGTTGCTGATCGCCGCCCCCTTGATTCCGCTGTTCATGGCGCTGATCGGCATGGGCGCCCAGCGTCTCAACGAGGCGCAGTTCCAGGCGGTCACCCGGCTTTCCGGGCATTTTCTCGATCGGGTGCGGGGTATCGCGACCCTTCAGCTCTTCGGGCTCGCCGAGCGCAGCGTCGAAGAGGTCAGCGAGGTTGCCCACGACTATCGTCAGCGCAGCCTCAAGACGCTGCGGGTGGCGTTTCTGTCATCGGCGGTGCTCGAATTCTTCGCTGCCGTGTCGGTGGCCGTCGTGGCCATCTATATCGGTCTCGGCCTGCTCGGCTACATCCAGTACGGGCCGGCCGAGCAGCTCGATCTGTTCAGCGGGCTGTTTATCCTGCTGCTGGCGCCGGAGTTCTTCCAGCCGCTGCGCACGCTCTCCCAGCACTATCACGATCGCGCCTCCGCCCTGGGGGCCGCCGAAGGGCTGGTGGCACTGCTCGAACCGGATGCCGACGAAGCCGCACCTGCGGAAAGCACCCGGCCCGACGAGACGGCCAGTCGTGAGCTTGTCCCGGGTGCCGTCGAGCTCGTGAACGTTGAACTGCGCCATGCCGGACGCGAGCGAATTCTCGGGCCGTTGTCGCTGCGTGTCGATTCGGGCGAAGTGGTAGCGCTGATCGGTCCATCCGGCAGCGGCAAATCCAGTCTGCTGCAACTGATCGCCGGGTTCATCGCGCCGAGCGCGGGGGAGGTCGAGGTACGGCGCGATCCGGCCATCGCCTGGCTGGATCAGCGTCCGCTGATCATCCAGGGCACGCTGGCCGAAAATCTGCGGCTGGTCGCGCCCGATGCCAGTGACGAGGCATTGCGCAGCGCCTTGACGCAGGCCGGGCTGGGCCAGTGGTTGGCATCGGCACCAAGCGGGCTCGAGACGCCGCTGGGCGAACGCGGTGTCGGGCTTTCCGGTGGCGAAGGGCAGCGGCTGGCGCTGGCCCGGGTGTTTCTCTCCCCGGCCAGGCTGGTGCTGCTGGACGAGCCGACGGCGGCGCTGGACCCGGAAACCGAACAGCACGTGATCGCGGGGCTGACGCAACTGGCGGCGAGCGGGCGGACCCTGATCGTCGCCACCCACCATCCGGCGATCATGGCGATGGCCGGTCGGGTCTTCGCGATCGAACAAGGCCGGTTGTCACGGATCGAGCGCTCGGCCGATGCGCGGGAGACGAACTCATGAAAGCACTGCTATCTCTGCGACCCTGGCTCGGCGTCCTGGCCGAGCGGCGCGGGCGCTTGCTGCTGGGGGCGCTGCTGATGCTCGCCACGCTGCTCAGCGCATTGGGACTGCTGTCGCTCTCCGGCTGGTTCATTACCGCCACGGCAATCGCGGCGGTTAGCGCCTCGGGCTATCTGGACGTGTTCACGCCGGGGGGCGGGATTCGATTCTTCGCCGTCTCGCGCACGGTCAGTCGCTATCTGGAGCGGCTCTACAATCACGATACGATATTGCGGCTGCTGGCCGATCTGCGCGGGCGCGTGTTCGCGAGGCTGGTCACCCTGGATGCGCGCACGCTGGCACGGGCACGCGCTTCCCAGTGGCTCAACCGGCTGACGGCGGATATCGACACCCTCGACAACCTCTACCTGCGCCTGCTGGCGCCGCCGCTGGTCGCGCTGCTCAGCATCCTGGCGTTCGCGGCCTTCGCGGCGGCGTTTCTGCCCATCGCGGGGGTCGTCCTGCTCGCCATTCTGTTGCCGCTGGGGCTGGTCGCCACCGCCGGCTGCGCCTGGTGGGGCTGGCGAGCCAGCCATCGCCGGGTCGATCGTCAGGAGCGGCTGCGTGTCCGCGCGATCGAGCAGGTCGAAGGACTGGCGGAACTGACCAGCTACCGCGCACTGGATGCCCACCGCGCGCTCTGGCATCGCGAAGAACGGGCGCTGCTCGACGATCAGCGCCGACTCGGCCAGCGCACGGCAACGGGCAATCTTGTCGTCACCGTGGGAATCCAACTGGCCACGCTGGCCGTGCTGCTGCTGGGGCTCGAAGCCTTTCGTAGCGGGCAGGTGAGCGGTCCGGTCATGGTGATGCTTGCGCTGGGGACGCTCGCGGTGAGCGAAGGCCTGGGCAACCTGCCGATGGCCTTCACGCAACTGGGCGCAACGGTGCGGGCGGCGGAGCGGCTCAACGCCCAGGCCGAACTGAAGACGCCGCTGACCGGAGAGCGCTTGACCACGGGCGGCGCGGCGCCGTCGCTGAGCTATCGAAACGTCGAGGTCGCCCACGGAGCGCGAGTCGTGTTCAGCGGCCTGAATCTTTCCCTCGACCCCGGCCAGCGTATCGGCATCATCGGCGCCTCGGGGATCGGCAAGTCGACGCTGGCGCAACTGGCCGTGCGCGCCTTCGACCCACAGGGCGGACGTGTCGAATTCGATCATCAGGATATTGCCGGGCTCGCCCCCGATTCGCTGAGAGCCAGAATCGGTTACCTCACCCAGCGCAGCGAACTGTTCCACGACACCCTGGCCGCCAACCTGCGCATGGGCGATCCGGATGCCAGCGACGCGCAGCTGTGGGATGCGCTCGAGCGCGTCGAGCTCAAGGCCTGGGCGGAGGCGCTGCCGGAAGGGCTGGAAACCTGGGTCGGCGAGCAGGGGCGCCAGCTTTCCGGCGGTCAGGCGCGCCGGGTCGCACTGGCGCGGGTGATGTTGCGCGATTCGCCGCTGGTGATCCTGGACGAGCCCTTGAGCGGCCTGGACGCCGCCACCGCGGCGTCGCTCGCGACGGCACTGGACGCCTGGCTGGCCGGACGCACGGCGCTATTGCTGGGGCACGACGAAGCGGCACTGCCCCGCTGCGACCGCTACTGGCGGCTGGTGCCGGGCAAGCAGGGCACACAGCTCCTCGGTTAGCAGCGGCTTTTCGACGACCGAAACCTGCGTGTTTTGGCGTTTACAGCAAGAATTCCGGAGCCGGTCCCGCCGGCTTCCGGCCTTCGAGCGGATCGATGAGCTGCGAGAAAGTGCTTGCCAGTTCTCGGGGCCAGATAGTCCGCAAAGCTTGGATTGCGCAAGGTCCGGTCGAGCGTATCGGCTGGCAGGAATCGCTGCATTTCCTGCTGGAACGCCGCTCCCTGAATGATCCCCGGGAGGCGTTCGATCAAGTCTTCTGCCTTGGCGACATAGTCCGTTATTCGGTAGTCGAACAGTTTCTTCTGGACCAGGGTAGCGTCTGGCTGCGCACCTTGCTGTTTCAGCCATTGCAGGTCCCAGATATCGCGGTTACGGACGTAGCGCCGGGTATTGACCAGCGATACCAGTTTGTCGGCCATCACCTCGTCCATTGTCTCGGTGAGGACCAGCAGATCTGCATAGCCGTCAGGCAGGAACGGGTAGTGTAGCTGCAAGCCCCGTGCCTGCCGCGTGTAGGCAGGGATGTTGGCGATCTCCAGCTTGATTTTCTGCTTGGCCAGGTCACGACGGGCTGGTGCGGTAGTGACGGCCACCTGCCATTTGTCGACTTTCACTTCGGCATAGCGGGGATCTTCGCGGAGGGTTTTCGGTTGCTTGACGGTCACTCCCAATTGGGTAAGCGGATTAAATGGTTGATCTTACCTTTGCATGAGAGTGAGACAGACCGGCATCTCATCGGATTATCTGGTTGATGCTTCACCTACTGCTGGTGCATGTTTCCTTCGCTAATTCCAGCAAGAACCCCACACGCCTCAACTTCCCGGTCATCGTTGCAACTCGCTCTCAGTGAAACGAGTTGTTTCTCAAGCGCTTGCAGAGCGGTTATCTGCGACCGCACATGAGAGATGTGATCATCGAGCAAGGCGTTGACGGCGGTACAAGGCTGATGAGGGGCGTCCTGATAGCTCTGTAGTTCGTGAATCTCAGCCAGTGACAGGCCCAGGATTCTGCAGCGACGGATGAAGGCCAGCCCCTCACCATGCTTCTCGGTATAGACACGGTAACCGTTGTCCTGCCGATCAGGCGGCGGCAACAAGCCCTGCTGTTCATAGAAGCGGATCGTCTGTGTTTCGACCCCTACCAACTGCGCCAACTGACCAATGCGCATCAGCCTCCTCCCCAACGGATTCTTTACTCTATTGACCTTATAGTAGCTTTATAGTTTTAAATGGTACCACAACATTGTTCAAGTGGAGTCGTATCATGAGCAAATCCTGTGGTGGCGCCTGTGGCGGTGATGCAACGTCCGCAGCGGATACCGATATACAGGCCTCCTCCGAGGCGCCAGGGAGATGGGTCAGTGTTTATGCCGTGCCGAAGATGGACTGTCCATCAGAAGAACGAATGATTCGCCTAGCCCTGAACGGCTTTGAGGAGATTCGGGCGCTGTCCTTCGACTTGTCGAACCGCCGGCTGAAGGTCGTGCATGACGGCGAGGTCGAGCCCGTCACCTCGAAACTGAAGACCTTGGGGCTAGGCGCCTCGCTTCAGGAAACCGTCGCTGCAAATCCGGAGACCATCAAGGCCGCCGAGTTTTCGGCAGCTTCTGCTAAGCAAGAATCCGGGACCCTGCGCTGGTTGCTCGGCATCAATGCACTTCTGTTCGTGGTGGAAATGACTGCCGGTCTGATCGCCCAGTCCACCGGCCTGATTGGAGAGTCCCTGGACAATTTTGCCGATGCGGCGGTGTACGGGCTTGCCCTTTATGCGGTTGGACTTAGCGTGAAAATGCAGGTACGTGCCGCGCATCTTGCTGGTGTACTGCAACTGATCTTGGCTGTGGGCGCGCTCGTAGAGGTGGTGAGACGCTTTGTATTCGGTAGTGAGCCTGAATCGCTGGTGATGATGGCTATCGCATTCGTCGCATTGATTGCCAATACCAGTTGTCTGCTGCTCATATCCAAACATCGGGAGGGCGGGGCGCACATGAAGGCAAGCTGGATATTCTCGGCCAACGACGTGGTGATCAACCTGGGGGTCATCACCGCCGGCGCCCTGGTCGTGTGGACCGGTTCCAATTATCCGGATCTAATTATCGGCACCATCGCGGGGCTCGTCGTGCTTAACGGTGCCAGGCGCATTCTGGCGCTCAAGGGTTAAATAATGCTCATTATTGGCAAAAAGCTCTCGCCGTACGCCCTGTTGTCCATATCGGGCCTGCTGGCAACGTCTGATCAAGCTGTAAAGTGGCTGGTGCAGCAATCAATGGCCTATGGCGAGTATGTTTCGGTGACCCCGTTCTTTAACTGGGTGCACCTAAGGAACACCGGTGCCGCATTCAGTCTTTTTGCGAATGGTGGAGGCTGGCAGCGCTACTTTTTTATCGGGATCGCGGTGGCGGTCTCGATTTTTCTGATCAAGCTGATCCTTGAAAATCGTCATAAAGGAGAAGCCATCGCTTACAGTCTTATCCTCGGTGGCGCCATGGGCAACCTGATTGACCGGGTCTTTCGCGGCTATGTTGTGGATTCCTTTGATTTCTATTGGCGAGACTGGCATTGGCCGGCCTTCAACCTGGCTGATATTGCAATTGTCCTCGGTGCCTTACTTTTCGTTTCCAGCAGCTTGTTGGGTAAAAAAGCAAACACCAATGCCGAGTCGGATGGATCTGACTGACACCTACGCCTATACAACACCATGACCGAACTTCCCGACAACATCCTTCACCTGCCGCAATACCAAGTACTGGGCTGCAAAACCACCGACGACGAAATGCACTTCCAGGTGGACGTGCCCGATCCCATCGCCTGCGAGGAATGCGGCGTGCAGGGTGAGTTCGTACGGTTCGGCAAGCGTGACGTTCCCTATCGTGATCTGCCCATCCACGGCAAGCGGGTCACTCTCTGGGTGGTCCGCCGCCGATACACCTGCCGGGCCTGCAAGACAACATTCAGGCCCCAGCTACCGGAGATGGTGGACGGATTCCGTATGACACTGCGGCTGCATGAGTACGTGGAGAAGGAATCCTTCAACCACCCCTACACCTTTGTGGCGGCACAGACCGGCCTGGACGAGAAGACGGTGCGCGACATCTTCAACGCCCGCGCCGAGTTCCTGGGGCGCTGGCACCGCTTCGAGACGCCCCGCATCCTGGGCATTGACGAGCTATACCTGAACAAGCGCTACCGCTGCATTCTGACCAACATTGAGGAGCGAACCCTGCTCGACCTGCTGGCCACCCGCCGCCAGGACGTGGTGACCAACTACCTGATGAAGCTGAAAGACCGGCAGAAGGTCGAGATCGTCAGCATGGACATGTGGAACCCCTACCGGGCAGCGGTCAAGGCTGTGCTGCCCCAGGCCCGTATCGTGGTCGATAAGTTCCATGTGGTGCGCATGGCCAACGATGCCCTAGAGAGAGTGCGCAAGGGCCTCAGAAAGGAGCTGAAACCGTCCCAGAGCCGGACTCTCAAGGGAGACCGGAAAATCCTGCTGAAACGCGCTCACGAAGTCTCAGACCGGGAGCGCCTCATCATGGAGACCTGGACAGGCGCGTTCCCGCAACTGCTGGCCGCCTACGAGCACAAGGAGCGCTTCTACGGCATCTGGGACGCCACCACACGGCTCCAGGCAGAAGCCGCCCTGGACGAGTGGATAGCCACCATCCCGAAGGGCCAAAAGGAAGTCTGGAGCGATCTGGTCAGGGCAGTGGGAAACTGGCGCGAAGAGACCATGACCTACTTCGAGACGGACATGCCCGTCACCAACGCTTACACGGAGTCCATCAACCGACTGGCCAAGGACAAGAACCGTGAAGGGCGCGGTTACTCCTTCGAGGTGATGCGGGCACGAATGCTCTACACCACGAAGCACAAGAAGAAGGCACCGACTGCGAAGGTCTCTCCTTTCTACAAGAAAACCATCGGTTACGGACTGCCGGACTTCGCAGAGGAACTCAACTACGGAGTCGATCTATCAACCATCTGAGGGTGGTATCAGATTGATGGGGTGAAGGTGCCCCATCAACCATTAAATCCGTATACCCCCAATTGATAGCGTTGGCTGACGTAATCCTCGATGCATGTTTTGATGCGCGAGACGTCCCGGCTGTTGAATGCCGTCCCGCCCACGAAGTCGAGATATTCGCTGAATCGCGGAGCGCCATAGCAAAGTCTCAACGAGGTCCCGCCTTGAAATGTCAGTCCTTCGAGTAACCGCTCGCGGTCGAGCGCGAACAGAATATCGAAATGGAGCAGCTCCTTTTCGACGACCGGCCGCATTGCACGACGCGCGGGATCTTCCATGGCCAAGTCGACAAGCGCGGCAAAATCCGCAGGTTCGATGCGCTTCATGACATATCTTGCTCCCTGTCGAGCGACTGATGCTCATCGGGCACCAGCGCTGCGGTATCTACCAGATGGGTATTGCGACCGACGCGTTTGAGGTCGGCCCAGGCCGCCTCCGGCGTCGCAACTTTCAACGGACGTCCGACATCTCGCATCCGCTGCAGCAATTCCTGTACCGGGCGCTTGGTATGAGTGAATTCGAGCGTTCCGTAAGGCGTCCGATAGAGGCCTTTTCGCCCGGTAGTCATGATCGTCAGCCGGTCGACCGGTATCTGCGATATCGCACCATAAGCCGATAAAGCCGACTCCAGGCTCACGTAGCTGTACTCGCCACGTCGCATGGTTTTGGCGATTTCCTCGAGCCGATCGGCTTTTGTCCGCCTTGATCGAGCATAAACGTAGATGCCCCTGTGGACGCCTTCGAGTACGCCGAATCGGCGTAACCGACCGATACTCTCCTGCAATGTCTTGGGGCTATCCTCGGGGAATACCTTGGCCAGACCGGCTAGCGTGTAGACACATCGCCCTTGTCGATCCCAGCGATCCAGTCGATCACGGGCGGTATTGAGGTTCATAAGTGAACACCAAATCTGGTTTTGTATAGATTATGCGTCCACTTACCTCTTAGCAATGCTTTAAAACGTAGACATTTTGCCAATAGTGTCGACATTGCGAATGGCGCTATCGTGGTGGCTTCTCACGAACGGCATCGACGGTGCCAGGAGCCAAAGACATGTCCGCCTTCCAATGGGACGACCCTTTCCTGTTCGGCCAGCAGCTCAGCGACGAAGAGCGCCAGATTCAGCAGCTGGCACGCGACTACTGTCAGGAGCGCCTGCAGCCACGCGTGCTCGAGGCTTTCGAGAAGGATCACTTCGACCGCGAGATCCTGCGCGAGATGGGCGGGCTGGGCCTGCTGGGCGCGACGGTGGCCGAGAGCTATGGCGGCGCCGGCGCCAATCACGTCGCTTACGGGTTGATCGCCCGAGAGGTCGAGCGGGTCGACTCCGGCTACCGTTCCGCCATGAGCGTGCAATCCTCGCTGGTGATGTATCCGATCGAGGCCTACGGCACCGAGGCGCAGAAGCAGCGCTACCTGCCCGAGCTGGCCAGCGGCGAAATGGTGGGCTGCTTCGGCCTGACCGAGCCCAACGCGGGCTCCGACCCCGGCAGCATGCAGACCCGGGCGAAGAAGGTCGAAGGCGGCTACCGCCTCAGCGGCCAGAAGATGTGGATCACCAATAGTCCGATCGCCGATATCGCCGTGGTCTGGGCCAAATCCGATGCCCACGAGGGCAAGATCAAGGGCTTCGTGGTCGAACGCGGTGCCGAGGGCTTCTCGACGCCGACCATTCACGCCAAGGCGTCGCTGCGCGCCTCGGTGACCGGCGAGATCGTGCTGGATGACGTCTTCGTGCCGGAAGAGGCGCTGTTGCCCGGCGCCTCCGGGCTCGGCGGGCCGTTCGGGTGTCTCAACAAGGCCCGCTACGGCATCAGCTGGGGCACCATGGGCGCGGCGGAATTCTGCTGGCACGCTGCCCGTCAGTACACGCTGGATCGCCAGCAGTTCGGGCGTCCGCTGGCAGCGACTCAGCTGGTCCAGCTCAAGCTGGCGGACATGCAGACCGAAATCGCCCTGGGGCTGCAGGCCTGTCTGCGAGTCGGCCGTCTGCTGGACGATGGCCAGGCCACGCCGGAGATGATCTCGCTGATCAAGCGCAATCACTGTGGCAAGGCGCTCGATATCGCCCGCGTCGCGCGGGACATGCACGGCGGCAACGGCATCTCGCTGGAGTTCGGCGTGATCCGCCACATGATCAACCTGGAGACGGTCAATACCTACGAGGGCACGCATGATGTCCACGCTCTGATCCTGGGCCGCGCCCAGACCGGCATCCAGGCGTTCGGGTGAGCGCGATGAGCGACGTCACCCAGCCGCTGGCCGGGCTCAAGGTGCTGGATCTCTCGCGGGTGCTGGCCGGCCCGTGGTGTACGCAGCAACTGGCGGATCTCGGCGCCGAAGTGGTCAAGATCGAAAGGCCAGGGCAGGGCGACGATACCCGCGCCTGGGGGCCGCCGTGGCTGGAAGATGCGGAGACGGAATCGATGGCGGGTTCGGGGCAGGAGACCAGAGCCTCCGCCTATTTTCTCAGCGCCAATCGCGGCAAGCGCTCGGTCGCCATCGATCTTTCGACGACCGAGGGGCAGGAGCTGGTCCGCCGGCTGGCAACGAAGGCCGACGTGGTGATCGAGAACTTCAAGGTCGGCGGGCTGGCCGCCTACGGGCTCGATTACGTCAGCCTCAAAAGGCTCAAGCCGGAGCTGGTCTACTGCTCGATCACCGGCTTCGGCCAGGACGGGCCCTACGCCGGCCGCGCCGGTTACGACTTCCTGATCCAGGGCATGGGCGGGTTGATGAGCCTGACCGGCGAACCCGACGACCGTGGCGGCGAACCGATAAAGGTGGGCGTCGCGATCACCGATATCTTCACCGGGCTCTACGCCGCCAACGCGATTCTCGCGGCGCTGCGCCGACGGGATGCCAGCGGCGAGGGCGGTTATATCGACATGGCGTTGCTGGACGTTCAGGTCGGCGTGCTCGCCAACCAGGCGCTCAACTATCTGACCGGCGGGCAGACGCCGCAGCGCATGGGCAACGCGCATCCGAACATCGTGCCGTATCAGGCCTTCGCCGCGTCGGATGGTCACCTCATTGTCACCGTGGGCAACGACACCCAGTTCCGGCATCTCTGCGAGGCGCTGGGCGAGAGCGAATGGGCGACGGACCCGCGCTTTGCCACCAACGCCCAGCGGGTCGCCCACCGGGAGCTTCTCGTCGCGCGCTTGAGCGAACGCCTGATCGCCAGGCCGAGGGACGAATGGCTTGCGCTGCTGGAAGTCCACGGCGTGCCTTGCGGCCCTATCAACACGCTGGATCAGGTGTTCGACGATCCGCAGGTACGCCACCGGGAGATGGTGGTGGAGCGCACCATGAGCGACGGCCACCGTGCGCGGCTGGTCGCCAACCCGATCACGCTGGATGGTCAGCGGATGGCCTCGTCCCTGTCACCGCCGCGCCTGGGTGAGCACACCGAGAGCGTGCTGAGCGATTGGCTGGCGCTGGACGCCGAAGCGGTCGCGGCGTTGCGTCTGGAAGGCGCGATTCCCTGAGCGGGGAAGAGCTCAAAAGCTCGGGGCGTTGAAACCAGAGACGCTTAAACCCAGCCCTGTTCCTGCAACCGCTCCCGGATGATCGGCACCGGCGTCATCAGGTGTTCCCGCATCAGCAAACTGGCGGCGGAGGCATCGCGGGCCAGAATCGTATCGAGCAGCGCCTGGTGTTCGCGCTGCTTCTCGGCGAGCGCCTGCTCGGAAAAGACGGTCTGGCGCAGCCACAGGTGGCGATAACGCTGGGCCTGATCGAACAGCGCCGCGCGGGACTGCAGCAGCGGCAGGCAGCCGCAGCCGGCCACCATCGCATCGTGCAGTGCCTGGTGGCGCGTATCCCAGCGTTCGAGCATCTCGTCGGCGTCCTGTACCCGGGTGACCTTGGCCAGAGTATGGGTGCGTGCCAGCACCGTCGCTTCCCATTCGTCGTCGCCGCGTTCGATGGCGAGCCGAATCAGCAACCCTTCCAGCTCCGCCCGCGCGTCGTAGATCGCTTCCAGCTCGGCGATCGACATCGGCGCCACTCGATAACCCCGCTGGCTGATACCCGTGACCAGGCGCTCGCCGATCAATCGGGTCAGCGCTTCGCGCAAGGGGCCGACCCCGGTGTCGTAGCGGGCCTTGAGCCGGCTCATCAGCAGCTTTTCCTGCGGCGCGTAGAAGCCACGAATGATGTCCGCCTTCAGGCGATGATAGACATCGAGCGCGGTGGGAGAACGGTCGGAAATCGCGGTCATGTCTCGGGCCATGTCGGAATCGATGGGTGTGTCATTCAGCGTCTGTCGATATTGAATAAAAATATCGACGCCCGTGTCGAGCCAAAAGGTACTCGACGAGAGACGCATTGTGATGGGCCTGACCGGCGACCAGACTGGCAAGGAAGACTTCGACGCTGCCAGGACTGGGCGCATGGTTCGTCGTGAGAGACGTTCGCGGCGAAGCGCCGTTCTCGATCACGAGATAGGCCCGATCAAGGCACGTTCGTGATGAAGCGTTCGTGATGAAGCGTTTGCGATGAAGCGTTTGCGATAGAGAGAGAGATCCGTCATGCCGCTGACCACACCGCACCAGATCGAGCAGCACATCGCCAGGATCATGGCGTTCTATCACCCTCGCTGTATCGACCCTCAGGCAGGATTCCATCACTATCTCACCGACGACGGGCATCTCTACAACCGCCACCATCGGCATCTCGTTTCCAGCGCCGGCTACGTGATCCTCTATGCCCGCTACGCCATGCAGACGGGCGACCCGGAATACCTGGCGTGGGCGCGGCACGGGCTGAAGTTTCTGGAAGAAAGCCATTACCAGACCCGAACCCAGGGCTACGCCTGGACGCTGGACAACGGCAAGCCCGACGACACCACCCAGCACTGCTACGGGCTGGCCTCGGTCATGCTGGCCTACGCTACGGCCCTGAAGGCAGGGATCACCGAAGCCCGAGCCGGACTCGACCGCGTGCATGCATTACAGACCCGGCGCTTTTTCGAGCCCCATCGGCAGTTGTACGCCGCCGAAGCGGACGACCATTGGCAACTGACCGGCTACCGGGGCCAGAGCGCCAACCTGCGCAGCTGCGAAGCGTTGATCGGCGCCTTCGACGCGACCGGCGACGCTGCCTTTCTGGATCGCGCACTGACCATCTCGCGGACCCTATGGCACAAGCTCGCGCCGGTGGGCGATGGCTGGCTCTGGGAGCATTACGACCGCGATTGGCACCCTGATTTCGATTACCACCGCGACCAGCCCGACGACCTGTTTCGCCCCTGGGGGTTCCAGATCGGGCATCAGACCACCTGGGCCAGGCTGATGGTAGTGCTTTCGCGCCATTGCCCGAGGGAGAGCTGGTTGATTCCCACGGCCAAGCGTCTGTTCATCGAAGCGGTCGAGAAGGGGTGGGATGCCCGATACGGCGGGCTCGTCTACGGCGTGGATTTCAACCGCCAGTTTCTCAATCGCGACAAGGTGTACTGGGTGCAGGCCGAAAGCCTCGTCGCCGCGGCGATGCTGGGCGACCTGACGGGCGAAGCCCGCTACTGGCGCTGGTACGACAAGATCGCCAATTACTGCTGGCAGCATATGATCGATCACGAGCACGGCGCCTGGTATCGGATCCTGACGCCGGACAACCGTTGCTATTCCAGAGAGAAGAGCCCGGCCCCCAAGACCGACTGCCAGACTCTCGGCGCCTGTTGCGACATTCTGCCGATCATGCGGCGCCAGCACGGCGAGCGGCAGGCAGCGTCACCGGCCTGAGGCTTCGGGGGCTGTCTCGGTCGACGACGCTTTCGACGCCAGCAGAGCGGCCCGTTCATCGTCGAGCCGATGGCGGATGTTGGTCCAGGCCGAAAAGGTGCTGAGGTAGGACTCCCCGGTCAGATGCTCCAGGAAATCGCTCTTGCTGAGTCGATCCATGACCGGCCCTTTCACCTCCGCCAGATGCAGCGTGACCTGCGAGTCCTTCAGGCGGGCATTGATCGCCTCCAGGCTTCCCAGCGCCGAGGCGTCGATCAGGTTCACCGCCGAGCAGATCAGCACCAGATGCTTCAGGTTGGCGCGATCGGCCAGCAGGCCGTAGACGGTATCCTCGAGATAGCGGGCGTTGGCGAAGTAGAGGCTTTCGTCGATGCGCAGCAGGGCGATCTCATCGTCGACTTCCGCCTCGTGGCGCTGGATGTTGCGGAAATGCTCCGTGCCCGGCAGGCGGCCGACTTCCGCCGTGTGGGGCCGGCTGGTGCGATAGAGATAGAGCGCCAGCGACACGCCGACGCCGGCCATGACACCGGCTTCCACGCCCTCGACGAATGTCAGCACGATCGTGATCAGCATCGCGGCGAAGTCGCTGCGGGAATAGTGCCAGGTCCGCTTCAGGCCGGGCAGGTCGACCAGCGTCATCGCCGAAACGATGATGCTGGCCGCGAGAGTCGCGATAGGCAGATAGGCGATCAGCGAGGTCAAAAACAGGATCACCAACCCGACGCCCAGCGCCGCGAATGCCCCCGCGGCCGGCGTGCGGGCGCCCGAATCGAAGTTGATCACCGTGCGCGACAGGCTGCCCGTCACCGGCATGCCGGAGGTGAAGGCCGCCGCGAGGTTGGCGGTGCCGAGGCCCACCAGCTCCTGATCCGGCGAGATGCGCTCGCGCCGGCGCGCCGCCAGCATCTGCGCCAGCGAGACCGACTCGATGAACCCCACCACGCTGATCAGGAACGCAGGCAGCAGCAGGTCGCGCAGCAGGCCCGGATCGAACGATGGCAGGCTCAGCGGCGGCAGGTGAGCGGGGATATGGCCGACCACATCCACCCCGAGCGCCGGCAGGTCCAGCGACCAGGAAACCAGCGTCGTGATCGCGACCGCCATGACCGGCCCCAGGCGCACGATGAACGTCGCGACGCCGGCCCGCAGCCCCATCTTCCGCAACACCGGGCCGGCGCGGCGCATGAGCAGCAAGAACACCAGCGCCGAGGCGCCCAGTATCAGAGTCGGCCAATGGATGTCGCTCAGGTGGGTCAGCAGATGGGCCAGTTGATCGATCAACGTGAAGCCCGAACCGCCGACGCCGATCAGGCTGGCGAACTGGCTGGCGGCAATCAGCACACCGGAAGCCGTGAGCAGGCCGGAAACCACCGGATGACTGAGGAAATTGGCGAAGAAGCCGAGCTTCAGCAGGCCCATGACGGCCAGAATCAGGCCCGACAGCATGGCCAGGGTCACGGCGGCCTGGCTGTAGGCGGCCGTACCGCTGGCGAACAGCGGCGAGAGGGCGGCGGCCGTCATCAACGAGACGATCGCCATCGGCCCGACGGCCAACGTCCGGCTGGTCCCGAAGATCGAGTAGAGAATCAGTGGCAGCATGCTGGCGTAGAGGCCGGTAATCGCCGGCAGCCCGGCGAGAATGGCATAGGCCAGCGCCTGAGGGATCACCATCAGCGTGACGATGAGGGATGCCACCAGATCCTCGTTGAGGAGATGGCGGTTGTAATAGGGCGCCCAACTGATAATCGGAAAATAACGTGCCAGACGAGCACGGAAATGGATCTGCTCTCGCGTATCGGTTCCCCTCAGTCGGCGCCAAAGGCTCATCGTGCTATGTAGCTCCCTTGCATAAGCTTATCGTTCGAAACGATAAATGGTGCGCCTCAAGGCTGGCGCATGCAAGCCGGACGCATGCAAGCTGGAAAGGGAAGCCGGCCGCCCGCGCTCCACGCACCGTCAAGCGGTCTGGATGGCCCGCGCCCGCTCATAGAGTTTCCTGGCGCTATCGATGGCAAGCGATACAGGCTCTTGGCGGGGTTGCCGTGTTTTCGAGAATCAGGCTGCATGGCTACGCAGTAGTGGCCATGCTCCTTGTTTAGAAGCTTCGAGTATGACGATTTCGACAATCGTGCCGTCCTCGGCATAGCTGACATGGGTATTCCAGTCCTGAGAACCTTCCTTGATGATTGGCTTCTCCGAGAGGTGAACTACCAGAATATCGTCCGCTTCATCATAAGTCGTACGCATGGCTAGCTTTCCCACTGAAAATGATGCATCACCGTTTTGACTACCAGCATCTCCTCAAGGATGACGGCAGCACAGATTAGATTATCCTGCCGCCCTGGGGCCTCCTTGGCAATCCATAACCGGATGTCATCTTTGTATCGCACTTGACCCGTTTCGAGAAGCTCACCCAGTAATGCCTCGTTAATGTTGCGCTGCGCCATTCGCTCGCGGGCGTGGCGAGTAACATGCACCCTAAGGCCAAAACGTGTACTGAACATGAGGCTCCTCTTTGCCGATATTGCTGACGATTATCAACATAACATGGGTAAGAACCCATCGCGGTATGGATTTGCAGGCCTCACGACGCGGACAGCGCTATGTCGAGGTGTTCCTCGACATGCAGCGCAAGCATGAGCCGGTGAACTGATCATGCCCGCCACCTCGAAGCGCTTCATCATCTCGTGGTATCGTCAATGACGGTATCGAGTTGCTGACATTCGCTTTGATTCAAAAGCCCTCCACGCCCCGTCAAGCGGTCTGGATGGCCCGCGCCCGCTCATAGAGTTTCCTGGCGCTATCGATGGCAAAGCGCTCATGTTGATCAAGTTCCAGCACCGGGCCGGTCAGGCTGCCGTCAGATTCGGCGATATTCCGGATTTCCTGAGCGTAGCGTTGCAGCAGATGTTCCAGGTTCATGTTGATCATCATGATTTCCAGCTCGAACTCCTGCTGTAGAAGCTGGTAGTGGCTGCGTTCGTCGTCATTGCCAGCCTTTGCAACTCTAACGCGAAGCGTATCGTTCACGAGATTTTGCGTCGCCTTGAGCTTGGGAATCAGGTCATGAACGATGTCTCGGGCGAATAGATTGCCGTCAGTGTTCAGTGTGGAGCAGTCTCGCGAAGTAGGCATACTTGAAATGGCCGTTTGGGTCAGGGTAGGTCTGGCGCTGCAAGATGAGCGCCGTATGCCAGCGAATATCGGTCTGTCCTGCGAGAACTTGAGCTTTGCACACGAATCGCGCATGAAGCGCTACACAGGCATCGAGACGCCAGCGCGACGGAAGCCTGGTCGGCGGGCGTTTAAAGAAGGGCGGCGCGGTCATGCCGAAGCGTCGAGCAGCCGTCCGCCGTTGTCGCTGGCAAAAGCCTCGGCAATCCGCAGCATCTCCTCCGCCGGAATCTGCCGGATCACTTCGCCGGTCTCCTTGTCTACCACCTTCGTGATGACACGGCTGTCGAACTCGCTCAGCTCGAAGCGCAGGCCGTATTGCCGCATGGCCTCGTTGAGCTCACTGACCTGATCGCCCAGCGGGCCACTGAAGATAGATAGTGGATCGTCATCCGGGGCAACATTGCCACGTTGGGACATCGGTTGCGGCATCTGCTCCGCGCTCTGGAGCAGGATGTCGAGCCGCTGCTGGGATGAGCCGTTCGATGACAGGTTCAGATGGAGTGTCGCCATATCGACGGTGTTAGGCATGACTATCTTCCTCGAAGGATCAAACCGGAATGTCGGAATACCGCGCTGATGCTACGAACGCCATACACGATGGCGCCGGCTTCCCTGATACCGGCCGCTGATGCGGACTACCCGTCGGGAAGCGACTTCGCCATCGTCAATCGCCTGCAAACCAGCACTATTGATACCTTCGAGCGTGCCGATGCAGGTTGTCATCACCCCTCGCGCGCCGGCGCAGAGAGGTTGAAGACACTGATTTCTAGAGTTATCGACAATGAAGAGGGATTCTAAAGTAAAGGAGGGAGCCTACGCTTTGTCTGAAAAATGCCTGCGCTCACCCATACGGCGTTAAAAATTGCCTCAAAATGCTCATTTATCTACATAAACTGGGACGCCAGCCCGGTCCTTTTTCGCCAATTCTGATTCGCTACGCTCACCCTTCGGGCCAGCCTCCGGCTGTTACTCCCTACGGTCGTTGCGCCTTGTCTGGCTATCGCTCGTCGATTTTTCAGACGAAGCTTAGTGCATATAAAAAGAAGGTAGGGTGACGAATCGGCAGGTGAGTCCTGTTGATTGGAATTGATATGATTTAATTAAAATTAAAGTTTTCCAATGCCGACGTGTCGGATTCGATGAGATCCAATGCCTCATAGGTATAACGCTTTTGAGCTTTCACCGCCCGGGTATAGAGCTCATGTAGCGCGTGATATTCACCCGGCAGCTGCTGGTCGAATTCCACAGTTTCGAATTTCGCCATCAGCGCCTTGGCATCGTCGATGAGCCGCTGCAGCTCTGCCAACACGAATTCGTAGTCTTCCACTGTCATTGAAGCTACCTGGAACGGTGAGTTTGACGTATGAGAACACACACAAGCGCCAGCCATTGGGCCGATTAAAGAAGCATTTTGCCGTCTGCTCGGAAGCCGAGAGCAGGAGGCAAAAGCCCTGGTGGTGAACCTGGTATTGTCTCGACTTGACTCCCCATTTTGGCAGAGCGAGGTGGATAGGCCATTCGAAGCGCGGCCCTGATTCTGCTGGGCCTTGAGGGAGAGAAGATTGGTATTGATGACCGCCATGACGAGAACTGGCTCCGGGAAAATAGAGTAATGTCAATATGTTATCGGTTGCATGGCGGCATTCTTTAGCCATGATTATTGCCTGATCGGTGTCCCCTTGCTGAGCGGTACTGTCGCCTGTGCAGTTATGGAGGGGGGGCTTGGTTCCGTGCTACGGCCTCTTCCGGGGAATGCCGTCATTGACGATCCATACGCTATAACTACAATGTAGTGCATGAGCCATCTTACCTTTGACTGGGATCCCCGCGAGTTATAGTCAAATCTGGTGGATGGCAGTCAGGCGGCAGTCCTGTCTGACTGATCGGTTACCTGCTCCCCATCCTGGAACCGGACGTTGTTCACGACCAGCTCCAGCTTTCTAAACCCCTTGATGCGCTTCCAGCGCTTCTCGGCGCTCTGGAGCAGCTTGAAGACCATCGCCAGGGTCGTCGCTCGGGAGCCGCAGTTCCGGCTGCGCTTGGTCCGCAGGCGGACCGTGGCGAAGGTCGACTCGATCGGGTTGGTGGTGCGGATATGCACCCAATGCTCTGCCGGGTAGTCGTAGAACGCCAGCAGCTCGTTCCGATCCTTGGCCAGGCACTCCATCGCCTTGGGGTACTTGGCCTCGAAGCGCTTCAGCGTGCGATCAAAGGCCTTGTGCGCCTCGTCGCGGGTCTCAGCCATCCAGATGTCATGGAGGTCGGCCTTGACCTTGGGCTGCACCGACTTCGGCAGCTTGTTCAGCACGTTAGCAGTTTTGTGGACCCAGCAGCGCTGGTGGTCGGTCGCCGGATAGATCTTGCTCAGCGCCGCCCAGAACCCCATGGCACCGTCGCCCACCGCCAGCTTGGGGGCTTGAGTCAGACCGCGCTCTCGCAGCCCCGTCAGCAGCGTTTCCCAGCTGTCTGCCGACTCACGGAAGCCGTCCTCGACGGCCACCAGCTCCTTGCGGCCCTGCTCCGTGACACCGATGATCACCAGCAGACACAGGCGGTCATCCATGCGCACGTTGCTGTACACGCCGTCGGCCCACCAGTAGACGTAGCGACGGTCTGACAGGTCACGCTGCCGCCACTCGGTATGCTCGTCTTCCCACTGCTTCTTGAGCCGAGACACCGTGTTGGCCGAGAGCCCCTTGGCCTGGTCGCCCAGCAGCGCCGCCAGCGCCTCCTGGTAGTCGCCGGTGGAGATCCCCTTCAGGTAGAGCCAGGGGATCAGCTCCTCGATGCTGCGGGCCCGCTTCAGGTAGGGCGGCAGCAGGCTGCTGTTGAAGCGAGCACCACCGCCGCTGCGGTCACGCACCTTGGGCACCTTCACGCTGACATCCCCAACCCCGGTCTGGACCATGCGCTCGGGCAGGTAGCCGTTGCGGACCACGGCCTGACGTCCATCGTCGAGCCGCTGATCGGTATACTGCGCCAGGAAGGTGGCCAACTCGGCCTCGACGGCCTTGGCGATCAGGTCACGGGCACCTCGTCGCAGCAGCTCGTGCAGCGGGTCAGCGACCTGGGGTTCTGGTTGTGAAAGAGCCTGGAGGGTAGAATCGGTCATGGCGTATCCACTCGTGTTGGTTGAGATCTTGGTCGTGATCAATCAACAGGATACGCCACCCTTCCTACCTCCTCCCATCCACCAGACTTGAGCTTAACTCGATCCCCGCAAGGATGCCGCCAACCGCAAAAAGCATGACGTCTCGTTCCACGAGGCCAAGACTGCCTTCACCGACGAGTTCGGCCGGCTGATAGCAGACCCCGACCATTCTGAAGAGGAGGACCGGTTCATACTCCTCGGGATGAGCATTCATTCACGTCTGCTGGTGGTATGCCACTGTGTTAGAGAGGGTGAAACAATTCGCATCATCTCGGCGCGTAAGGCGGACAAGCGAGAACGAAAGACATATGAAGGGTATAGACATGCGTGATCATTACGATTTTTCACACTCTATCCAGAACCCATACGCCAAAAAGCTCAAGAAGCAGGTCACGATCCGGCTCGATGAAGATACCGTGGCGTATTTCAAGAAGCTTGCCGAGGAAAAAGACCTTCCATATCAGAGCCTCATCAATCTCTATCTGCGCGATTGCGCACAGTCACATAAAGATCTCAAGATTGAGTGGCTATGAATGGCCTCGATCCAGCCTTTGCACTCGGGGGCAGCCGTGACAGCCGTGATCGACTGCTGGCTGGCATTGTCATGAAGAGCAGTCACATCGTTCTCTGGGTTACATGTCCCCGAGCACACCCCAAGTTATCCGTATGGGTGTGCAGAAACCAGGGGGTCATTACACCAGAACCGAAGTACCGGCCTCTCCGGACCTGGGGCACCCGTCGGGAAGCGACTTCGCCATCGTCAATCGCCTGCATACGAGCACTATTGATACCTTCGAGCGTGCCGATGCAGGTTGTCATCACCCCTCGCGTGCCAGCGCAGAGACGGTGAAGACAATGATTACTGGAGTTATCGACGGGAACCCAGGATTCTGAAGTGAGGAATGAGGCCTAGAGCATATAAAAAGAATAAACCCGGCTTATTCATGAGGCCGGCCCGAAAACGAAGATAGCGGATGGTATTCTCTTGAAAATTCAGTGTGTTCCGCCAAGAATCTGAACCAAGAGAGCCATCCGCTATGGGTGAAAGCCTATCCACCTGGACGCCCTCATGCAACGGCGCTGTCCGTGTTGAGCTGAGCGGCCAGCGCACTACCAGCGACAGCGGCGCTCTGCTGTTGCGTGAGGCCCTCGACAACAGCGGCGTGATTGAGGCGCTGGAAGACAATCTGGTCGATCGACGCCACCCGCTGCGCATCCTTCATTCGCTGGCCAGCCAGTTGCGTACCCTGGTGCTGCAGCGTGCGATGGGCTGGATCGACCTCAGCGATACCGACACGCTGCGCCGTGATCCGCTCTGGCAGCTGGCCTGCAGCGATGCGCGCGGGACAACGCCCCTGGCCCAGGACCGGCCCTCTCAAGCCACGCTGTCGCGGCTGCTGACCTGCCTCGGGCGCTGCGACAATATCGATGCCGTGCACGAAGGCCTGCTGCGACTGGTGATCTGGCGCCTGACCGCGCTGAAGAACGGCGAGCGCCCCAAGCAGCTGACGCTGGACATCGACGGCCTGCCGATCGAGGTCCACGGCCACCAGGGCGGCTCGGCCTATCATGGCCTGTACGGCGCGCGGATCTATTCACCGCTGGTCGCCTCGCTGGCAGAAACCGGCGACATGGTGGGCGGCCTGCTGCGCGAGGGCAACGCCGGCCCGGCCGAGAACGCCGACACCTGGATCCCGCATCTGGTGCGGCGACTCAACGAGAGCACCGGCGCCCAGGTTCGGGTGCGCATCGACGCCGGTTTCACCGACAACGCGACGCTGGAGGCCCTGGAAGAGTGCGACATCGAGTACCTGGGCCGACTGCGCAGTCACTCCGGCCTGCAGAAACTGGCGGCACCGCACCTGAAGCGGCCACCCGGCCGGCCACCCGAGCAGCCTCGCGAGTGGTGCCACGATCTGGAGTATCAAGCGGGCTCTTGGTCGGCACCGCGTCGCGTGGTGCTGGTGGTGCAGGAACGCCCCGATGACCTGCTGCTGCATGCCTTCTTCCTGGTCACCAACCTCGGCAAGTTCGACTGGCCGCCGGAGAAGGTCCTGGCGCTCTACCGCAAGCGCGGCAGCGCCGAGGCGCACATGGGCGAGGTGAAGTCGGCGCTCGACGTGCACCTCTCGTCGACCGATCGCGGCGCCTCCACCGTTCAGGACGTGATGGCACGCAACGAGGTGAGCCTGCTGCTCAGCCTCTACGCCTACCAGGTCCTGCATGGCCTGCGCTGCCTGCTGGAGCGGCAGACCCGGCAAGGCTGGAGCCTCAGCCGGATGCGCGAGCAGGTGCTGAAGGTCGCCGCCACGCTGAGACTGCACGCTCGGCGAATCACCGTTCATCTGGGTGCCGCCGCCGACAAGTGGTGGCCGACGCTGCTGAAGGGGCTGCCGAAGCTGACCGCACTGAGCTGACGCTCCTGCGAGACCACCACAACATCAGAAAGCGAGCGACTGGAGCAGGGGTCGGCGATAACGTCTGCTTGGACGGTCGCAATTGATTCCAAAGAGCTATAAGAAAGCGGGAAAAAGGCAGCGCTCAAGAATTACTCAACGGCCACTCGCGCTGAAGAGGCCGATCCTGGTAAGCATTGCCACCAGCCAGGACCTTCAGACCGCTCAATCAGCATCCTCGTGAATGAGGCGGGATAAAAAGAGTATAGGGTGACGAATCGGCAGGTGCGTGCTGTTTGTTGGAATTGATATGATTTAATTAAAATTAAAGTTTTCCAATGCCGACGTTTCGGATTCGATGAGATCCAATGCCTCATAGGTATAACGCTTTTGAGCTTCCACCGCCCGGGTATAAAGCTCATGTAGTGCGTCGTATTCACCCGGCAGTTGCTGGTCGAATGCCACAGTTTCGAATTTCGCCATCAGCGCCTTGGCATCGTCGATGAGCCGCTGCAGCTCTGCCAACACGAATTCATAGTCTTCCACTGTCATTGGAACTACCTGGAAAGGATGGGTTTGACACATGAAAACACACTGAAGCGTCAGTCATTGGGCCAATTAAAGAAGCATTTTGTCGTCTGCTCGGCAATCGAAAGCAGGATGCAAAAAGGCCGGCTTGCGCCGGCCTAGATGACTACCGTTACCGCTGAGGGAATTAGCCCAGCAGAGACAGAACGCCCTGCGGAACCTGGTTGGCCTGGGCCAGAACCGAAGTGCCGGCCTGCTGCAGGATCTGTGCACGGGTCATGTTGGAGACTTCGACGGCATAGTCGGCGTCTTCGATACGTGAACGAGCAGCAGACAGGTTGGTGGTGGAAGTGCTCAGGTTTTCGATCGCAGAATCGAAACGGTTCTGAATAGCACCAAGATCGGAGCGAAGAGTGTCGACCTGTGACAGAGCATTATCCAGAACTTTCAGCGGATCCTCAGTTCGCGTGCCTTCGGTCACAGCGTCCATGGTGATTTCACCATCATCATTCTTATAGACTTGGCCACCAGCTACATCAGTTACATTGCCATTTTCATGGGCATAGTAAGTGGTAGTCGCTGTTGTCTCGTCAGCAGCGCCTAAGCTGCCATCTGCCTGCACATGCTGTGCTACACCACCACTAGTGATGGCACCAGAAGCGCCCACATTGTAAGTTACGTCAGGGTCTGAGCCGTAACCAATAGCGATCGAATCACCATTGGCGATCTGGCTGCCAAGGTTGGCTGAGCTGATTTCGGCATTGCCGATATCAAAGCCGTTGCCGCCGTCAGCTGTCAGGGTCGTATCTCCGAAGGAGATGGTGCCGCCGGTGGCTGCTCCCAGAGTGGTCTTTTGGGGAGTAAGATCATCTTGATCAGTAAAATCAGCTGTGTAAGTCAGTACGGTATCATTGCCTGAAGCAGTCGCTTCCCAGCCTGAGGCGGCGGTGCCTGCCATGGTGAAGCTACCAGCGGTACCAGCTGTACCCACGGTTACATCGCTAGCAGCGGCAAACTGATCCTGGAAGGCGTTTGCCACGTCTGCATCGGTCATGGCGCCTGTGGCAGTTAGCGTGCGGCCAGCGACAGTGATGGACTCACCTTCTGCAAGTGCTCCGAAAGCATAGGTTTGCGCTTCGTTTATAGCAGTAGAGTCACCATTAGTCGTAGCTGTGGCTGTCACGGTAGAAGTCTGTGTTCCGGCGCCAAGCGTCATGCTATCGCTCAGGTTTTCAAGGGTGGCGGCCGGAGGACTGCCTGCGCTGTTCTTGGTGAGGTTGCCAGTGCTGTCTAAGTAAAGCGCGGCATTATCGTCGGCGGCGAAGACATTACCTTCGCTATCATATTTGATTTCTTGGGCTGTGCCGCTGCCATCGATATCAACAGAAGCGGTTCGCATCTCCCCTGAAGACATGCCTTGGGTCATGTAGGCAATAGTGTCTTCATTGCTTACACCTGCCGCATCGAAGCTGAATGAGTCGGAGTCGGCGCTGTATGTATAAGCCCCTGATACTGCTGCGGTGCCCGTGCCATTATTAGTCAATGCTGTGGCGGTAACTTTATCGCCAGTTTCCGCTTTGCCCAGTACGTCTGCAACAGTGGCATCGAGGTTGCCAGTAGTTTCGGTTTTGCTCCAGGCATACGAGCCGTTGGCGCTGGGCGAGTCAGCCTTTTCGAAACCTGCGATATCAAGATCTTCTGCAGTTGCTGCATCGTTGGCGATTTCGCCACTTCCGTCAACGTTAAAGCCAGTCAGTCCAAGCGTTTCGGCGTTGATTTGCTTGAGGTCGATGGTAATCGTTTCACCGTCATTGGCACCGACTTGAATTTTCAGACTGTTGTCGCTCTGAAGCACATTGACGCCGTTGAAGCTGGTCTCGTCAGAAATACGGTTGATTTCACCCAGGCGCTGACCAATTTCATTCTGGATGGACTCGAGGTCGTCGTCAGAGTTGGTGCCGTTCTGTGCCTGAACCGCCAGTTCACGGATGCGCTGCAGGTTATCGTTGACCTGGTTCAGGGCGCCTTCGGTGGTCTGGGCAACGGAGATACCGTCGTTGGCGTTGCGCTGCGCCTGAGCGAGACCGGTGATCTGGCTGCTCATGCGGTTGGCGATGGCCTGACCGGCGGCGTCATCCTTGGCGCTGTTGATACGCGAACCGGAAGACAGACGCTCCATCGCAGTAGAAAGTGCGCTCTGAGACTTGTTCAGGTTGTTCTGACCGATCAGCGAGGTGATGTTGGTATTGATAACTGCCATTGTCGTGATTCCTTATCTCGGTTAAGAGGGCGCTTCTCTAAAGAGACCGCAACCTTAGGCCTGATCCGCTGCGCTCATGGCAGGTGTTGCCGGACCTTGCTGCAACGGCCCCGTGGCCGTTACCCCTGTTATCGGCGCTACCCAATTTTGCTTTAGGCCCATTTGAGAAATTTTTGATGTTCGTGTGCGCAGCATGGATTCGGCCTTCGAGAAGTGCCTGGCTGCCTGGCGTGAAGCGGGGCGCAGGAGGCCCCTTCGATAGCACTGCCTTCGGCCACGCCCCGTGTGGTAGGCGCAATGCCGGCGCCGAACTTATAGCGGGCTGGCGCCGAACGATAGTGATGTGCCGCCTCATCGTATGGCGCTCGGCTCCGGTGGCGTTCGATCTCCGGGAACCTGCCGGCTTCCGTAATGATGCTTCGTGGTGCCGTCGTTGACTTCAGAGTCGATACAACTGCTGGCGGGCATTGATCCGGCCCGTAGAACCTCGAGCGGGCTGGAGCGGGCGATGGATGCGCCAACGGTTTTCCCTCCGCCCCGCCTGGGCTTGATAGCCGAGGCGGAATGAGATTCACTGGCCTGCCTGAACGGGGTCGGCTTTGGTGATTTTTGAGGCGAGTTTGGCTAGACTAGGCTGGCTCTTTGGATAGCCATCGATTATTTTTCAGCAGCAAATTATTCATTCCGTTCTACGCTAGTCAAAACTATTTATTAATCAGGCTTGTTGCGGCCCGTTTCGGGTCATTTTTCAGGATCCCAATTAATTATTATGCCTCGCACGATGGATGAACGTGAAAAACTCCGTAAGTTTCGTGAACTCGATGATGCTTTTGCCCAGGCGCTCCGTGATCTCGAGGGTGGGTCTCGATCCGGTCGAACAGTAGAAGCGGAGCCGGAAAATACGCTTCCGGCGTTCGAGGAACGCCTGCACAGCCTGATGGCCGAGTACGCGTTGAGCCAGAGCTGTGTGCATGAAATGCTGAGCACGTTACTGGAGTACAAGAGAATTCGATAAGTCTCATTATCCGGCGAGATGACTTGTTTCGATGACGGCGGGTCGGTTTTAAACTGATTTTTAACTCTTTCTGAGGCTGCCGAGGCGCTCAGTGTCTCCACTGGTGCATGTCTTGTTATCGATAGGGTTATCAAGCCGGATTGTCTGCCGTCAGGATATTAACGGGAAACGAGAGATAACGGCGTTGAGGAAGACGGTGAGATAAAACCAGCGCAGCGCCATGCGGTTCTCTGTTTTGCTCGTTCTACTGAATTCGCGGTGAAGAAACCATCGAGAAGCCGCTTTGCTGTCATTCGCCAGGGATGCGGTGGAAGCCAAGGCAGCGGCGGTGGTGGCTCCAGGCGCTGCGGTGGCTCCAGACAGGGAATGGCGCCTGCCGCTCGGGCATCGGGGCCAGCGAACCATCGAAAGCCGTCCCTGGTAAGATCCCGGTATTATTCTGCTGACAAGTTATCGAGGGTTCATTAACCTCGCTGCCTACCGGAAAACGCGTGAACCCGGTGGGGCGCGCAGTTTGTTGGTGATCTGTTGATAGACGGTCAACGACGCCGCATTTGCGGCGTTTTCAATTTGTGAGGTAACGGCATGGGTTGGGATTGCCCCAAGAGTCTCTGGCGGCTGGGGTTTGCATTGGTGTTGGTGTACGCCGCGCTGGGTATCGCGGCACATCCGCTGAAAGACGTCATCGAGCCTTACATGGCGTTTCTAGGGCTGGTTTCCCTGCTGATTTTTGGGGGTTGGCGCCGAAGGAGCGCTGCCCTGGGATTGCTGGTTGCGATCTGCCTGGTGCAGCTCCTCAGTTGGTGGCTTGCCATCGCCGATCATCCGCAGTGGGCCAGGCCCAACCCGGATACCGAGCGGATGGCGAAGCTTTTCATCTTCATTGCCATTGCCTGGTGGCTGCGTGGGAGTCTCCGCCATGTTTTCTGGGTCTGGGGGCTGGCGCTCCTGGCCTTCCTGCTGACGACGGTGATCTTCCCCGAAGGGCGTGATTCATGGGCCGCTGGCCTGCAGGGCGAGCGTGTCGGCTTTGGCATTCAGAACAATCAGCATGCCTCGATGTTGTTTGGGGTTTCGTTGCTCGGGCTCATGGCCTTTGCCAAGCGTTTCTGCTGGTCCGGCGGACTTCGATGGGGGCGTGCATGTCTCTGGCTGGGGCTGACGCTGATGACACTGGTGGGGATCCTGTTCGGTCAGACTCGAGCCGTCTGGCTGGCGCTACTGGTTTCGTTGGTCGTTGCGTTGGCAGTGGTCGGTTGGTACGCCAAAAGGCGTTACCAGGTTCGCCTTTGGAATCGAACGACAATCTCCATCGGTGTTGTCCTCGTGGTGGCTGGCGGGGTAGTCGCCGTTTCGTTCGGGCATGTGCTGGCTGACCGGGTGTTTACCGAGGATCAGGTCATCGCGCAGCTGCTCTCCGGGAATCTCGATTCGCTTCCCTATACCAGCATCGGTATTCGAATTCATTCCTGGATCGCGGCCACGCACTGGATCGCTGAAAGACCGTGGCTGGGGTGGGGTAGCAATGGGCGCGAGCTGGTCATCGAGCATACGCCGTGGCTTCCCGAGTTCGTAAAGGCGCACTTCGGTCATTTGCATAATTTCCTGCTGGAAACGCTGGTCAATTATGGCGTGCTCGGCTTGGCCGTGATGGGCGCGCTGGTCGCGTGGGTTGCTGTCATCAGCTGGAAAGCCTGGAAGCGCGGCGACATGCCCAACGATGTGGCGCTGTTTGCGTTGGCTTTCTTCTTTTATTGGCTGGTGGTCAATCAGTTCGAGTCCTACCTCTCCTTCTGGACGGGTATCTACGTGCACAACCTGATCGTGGCTGGACTCCTGACGCTGTACTGGCGTTCGCCGGGCGGTTCGGGCTATGTCGGCAAAAACCGATTACCATGAGGACTGAAATGGGCACCAAGCGCGGTCAGCCGCGCTTTTCACACGCTGATTGCATACGACGGTTGAAGGGATAGCAATGCGAATCACGATTTTCGGTACCGGATATGTGGGCCTGGTGACCGGCGCCTGCCTGGCTGATGCCGGCCATGAAGTCATGTGCATGGATATCGACGAAGGAAAGGTCGCGCGCCTCAAGCAGGGCGAGATTCCGATCTATGAACCCGGGTTGGAAACGTTGGTCACCGAGAACGTCGGCCAGCAGCGTCTATCGTTCACGACCGATGCGGCGGAGGCAGTGGCGTTCGGCACGTTGCAGTTCATCGCGGTGGGCACGCCGCCCGATGAAGACGGCAGTGCCGATCTGCAGTATGTGTTGGCGGTCGCCAGGACCATCGGCCAGCACATGGATGATTATAAGGTCGTGGTCGACAAGTCCACGGTGCCGGTCGGTACGGCGGACCGCGTTCATGAAGCCATCGCCAGCACCCTGGCCGAGCGTGGCATGGCGCTTGATTTCGATGTCTGCTCGAACCCGGAGTTTCTCAAGGAAGGTGCCGCCATCGAGGACTTCACCCATGGCGCGCGTATTGTCGTGGGCACCGAGTCGGATCGGGTCAAGTCGTTGATGCGCGAGTGTTATGCCCCGTACAACCGCCGCGTCGAGAAGCTGATGTTCATGGACGTGCGCAGCGCGGAGCTGACCAAGTACGCCGCCAACGCCATGCTGGCGACCAAGATCAGTTTCATGAACGAGATCGCCAACCTGGCCGAGCGGTTGGGAGCGGATATCGAACAGGTTCGCCGTGGCATCGGCAGCGATCCGCGAATCGGCTACCACTTCATCTATCCCGGCTGCGGGTACGGCGGCTCCTGCTTCCCGAAGGACGTTCAGGCGCTGGCGCGGACGGCCAGCCAGATCGGTTACGACCCGCAACTGCTCAATGCCGTCGAAGCCGTCAACGACCGCCAGAAGGCGACCCTGTTCAGCAAGCTGAACCAGGCATTCGATGGGCAGCTGGCGGGCAAGACGGTGGCGGTCTGGGGGCTGGCGTTCAAACCCAATACCGATGACATGCGCGAAGCTCCCAGCCGTCACCTGATGGAGGCGCTCTGGGCAGCGGGTGCCAAGGTTAAGGCGTACGACCCGGAGGCAATGGAAGAGTGTCGTCGCATCTACGGTGAACGGGACGACCTGATGCTGGTCGATGGGCGCGACGCGGCATTGAACGGGGCCGATGCCCTGGTGATCTGCACGGAGTGGAAATCATTCCGGACGGTGGATTTTGCCCATCTGCAGCGCACACTGAAGACGCCGGTCATCGTGGACGGGCGCAACCTGTTCGAGCCGGCACAAGTCCGCGCGGCGGGGCTGCTCTACTTCGCGGTGGGTCGGGGCGATTCGCTGCAGGTCGGTCAGCGCAAGGCCCACTGAAGCCGGATTGCATCGAGCCCGGCACGCTCAGGCATGAACTCGAGAGAGCCCGGTACCATTTGGTATCGGGCTTTTTTGTCGCTAGGCTTTGTCTGAAAAGTCGTCGAGCGAAGGTCAGACAAGGCAAAAATCGGTGAAAAGACGGAGTTTACACGGTGTAAATGAGTACTTTGAGCCGATTTTTAACGCCGTATGGCCGAGCGCAGGCAGTTTTCAGACAAAGCCTAGGCTCGATAGCGTCGAACGCTCTTCCACCACAGCAAAGCCAAGGATGTGCCCATGCTGATTCCCGTTGTCCTGGCCGGCGGTTCCGGCTCTCGCCTGTGGCCGATGTCGCGGGCGAGCCATCCCAAACAGTTCCTTCGGATCACGGGGGCGCGCAGCATGCTGGTGGAAACGCTGGCGCGCTTCGAACCCCTGGATGTCGCGGAGCCGATCGTCGTCTGCCAGGAGGCGCACCGCTTTCTGGTGGCCGAGCAGTTGCGCGAAGCGGGCCGGTCGGCGGATATTCTGCTCGAGCCGGCGATGCGCAACACCGCACCGGCCATCGCGCTGGCCGCGTTGCAGGCCATGAGCCGTGATCCGGATGCGCTGATGCTGGTATTGCCGGCCGATCACGCGATCGCCAATCCCGCTGCACTGATCCAGGCGCTAGGACCAGCACAGGCAGCGGCCAGGCAGGGCAAGCTGGTGACGTTCGGCGTGACGCCGACCCGTGCGGAGACCGGCTACGGTTATATCGAGATAGGCACCGAGACCGGTATCGACATCGAGCCAGACGAAGCTTCCGGCGCCGACGCGATGCCGATCCGGCGCTTCGTCGAAAAGCCCGATGCGGAGACCGCACAGGCGTATGTCGCCAACGGCCGCTACCTGTGGAACAGCGGCATGTTTCTGATGCGAGCGGACCGCTACCTGCAGGAACTCGAGCAGCAGCGTCCGGCGATGTTGGAGGCGGTCACGAAAGCCTGGGAAGGGCGCCAGGCCGATCTCGATTTCCTGCGGGTCGCGGCAGAGCCCTTCGTCGGCTGTGACGCCGAGTCGATCGACTGCGCGGTGATGGAAAATACCGCGGACGCCAGCGTGGTTGCGCTCGACGCCGGCTGGTCGGATGTCGGCTCCTGGCAGTCGTTGTGGGAGATCTCCCCGAAGGATGGTAACGGCAACGTGCTTCGCGGCGATGTGGTCGCCGACGATGTGAACGGCTGCCTGCTTCACAGCGACAGCCGTCTGGTGGCGGCGGTCGGTATACGCGATCTGATGGTGATCGAGACGCCGGATGCGGTGATGGTCGCGCATCGGGACGCCGCGCAGGCGGTCAAGGTCATCGCGGAGAGGCTCAAGCGCCAGAATCGCCCCGAATGGGACCAGCATCGCCGTGTTCATCGCCCCTGGGGCAGTTATGACGGCGTGCATGCCGCCGAGCGTTATCAGGTCAAGCATATCCGGGTGACGCCCGGCGGCCGGCTGTCACTCCAGAAGCATCTCCATCGTGCCGAGCACTGGATCGTGGTACGCGGCACCGCCCGGGTGACGCGCGGCGGGGAGATATTCCTGCTGGAAGAGAACCAGTCGACGTATATCCCCCTGGGCGTGGTTCATCGCCTCGAAAACCCCGGCAAGATCGAGCTGGAGTTGATCGAAGTGCAGAGCGGCAGCTATCTCGGCGAAGACGATATCGAGCGCTTCGACGACGCCTATCATCGCGATTGAGCGCGACTTGAACGTCAGAACGTCAGAACGTTACTTGAACGTCAGGGTCGAGACTCAGGAACCCGGTTGGTCTTCGGCGTCATTGGGTAGCGCGTTCTCGCCCATGGCTTCCGTCAACGGCGGCTGAGGTTCGTTGCTGCCGTTGCGCAACGGCATCTCCAGTCGCACGGTGGGGAGGTACTCCGGGTAGTGCCGGCAGATGAAGTCGATCAGCCCTTCACGAATCGCGCAGCGCAGGTCGAAAGTGTTGGGCCCGCCGGTGGCGCTGACCAGCACACGCAGCTGCTTGTTGCGCTCTGTCATCTCCAGTGTCTGCACGACGCAGACGCGACGGTTCCACAACGGCGACGCTTCCGCCAGCCGTTGCGCTTCCTCTCGCAGCGGCTCCATGGGCAAGTGGTAGTCGGCGTACAGGATGACCGTTCCGATCAGGTCCTTGTCACGGCGTGTCCAGTTCTCGAACGAGTGGTCCACGAAATAGGTGATCGGCAGGACCAGCCGCCGCCAGTCCCACAATCTCACGACGACATAGGTGAGCGTCAGTTCCTCGACCCAGCCCCATTCGCCTTCGACGATCACCGCGTCGTTCAGCTGGACCGGCTGCGTCAGCGCGATCTGAATGCCGGCGATCAGGTTGCCCAGCACCTTCTGCGCGGCAAAGCCCAGTACCACACCGAGAATGCCTGCCGAGGCCAGGATGCTGGCGCCGAGCTGACGGACTTTCTCGAACACCATCATCATCGAGGCGACCGCCAGGACGATGATGATGAAGTTGATCAACTTGCGCAGCACCGTGATCTGGGTATGCACCTTGCGTGCGATAGCGTCTTCCTCGTCGCCGAATCGGTAGCGTTCGCTCAGCGCCCGCTCGCTGATGTTGACGCCGTGGATCAATATGCCCGCAATACTGGCAATGAGGATGAGGCTGGTGAGGTTGTGCAGCGTCGCGTCGAGAGGTGCCGAGGTAATGAAGACCGGAAACAGCGAAAAGAGCACGAAGATGGGTATCAGTACTGCCAGGCACCTCACCATGAACGGCACCAGGAAGCGTTCCAGCATCGACTTGCGTCGATCGGCCCAGCGATCCATGACCCTGACGAGACGTCTTGCTCCCCTTACCAGCAGCCAGACACCCAGCAGCGCCGCGCAGAAGTGCGCCGCTGTCATGATCAGCGAGTGGCCCTGCACGGCTGGCGGAATCAGAAAATACGCCGCGCCAAACAATCCGTATGTCCACAGGACGCCAACCAGCGGTGGATGGATGGCGATCGCCGTCGTGCTCATCAGGTGCAGACGACTGTCGTTGAGCCTTCGCAGGCGGAAGTGAATGTACTTGAGCAGCACATGGGCGACGAGGGTCGCGCCGATGATGACCGCGGCCATGATCCAGAACGGCAGCGCAGCGAGCCACTGCGCGATCAGGGTATTGATAAACGCCGCGTTGGTAACCGATGCATTCATGAATGAGCCCGTTGATGACGAGGATCGATTCATTCAAGCGTAGGCGCTTTGGCTACAACTTTCGTCGCGGCAGGCAGTTTTGTGGCCGAGAGCCTTTGCGGCTCGCAGGCAAACGCGCCCGCCCGGTAACCCGAGCGAGCGCGTGGGGTCAGGCTCCGGTTACTGGGAAAGGCCGATCTGGCGGGAGATGTCTTCGATCTGGGCGATCTGGTCGTTGACGAACGTGGTGAAGGCTTCGCCATGCATCTCGAAGGGCATCAGGCCGTTCTGCGTCATGACGCCTTTCCACTCGTCGCTCGCGTAGAGCGTGTCGATGGTGTCGACCCACCACTCATAGGCGTCTTCGGAGACGTCCGCCGGCATGTAGAACCCGCGCCAGTTGGGGGCGATCGTATCGATGCCCTGTTCGCGTGCCGTCGGCCATTGCTGCAGTTTGCCGGGCAGGCGCTCTTCAGAGAGGATCGCCAGGGGGCGCAGGTCGCCGGACTCGATGAAGCTGACCACCTCCGAAATGTCGCCGGTAAAGGCGTCCACGTGGCCGCCCAGGGTCTGGGTCACCGCCTCGCCGCCGTTGTAGCCCAGGTAGGCGATGCGGGCCAGATCGTCGACGCCAGCCTCGTTGGCGGTCATCAGCAGCTTCAGGTGATCCCAGCCGCCGGAAGCGGTGCCGCCGGTGAAGGTCAGGGCGCGCGGGTCTTTCTTGAGCGCTTCCATGATCTCGTTGAGCGACTGATAGGGAGAGTCGGCCGCGACCGCAATCACGCCGTAGTCCGCTCCCAGCGTGCCGATCCAGTTGACCATGCCGGCATTCATTCCCGGGAACTGGCCACGTGCCAGGCCGGTCGTGGTCACGGTGCTGGCGGCGACGATCAGGTTCTCCTGCCCGGCGCGCTTCTGGACCACGTGGGAGAAGCCGACGCCGCCGCTGGCACCCGGCATGTTGGTGGTCTGCACGTTGCCGTCGACCAGATCGAGATCGCTGAGCACCCGGCCGACGGAGCGGCAGGTGAAGTCCCAACCGCCGCCGGGATTGGCCGGGGCGATGCAGTCCACCTTGCCGCTCTGCTCGAAGGCCTGGGAGGTGCTGGCGGCGCTCAAGAGCAGGCCGCCGGCGATCAGCGTTTTCAGGCTACGTGGGGTCATGGCGTGTTCCTCTTCGTGTTGTTATCGAGCTGCGCTTTCGTTCGTTGCTCGTTGCCTTCTGGCCGCTGCTCACGATCGATCGACGGCGAACATGGCGCAGCGGTGCGTCTCGAGAGGACTCTAGCGAGCGGCGTCGGCGGGAAAAATTGGCATTTGAACAAGCAAGCCTTCGCGTTTTCCGAAGGGTTTATACCTTCGTCGTAACGCCAGCGGAAGCCGAGTTGCCTGTGGTGTCTTCGACCTCGGCATCGAAATCGGAGCCGGCATCGCGCGAACTGGCACCTGCGAGATGCTCGACCATCTGGCGGGCGATCAACGGCAGGGCATCCAGGTCGCGGACGCCGATGACCAGCTCTCGTTCCGCCCACTCGTCGATCAGCGGAATCGTCGCCAGCGACAGGCTTTCCCGATAGGCGGCGACGGCGCGGGCCGGGAGAATGCCGATGCCCATGCCGCGATCGATCATCCGGCAGATGCCTTCGAAGCTGCGCACCTGGATGCGCATCCGTAGCGGCTGCGCCAATCGCTGGGAATCCTGGTGCAACAGGGCGTGGAGCGAGGAGTCCTGCTCCAGACCGATGAAGTCGTAATCCAGCGTCTCGGCGAAGGCGAGGCGCTGGCGTGCGGCCAGCGGGTGATCCCGGGCCGTGACCAGGACCAGCCGATCCCGGCGATAGGGGTGGATCGACAACCCTTCGGCGGGGATATGGGCGGAGAAGATGCCGATATCGGTGAGGCCGTCGCGCACCGCTGCGATGATCTCGTGGCTCAGGCGCTCCTGCATGTCGATACGAATCTGCGGATAGCGCGCGGTGAAATCGCTCAGGTCATCGGGAAGGAATTCGATCACCGCCGAGGTGTTGGCATGCAGGCGCACGTGGCCGCGGATCCCCACGCTGTACTCGCTCAAATCGGCATTGAGATGATCGAGACTGTCGAGCATGTGGCGCGCGTGATGGAGCAGGGCGTGGCCGGCGGGCGTCAGCTCGACGCCGCGCGGGCGCCGGTAGAGCAGTGTCGTCGAAAGCTGTGTCTCCAGATCGCTGATCCGCTTGCTGACCGCCGCCAGCGCCAGATGTTCCCGCTCGGCCGCGCGGGTCAGGCTGCGCGAATCGGCAATCGCGACGAATAGCTTGAGGGTGACGAAGTCGAGTCGTTTCATGACGATAGGTATCGGAGCGGAGCGATTGAGGCCCCCACTGTAGCGTTCGCCGCTGGCGAAGCCTAGCTTGACGATCGCCTAATTGTTGCCACGCGTCGGCTGGGTCAACCTCTGATCATCGATAGAAGACACATCATTAGCGATGCCTCGACATCGTTGGACATTCACGGAGGAGAGCGACATGGCGACCAGCGACGACAAGGCGACCGGTGACGGCATGGCGGTCAGCGACAATGCGCAGGCGCTGGCAGGACTCAAGGTGGTGGAGCTGGGCCAGCTGATCGCGGGGCCTTTCGCCAGCAAGTTGCTGGGGGAATTCGGCGCGGACGTGGTCAAGATCGAGCCGCCGGGAACGGGCGATCCGCTGCGCAAGTGGCGCGTGCTCAAGGACGACACCTCGCTGTGGTGGCACGTCCAGACCCGCAACAAGCGCTCGCTGGCACTCGACCTGCGCTCCGAGGAGGGCCAGGAGATCGTGCGGCGTCTGGTCGACGAGGCGGACATCGTGATCGAGAACTTCCGCCCCGGCACGCTCGAGAAGTGGGGGCTGGGTTGGGAGACGCTGAGCGAACGCAATCCCGGCCTGATCATGGTGCGTATCTCCGGCTACGGCCAGACCGGCCCCTATCGCGACCGCCCGGGGTTCGGCGTCATCGGCGAGGCGATGGGCGGCCTGCGCTATCTTTCCGGCCACCCGGACCAGCCCTCCGTGCGGGTGGGAATCAGCATCGGCGATTCGCTGTCCGCGCTGTACGGCGTGATCGGCGCCTTGCTGGCGCTGCAGGAGCGTCATCGCAGCGGGCAGGGGCAGTACATCGATGTCGCGCTCTACGAATCGGTGTTCGCGATGATGGAGAGCCTGATTCCCGAGTACGACGGCGCAGACGTGATCCGCGAGCCCAGCGGCAGTGCCTTGCCGGGCATCACGCCCTCCAATGCGTATCCTTGTGCTTGTAAAGAGAGTACGGGCGGCGAGTACGTCCTGATCGCCGGCAACGGCGACAGCATCTTCAAGCGGTTGATGGCGGCGATCGGCCGCCAGGATCTCGCCGACGATCCGCGCTTCGCGCATAACGATGGCCGCAGCCGCCACGCCGAACTGATCGACGGGGCGATCGCGGACTGGACCCGGCAGCACCAGCGCGATTACGTGCTCGACGTGCTGGAGAGCGCTCACGTGCCGGTGGGCTACCCCTATACGGCGAAAGACATCGTCGCCGATCCGCACTATCTGGCGCGGGAGATGATCGAGACCATCCGGCTGGGCGATGGCGAATCGCTCAAGGTGCCTGGCGTGCTGCCCAAGCTGAGCCGCACGCCAGGGCGGATCGAGGGGGGCGGCCCGGCGCTGGGGCAGCATACCCAGGATGTGCTCGATGAGCTGGGGATCGACCGCGAAACCCAGGCCAAAATGCGCGAAAGAGGAGTGATCTGATGACCGATTCGATGATTGATTCGATGACCGGGACGAACACCCAGTCCCGGGTCACCATCAATGATGTGGCGCCGCGAGACGGCCTTCAGATCGAATCGCGCTTCGTGCCGACGGAAGAGAAGATTCGGCTGATCGATGCGCTGTCCCGTACCGGGCTGGCCAAGATCGAAGCGACCTCGTTCACCTCGCCCAAGGCGATTCCCAACCTGCGCGACGCCGAAGAGGTCATGCGCGGCATCGAGCGCGTGCCGGGGGTCGACTATGTCGTGCTGGTGCCCAACGAGAAGGGGGCCGAGCGCGCGCTGGCCTGCGGTGTCGACGAGATCAACCTGGTGCTGTCGGCCAGCGACAGCCATGGTCGTGCCAACCTGCGCATGACGGCGGAACAGTCGCTCGAACGCTTCGCCAATATTGTCGAGATCACCAAGGGCAGCGAGGTGTTCGTCAACGCCTCGATCTCGACGGCCTTTGGCTGCCCGTTCGAGGGCGATGTGCCGTTCAAGCGAGTGCTTTCGATCACCGAAAAGCTGCTGGCGCTGGGCGTGCAGGGAATCTCTCTCTGCGATACCACCGGCATGGCCAACCCGCGCCAGGTCGCCGATCTCTGCCGCGAGACGCTGAGCCGCTGGCCGTGGCTGCCGGTGACGCTTCACGTCCACAACACGCGCGGCATGGGGCTGGCCAATGCGCTGGTGGCGTGGCAGAACGGTATCACCCGGTTCGATGCTTCGCTGGGCGGCCTGGGAGGCTGCCCGTATGCGCCCGGCGCCACCGGCAACGTCTGCACCGAAGATCTGGTTCACATGTTCGCGCAGATGGGCGTCGATACCGGCGTGGATCTCGAACGGCTGATCGCCGCCGCCGAGCTGCTGCCGGCGATGATCGGCCACGACGTGCCGGGCCAGGTGGTCAAGGCCGGTACCTCGGACCGGCGCTATCCGCTACCGGATTCCGCCCGAGCGTAGTCTCGACTGGTGACAGCCTCAACGGGTGCATAGTCTCAACTGGTGTGGTGATAGCCTCAACGGGTGCGCAGCTTCGACTGGTGACAGCCTCGACTGGTAATAGCCTCGACTGGCGATTACGCCGCTACCGCATCGCGGTCGTGAACCAGGCGTCCGTTGGCCCAGGTTGCCGCGACCGTGCGGTCGTCGCCCAGCATCATCATCGCGAACAGGCGCTCCGACAGGGTCTTGGTCTGCGACAGGCGGCGCGCCATCAACGGCGTGGATTCAGGGTCGAGAACGACGATATCCGCCTCGAACCCCGCCTGCAGGCTGCCGATCCTGTCATCCAGGTGCAATGCCCGCGCGTTGCCGAGGGTGAGACGGTAGAACCCTTGCCAGCCGGTCAGCGCCTGGCCGAGCAGCGCTCCCACCTGATAGGCGCCCTGCAGGGTGCCGAGCCCGGACAAGGTGGTTCCCGCGCCGACATCGCTGGCCAGCGACGTCGCGAGCCCCGCGTCCCGGCACGCCAGCCGGTCCATCAACCCACTGCCCAGGAACAGGTTCGAGGTCGGGCAGAAGGCGACGTTGGCGCCACGCTGGGCCAGCCGGGCGCGCTGATCGTCGTTCAGGTGAATGCCGTGGGCGAAGGTGCTGCGCGGCCCGACCAGATCGTACCGCTCGTAGACATCGAGATAGTCCCGGCTTTCCGGGAACAGCTCCGCCACCCAGGCGACTTCGCCGCGATTCTCCGACAGATGCGTCTGCAGATAGAGATCCGAAGCGTTGCGCAGCACGCCGCCCACGGCATCGAGCTGCTCGCGGGTGGAAGTCGGCGCGAAACGCGGCGTCAGGGTGTAGCTGAGGCGATCGCGGCCGTGCCAGTCGGCGATCAGGCGTTCGCTGTCGCGTACGCCGCCCAGCGTGTCGTCGGTCAGCGCCTCCGGGGCGTGGCGATCCATCAGCACCTTGCCGGCGATCATGCGTAGCTGACGACGCTGAGCGGCGCTGAAGAAGCTGTCGACCGACACCGGATGCGAAGAGCAGAACACCTGGGCGGTCGTGGTGCCGACGCGCAGCATCTCGTCCAGGAACCGCTCGGCGCCGGCCTGGGCATAAGCGGCGTCGGCAAACCGGCATTCGGCGGGGAAGGTGTAGTCGTTGAGCCAGTCGAGCAGCTGGCGGCCGTAGGACGCCATGATGTCGAGCTGGACGTAATGCACGTGGCTGTCGATGAAGCCCGGCATCATCAGCTTGTCGCGGTAGTCGACGATCTCGATATCCGCCGGCAGCCGCTCGGCCAGCGCCTCGAAAGCGTCGACGGCCTGGATATGGCCGTCGACGATCCAGATCGCGCCGTCCTCGAGATAACGTGTGGTATCGGGCAGTGGCGTCGCCTCCTCGCCGGGGTCGCCGAGGCAGGTGAACAGAGGGCCGCGAAGCAGGCGTTGGTGCGTGTTCATGATCTCTCTACCTATGATTTTCGACCGCAAGGCTCACGGTCGCGTTGCTCGGTGTCGAGCGGCTGAAAAGGTGTGACGCAGGGTTTCCGGTGCGATGCCGCGCTGCGCCGGCCTGTTCGATGGTCGGGACTGGGCCAGCAGTTCGGCGGCAACGCTGATCGCGATCTCCCGGGGGCGCTTGGTTTCGGTCGCGCCGAGGCCGATCGGGCAGCGGACCCGAGCCAGCGCGGTATCGTCGAACCCGGCGGCGGTGAGCCGCGAGCGGAAGCTGGCCCATTTGCTCGTCGAGCCGATCATGCCGATGGAGTTCAACGCCTCGCGACCCGGGTTTTCAGGCGATAGTAACGCGGCGATCAGATCGCGGTCCTGCGCGTGGTCATGGGTCATTACCAGCACGTGGCTGGCCGGCGGAATGGCCGCCACGGCCCGTGCCACGCCTTCGGCATCCGGTGATAGCCGCATCGGCCGCACGCGGGCCGGATAGCCTTCATGGTCATGCTCATGCTCGTCCTGAAGCGGAAACGCCTCGGCCCGGCTGTCGTACCAGTCGATGCGCCAGGGCAACGGCGCGAGCAGTTCCACCAGCGCCTGGCCGACATGCCCCGCGCCGAACAGTGTCAGGTGGCTTTCGGCGCCGACGAAGACTTCGATCAGCACATGCACGAACCCGCCGCAGCACTGGCCGGAGCGCCCGCCCAGCGGAAACGCTTCCAGGTAGGTGCCGGACGAGACGGGCGTCGTCGCCAGATGCTGGCGGGCGATCTCGATCACCTGCTGTTCGAAGTGGCCGCCGCCCAGGGTGTCGATCACGTCTGTCGGCGTGACGACCAGCTTGGCGCCGGGTTCCCGCGGGGTCGAACCGGCGGCGCTGACCACGCTGGCCAGCGCATGGGGCGTCCCGCTTTCCTGCAGCCGATGCAGCGCGGCGTGCCAGCTTTCGCGCCGATCTCGGGTTTCGAGAGAGCCGCCAGCGCTCATCGCGACGCTCCGGCGTTCGGATCCTTGGTTCGCAGTGCTTCGGCTCGCAACGCTTCGGCCGCCATCAGCACGCGTTCCGGTGTGGCGGGGGTGTCCAGTGGCGGGCTGACGCGATAGTCGGCAAGGCTCGACAGGGCGTCGCGCAGCGCCGACCACACCGAGATGCCGAGCATGAACGGTGGCTCACCCACGGCCTTGGAGCGATAGAGGCTGGCCTGGGAGTTGGGATGGCCCTCGAGCAGTTCGACATTGAAGATCGGCGGCAGGTCACCGAAGGTCGGGATCTTGTAGGTGGCGGGGCCGTCGGTCAGCAGACGGCCCGCGTCGTTCCACTTCAATTCTTCGCTGGTCAGCCAGCCCATGCCCTGAATGAATCCGCCTTCGACCTGGCCCAGGTCGATCGCCGGGTTGAGCGAATAGCCGACGTCGTGAAGGATGTCGACGCGCTCGACCCGGTATTCGCCGCTCAAGGTGTCGACACTCACTTCGCTGACCGAGGCGCCGTAGGCGAAGTAGTAGAACGGCCGGCCCTGACTGGTATCGCGATCGTAGTGAATCAGCGGGGTGGAATAGAAACCGGTCGCCGACAGCGAGACCCGGCCGAGATAGGCAGTCTGGATCAGTTCGCCCCACGATACGTCGGGCGTCACCGCGCCGATGTCGGAGACGAGTTGCCCATTCTCGAGTCGCAGCCCTTCGCGATCCAGCTGATAGTGCTCGGCGGCGAAGTCGAGCAGGCGCTGGCGAATCTGGGTCGCGGCATCGCGCGCGGCCATGCCGTTCAAGTCCGCGCCGCTGGAGGCCGCCGTGGGCGAGGTGTTGGGCACCTTGTCGGTGCGCGTGGCGCTGATGCGCACCGATTCGAAGTCGATGCCGAGTTCCCGGGCGACGACCTGGCACACCTTGGTATGCAGCCCCTGGCCCATCTCGGTACCGCCATGATTGATCATCACGCTGCCGTCGGTATAGACGTGGAGCAGGGCGCCGGCCTGGTTGAGATGCTTGGCGGTGAACGAGATGCCGAACTTGACCGGCGTCAGCGCCAGCCCGCGCTTGATCACGGCGCTGTGGCGATTGAAGGCAAGAATTTCCTCCCGCCGCTGCCAGTAGTCGCTGCTGCGCTCCAGCCGCTCGATGATTTCCACCATCAGCGGATGCTGGTCGACGTGCTGGCCGTAGTGGGTGGTGTCGCGACCGCTGCGATAGAGGTTGCGCTTGCGCACGGTCAACGGGTCTTCGCCGACATGGCGGGCGATATCGTCCATCGCCCGCTCGACGATCATCATGCCTTGCGGGCCGCCGAAGCCCCGAAACGCGGTGTTCGAGGCCGTATGGGTGCGGGCGCGATGGCCGGTCACCCGCGCGGCACCCAGCGAGTAGGCGTTGTCGGCATGGAACATGGCGCGGTCGACCACCGCTTCGGAGAGATCCGGCGAGTGGCCGCAATCGCCGATCAGCGTCATGTCGCCGCCGATGATCACGCCGTCGTCGTCGAATCCCAGCCGATAGCGGTTGTGAAACGGGTGGCGCTTGCCGGTGGCGCGAGTGTCGTCGGCGCGCGGCAGGCGCAGGCGGATCGCCCGACCGGTGCGGCGTGCCAGCAGTGCCGCCATGCAGGCCCACGGTGCGGCCTGGGTCTCCTTGCCGCCGAAGCCGCCGCCCATGCGCCGGTTCTCCACCGTCACGGCATGAAACGGAATATCGAGCACCTCGGCGACCAGCTTCTGGGTCTCGCTGGGATGCTGGTTGGAGGTGTAGACCGTGACGCCTTCGTCCTCGCCGGGCACGATCAGACAGGCCTGGCCTTCGAGGTAGAAATGCTCCTGGCCGCCGACGAACTGCTCCGCCTCGAGCACATGGGGCGCGCGCTCCAGCGCCTGCTGCCAGTCGCCGCTCATCTGCACGTGCGTCGGGCGCACGAACTCGCCGGCATCGGCGGCGGCAACCGGATCGAACCGGGGCGGCAGCGGCTCGATCTCCACGACCGCGGCCTTCACGGCGCGGCGCGCCTCGAGATAGCTGGTGGCGGCAACGGCGAACAGCGGCTGGCCGACGTAGCTCACCTCCTCGTCGGCGAACATGGAGTCGCCGGGGAAGACCGGGCCGATATCGCGATGCCCAGGGATATGCTGCGCGGTGATGACGTCGATGACGCCGGGCATTTCCCGCACCGCGCCGAGATCGAGCCGCGTCACCCGGCCGTGGGCCACGTCGCTGAGGCCCACCATGGCGTGCAGTGTGCCGTGCGGCGCCGGCAGGTCGTCGATGTATCGGGCGCGTCCGGTGACGTGCTTGATGCCGCTTTCGTGGGCCTGGGCGTGGTTGACATCACGTCGCTTCGGGCGCGGTGCGAGGGTGTCGCGCGCCACCGGCTCGTCGCCTTCGAGGCGGCCGATCTCTCCGTCAGTGCCCGTCGATTCGGATTCGATCCGAGGCGCCAGCGAGGGTTCGGTCATGGGCGCTTGCTGCGGCTGGTCCGCTCCGGCCGTGGCGCGCGAATCCATGGTTTGCAAATCCGCGGCACGCGAAGCATTGAAGACCCGCTTAGTGAGCGTACGCATCGAGAGCGACCTCCTGCGTGGGCGTGGTCGAATCGGTATTGGCGAGCGTCAGCCGCCAGCGTTCCAGCAGATTGGCGGCGGCGGTCAGGCGATAGTCGCGGGAGCCGCGGGCGTCGCTCATCGGCGTAAGCGACTCGCGCAGTGCCTGTCTGGCGGCATCGAAGGTCTCTGCGTCGGGCTTTTTGCCTTCCAGCGCGGCCTCGACGGCAGTCACTCTCAGCGGTATCGCCGCCATGCCGCCGTAGGCGACACGCACGTCGGCCAGAACCCCGTCTTCCCGTCGCCAGCGGAACGCCCCCAGCAGCGTCGAGATATCGTCTTCACGCCGCTTGGAAAGCTTCCAGACGCGCTGTTCGAGATCGGCCTGCGGCTTGGGTAGATAAATAGCGGCGACGCATTCGCGCGGTTCGAGCGCGGTCTTCTTGTAATCCAGGAAGAACGATGAAAGCGGCAATTCGCGCACGCCTTCGGGGCCGGCCAGCCGCAGCCTGGCATCCAGCGTCAGCAGCACGGGCGGGGTATCGCCGATCGGCGAGGCGTTGGCGATATTGCCGCCCACGGTGCCTCGGTTGCGGATCTGGGCCGAGCCCAGCCGGGTCAGCAGATGCGCGAACGCCGGATAGTGTTCGGCCAGCAGCGGTTCCCACTCCCGGTAGGTGACCGCCGCGCCGATCCACCAGCCGTCGGCGGTTTCCTCGATCTGACGCAGTTCCCGCACCTGGCGCAGGTCGATCAGCGTCTCGAAATGCTCGAGCCGCTGAGTGACCTCGAGCCAGAGATCGGTGGCGCCAGCCACCAGCCGGGCGTCAGGGTGGCGCTGCATCGTGTCTATCAGGTCGGCCAGCGTTGACGGGGTGAGATAACGTTCCTGGCTCTCGCTGTTCTGATTCTTGCTGCCCACTAACGGCGCCAGATTGCGGATCTCGCGTTCGAGCTCGGGATCATCGGCCCAGGGCGGGCGAGTGTCGGCGCGCTCGCCCATGCTCAGGGCGGCGTCCCGAATGGGCCGGTAGCCGGTGCAGCGGCACAGGTTGCCGCCCAGGGCCGCTTCCAGACGATGGTCGTCCAGCGGTTTCCGTGGTGCCGGTGTGGCGCGCTGCTGTTCGTGCAGCGTGAACAGCGACATGACGATACCGGGGGTACAGAATCCGCATTGGCTGCCATGACAAGCCACCATCGACGCCTGCGAGGGATGCAGGGCGTCACCGCGAGCGAGCCCTTCGACGGTGACCAGGTGCGCGCCCTGAAGCTGGTGCGCAGGCGTGATGCAGGCGTTGACGGTGCGGTAAGCGAGCGGCTGCCGGTCATCTTCCGGGGAGGCGATGGCGACGGTGCAGGCGCCGCAGTCGCCGGAAGCGCAACCTTCCTTGGTGCCGCAGTGAGAAAGCGGTCCGCGCAGCAGTTCGAGCACGCTCGTGTCGGGCGCGGCGGCCACGCGTTGGCGTTGGCCATTGAGAAAGAATTCGATCATCGGAGATCTGCCGTTGTCATTGTACGGGTCGCCATTCGACGCCGGGACGAAGGCCGGCGACCTTGCAGGGGAATCCTGACCGATCGGTCAGCTTTTGTCAGCCTCTTTGATTATGCCGCTCATGGCAAGCTCTCTTTTCACGGCCAGGCGAGTGCGCCATCGGCAGACAATCGTCTGGATTCAGCATAGCATCGGCGTCGGTTATCTTGTGGCGAGGAAATGACCCGGAGGCCGTGGGTCTCCATCCAGGCGTTTTCGTGGTCATTTCCAATGAACGACGAATACGCAGCAACGCGGTTCACGCTGAAACGTCAACAGACCCTAAGGAGCCCAGGTGGGCAATCACAATCTTCCCGAAGCCACGGTTCGGGAGCGCAACGAGCAGCGCATTTTCGATGCTGCGGAGAGCGTATTCGCTCGGCATGGCTACCGTGGTGCGAGCATTCAGGCGATCGCGGCGGCGGCCGGACTTCCGAAGTCGAACGTTCTTTATTACGTCGGTAGCAAGCGGCGGCTCTACATCACGCTGCTGGAGCGCACGATGTGGCGCTGGAACGAGATGCTGAGCGATATCAGCGCCGACGATGATCCGGCGGAGGTGCTGGAGGCTTTCATTCGCAGCAAGATGCGCCTGAGCCAGACCCATCCGCAGAGCTCGCGACTGTTCGCCAGCGAGATATTGCAGGGGGCGCCGTTCCTGAAGGAATCGCTCTTCGGTGACATGCGGGAATGGGTGGAATCCCGCACCCAGGTTTTCCGCGAGTGGGCGGAGCGAGGGTTGATGGACCCGGTGGACCCGGTGTGGCTGATTTTTCTGATCTGGTCGGCGACGCAGCACTACGCCGACTTCGAAACGCAGATCGTCGGCATCACTCAACGCAAAGCGCTCGATGCCGAGGATTTCCGCTCGGCCAGCGACTTCCTGTGTCAGGTCATCTTGAAAGGCTGCGGCGTGCGCCAGCGTGATGCATCGACCCCGTGATCGGTGCGGGAATCAGGAAGAGCGGGAAAGCAAGAGAGAGCCAGAGCGAAACCGGTGAAAGCGAAATCGATGCAAGGTGAATGGGTGGATCGCTGGATGGGTAGATCACCATTCGACCCGAAATCGGAAGCGAGTCCATTCGCGCTCAACTTCCTGTCGAGTCTCAACCTTGAGGGCCGGCAACGTCCTGTTGCACTGCGGTCGATCCCTGGATGCTGTCCCTAATCGCACTCCGTGCGAATTCACATCGTCCTTGAAGGTGCTTCCTTGCTGCAGCGGCATCCTGCCATCGGCAGTTTATACGAGGTTCTATTCATAAAGCGAATAGGAAATTATAAGTAAAACATTAAGTTACAAAGAAATACGTTCGATTTCCGATCCGCTCGCCAGTCTTTTTCGAGTTTTCTACAAGCCCTTGTTTCCAGACTGGAATCGCGAATCGAACGCGACGCTCCGGATGAGCCCGATGACGATCATTCCCGCTTTTAGTTGCATTTCGTCACAAGCCTGGCGGGTGAGCCGGGCGCGTAGCCGCTGCCGGCCCACACGCAGCCGCACCTCGCTGGCACTTGGCGCCTGGGGCGATGGTTCGATCGCCTCGATCACGGCACTGAGACCGTTGCGATAACTCGTCCCCTCGGGCATGGCATGGGCAAGCGCCACGTCGCGCACGCCGACGCGCAGACGTATCGGCGTGCCGGGCGGCTGTTCGAGCGCGGGAATGCGCAGCGTCTGGCCATCGTCGAGGGCGACTCGCGTCAGCGAATAGCGGCTGTCATGGTCGATCACCCGGGCGCTGAGGCGTGTGGCGGCGTCGAAGCCGCCCAGACGGTCGGTCAGGTCCAGCCGCATCATCAATTCGTCCAACTGACCATGCGCCGTCAGGCGCCCCTGCTCGATGAGCGCCAGGTGATCGGCTATCGCCGAAATCTCCGCGGTATCGTGACTGACGTAGACCACCGGGATGTCGATTTCCCGGGTCAGGCGGACGAGATAGCGCAATAGCTCCTGCTTGCGCTCGCCATCCAGCCCGGTCAGCGGCTCGTCCATCAATAGCAGGCGAGGCTGGGTCAGCAGCGCTCTGCCGATAGCGACGCGCCGCGCTTCGCCACCGGAAAGCGTGCCCGGCAGGCGTTCCAGGAGAGGCTCGATGCCCAGTAGCGACACCAGATCATCGAAGCGCGGGCGAGCGCTCGACGGCATGCCATAGGTGAGATTGCCGCGGACGCGGTAGTGCGGAAACAGCCGCGCCTCCTGAAACACGACGCCCAGTTGACGCTTGTGGATCGGCACGTGAGTCCGGTTCGCGACGTCGGTCAAAGTGCGCTCGCCGAGCCGGACGCGACCGGCATCGGGGCGATCGAGGCCGGCAATCAGCCTCAGCAGGCTGGTCTTGCCGCTGCCCGACTGGCCGAACAGGGCCGTCACGCCGCTGGCCGGCACCGAAAGCGAGATATCGAGGCTGAAGCCGCCCAGGCGCTTCTGCACGTGGCATTCCAGGGCATCGGCGCTGCTCATCGGTCACGCTCCTCGAGGCGCAGCCTGGCACGGCGGGCCAACCATTCCGACGCGATCAGCGAAAGCATGGCGATCACGATCGACAGCACGCAGAGTCTGGCGGCAGCGGCTTCCTTGCCCGGCGTCTGGATCAGGGTGTAGAGCGCCAGCGGCAGGGTGCGGGTTTCGCCCGGGATGTTCGAGGCAAAGGTGATGGTGGCGCCGAATTCCGAGAGCGCGCGGGCGAACGCCAGTACCGTGCCGGTCAGCAACCCCGGTATTGCCAGCGGCAGCGTGATCGTGAACAGCACTCGCCATCGATTGGCGCCCAGCGTACCTGCGGCGGCTTCCAGCTTGGGATCGACGGCCTCGAGCGAGAGCCTGACCGTGCGGACCAGCAGTGGAAACGCCATCACGCCACCAGCGACGGCGGCGCCTTGCCAGGTGAAAGGGAGCGAGAAGCCGAATCCCTGATACAGCCACTGGCCCAGCCAGCCGTTGCGCCCCAGCGAGAGCAGCAGCAGATAGCCCACCACGACCGGTGGCAGAACCAGCGGCAGATGCAGCAGGCCGTCGAGCAGCGCCTTGCCGCGAAATTCGTGACGCGCCAGCAGCCAGGCGACGGCGATGCCGGGGATCAGGATCCAGCCGACAGCGCTGCCGGCGATCTTCAGGCTGAGCACGATCGCCTGCCATTCGGCGTCGGAGAGCGCCATCGCCCCAAATAGCATCCAGGCCTCGGGTCTCAGTTGGCGTCGACGGGCGTAAAGCCGTAGCGGGAGAAGATCGCCAGCGCGTCATCGCCGGCCAGCCATTGACGGAACGCGTCGGTCGCGTCGCTCGGTGCCGGATTCACCACGGCGAGCGGATAGGTGATGGGGTCGTGACTGTCGGCGGGGAAAACACCTATTGCTCTGACCCGGTCGCTGGCCTTGGCATCGGTTTCGTAGACGATTCCGAGTGGCGCTTCGTCGCGTTCGACCAGCGCCATCGCGGCGCGCACGTTGTCGCCGTTGGCCAGTCGCGGCTCGAGGGCGTCCCATTCACCGATCGCTTGCAGTGCCTGTTTGGCATAGAGGCCGGCTGGTACGTGGCTGGTGTCGCCCACCGACAGCCGCTCGCCGTCGCCGAGGCGTGAGGCGATGGTGATATTACCGCCCGGCGTGAAATCCGCGATGTCGCTGGCGGCGGGGGCGATCAGCACCAGCCGGTTGCGCAGCAGATCCACGCGCTCGCCGACCGGCACGTTCTGCTTCTCGAGCCAGTCCATCCACTGTTCGTTGGCGGAGACGTAGATATCGGCGGGCGCGCCATTGGCAATCTGGCGCGCGAGCGTCGAAGACGAGGCGTAGATCGGGACGATGTCGACGTCGTGATCGGATTCGTAGGATCGGATCGCCTCGTCCATGGCATCGGTCATCGATGCGGCGGCGTAGACCTGAACCGGCTCGTTGTCGGCATGAGCGGCAAGCGGCATTGAGAGCACCAGCGCCAGAAAGCAGAAGGACGTTTTGCGGACCGATGAAGTCACGATTTTCTCGCTCACGTTTTTCGCTATGTATGAATGGAAATAACGGGAAATCACTATAGCTGTCGGTGTCGCGACGGTCGAGGAAAAATCGGGCGGCACGGCGCTCAATCGGGTTCTGAGTTCGAATCCGGCTTCGACTCGGCAAGCGGAGGCGGCTCGGCCTGGTAGCGGGTAGCGAGGCTGTCCAGCAGGGCTCGGCCGCTGGCATGTTCCGTCAGGTCCGCGGTCAGCTGGCGGTAGTGGCAGATGATCTCTCGGCCCAGGTCGGTCAGCGTGGCGCCACCGCGCTGGGTGCCGCCGGTGGCGGTATTGACCACCGGCGCCGCCAGGTGGCGGTTCATGGTATCGAGCAGTTGCCAGGCCTTCTTGTAGCTCAGGTGCATCTCGCGGCACGCCGCCGCGATCGAGCCGTGTCGCTCGATCGCTTCCAGCAGGTCGATCTTGCCGGGGCCGATCACGATCTCCTTGTCGGCGACCAGGCGAATCTGAAAGCGTGGCGTGGGGTGGTGCGTACGGGTCATGGCGATATACCTGGCATGCGAAGCGGCCTTTCTGGCGTGAGCCGAAGGTTGTAGCACAGGATAGCCACGCTCTCAGCCATCGTGACCCCATCCGGCCGTCAGGTCGACGTCACGATCGTGGCGGGGCGCGCGAACCGCCAGCGTAGCCAGTCGACCACCACGAACGCGGCAAGGCTGGCGCCCATGACCGGCAGCGCGTACCCCAGTGCGACGGCGACAACGCCAATCGTCAGCTTCGCTCGCGTGCCGAGGCCTCGATAGATCGCCGTGAAAGCTTGCGGCGCGTTGGCGCTGGTGGGGGCAACGCCGGCAAGAGACGGGCGGCGTTGCCACCACATCAGGTAGCCCCAGCACACCAATGTCGCGAGGCCCGTGGCGAAGGCGACCAGGACCAGCTGGTTGGGCAGCCCGAACAGTATGCCCATGTGCAGATCGATGCCCCAGCGGGTCAGCTTGGCCGCCAGCGGATAGTCGTCGAAATCGGCCCGATCGGTGACGGCAAACGTTTGCGGATCGAGCGCCACCTGATCGACCTGGGTCGGCCATTCCCTGGCCACTTCACGAATGGTCCAGGCCTGTCGCGGTGAGGGCGGCGGCACGATTTCGACGCTGTCGGCGTCGATGCCGGCGGCTCTTGCCGCGTTCAAGGCGTGATCGAAGTCGCCAGGCGACAGCGGCGAGGGCTGTGCCATGTTCATCCCGGCGTGTCCGGCAGTGGCATGATGCGCCGCATGCGGATCGGCGTCCCGCTCCGAGCCGGAATGCGAGGCTGCAAGATCGGTGGAGACAGCGGGGTGTCCCCCAGTCCCAGGCATGACGCAGCTGAGCGATGTTGCCGCCGGCCCACTGCGACCAGGTCAGCCCCGTTGCCGAGAAGAACAGCAGACCGATCAGCGCCACGATGCCCAGCGTGGCATGACGCCGGCGCAATCGTTGCCGGCCTGCTGCCCGCCGTGTGATTCGGCGCTGGCGCCACCACAGGAAGGCGCCGCTGAGTGCGGCGATCCATAGCCAGGACGCCGCCAGTTCACTGTAGAGTCGGCCGATATCCCCCAGCAGCAGGCTGCGGTGGAACTGATCGATGGCGGTGCGTAGCGGTAGTATGCCGCTGGTGCCGTAGACCGGCATGTCGCCGCGAATCTCCAGTGTGACCGGGTCGACGAACAGCGCCCGGTGTTCGGAGGGGCCGAATGCTTCGCCACCGAACAACACTCGAGTGGTCGTTCCCGGCTCTGGCGCAGGACGAACGGCGGCGGGTGCGGCAGCGATGCCAGCGACATGCTGGGCGGCTTCGATCTGGCGTGACAGCGGTTGGGATTCGCCGCGACTCTGGGTGGTCAGGGCGTCTTGATAGAGCCAGTTTTCGAGCTGCGGCGTCAGCGCATAGGCAATGCCGGAAAGCGCAGCCACGAGCAGGAAAGGGCCGACGAACAGGCCGACGTAAAAATGAAGGCGAGTGATCAATGCCACCCACGAGGGAGGCAGGCGGCGGCCGGTCGCCGACGAGACGGTATCCATGGATGAACTCCGAACCTGAATGATTTTCAGCGTGAGTCCCGGCCGAAGGCCAGGAGCACGTACGACGCCGGCAATGCAGCCCCGGGAGGCGGCAGTGGCGGCGACAGGAGACGGAAAGGACTTCAGGCGCGGGGCGGCGCGCGGGAGGCGTAGCGGGGATAGACCGGTGTGGTGGAGGGCAAGACCACGACGACGGGCGGATGGAAGGTTGCTGGCGGTGGCGTCGACGGCGGCAGCACTTGCGGAAGCGCGAGCCCCGGCACGTGCAGGAAGAGTTCGCAGTAGCCACACGCGGCCATGTCGAAATGGTGGAGGAGATGGGCATCGTCCACCGCCCGCGGCTGGCCGTGGGCGTGAGGTTCGGCGTCGCCATGACGGGGCATTTCCGCCATGGTGCCGACCGGCATTTCCATCAGCCGCTGCATCTGGCTGATCAGCGGCCCCGTGAACGCCAGCAGCATGGCGAACAGCGCGAGCACGGTCAGCGGGCGATACCAGCGGTGCCAGAAAGAGGTCATATCCGTTCCAGGACGACGTCGTCAGGCCGCGACTCTACCTGTTGAGGGTTTGGCCGCCAATTGTCGCTGGCGGGGTGTGTGATTATGTCGCACCGAGGGTGAGCTGCTCCGGCTGCTGGTCTTCGCCGATGAGGGCCCGCTCGTGCTGCAGAAGCCAGCGCTTGCGATCGAGCCCGCCAGCGTAGCCGGTCAGCTTGCCGTTGGCGCCGATGACACGGTGGCAGGGCACGACAAGACATAGCGGGTTGCGCCCGTTCGCCGCGCCGACGGCCCTCACCGCGCGTGGCGCGCCGATGGCGACGGCGATTTCCCGATAGCTGCACGTCTGGCCGTAGGGAACGCTCTGCAGGGCTTGCCACACGCTCAGCTGGAAATCGGTACCGCGTGGTGCCAGAGGCAGGTCGAACGTCGTCAGCTCGCCCAGGAAATAACGCTCCAGCTGGCTGGCGCAGCGCGCCGTGAGGGCATTGCCGCGCTCGACCACGTTCGGGCTGCTCGAAAAGGCGAGCCAGGTGAGGCCGTGATCGGTCGCCCGTATCTCGATGGGGCCGAGCGGGACTGTCTCGGGCGGCCGATAGATCTGGACGTAGTCGTCGTGACGCAGCGGCAGGCGCGAATCACTCAATGGCGAGAAGGTGTTCATATCACTCGATTCCACAGTTGTAGCGTGAGATAGCTGCGCCAGGGCGAGGCGGCGGCGAGATCCAGCGGTGTCGTCAGGGCCGCGAGCGCACGGCGCACGCCGACATCGCCATCCAGCCAGATATCCGGGTTTCCGTTGCCGCGAAAGTCGGCGACGTTGGCTGTCCAGGGGCCGATTCCCTTGAGCGAGCGCCACTGCTGGGGATCGTCGTCGATCTCGCTGCCGGCGTAGGCGACAGCCAGGCGGCGCACGGTGTCCCGGCGGCTACCGGGGAGCTTCAGAAAACCCAGCTCGCTGGCGGCGATGGCTTCTGCGGTGGGGAAACGACGGCGGCCCTCCTCATCGCTTTCACCGAGCCGGTCGACGAGCTGCTGGATCAACCGGTTGGCGGCGGCCATCGACACCTGCTGGCCGAGTACCGCGCGGATACCTGCCTCGAAGACGTCCCATGATCCCGGCAAGCGCAATCCTTCTGCCAGTGGAAGCGCTGGAACGGATTGGCGCAGATGGGCCTCGATGGTCTGCGTGTCGGCGTCCAGATCCAGCATTCTCCGAATCCGACGAACGATCGCATGGAGATCGCCCAGTTCGCTCAACACCAGGGTGACGTCGAACTGATGGCGCCTGGCGTCGTGGCGGGCTTCGAAGTGTCCCGTCGTCGTGCCATGGCGGATCGTGCGGCCCAATGTGTCTTCGCTCACCCATTCGAGGCCCTCGATGGCATGAAGCGCATGAAAATGGCGTAGCCGTTCCCACTGGTAAGGCGGGCGGTAGGCCAGCTTGAGCGTCAACGCGGCGCTTTTTCGGCTTTGGCGGCGGCGGATCTCGGTGGGCGTCAGCGCCATCTGGCGTTTGAAGGCGTCGTTGAAGCGGCGCAGGCTCGAAAATCCGCTGGCATGGGCGACATCGACCACCGGCAGCGTGGTTTCGTGAAGCAGCTTCTTGGCGAACAGGCACTGGCGGTAGAGCGCGTAGGCCTTGGGGGATACGCCGAAGCGGCGCTGGAACAGCTGGCGCAGGTAGCGCTCGCCAATGCCCAGCCTCTCGCAAAGCCGTGCGACGTTGCCGTCCTGGAGGGCGCCGCTGTCGATCAGTTGGATCGCTCGGGTCAGCGTGGTTCGGGAACCCATCCAGGCGGGCGAATCCGGCGCGCTGTCCGGCCGGCAGCGCAGGCAGGGGCGAAAGCCGGCGTTGGCGGCGGCGACCGCCGACTCGAAGTAGCGCACGTGCCGTTCCTGCGGGAGCGTCGCCGGGCAGACGGGGCGACAGAAGATGCCGGTGGTGCTGACGGCGATGAAGAAGCGGCCGTCGAAACGGGCATCGCGCGCTAGCCGCGCGCTTCGGCATTGCTGAGGGTCGAGCATGGCATGCGTCCTGGTCGTCGTCGCGAGCTCATTCGTCTTCTCGAGCCCATTCGTCTTGGGCTCATTCGTATCGGGCTTATTATAGTGCGCGGCCATGGGGCGACTGGCCGGATCCGGCACTGAATGCCCGTGCCGAACATAGCGGCGAACGCCGGTGCGAAGATCGGCCATAGGGCGGTGCATCAATAGGGCGGTGCATCAATAGGGCGGTGCATCAATAGGGTGGCGCATCAATAGGGCGGTGCATCAGCGAAAGGTAAAGATTACCGTCAGGATACTCCCTCCCGCGAGGCGAATTTCGCTAAGCTGTCGGCTCGTGCAGGATCGCATTTCATGGATAGTGAGGAGGCTTGATGAAATCCGTATCGGTCGGCGGGCTGGCAGTCACCAACGACGCGCCCTTTACCCTGTTTGGCGGCGTCAACGTGCTGGAGGATCTGGACAGTACGCTCGAGGCGTGCGAGGCCTATGTCGAGGTGACGCAGAAGCTCGGCATTCCCTTCGTGTTCAAGGCTTCCTTCGACAAGGCCAATCGTTCGTCGATCCACTCCTTCCGTGGGGTCGGGCTCGACGAGGGATTGAAGATCTTCGAAGCGGTCAAGCACAAGTTCGGCGTGCCGGTCATCACTGACATGCATGAAGTCCACCAGGCGCAAGCCGTGGCCGAAGTGGCGGATGTGATCCAGTTGCCGGCGTTCCTGGCCCGTCAGACCGATCTGGTCGTCGCCATGGCGAAGACGGGCAAGCCGATCAACATCAAGAAGCCGCAGTTCCTGAGCCCGGGCCAGGTCAAGAACATCGTCGACAAATGTGCCGAAGCGGGTAACGAGCAGGTCATCCTGTGCGAGCGCGGCAGTTGCTTCGGCTACGACAACCTCGTCGTCGACATGCTGGGCTTCCGTGAAATGATGGACGTCAGCGGCAACGCGCCGGTGATCTTCGATGTCACGCACAGCCTGCAGCGTCGTGATCCGACCAGCGCGGCCTCCGGTGGTCGCCGTCGCCAGGTGCTGGAGCTGGCGCGTTCGGGGATGGCGGTCGGCCTTGCCGGGCTCTTTCTCGAGGCGCATCCCGATCCCGACAACGCGCGTTGCGATGGCCCCAGCGCGCTGCCGCTGGACAAGCTCGAACCCTTCCTGGCCCAGATCAAGGCGGTCGACGACCTGGTCAAGAGCCTGCCCCGGATCGAGATCGACTGATGGCATCTCGGGATCAAACGATGGCGCGCCCGGATCGTCGCGCCCAGATCGAGCTGGTGCTGTTCGATGTCGATGGCGTGCTGACCGACGGCACGCTGTTGATCGGCCCGGAAGGAGAAGCGCTGAAACCGTTCAACGTTCGCGACGGCGTCGCGGTTGGCCTGTTGCGCCAGCATGGGATCAGGAGCGGCGTGCTCTCGGCCAAATCGAGCCAGCCCTTGATCACGCGAGCCACGCAGCTCGGCATGGACGTGATCAAGATCGGCTTCAGCCACAAGCTCGAGGCCATCCGCCAGATTGCCGAGGAGGAGGGCATCGCCGCGGATCGCATCGCCTTTGCGGGAGACGATATCATCGATATCCCGGTGATGCGGGAAGTCGCCACGGCCTACGCGCCGGCCGACGCACACTCGCTGGTCATCGAGGCGGCCGATCATGTGACGAAGGCGCAAGGCGGGCGTGGTGTCGCACGCGAAATTGCCGAAGATCTGCTCTCGGCACGTGGTCTCGATCTGCACCAGATGTACGCCCACCTGCTGGGAGACGACGACGCGCTGCGCCGGATGGTTCAGTAGGCATGTCGGCTCGTTGGCGTTTTTCAAAGCGCCAGCGGTTGTTTGAGGCTTCTGGAATCTGCAGCAAGATATCGGCTCGACGGCCCGGTCACCGCTCGCTTCGGGGCGGTGACCGGCAATTTCACAGCCCGAAGAGATGGACGATGGGAGGCAGCACGAATGCCGTGACCAGCCCCGAAAGCCCCATCGCCAGCCCGGAAAAGGCGCCGGCCACGGCGCCGACGGAGGCAAAGCAGTAGGCAGTGCCGAAGCCATGTGCCGCCAACCCCATCGAGTATCCCTGAACGGTCGGGTCGGTAATCCGGGTCAACCGGAATATCCAGGGGCCGACGATGCAGCCCACGACGCCGGTCAACAGCACCAGGCCCGCGGTCAGCGAAGGGATGCCGCCGAGCTTTTCGGCGATGCCCATGGCGATGGGCGAAGTCACCGATTTCGGTGCCAGCGAGAGCACCGTCTCGGTGTCGGCGCCGAGGATCATGGCGATGCCGACGGCGGAAACGACCGCGGTGGCGATGCCGGCCATCGTGCCGATGGCGATGGGCCACAACATGCGGCGCACGCGTTCGCGGTGATCGTAGAGCGGAATGGCCAGCGCGACCGTGGCTGGCCCCAGCAGAAAGTGCAGGAACTGGGCGCCGGCGAAATAGGTGGGGTAGTCCGTGCCGGTCACCAGCAAAAAGCCGATCAGCAGCGCAATGGCGACGATGACGGGATGAAGAAGTGGCGTTCCGCCCGCCCAGCGGTTGATTCTGGTGGCGACGATGAAGGCCAGCAAGGTCGCCAGCAGATGCAGAAGCGGGCTGGCGGAAAGGTAGACCCATACCTGCTCGAGACCAAGGCCGTTCATGCGTCATGCTCCTTGGCAGGTGTCCTTTTTCGAGCGAGGCGCTGCAAGGTCTGGCTGGTCACCAGAATCGTTACCGACGTCGATACGATCAGCGTGACGACCAGGATCCAGATTTCTCGACTGATCAGGCCGAAATGCTGGATGAGCCCTACGCCGGCGGGCACGAACAGCAGCGTCAGGTATTTGAGCAGGCCTTCGCCCATGGTCCGGAGGCTTCCCGGCACACTGCCTCGGATCATCAAGCCGATCAGCAGAATCAGCATGCCCAGGACCGGCCCGGGAACGGGAAGGGTGAAAGCGCGGCTGATGACTTCTCCCAGAAACTGACAGCCGAGCAGAATGCTCATTCCGATAATCAATGACATCTCGTCACCTTAGACTTTGGTCTAGATTTCGAGGCATTGTACCACCAGCAGGAGACGAGACTTGCCATGCAGACGCCGAGCAGGTCCAGACGGCATGTACGGACATAAAAAAATGGCCATCGGACAAAATCCGATGGCCATTCTCATGTCTGGTCGGAGCGACAGGATTCGAACCTGCGACCTCTGCAACCCCATTGCAGCGCGCTACCAAGCTGCGCCACGCTCCGGTTCCCACTGGTCTGTCAGTGACAGTCCCTGTGAAACGCTGCGTATACTACCTTGCAGTTCGATAAATGAAAAGCGCTTCTTAAGGCTTTTTTTTCAATCGCTTGCGAAGGCCTACCGATGCCGCTGGCGTGAGAGTGTTATCCCGACGCCAGCGGGGCTATCGATCCGGCCAGGCTGTTATAGCCACAGCAACTCGATCAATCCCAGACAGATCAGCGTGACCAGGATCGTGCCGGTGAGATTGAGGAAGAAGCCGGCGCGAATCATCGACTGAATCTTCATGTGGCCCGTCGCGAAGACGATGGCGTTGGGCGGCGTGGCCACCGGCATCATGAAGGCGCAGCTGGCAGCAATCGCGGCCGGTACGGTAATCAGCAACGGGTCGACGCCGAGTGACATGGCCAATGCGCCAAGTAGCGGCAGGAACGCCGCTGCGGTCGCCGTGTTCGAGGTCAGTTCGGTGAGGAAGATGATGACCAGGACGATGGCGCCGATCAGCAGGATGAGCGGCAACGTGCCGAAAACATTGAGCTGATTGGCGATCCAGTCCGCGAGGCCGGAGCCGCTGATGGTGCTGGCCAGGGCCAGGCCGCCGCCGAACAGCAGCAGGATGCCCCAGGGCAGGTCTTTGGCATCTTCCCACAGCAGCAGCGGGCGATACCGCTCGTTGCCGCTGGGAATCAGAAAGAGCGCGACACCCGCGAGCAGCGCGATCGAGGTGTCGGACAGCCACTCGATGCCCCAGTCGTTCAGAAGAGGCCGCGTTACCCAGGCCAGGGCGGCGAGCAGGAAGACGATTCCGACTCGTGCTTCCGCCGGGCTCAGCTTGCCAAGCTTGGCAAGCTCATCGCCGATGACGTTGCCGCTACCGTCGTCGAGCTGGAGCTTGAAGCCGCCGCGCGTCAGCCACCACCAGGCCACGACCATCATCGCAATGCTCACCGGCAGGCCGACGACCATCCACTGCGCAAAGCCCAGCTCGATGTTCTGTTCGCTGGAGAGATAGCCCGCGAGAATGGCATTGGGAGGCGTGCCGATGAGCGTGGCGATACCGCCGATACTGGCCGAGTAGGCGATGGCCAGCAGCAGTGCGGTGGCATAGCGCTTTACCTCGCCGGAATCGGCATTGGCGAAGAGGGAAACCACCGACATGCCGATGGGCAGCATCATGATGGCAGTGGCGGTGTTGGAGACCCACATGCTGATGAAGCCGGTTGCCAGCATGAAGCCGGCGATCTGTTGCTTGGGTTTCTGGCCGACGACGTTCAGAATGCGCAGCGCAATTCGCCGATGCAGATTCCAGCGTTGCATGGCGATGCCCAGTAAAAAGCCGCCCAGGAACAGGAAGATCGTCGGATTGGCATAACTGGCGGCGGTGCTTTTGAGGTCGGCAATGCCGAGGGCGGGCGCCAGCGGGATGGGGAGTAGCGAGGTGGCCGGGATCGGAATGGCCTCGGTGGCCCACCAAGTCGCCAGTAGCAGGGCGAGCCCGACGCAGTGCCAGGCAGCGGGTTCCATGCCGGCGGGTGCTGGCATGACTTGCGTCACGATGACCCAGATGGGGCCGAGAATGAGGCCGATTCGAGCGGCTATCGAGGGTGCGCTTGGCGCTTGATCTGCGGTGTCCGTCACGTGACGTCCTTTTTCGAGAGGCTTGAACCCTTTCTATTCTACTTAAGACGTAGAGCGTCCTGAGAGGACCGCGACTTAGCCTTTGGTCTAATATGGGGCCATGGGCGGGATACTTGCCCTCTGAACGCGCTCATGCGCGACGGCTTGTTTATCGAATTCGCCATTGAATTTCCCAGTAAAGAGCAGGTCCATGACGACATCTCTGCATTCACTCATCGCGCCTCTCGTGTCGCTGTCCCGTGAAGCCGGGGCAGCGATCGAGGCGATCGGACGAGACGCCTTCGATACCCAGCGCAAGGCGGATGACAGCCCGGTAACGGCTGCTGACCTGGCGGCTCATCAGGTCATCGTTCAGGGTTTGCCATCGATCGGCTGTCGCGATTGGCCAATTCTGTCCGAGGAGTCGGCCTCGATTCCCTGGTCGGAGCGCCGGAACTGGTCCACTTACTGGTTGGTCGATCCGCTGGACGGCACCAAAGAATTCATTCGGGGTTCCGATCAATACACCGTCAATGTGGCATTGATCGACCGGAACCAACCCGTGCTGGGCGTCGTCGAGAAGCCCCGTACTGGCGAGGTCTGGATCGGTGAGCCGGCTCGGGGAGCCTGGTATCAGGCTGGTGTCGATGAGCCCTGGCAAACCTTGCAGGTTCGCGATTCCCTGCCGTTGCGTCTGGTGGTCAGCCGTTTTCATCGCGGCGCGAGCACCCGTCGCCTGATCGAGTCACTGCCCGATGTCGAAGTCGAGGAGTTGGGAAGTTCGCTCAAGTGTTGTCGCGTGGCCGAAGGGCTTGCGGATCTCTACCCCCGGTTCGGCCCTACCAGCGAGTGGGATACCGCCGCGGCCCAAGCCGTCGTCGAAGGGGCCGGCGGTCATCTCGTGGACTGCGAAGCGTGGGAACCGCTGCGCTACAACACTCAGGACAGCTTGCTGAACCCGGCCTTCGTGGCATGCGCTTCCCTGGACGGAGCCTGGCGACCTTTCTGGGCATGCTGAGCCCGCGCCAGCCCGAGGTCGAGAAACACGCCAGTCGAGATCGAGAAAGTAGGTGTGCCCCGTGGATGCTGTTACCCTGCGGGTTGCGCCGAAATGGCAACAGCTCCTGGCTATCTATACATCCTCTACATCACCAGAAGGCGGCTTCTCTTTCATGTCGTTGTCTCTTGCGGCGGGGCTTTCCGTCCTCGCCATCCTGATTATTGTTTCTCTCGCTGCTTATGCCTGGCGCCTGTGGCGTGAGGTCGAGCGGCGAAAAGCGTTTCGGGCTGCCGAAATCGCCCGCGCCAATCAAAATTGTATCGATAGCTTGAGTGCTCTGTCGCAGGCCATGGTCGAGCGCCAGGTGGATATGGTGGAAGGGGCGTTACGTTGCAAGGTGCTGCTCGATATCATCGATAACCGCCTGGTGGAGCGGGATGCGTGGCGAGTGCTTGGCGAGGTGCAGTCCGAGGCGGAATCGCTGCATACGCACCAGGCGCGTCGTGAGCTGTCGCCGCGCGAACGCCACCGCGAGGATCTCGTTCGTGAGGAGATCGCTCAGCGACACGACGGCAGGCTCCACCTCGCAGCGATCGAGCTTCAGGCCTTTTGCCTGGATTGGGCCCAGACCACCAGTGCCAGCTCCAGCGCCCATGTCAGCTCCAGGAAGTAACACGAGCATCCTTTCATTGAAGAAGAGAGAAGGGGCTGAGAGGTTCTGGTGTCGTTCGCCGGGTGGAAGAAAGGGCAAGGCTTGTCTGGCTAAAGGATAGGGTCAGGAACGCGAAGTTTTTGCTAATCCCCTTTGCCAATCTTGGAAATGGTGCTAAAAAAGAACAGTGTTTCCCGACACGGGTTTGCATCTCGGGCTGGAATCGATAATGCTGTTGTGGAGCTGCAAAGAAAAGGGACAATGGGAACATTGACCACTGCTCAAGTCGACGCGCATGGCGGTCGCCGAGAGATTTCTTTGTCGTTGGGGAAGGAACATCTTTCTCTTGACGAATTCGGCTTCTATACTCGAAGCCGCTGGGTAACGCCCGTTACGACTAGCGCTGTGTTAAGAAGGAGTCTTACATGAAAAAATCAACGACTGGCTTGCTACTGGGTTCTGCTCTGGTAGTCGGTCTTTCTGGCTGTGCCAGTTCCGGTATGGAATCCACTGGCAGCTCGTCCGATCAGGCTTGGTATCAGTCTCCGTTCGTCTGCGGCATTGCCGGCGGTCTGATCGGTGGTGGTGTCGGTTACGCCACTAGCGGCGATTCCGATGAAGACACTGGTGCCGCGATTGGTGGTGTTGCTGGCGCGACTGCCGGCGCGCTGCTGTGTGCCGACTACTCTTCGGACGTCATGGACAGCGATGGCGACGGCGTGCCCGACGATCGCGACCAGTGCCCGAACACGCCGGCTGGCGTAGCGGTTGATGCCGTTGGCTGCCCGCTCGACACCGACGGTGACGGCGTGCCGGACTACATGGACCAGTGCCCGGGAACGCCGGCCGGTGTTGAAGTCAACGCCCAGGGCTGCCCGCTGGATTCCGACGGTGACGGCGTGCCGGACTATCAGGACCAGTGCCCGGATACCCCGGCTGGCGCCGAAGTCAACTCCTTGGGCTGCGTGGAAGATCTCGTCCTGCGTGACGTCAACTTTGAGTTCGACTCCGCTCAGCTGACGGCCAACGCCGAAGCTATCCTAGATGGCGTATCCGAGAAGCTGATGACCAACGACCAGCTGCGCATCCGTCTTGAAGGCCACACCGACTCCGTCGGTCCTGCTGCCTACAATAAGGAACTGTCCCAGCGTCGTGCCGATTCCGTGAAATCCTACCTGGTCAACAAGGGTTTCTCCGCGGATAACATCACCACTATCGGTTACGGTGAAGAGCAGCCGGTTGCCAGCAACGATACCGCTGAAGGCCGTGCTCAGAACCGTCGCGTCGAACTGGGTGAGTGGGAATAAGCTTTATCCCGACACGCTGTTCACGTGATCATGAGGGCGCCTTCGGGCGCCCTCATTGTTTGTGGCCTTGGAACGTCTTTTAGACTTGCTTGCCATCGGCCACGAGTCGCTGCCCATGGATGGCAAAGTGCCTTTCTCGCTGCTAGTCTACTTCCCCCACGATCACCGATAGAGATCGTAAGGTCGTATCTCATGCGCATCCGCTGGCCTGCCCGTATGCAGACCTGCCGCGAAGGAGATGTTCCTGCCTATTAATCGAGTTCATGTGATCCTTGGTGTGGACCACCACTGAACGTAAGGATGTTTTCATGCCCATTGTGACGCTGCCTGATGGCAGTCAGAGAAGCTTTGAAGAGCCTATTACCGTCATGCAACTGGCCGAGTCCATCGGACCCGGGCTCGCCAAGGCGTGTGTTGCCGGCAAGATAGACGGCATTGAAGTCGACGCAGCCGACATCATCGATCATGACGCCGAAGTGGCTATCTTGACCGCCCGCGATGAGGAAGGGGTGGCCATCATTCGCCATTCCTGTGCTCATTTGCTGGGACACGCGATCAAGCAGTTGTACCCGAACGCCAAGATGGCGATCGGCCCGGTCATCGATGATGGCTTCTACTACGACGTCGACTTCGGAGAATCCATTTCTTCGGAAGATCTGGAAGCCATCGAAGCGCGAATGAAATCGTTGATCGACCAGGAGTACGACGTCGTTCGCGAGTACGTCGATCAGGCAAAGGCGCTCTCGACATTTGCGTCGAGGGAAGAGCCATACAAGCGCGAGATCGTCGAAGGTATTCCTGAAGGAGAGGCGATTCGTCTCTACCATCACCAGGAATACATCGATATGTGCCGCGGGCCTCACGTACCCAATACACGGCACCTCAAGGCATTCAAGCTGACCAAGCTGGCTGGAGCCTACTGGCGTGGTGATGCGTCGAAGCCCATGTTGACGCGAATCTACGGCACGGCGTGGGCTGACAAGAAGTCCCTCAAGGCATATCTGCTGCGCCTCGAGGAAGCCGAGAAGCGTGATCACCGTAAATTAGCACGGCGATTCGACTTCTTCCACATGCAGGAAGAAGCGCCCGGCATGGTGTTCTGGCATCCCCGTGGCTGGACGCTATGGCAGATTGTCGAGCAGTACATGCGTGACGTGTACAAGCGCAGCGGGTATCAGGAGATCAAGTGCCCGCAGATCATGGATGTGTCGCTCTGGAAAAAATCCGGGCACTGGGACAATTACGCGGAGAACATGTTCTTCACCGAGTCGGAAAAGCGTGAATATGCGCTAAAGCCGATGAATTGCCCGGGGCATGTCCAGGTCTTCAATTCCGGATTGCGCAGCTACCGCGAGCTACCGATTCGCTATGGGGAGTTCGGTGGCTGTCATCGCAACGAGCCTTCTGGCGCGCTACACGGTATCATGCGGGTCCGGGCATTCACGCAGGATGACGGTCACGTCTTCTGTACCGAAGGGCAGATAGAATCTGAAGTGACGGCGTTCCACCGTCAGGCGCTCCAGGTTTACGGTGATTTCGGTTTCGAGGACATCGCCGTGAAGATCGCGCTGCGGCCTGACAAGCGCCTCGGCAGCGATGAAACGTGGGATCGTGCCGAAGGGGCGCTGAGGGCTGCGTTGGGCAACTGCGATGTTCAGTGGCAGGAGCTGCCGGGCGAGGGGGCGTTCTACGGGCCCAAGATCGAGTATCACATGAAGGACTGCCTGGGGCGGGAGTGGCAGGTCGGTACCATGCAGGTCGATTTCATGATGCCCAGTCGTCTGGGGGCGCAGTACGTCGCCGAGGACGGATCCCGCCAGACGCCCGTGATGTTGCATCGGGCGATCGTGGGGTCGATGGAGCGTTTCATCGGCATCCTGATCGAACATTACGCCGGGGCCTTGCCTTTATGGCTCTCTCCGGTCCAAGCTGTAGTGCTCAATATCACGGATGCTCAGCGTGATTATGCCGAAAATCTCTCCAAAAGCTTGCGTGAAGCGGGTTTCCGGGTCGAGTCGGACTTGAGGAATGAGAAAATCGGCTTTAAAATTCGCGAGCATACGCTGCAGAAGATTCCTTATCTGCTGGTTGTCGGCGATAAGGAAGTCGAATCGGGTGCCGTTGCAGTGCGTACTCGATCCGGCGAGGATCTGGGTTCCCTGTCCGTCGATGATCTGAAAGGACATCTTCAACAGGCCGACCAACCGGGTCAGCACTGAGCAGCAACGTTAATCGCCAGATGGAGATCTAACGATCAAGCGTAATAATCAGCGCGGGCGCCCTCAGGAAAAGCGCGCGCCCATAAACGACCGTATTCGTGCAGACGAAGTTCGCCTTATCGATGCCGAGGGTGAACAGGTGGGAGTCGTTCCCATGCAGGAGGCGCTCGAACGCGCCGAGGAAGCCGGTATGGATCTCGTCCAGATTTCCAATGCCGATCCTATCGTCTGTAAAATCATGGACTACGGCAAGTTCCTCTTCGAGCAGAAAAAGCAGAAGTCTGCTCAGAAGAAGAAAACCAAACAGATCCAGGTCAAGGAAGTGAAATTCCGTCCTGGCACGGACGAGGGCGATTATCAGGTGAAGTTGAAAAACCTGATTCGTTTCCTCGAAGGTGGCGACAAGGGTAAGGTCACCCTGCGCTTCCGTGGTCGTGAAATGGCACACCAGGACATCGGTCGCCGACTGATGGAACGGATTGCCGCCGACCTGGAGGAGCTGGCTGCTGTCGAGTCCTTCCCCAAGATGGAAGGCCGTCAGATGATCATGATTCTTGCGCCCAAGAAGAAGTGATCCGCGGGCAAGTCGAACGGGAAACGACGAGCGTCATCGCTCGTCGTTTTCGGCCTCGGGTTTTCTAAAAAAGAGCGGAGTGGAGTTTTCCCATGCCGAAAATCAAGAGTAACAGTGGCGCTGCCAAGCGCTTCAAGAAGACTGGTAACGGCTTCAAGCACAAGCAGTCTTTTCGTAGTCACATCCTGACCAAAAAGTCTACCAAGCGTAAGCGTCAGTTGCGCGGGATGAAGCAGGTACACGCTGCCGACAAGCAGCTCGTTACCCGCATGCTGCCCAACCTGTAACACTTGGTCGTCAGTTTTTAACGTCAGGAGAGTACTATGTCTCGCGTCAAGCGTGGTGTCGTCGCACGTCGTCGTCACAAGAAGATCATGAAGCAGGCCAAGGGTTACTATGGTGCGCGTTCGCGTGTTTTCCGCGTAGCCAAGCAGGCCGTTATCAAAGCCGGTCAGTATGCCTATCGTGACCGCCGCCAGCGTAAACGCCAGTTCCGCGCTCTGTGGATCACGCGTATCAATGCGGCGGCTCGTGTCAATGGCATGTCCTACAGCCGTTTCGTGGCAGGTCTGAAGAAGGCCGGTATCGAAATCGACCGTAAGGTGCTGGCTGATCTGGCCGTTCACGAGAAAGCGACGTTCGCCGCAATCGTCGAGAAAGCCAAAGCTGCATAACAGGTCATTTTGCCCTTCGAGGGCGATGAGTCATGTGACCTATCCAGGGGAAGAGCAGCTGCTCTTCCCCTGTTTTTTTATACTGCATCGCCGCGTCGTTCGTGACCGACGGCGCTGCGTAACGAACGATAAGCGGAGCTCGACGGATGGATCATCTCCCTGCCCTGGTCAACGAGGCGAAGGCGGCCATTGCCGCGGCCGAAGACGCCCAGGCTCTCGACCAGGTGCGTGTGCGTTTTCTGGGCAAGAAAGGCGAGATCACGGCCTTGCTCAAGGGCCTGGGTCAACTATCACCCGAAGAGCGACCGGCTGCCGGTGAGCGTATCAACGAGGCCAAGCAGGCATTGCAGCAGGAGCTCGAGCATCGCAAGCAGGTGATCGAACAAGCCGCCATGCAGGCTCGGCTCGAGGCGGAGCGCATCGATGTCACCCTGCCGGGACGGGGCGAAGCCAATGGTGGCCTGCACCCCGTGACCAAGACGCTGGAGCGTATCGAATCCCTGTTTCAACACATTGGCTTCGAGGTCGCCGTCGGTCCGGAAATCGAGGACGATTTTCATAATTTCGAAGCGCTGAACATTCCCGCGCATCATCCTGCGCGCGGCATGGCAGATACTTTCTATTTCGACGCCACCCGTCTTTTGCGGACGCACACCTCGCCGGTGCAGGTGCGTACCATGCAGTCGCAGGAGCCCCCTATTCGCATCGTCTGCCCGGGGCGGGTCTATCGCAGTGATTCCGACCTGACCCACACGCCGATGTTCCATCAGGTCGAGGGTCTGCTGGTCGACGAAGGCGTCAGTTTTGCCGACCTGAAGGGGACGATCGCCGACTTCCTGCAGGCGTTCTTCGAGCGAGACGATCTGGAGGTGCGCTTCCGGCCATCCTATTTTCCGTTCACCGAGCCCTCGGCCGAGGTCGATATTCAGTGCGTGATGTGCCAAGGCGATGGCTGTCGTGTCTGCTCACATAGCGGATGGCTCGAGGTGATGGGATGCGGGATGGTTCATCCGGCGGTATTTCGCCATTCGGGCGTCGATGCCGAGCGTTATACCGGTTTTGCCTTCGGCATGGGGGCGGAGCGGCTGGCCATGCTGCGCTACGGGGTGAATGACCTGCGGCTGTTTTTTGACAACGATCTGCGTTTCCTGAGTCAGTTCAACTGAATCCGTCGCCCAGTCAAGGAGTATCAAGATGAAGTTTTCCGAAGCGTGGCTGCGCGAATGGGTTTCACCGGCGCTCGATACGCAGGCTCTGGCAGACGCCGTTACCATGGCGGGCCTGGAAGTCGATGCCGTCGAGCCGGTCGGTGCCGTTTTTCAGGGCGTTGTCGTAGCCGAGGTCGTCGCCAAATCCCAGCATCCCGATGCGGACAAGCTCAATGTCTGCCAGGTCGAAGATGGTTCCGGGGAGCCGGTTCAGGTCGTCTGCGGTGCGTCTAACGTCGATATTGGCCAGAAGGTGCCTTTCGCGCGCGTCGGTGCAATGCTCCCCGAAAATTTCAAGATCAAGAAAGCCAAGCTGCGTGGCGTCGAATCTCGCGGGATGATCTGTTCTGCCTCCGAACTCGGCCTGGAAGAAGGGCGTTCGGAGGGAATTTATGTCCTGCCGCAAGACGCACCTGTCGGTGAGGATTTCCGGGCCTGGTTGCAGCTGGATGACTACACCATTGAGGTGGATCTGACCCCCAATCGCGGCGACTGCCTCAGCCTGCGGGGCATGGCGCGGGAAGTCGGTTGCGTAACCGGAACAGAGGCCGTCGAACCGAGCATCGCCCCGGTCGAGGCGAGCCATGATGCGCAGTTCCCGGTCGCCGTGAGCGACGAAGAGCGGTGCCCGCGCTACCTGGGCCGCGTCATCCGTGATGTCGACGTCACGGCGAGTACGCCATTGTGGATGCAGGAGCGCCTGCGTCGCAGCGGGATTCGAAGCATCGATCCGGCGGTCGATGTGACCAACTATGTCATGCTCGAACTGGGGCAGCCGATGCATGCCTTCGATCTCGATGCCTTGAAGGGCGGGATCGAAGTCCGTCGGGCGAATGCCGATGAGCGTCTTACGCTGCTGGACGGCCAGGAAGTGGTGTTGAACGAGGACACGCTCGTCATCGCCGACCAGGATCGTGCGCTGGCCATCGCGGGTGTGATGGGAGGCGAGGCGACCGGGGTGACCGGCGAGACGCGTAATCTGTTTTTGGAAGCCGCTTACTTTTCACCGCTCGCGGTGGCGGGCAAGGCGCGCAATTTCGGGTTGCATACGGATGCCTCGCACCGTTTCGAGCGCGGCGTGGATCCCGAGATCACTCGTTCGGCCATGGAGCGGGCCACCGAGCTGCTGATCGCCATCGTTGGAGGTTCCCCGGGACCCATTACCGAGGTAACACAGCCGGCGCATCTGCCTCGGCGTCCGGATGTCGAGCTTCGTCGCGAGCGGCTGTCCGCTTGCCTGGGCGTCCGTCTGTCCGACGAGGAGATTCATCGCATCTTTCAGTCGCTGGGAATGGCCAGCACGGCGGCGGATCAGAGCTGGCACGTGCAGATCCCGAGCTGGCGTTTCGATGTCTCCATCGAAGAGGACTTGATCGAAGAAGTCGCTCGCATTCACGGTTACAACCGGCTGCCGGTACGTCGCCCGCAGGCGCGTCTCGGCCTGACGACAGACGACGAAGCGTCTCTGCCGTTGCGACATCTGCGCCGCCACATGGTGTCTCGCGGCTATCAGGAGGCCGTCACCTACAGCTTCGTATCGCCGGATCTCCAGGCGTTGATTACGCCGGACGCAGTCTCGCCGGCGCTGGCCAACCCGATCTCCAGCGACATGTCGGTGATGCGGTATAGTCTGTTTCCGGGGTTACTCAAGGCGCTAATGCATAACCTCAACCGTCAGCAGCACCGCGTGCGGCTGTTCGAGGCTGGACTGGTATTCCAGGGCGAGCTGGACGAACTGGTCCAGACGCCGATGTTCGGTGGCCTGATTTGCGGTTCCCGAGACGTGGAAGGTTGGTCCGCCCATCGTGACACGGTCGATTTCTACGATCTGAAGGGCGATCTGGAAAGCTTGATCGCGTTGGGTGGACAGGCCGATGAGTGGACTTTCGTCGCCGCAACGCATCCTGCATTACATCCGGGGCGTTCCGCACAGCTCTGTCGTGATGGCAAGGTCGTCGGCTGGTTGGGGGCCTTGCACCCCGGCATCCGTGCCCAGCTCGATATCAAGCCCGAGGTTTACGTCTTCGAAGTGGAGCAAGCAGCGCTGGTCCAGGGATCGATACCGAAATTCAAGCCGCTGTCCCGGTATCCGGAGGTGCGTCGGGATCTGGCATTCGTGGTCAAGGAAGAGGTCGAGATCGCCCCGTTGATCGATGCCATTCGAAGTCGGGCCGGCGACTGGCTGACACAGTGGCAGCTATTCGATGTGTACCGCGGCAAAGGGGTGGACGATGGTGACAAGAGCGTGGCCCTGGGCTTGACCTGGCAGCATCCTTCGCGCACTCTCAATGATGAAGAAATCAATCAGTTAATCGCAGACGTGGTGGAAGTCGCGCAAGTGCGCTTCGGTGCCAAGCTGCGGAGTTGATCTGTCATCCTGCGCGAAGGGAGCGATCATGGGAGCGCTGACGAAAGCTGAGCTTGCGGAGCATCTTCATGCCGAACTGGGTTTTTCCAAGCGGGAGGCCAAGTACATGGTGGAGACGTTCTTCGAGGAAATTCGCGGCTGTCTGCGCGAGAACGAGCAGGTGAAGCTGTCCGGCTTCGGCAATTTCGATCTGCGGGACAAGCGGGAGCGGCCCGGACGTAACCCCAAGACGGGCGAGGAGATTCCGATCTCCGCCCGACGAGTCGTTACCTTCCGCCCTGGACAGAAGCTCAAGGCCAGGGTGGAAAGCTTCGACGGCGAGCTGCAAGAAGACTGAGCCGAGCCCGTGATCCATCGACCGCCTGCCAGCGCAAGCTGGCAGGCGGTCGCGTTTGAGGCCACGCGGCGTGAGGCCGAAGGGCGAGCTGTGCTAAGCTCCCGCGCAAATCCATTGCTGACCGAGTGTTATGCCCAAGCTGAAGATTTTCGTCGGCACCGTCTATGGTGGTGCGCTGGATGTCGCGGAACAGGTTTCGCCGTTGTTCGAGCAGGCGGGTTACGAGGTGTCCGTGATCGAGCAACCGAGTCTGAGCGACTTGACCGAGGACATGCCGGACCTGGCGTTGTTCTGCGTCTCCACCACGGGGAGCGGCGATTTCCCTGGTGACTTTGTCCCTTTCGTGCATGAACTGAAGTCGCAACCGCCGAGTCTCGTTGCTCTGCGTTACGGTCTGATCGCCTTGGGAGACAGCTCTTACGGCGATACCTTCTGTGGTTCCGGGAGAGCGCTTGACGAGCTGCTTGCCGATCTGGGCGGGCAGCGTCTTGGCGAACGTCTCGAAATCGATGCCATGGAAACGTTCATGGCCGACGACGCTGCCGTGCCCTGGGTGGAGACATGGATCGAAGACGAAGGTCTCGCGACGTGAAGGAGCCGCAATCATTGGCTGCTGCGCGAACGTTGACCGCCACGCGCTGGAGTACGCTGCTGGGCTTGTGGCTGGTCATGCTGGTATCGCTGCCACGTTACTGGTTGCAGCACGATATGACGCGTCTGGCCTTGCTCGCGATTCTGATGATTGCGATCGCCGTGGCATTGGTTGCGTTCTGGCGATTGATGGCTTCAGCACAGCGGGAGCGTTGTCCCGCCGCGATCAAGCATCTGGGTGGATGTCTGTTGATCGGTTGCCTGTTGATTGGCGCCTGGCACTGGGCGGACGTGGCGGCCGATCATTGGGCGGTCATCCTGTCGCAAGGCGCGGCACTGGGTCTGCTGCTCCATGTGGTCGTTCGAATCTGGCGGCGTCGTCACTGAGAACCGGATTGATCGAGCCAGGTTTGATTGATGCTAGACCCGTCTGCCTGATACATGCGTGAAGTTCAACAGGCGTTCTTGCTCTAGACTTCTCGATCAACGAAGACGGCGGGCCAATTGGCCCGCCGTCTTCGTCTCCAAGATCCACCGTTTCCGACTTCCAAACGCCGCGCTTTGCGTCAGCGGCCCAGCGAATCGTTGCGCTTAGCCAAGGGTGTAGCAGGGCACGTATTCTTTGCCGGGCAGCTTCATGCGGCCCTGGGCGACGAATGACGTCAACAGTGCATCCAGGCGGGACATCAGTTCAGGCTCTGCATGCAGCCGAAAGGGGCCACGGGCTGCGATGGCGCGGATGCCGGGTTCCTTGACGTTGCCGGCAACGATTCCCGAGAACGCGCGACGCAGATTGGCGGCCAGGATGTGGTTGGGCTGGTCATGGTGAAGCGCCAGCGCTGCCATGGCCTCGTGAGTCGGTTCGAAGGGCTCCTGGAATCCGCGCTCGATATTCAGCCGCCAGTTGAAGTAGAACGCATCATTCTGCTCGCGACGAAATTCGGCAACCTCCTGAATGCCGTCGCGCATCAGGCGAGACACCGTGATCGGATCGTCGATCACGATACGATAGTACCGGCCCACGTCTTCGCCCAAGGTGTAGCGCAGGAATTCGTCGATACGCTGGAAATAGGCCTGTGCGCTTTCCGGGCCGGTAAAGATGACCGGGAACGGGATATCGCGGTTCTTCGGGTGCATCAGAATGCCGAGCAGATAGAGGATCTCTTCCGCCGTGCCCACACCGCCCGGAAACACGACGATGCCGTGGCCGATGCGCACGAAAGCTTCGAGACGCTTCTCGATGTCCGGCATGATGACCAGTTCATTGACGATTGGGTTGGGCGATTCGGCGGCAATGATGCCGGGTTCGGATATGCCCAGGTAGCGGCTGTCCTTGCGGCGCTGCTTGGCGTGGGCGAGGTTGGCGCCTTTCATCGGGCCTTTCATGGCCCCCGGGCCGCAGCCGGTGCAGATATCCAGCCCGCGCAGGCCCATGTGATAACCCACGGCCTTGGTGTAGTCATACTCTTCGCGGGTAATCGAGTGCCCGCCCCAGCACACCACCATGCTCGGTTCCTGCGCCGTGCGCAGGGTGCTGGCGTTGCGGAGGATGTGAAAGACCGCGTTGGTCGACCCTTCGTTGGTTTCCAGGTCGAACTTGGGGTTGTTCTGGATCTCGTTGTAGACGTAGACGATGTCTCTCAGTACCGCGGAAAGCTGTTCCCGCACGCCACGAATCATGCGTCCGTCGACGAACGCGCAGGCCGGGGCATTGGATAGCTTGAGTCGGATGCCGCGATCCTGCTGCAGAACCTCGATGTCGAAATCCTGATAGGCTTCCATTACCGCCAGGCCATCGTCGGTGGGGGTGTCGCAATTGAGAATCGCCAGCGCACAGCGCCTGACCAGATCGTGAAGGCCGCTCGTCGACGTGTCTCGCAGTCGATTGACCTCGGATTGAGACAGCACCTCGAGACTACCCTCGGGGGAAACGATGGTTGATAGCGTCTCAGGCATGGACGGCATCCTCATGGAAGTAGATATCGGTCATTCAAAGATCGGCGCGTTCGGCGGCGGTCTGCCAGAGAGAGGCGATCTGCTCTTGGTCGGCATCGCTCATGTTGTCCTGGGCGAACGTGCTCTCCAGCCACTGCCAGTAGGTCGCATCGAAATCTTCGGCCTCGACTTCGGCCGGATCGTATTCGGCCATTTCCTGTACCAGGCCAATTTGCGGAATCATGTAGCCTAGGGCGAAAAGCTCGCTGTCATCGGCATTTTCTTCCATCACAAGTAGCGTTTGCTGCACGGCCTTGGCGCGCTGCGCAAAGGGATCAGACATAGGGTTATTCAATCCTGAGTGAGAGCTTGCCAATGCTAACATGAGCGGCTGGTCGTCGCAGTGGGGCTGGATGTGTCGGGGGCGGCTGGCAAACAGTGCTACGCGACGACCGTGGTCGGGCAGTGGCTGAGGTAGCGGTTGAGGTGGTTAACAGGTGCGGTTTTTCCTATAAATTGTTATGATTGTAACGTTCGTATCTGACAACGAGGCGTTATCGAAATGCGGTCTGCGGCGCATTCCGGGTCGAAGCGCTTTCAACTGCCGTACAGCTTGAGTGGTTCGAATTCCCATGTTCAACGCCCAGTATTTCCGTACTTACATGATGCTCGTCGAGACGGGTAGCTTTACCCAGACCGCGCGCAAACTCGATATGACCCAGCCAGGCGTCAGCCAGCACGTGCGCAAGCTCGAGGAGTATCTCGGCCGCTCCCTGCTCAATCGTCACGGCCGTCGTTTCTCGTTGACCGATCCCGGCCGTCGGGCCTATGACTATGCGGTCAAGCTATTTGCCGAGCACGAACATTTCCGTCATTCGCTGGATGACGACTCTCCGGACAGCGGCGAGTGTCGCATCGCCTCACCGGGTAGTGTCGGGTTGATGTTCTATCCGTTCCTGTTGGGTTATCAGCAGATGCATCCTGGGCTGACGGTCAACTACAGTTTTGCGTTCAACCATGAAATTGCGCATGACGTGGTGGCGGGGCGCTACGACGTTGGCATCGTCACCGAAATCAGCAAGCAGCCCGATCTGACCTTCGAGGCATGGCATCAGGAACCCCTGTGTCTGGTGGTGCCGGCGGATTTCACGGGAACCACCCTCAGCGAGCTGCTGGCGCTGGGGTTCGTCAATTACAACGATGGCAATACCAATGCCAGTCTCCTGCTGCGGAGCAACTTCGGCAGCGAATTTCGCAGCATGAGCCATTTTCCGCGCCAGGGTTTCACCAACGAGGTGGGCCAGGTGCTGGATGCAGTGGCCCGCGGCCTGGGATTCACAGTGGTCTCCCGGCCTGTACTGGAAACCTCGCCATGGCAGCGTCAGGTCAAGGAGATGACATTGGCGCAGCCGGTCTACGAGACACTGCACCTGGTGTCGCGGACGGATGTCGAGCTGCCCAAACGCTATCGCCAGCTGCTGGAGTCGTTTCGTCAGCAGCGTCTCAATGCTCTCTACGGCTACAGCGAGCTTCCCACGCTGGAAACGACGGGAAGCGAGGAAGTCCGATAGCCCGCGATGCGCTTACTCGGTGCGTCGTCTACCAGATAATCGTCGGAATCAGATAATCGTTGGAATCGAGAACGACCGCTCATCGAGCGGCCGTTCTGGTTTTTCTAATGCAGCGTCAACCTATGACGCGTCGCGGTAGGCATCGATCGGCGGACAGCTGCAGATCAGGTTGCGGTCGCCAAAGACGTTGTCGACACGATTGACGGCCGGCCAGTACTTGGCATCGCGCACGGCTTCCGAGGGGAAGACCGCCTGCTCGCGGGAGTAGGGTCGATCCCAGATCTCCTCGGTGATATCCGCCATGGTATGCGGCGCCATCACCAGCGGGTTCGAATCCTTCGGCCATTCGCCGGACTCGATTCGCGCGATCTCCTCACGGATGGCGATCATCGCATCGCAGAAGCGATCGAGTTCGTAGCGGGATTCGGATTCGGTCGGCTCGACCATCAGCGTCCCGGCGACCGGGAAGGACATCGTCGGAGCGTGGAAGCCGTAGTCCATCAGACGCTTGGCGATATCCTCCTCGCTGACACCCGAAGTCGCCTTGAGCGGACGCATGTCTAGGATGCACTCGTGAGCGACCGTGCCGTTGGCGGCCTGGTAGAGCACCGGATAGTGCGGCGCCAGCCGCTTGGCGATGTAGTTGGCATTGAGGATAGCCAGCTCGGTCGCTTCGCGCAGACCACGAGCGCCCATCATCTTGATGTAGGCCCAGGAGATCGGCAGGATCGAAGCGCTACCGAAGGCGGTAGCCGAGACGGCGCCCGAGTTCTTCTCGATGCCTTCCTGCGGGGTCACGACATGGTTGGGCAAGTAGGGGGCCAGATGCGCCTTGACGCCGATCGGGCCCATGCCCGGGCCGCCGCCGCCATGCGGAATGCAGAACGTCTTGTGCAGGTTGAGGTGCGAGACGTCGCCACCGTAGTCCCCGGGACGACACAGACCGACCTGGGCGTTCATGTTGGCACCGTCGATATAGACCTGGCCGCCATTGTCGTGGATGAGCTGACAGGCCTGGCGGACATTCTCCTCGAAGACGCCATGGGTCGACGGATAGGTCAGCATGATCGCGGAAAGATTGTCGCGGTGCTTGGCAGCCTTGGCCTCGAGATCGGCCATGTCGATATTGCCGTCCCGGTCGCATTCGACGACGACGACTTTCATCTGCGCCATGGCGGCGGAGGCGGGGTTGGTACCATGCGCCGAGCTGGGAATCAGACAGATATCGCGATGACCTTCGCCGACAGCGGCCTGGTAGCGACGAATGGCGACCAGCCCAGCATACTCGCCCTGGGCGCCGGAGTTTGGCTGCATCGAGATGTTGTCGTAGCCGGTGATCTCGGTCAGGAAATCGCTGAGCTCGGTGATCATCTGACGATAGCCGGACGTCTGTTCGCTGGGGGCGAACGGATGAATGTTGGCGAATTCGGGCCAGGTGATCGGAATCATTTCGCTGGTGGCGTTCAGCTTCATGGTGCATGAGCCCAGCGGGATCATCGCGTGCGTGAGCGACAGGTCGCGATTTTCCAGCCGCTTGAGATAGCGCAGCATTTCGGTTTCGCTGCGGAAGCGCTGGAAATTGGGATGCTGGAGAAACTCGCTGTCGCGACGGTAGGCGGTCGGAATCCCGCTGGCGCCGCGCTCGACGGCCTCCCGGTCGAGCTCGCTCACCGACAAGCCATGCTCTTCGCCGATCAGCACGTCGAACAGTGCCGCCAGGTCGGCGGCGGTGGTGGTTTCGTTGAGACTCACGCCGACCTCGCCGTCGGCGGGATAACGAAGATTGATCTCGTGGGTCAGGGCGCGTCCCTGGATGCGATGACTGTCCACTCCGGTCAATGTCAGGGTATCGAACCAGCTGTCGTGCTTGAGGGCGATGCCATGGCGTTCGAGGCCCGACGCCAGCAGCGTCGTCAGGCGATGGATGCGGCCGGCGATGGTGCGGAGACCCTCGGCACCGTGGTAGACGGCGTAGAAGCCCGCAATGTTCGCCAGCAGCGCCTGCGCGGTACAGATGTTGGACGTGGCCTTTTCGCGGCGGATATGCTGCTCGCGTGTCTGCATCGCCATGCGCAGCGCCGGGCGTCCACGGCTATCCTTGGAGACACCGATGACGCGGCCCGGCAGCGAACGCTTGAGCGCCTCGCTGGTTGCGAAGAAGGCTGCATGTGGGCCGCCATAGCCCATGGGGACGCCGAAGCGCTGGGAGTTGCCCAGTACGATATCGACGCCCATGGCGCCTGGCTCCTTGAGCATGACCAGGCTCATCAGATCCGCCGCTACGCAAGTCATGATCTGACGCGAGCGCGCCTCGGCAACGATGCCTTCGATGTCACCGATATCGCCGTCGACGCCCGGATATTGCAGCAGGGCGCCGAACACGTCTTCTTCGGCGAGTTGGGCTGCCGGCGCCACGACCAGCTCGAAGCCAAGATAGGCCGCTCGCGTACGCAGGACGTCCAGGGTCTGCGGAAGCACGTTGTCCGCCACGAAAAAGCGCTGGCTCTTGTGCTTCTTGTTCGCACGCCGGCACAGCGCCATCGCCTCGGCAGCTGCCGTCGCTTCATCAAGCAGCGAGGCGTTGGCGATGGCCATGCCGGTCAGGTCCATCACCATCTGCTGGAAATTGAGAAGCCCCTCGAGACGCCCCTGGGCAATTTCCGGCTGGTACGGGGTATAGGCGGTATACCAGCCCGGGTTCTCCAGCACGTTGCGCTGAATCACCGCCGGCAGGTGCGTCGGATAGTAGCCTTGGCCGATATAGCTCTTGAACACCTTGTTCTGCCGTGCCAGCCCCCGCAGGTAGTCCAGCGCCTCCGCCTCTCCGCGCGGGCCATCCAGAGCCAGATCGCCTTCGAGACGAATTCCCTTGGGAATAGCGCGGTCGATCAGCGTCTTCAGCGATGGCATATCGAGCGTCTTGAGCATTTCGCTGATATCGCCGGGCGCAGGGCCATTGTGGCGCTGAAGGAAGTCGGCGTGATTGGTCAGGTCGGTTAACGGTCGAGTCTCGGTGGGCATGATCTATCCGGGGAGGTTGGCAGGGAGAGGGAGTCGACCGTTCGATGGTGCACCACCGAACGGTCATGGCTTGAGGACGCGGGGGGAACCGATCAGCCGTCTTGATCTTCCTCGGCGGCGACCAGTTCAGAGTAGGCCTCGGCCGACATCAGCGATTCCAGATCGCCCTGATCCGCCAATTGCAGCTTGAGTATCCACCCTTCACCGTAAGGGGAGTCGTTGACGGTCTCGGGGCTGTCCTCCAGCGCCTCGTTGACCTCGACGATTTCACCCGCCAGCGGCGAGTAGAGGTCGGAGGCGGCCTTGACCGACTCGATGACGCCGAATTCGTCGCCCGCATCCAGTTCGCGGCCAGCTTCCGGCAATTCGACGAAGACCACGTCACCCAGTGCCTCCTGAGCGTGATCGGTAATGCCGACGGTCACCGTGCCGTCGCCGTTGTCCAGCACCCATTCGTGGCTGTCGGTATAGAGCAGGTTGTTGGGGATTTCGCTCATGAGAGTTTCCTATACGAAACAAATTTCGAGTCGGGTGATTTTGGTGGGCATTATGCATCAATGTGACGTCGATTGGCATAGTCCCACCTGCTTCCCGCTCAATTGAACAGGAATCGCGTTACTAGATTGAGCCCAGATCCGGGAAACGTCCAGTCCTGGAATGGTGTTTCCCGCCTCTTGCGGCGTGGTGGCGACCTCGTGACGAGGGCGCTTGGCCGGGCGCCGGTGACAGCAAGGGCATCGAGGGATGGCATCTGCATTTTTGGCGACTTGGCGCTTCCCGTCGAGATCGGGGTAACGTGTTTCTTATTGGAAACAGAAAGGGCTTTTCGCTAAGGTAGCCAAGGACACGCTGAGGCCCATGGCAAAGAGGAATGAAGGCTTTGGGATCATTGTGGATGCGTAGTGGAATCCTCTATCGTTGCCACGTTTTGGCCATCAATGAGCGTTCATGGCTATCCCGGCACGCTCTGGCCTGTTTGACAGCGACAACAACCCAATAAATGGAGTTCGACGTGGATCAACTCACTACGATATTCAGCGCCATCAACGGCGTGGTCTGGGGCCCGTTGATGCTGATCCTGCTGTTCGGGGTCGGTATCTACTTGCAACTGGGGCTCAAGTTGATGCCCATTCGCAAGCTTGGGCTCGGTTTCAGCTTGCTGTGGGGTGGCCGCCGCAGCGATGCCGACAGTCGTGACGATGGCGAGATATCACCGTTCAACGCGCTGATGACGGCTCTTTCAGCCACGATAGGAACGGGAAACATCGCCGGTGTGGCCACGGCCATTGCGCTCGGTGGCCCCGGGGCGGTGTTCTGGATGTGGCTGACCGCGCTGGTCGGGATGGCAACGAAGTTTGCCGAAGCCGTGCTGGCGGTGCGGTATCGGCAGACCGATTCCCGGGGCGATCATGTCGGTGGGCCGATGTATTACATTCGTAACGGGCTGGGCAAGCGCTGGGCGTGGCTGGGCGGAATGTTCGCCTTCTTCGGCGCCGTGGCGGCTTTCGGTATCGGCAATACCGTGCAGGCCAACTCCGTGGCGGACGCGTTGACGACGTCCTTCGGCGTGCCTGCCTGGTTGACCGGGGTCATCATCATGGCGCTTGCCGGCGCGGTCATTCTGGGCGGCATCAAACGTATATCCAGCGTTGCCGGCAAGCTGGTGCCATTGATGGCCGTGGCTTACTTCGCAGCCGGTGTCGTCGTGCTGATCATCAATGCCGATCAGATCGGTAGCGCCCTGGGCACGATCTTCGCGCACGCATTTCAGCCCATCGCCGCCAGCGGCGGTTTCGCCGGTGCTGCGGTCGCTGCCGCCATTCGCTTCGGTGTGGCGCGAGGGATCTTCTCCAACGAGGCAGGCCTGGGCAGTGCGCCGATCGCGCATGCGGCCGCGCAGACGCGTAACCCGGTCCGTCAGGGGTTGATCGCCATGCTGGGGACGTTCATCGATACGCTGGTCGTGTGCACCATGACCGCGCTGGTCATTCTGACTTCGGCCCACTGGCTGGATGGCGAAAGCGGCGCGGCATTGACCTCGCTGTCTTTCGATAGCGCACTGCCGGGTATCGGCCAGCATATCGTCGCGATCGCGCTGTCGATATTCGCCTTCACGACGATCCTGGGCTGGTCGTTCTACGGCGAGAAGTGTTTTCAGTACCTGTTCGGCGACCGGGCGATTCTGCTCTATCGGATTCTGTTCGTGCTGGCGGTGCCGGTCGGCGCCATGGCAAAGCTGGATTTCATCTGGCTGGTGGCGGACACCTTCAATGCGATGATGGCGATCCCGAACCTGATCGCTCTGGCGCTGTTGTCCCCGGTCGTATTCAAGCTGACTCGCGATCACTTCGCCGGCAAGACCGTTCTGCCGGGAGAGGCGCTGGAAGGCCGTGATCGATAAGCATGACTTTTCTCTCTGCGCTTAACTGGAGACTTCGATGTCTACTATGAAACAGACCCCGCTGTTCGCGCTGCATCAAGAGCTCGGTGGCAAGATGGTGCCGTTCGCCGGCTACAGCATGCCCGTGCAGTATCCGCTGGGCGTCAAGAAGGAGCACGAGCACACACGTCGGGCCTGTGGTCTGTTCGACGTCTCTCACATGGGCCAGGTGAGAGTGACCGGGCCTTCCCCCGCCGCGGCGATGGAAACCCTGGTGACCGCCGATGTCGTGGGGCTGGCCGAAGGCGGGCAGCGCTACGCCCTGTTCACCAACAGCGAAGGCGGCATCCTGGACGACCTGATGATCGTCAATCATGGCGATTCGCTGTACGTGGTTGTCAACGCGGCGTGCAAGGATCAGGACGTTGCGCTGATGCGCACCGGCCTCGGTGCCGGCCATGATGTGGAAGTTCTGGATCGGGGCTTGTTGGCCGTGCAAGGCCCGCAGGCTCGCGACGTCATGCAGCGTCTCTGCCCGGCTGCCTGCGAACTGGTGTTCATGCAGCATGGCCGTTTCGAGGTGATGGGTCATGAGCTATGGATCAGTCGCAGCGGGTACACCGGTGAGGATGGGTTCGAGATTTCGGTACCGGCGGAGGCCACCGAAGCGCTGGCGCGCTGGTTCCTCGATCAGCCGGAAGTCGAGCCGATCGGCCTCGGAGCGCGGGATTCGTTGCGTCTCGAGGCCGGCCTCTGCCTCTACGGTCACGATATCGACACCACGACTACGCCCGTCGAGGCGAGCCTCTCCTGGGCCGTGGGCAAGCCGCGCCGTGTTGGCGGCGAGCGGGAGGCCGGTTTCCCCGGGGCCGATATGGTGCTGCATCAACTGCAAGCCAAGGATCACCGCCGCCGTCGCGTCGGATTGATCGGCGAGGGCCGGGCGCCAGTGCGGGAGGGTGCCAAACTGTTCGACGCGGATGACCACGAGGTCGGGCAGGTCACGTCGGGAAGCTTCGGGCCCAGCATCGGGGCGCCGGTCGCCATGGCCTACGTAGCGATCGAGGCGGCCGAGAAAGGCACGACACTCTATGCCGATGTCCGTGGCAAGCGGTTGCCGATGACTCTCAGCGCGATGCCATTTGTGCCGGCCAACTACTATCGCGGATAATCGACGCAGGATTCAAAGCCGCCGAGTTCCATTTATACCGTTATCTTCATTCGCCTCCCCAAATCAGGGAGGCGTTTTTGTTTCCAGGCAGAGGCGCTGAAGCTGGAAAGCGCGGAGACGCTAAAAAATCCGTCGGAAAGTGAGATTGATACGAACGCCCTCGATCGCTCGTGGGGCCAATGCGTGCTGCCATCTGGCCTGTGCGCCGGGGCCCATTAGTAACAGGCTGCCGTGGGGCAACCAGACGTTGAAGGCGCGGCGAGGTGTGGCCGTCTTCTCCCGAAAGCGAATAGGACGCTCGCTACCCAGCGATACCGAAGCCACGATCGGATCCTCGCCGAGTTCCGGCTCATCGTCGCTATGCCAGCCCATGCGCTGCTCGCCGTTGGCGTAGCGATTCAGCAGCACGCTATTGAAACCGGCCGACGGCATCCCGTGGGCCTGCAGTAGCTGCTGAACCCGATCCTTGAGCTTTTCGACCTGCGGATGCCACGGTTGTGGCTGAAAGGCACGCCCGGAATAGCGATAGTGAGCCTCCTGGTCGCCCATCCAGCACTGGGAGCGCGGAATGACGTGCCGACGCCCGTAGAGCTGAAGGGTTGGAGAGGTCCATTCAATCTGGTGGTCGAGCGCGAAAAGGAGCCGCGAAGCTTCTTCGTCGTCGAGAAAGTTCGGTAGCAGAGCCAGCATCGGCGACTCTTCGATGCGTTGCCAATCGTTGCTATCCGGCTCGGACACGGCAGCGCTACCCGCCCCAGACGAACAGGGCGGCCAGTCCGCTGCCCCAGGCCAGAACGAATCCCAGCAGCGCCCCCACGATGACGTCGCTGACATAGTGCAGGCCCAGCACCACGCGCGAGATCGCGATCAAAACGGCAAGCGGGATCACGATCGGCAGCAGTTGCGGACTGCTCGCGGCGGTCAGGCAGCTGAACATTACCGCGTGCAGGGTATGGCCGCTGGGGAAGCTGTAACGGTCGACCGGAGGCATCGTGCAGCGGATGGTGTCGAAGGTGATATAGGGGCGTTCCCGGCATAGCCGGGTCTTGAGCAGGCGATACACGAGAGCGGCTATGCTAGCCGTCAGCCCCCAGTGTGCCGCGATCAGCCATCCCTGCTGACCCTGCAGGAGAGGTTGCAGCAAGGCGACTGCGACCCAGGCCGGCCAGTCGCCGAGACGGCTGACCAGACGGAATAGCCAGAGGGTCGGCGCGTGGCGCGAGAATTCCGCCAGCCAGTGGCTGAGCCGGCTCTCGGCGCGATCCAGCTGTTCAAACCTGAGACGTTGAGTGCGTGGCGGCATGCTGTGTTCCCTGGACCTGAATGAGATGGGCAAGAAAGCGGTCGCCGATATGGGCCCAACTCAGCCCTGAAGCGCGCTGGCGCGCCTGACGGCCCAGGCGGGCGTAGAGAGCCGGTTGCTGGCAAAGCTCGCTCGCCGCATGGATGAAGCCGTCGCCATCTTCCGGCGAGACCAGCCGTCCATCGACGTCATCGGTGATCAGTTCCTTCGCTGCGGCATGATCGAATGCCACCACGGCGAGTCCGCTTGCCATCGCTTCCGGCACCACGTTGCCGAAGGTTTCCGAGAGCGAAGGAAAGATGAACATGTCCGCGCTGGCGTAATGGCGCGCCAGGGCTTCTCCCTTCTGGAAGCCCGTGAACACGGCGTCGGGCAGTCGCTGGGCAATGTTCTTCCGCGCTGGGCCATCGCCCACCAGCACCTGTACCAGCGACGGGTTGGCCCGCTGCATGGCCGCCATGGTGGTGGCCAGCAGCTCGATATTCTTCTCGCTGGCGAGCCGGCCGACATAAAGCGCCACCGGATCGTGAGGGCTGGCGCCCCATTGGCGTCTCAGTTCCGCATCCCGACGTAAGGGGTGATAGCGTTCGGCGTCCACCCCCCGCGCCAGTACCGAGACGCGCCGGTAGCCTCTGTCTTCCAGGGCCTGACGTTGTGCCACCGTGGGCACCAGCGTCGCATCGCAGCGATTGTGGAAATAGCGCAGACCGCGGCGGGCAATCGGAATGCTCCAGCCGAGGTGATAATTACTGGCGTACTGATCGAAGTTGGTGTGGAATCCGCTGACGACCGGTATCTGCAAGTGTCTCGCCGCATTCAAGGCTGACCAGCCGAGGGGACCTTCGGTGGCGATATAGATAGCGTCGGGGCGCTCCTGGCGCCAGAGCCGCACTAGCCGACGCCGGCACGGCCAGCCGACATGGACGTCGGCATAGATCGGTAGCGACACGCCGCGGACGTGGACATCCCGCTCCGCCAGCGTGTCTCGCTCGCCGCCCGCCGGATCGGGTCGGATCAGCTGCAGCGTGACGCCTTTGGAGACCAGGTGGCTGGCAAGTTGGCTCAGGGTGTGAGCGACGCCGTTGACTTCCGGCGCCCAGGTTTCACTGACCAGGGCTATGCGCATTTTGATGACTCCTTCCACGCCAGCGAAGCTGTCCGGATTCCCGACTTGCCGTCAACCGTAATCGAACGTAATCGATCTGGTTTTCGATCCTGCAGGGTACCGATGACGTCAATGTGTCAAAGTGATGACGAATGCATGACACGCCGATTAGCGTAGCACGCGCGCGGGATCCACGGGCTTTCCGCCATGACGAAGATCGAACAGCAGGTGATAGCGGCTGCTGCCGCTTTCCTGGCCGATGTCGCATAGCGGTGCCCCGCTGGAGACGGAGTCTCCTTCGGAGACCATCAGCTTGTCGCAGAAGGCGTAGACGCTCTGCATGTTGTCGGCATGGTGGAGGATGACCACCTGACCCAGTTGGCGCATGCCGCTGGCAAACCGCACCTTGCCCGGCGCGGTGGCCTTGGCGACCGCCGGGGAGGGTGTCGTCAGCATCATGGGCTGCAGGGTGCCGTGGGCGTCACGGCCAAAACGACGCTCGACGGCGTAGTTCGCCAATGGCCATTGCCATTGGCGCGCCGAAGAGGGAAGCGGGCCGGGATCCGGAAGCGAGCGCGAGGCTGCCGGCGCTGACGCGGCACGACTGCCACCGCTGCCGCTCGAACCGCCGCCGAGCGGTACCTGGATCAACTGTCCGACGGCCAGCCGAGAGGGATCGATACCGGTGTTGGCAGCCTGTACGCGCTGCGGGTTGGCACCGAAATAGCGGGCAATCGAATAGAGCGAATCGCCGCGCCTCACCTGATAACGGTAGGGGCCACCGCCCGGCGCACGTTCCTGCCGTGATGGCAGCATCAGACGTTGACCGATCGCCAGCCGCCGTGAGTCCACGCCGGGATTGAAGCGCTGCAGGCGAAGTAGCGGGATCCCGGCCTGATCGGCGATCTTGCCCAGGGTGTCCCCGCGCTGCACCGTCACCCAGCCGCCTCCGTCGGAGATGCTGACTCCGCCGCCGCTCGCGCAACCGCCGAGCAGCAGAATCAGTCCCAGCAGTAGGAGGAGAGCGCCGCGTCTTTTTCCTGCCACCTTGCGTTCAACCATGTGTAGAAACGTTCCTTGTAATGGGCATCGTCGTAGCTTCCCTCCAGCATCCAGTCCGGCCTGTCGAGACGTTTCGCGATCATCGCGATGTCCTGCTCGCGGCCGCAGAGGAAATCCCAGAAATTGGGCGTGCCACGACGGTAATGCAGCGTTACGTCGATGATGCCGTCCAGGCGCGATCCCAACAGCCCGATGACCTGGGCAACCCCGCCGGCCTTGGGTCGCAGCAGATGCCGATAGGGGCTTTGCTGCCGGCGTTGCTTCTCCAGCGTGAATCGGGTCCCCTCGACGAAGTTGTAGATCGTCATCGGCATCTCCCGGGCATGCTCGCACATCCGTTGCGTCGCTCGACGGTCCCGTTCGGCCAGCCCGGGATGGAGAGCGAGCTTTTCACGGCTGTAGCGACGCATGAACGGAAATTCGAGGGCCCACCAGGCCAGGCCGACGATGGGAACCAGGATCAACTCTCGTTTGAGGAAGAACTTCGGCATGGCCAGTCGGCCGGTCAATACGTAGAGCATGACGATGATGTCGGTCCAGCTCTGATGGTTGGCCATGACCAGCCACCACTGATTCGGCGAGAGGGACTCGGGAATGTCGGCTCGAATCCGCGGGTGAATCCAGTAACGGATCCAGACGTTGTTGGTTCTCACCCAGGCGAGAGCGACCCAGTGCAGTCCGCCGAGTACCCGTAGGCGCCAGCGCCGAATCGGTGTTGCCAGTTTTACTGCCGTCAGCACGATCAGGGGCATGCCCCAGAAAAGCGTATTGATAAGCAGCAACAGGACGCTGATGCACCCTTTCAGGGTCGACATGCCATTCTCCATCAATGACTTGGCTCAATGTTACTGGAATGTCCTCAGACTGCACAGCGCGCCGACCTTCGGTTCATGGTCGGGGAAAGATGCGGGTGGGCGATGACGTGTCTCGAGGCAAAGACTGGGTTTTGCCATTGTCGAAAAACTGACCAATTTAAGGTCAGCATGGATAGGGAGGACGACCGTTGCTATCCGTCACCGGAAATGCACAGCGTTATCCACAGAAGATGTGAATAATTCATGCCAGTGTCTGCTGGTCGCGGATATCGCTGAATCTCGGCAAGATCGCCTCTAAATTGATAAACTGCCGCCGTTTTCGCCTCCGTTCACTGTGAGGTGTCGTTCATCGACCCGGATCGGCGCCATTCGTCGAACGGATTCCTCAACCGCTGCTGTCTGGAGAACTCTGTTGCGTTCACTCCCCGCGACTCTACCGATTCTGTTTCTTTGCGAAATCAGCTTCCTTCTCGGGCACGGGTTGATCATGACGCTGCTGGGCGTGCGCATGTCGCTGGAGGCGTTCCCGTCGCAGATGGCGGGTCTGCTCATGTCCTGCTTTTCGCTCGGTTTTGTCGCCGGCAGCTACTGGCTGGAAAAGCGCATACGTAGCGTGGGCCACATTCGTGTGTTCGCCGCCTGTGCAGCGTTGCTGGCGGCCACGGCCATCCTGCACGGGCTATGGGTCGATCCATGGGCTTGGCTGGTCTGGCGACTGTTCGGCGGTGCGGCGACAGCGGGGCTGCTGATGGTGATGGAGTCCTGGGTATCCGGCGAGTCGACCAACGAAAATCGGGGGCGGGTGCTGGGATGGTATCTGGTGATCTCGACACTGTCGCTGGCGGGTGGCCAGTGGATGCTCAACATGGCCGACCCCGGCACGTTCGTGCTGTTTTCGGTGGCCGGTATCCTGTTCGCGTTGTCACTGGTGCCGCTGTCGATTCACCGTATCCAAGGTCCGTTACGCAGTAGTCACGACGTATCGGCTAAGATCTCGATGCGGACGTTAATGGCGCGCGCACCGGTCGGTCTGGTCGGCGCTTTTGTGGCGGGGTTGATGGTGCAGGCCTTCTTCGCCATGACGCCGTACTACGGCCAGGAGATCGGGCTGACCACCGCGCAGACGGCAAAGTTCATGTCGATCACGACCCTGGTGGCTCTCATTGCCCAATGGACGCTTGGGCGTATTTCGGACCGCTTCGATCGTCGTAAGGTCATTTTGTGCATGGCGCTGGTGATGACCATCTCGGGCATTCTGATCGTGTTTGCCGCACGCTCGAGCTATTGGCTGCTGGTTTTCGTGGCCAGCTTCCACACCGCGATGCTGCATACCCTCTACTCGCTGAGCTTGGCGCACACCCACGACTGGCTGGAGCCCGAGGAGACGATCCAGGCCAATGCCAAAATCCTGATGTGCTACGGGGTAGGCTCGATCGTCGGTCCGTTCAGCGCGTCCCTGTTGATGCAAGGGATGGGGCCGGACGGCCTCTGGCTGTTCCTGGGCGCAGCGGCATTGGGCCTGGCTCTGTTCATCGTCTATCGGTTGTGGCGCCGCGAACCGGTCATGGCGCCCGAGGAGCAGGAGCCTTACACCCCGTTGGTGCCAATGGTGGAATCGACGCACTACATCAACGAACTGGACCCCCGGCACGGACCTTATCAGTATGAGCTGGATCTGGAAGGCGAGCCGGACCTGTCGCTCGACGAGTCATCGTCTCAGCCGACGTGACGAGGGCGACGGAAGAGAAGGCGCGGGTTCGGCTGCGGTCATGTCGACCCGACGACAACCGGTAAACGTAACGGAAAAACATCCCACGAACGACAAAAAGCCGGCTCGCGCCGGCTTTTTTGGATCTTCGCTTTCGCCTGTCTCGATCAGGCGTTTTCCGGCATCAATGCCTTGTCCTGCACGTACTGGTCGAATTCGGTGAAGCCGCCAATATGCGTTTGATCGACAAAGATCTGTGGCACGGTTTCCACCGGCTTGCCGATCGTCTTTTCCATGTCGGCCTTGGTGATGCCTTCAGCGTGGATGTCGATATAACGGTAATCGAAGTCTTCGCGAGCTTCCTTCAGCTTTTCGGCCAGATCTTTGGCGCGAACGCAAAACGGGCAACCGGGACGGCCGAAAATGACGGTCAGCATCGGTGATTCTCCTGTATCGGATTATGAAAAGGCCTGAAAACGAGATGGGGGTTATTCTTTCGTATTAAACCCCGTCGGCCCAATAGAGTCTCTCTACGTACATCATTGCGCGCCACTATAAGCTTCATGGTGCCCGCCACCATGAAGATCGTCAGGGTAGATGATATCTTCAACAATGCCGGCACGGAGTCATGGCTGAGCAGCGGGATTAGGGTGCGAGAGGGCGCCCCGCATCGGCATCACGCAGCAGGTCCCCTAGCGCGCCGTGAATATCGGGAGCGCTGACCAGCAGGTTCTCGCCGTAGAGCTCGACGGGGAGTCCATCCGGACATTCGTAGAGGTGGCTCGTGCTGGCGCCGGCCTCCCGCGCGATGAGCAGCCCGGCGGCGAAGTCCCACGGAGAGACGCTTTCATAGTAGGCATCCAGCTGGCCGCAGCCGACATGGCAGAGGTCGAGGGCTGCGGAGCCGTTACGCCGCACGTCGCGGCAGGCATGGACGACGTGGTTGAGACGCCTGATCAGCGGGCCACGCTTGTCGCGGGCGTACGGAAAACCCGTCGCGACCAGACTTCGCTCCAGTGTGGTCGGTCGACTGCAGTGCATCGATTCCTCGTTGAGCTGCGCCCCCTGGCCGCGCGTGGCGGTGAAGGTTTCGCCGAGGAACGGTGCGTGAACCACACCGAGCTGAACTTCCCCATCCACTGCCCAGGCGATCGATACGGCAACGTGAGCGTGCCCATAGGCAAAGTTGACGGTGCCATCGATGGGATCGACGACCCAGAGCGGGCCGCGCTGCTCGAGCTGACTGCGATCCGGCGCCAGCTCTTCGGTCAGCCTGGCTTCGCCGGGGAAGAGGGCTTCGAGTTCGTCGGCGATCATCTGATCGACGGCCACATCCACCTCGGTCACCAGTTCGTCTCCCCCTTTGTAATCGTGGGAAAAGTTCTGCTTCTGACGCGCCTGGACGATCATGTCGCCAGCCCGGCGGGCGATGCGGATCATCTGCTCGAGGCGTTGGGGGTGATTCACGTTGGGCTCCTGTCGTGAAGGGAAGGTGAGTCGTCAGTGTCTTACCGGACGTTTCTGCAGTTTACGTTGCAGGGTGCGGCGGTGCATGCCCAGCGCTCGGGCCGTGGCCGAGATATTGCCGTCGTGTTCATGCAGGACCTTCTGGATATGCTCCCAGGTCACGCGGTTGACCGATGGAGGGTTGTCGGCGATTTCCACATCGACATCGCCGCTTTCGCGCTCCAGCGACAGCAGGATCTCGTCCGCGTCGGCGGGCTTGCAAAGATAGTTGACTGCGCCCAGTTTCATCGCTTCCACGGCAGTAGCGATGCTCGAGTAACCGGTCAGCACGACGATGCGACACGCCGGAGCCACCTCCAGTAGCGCGGGCAGCAGTTTCAGGCCGGAGTCGGACTCCAGCTTGAGGTCCAGCGTCGCCAGCGCGGGCGGTGCTTCCCGCGCTGCCGCGAGAGCTTGGTCGTGGGTATGAGCGACGACCACGTCGTAGCCACGGCGGCGCATGGCGCGCTCCATGACGAAACAGAGCTGTTCGTCGTCGTCGACGATCAGCAGACGTTCCTGCTGATTCGTCCGTTCCTGTTCACTCATCGCTGACTCCTCATCGGTGGATGGCGGACCGAAGTGGCATCACAGGCTATCGCCAGCCTTGACGCGGGGAAGCTTGACCTCGGTCAACGTACCGCCTTCTTCATGGTTGTAGAGACTGACGCCGCCGCCGAATCGGTTGACGGTGGCGTGAGTCAGAAACAGGCCGATGCCCATGCCCTTGCTCTTGGTCGAGATGAAGGTGTCGCCCAGCTGATCCGCGATCGACATCGGCACGCCCGGGCCGTGATCGCGGATATCGATGACCACCTCTTCGGCATCCCAGTCGAGACTGGTCACGATGGCATCAGGGCTGGCATCGGCCGCGTTATTGAGCAAGTTGATCAATGCCTGCTCCAGTGTCGCGTCCACGGCAATGCTGGGTTGCCCCCGCTTGCCGAGCACTTCCAGCCGGTGATGGACGTCCGGTCGCAGTACCAGCCAGCGCTGGATCAAATTCTCGAGCCAGGGGGTTGCCCGGCGTATCTCGGGCTTTTCTAGGCGGCGGCGGTCGGCATTGGCGACGAGAGTCTGCAGGCGCTGCTTGCAGGTATCGACCTGCTTGCGCAGCATGTCGATATCCTCGATCAATGCCGGCTGCTCACTGGCTTCGTGGCGCATCTCATTGAGCAGCACCGCCATCGTCGAGAGCGGCGAACCAAGCTCGTGGGCGGTACCTGCGGCCTGGGTGGCCACCGCCAGGATCTGCTCGTTGCGCAATGCCGCTTCACGGGTGCGAGACAGCGTCATGTCGCGGCGGCGCAGCGTATGCGCCATCTTGAAAATGAAGAACGTCAGCAGGCTGCCGGACAGAATGAAGTTCAGCCACATGCCCAGGGTGTGTAGTTGCACACCAAAGACGATGGTGCTGTTGGTCAACTGTGGGACCGGCTGGTAGACCAGCATCATCGTGGTGTAGCTGGCGGTGGCTGCCATGGCAATGATCCAGGCATAGAGCCAGGGAAGCGTGGCGGCGGCGATGCCCAGTGGAACCAGCAGATAGGTGATGAAAGGATTGGTCGAGCCGCCAGTGTAGTAAAACAGCAGACTCAGTCCGGCAATGTCGACCAGCCAGTGCAGCAGATATTCGGTATCGGTAACCGCCCGGGGTCTGCCAAGGCGCCACCATGTCGCGACGTTGAACAATCCCATGGCGACGATGACGCTGATGACCGGCAGCACATGCAGCTGGAATCCCAGTACTTCGATACCGAAAATGATCGCGGCGAGAAAGCCGGTCCAGGTGATACCGCGGACGATCGTCAAGCGAACCAGGTTGCGGTTCGGCGTTGAGAGCGGAAGCGGCTGCAGCATGGTCTCTCCGGAGTCGAGTCGGCGATCGATTGACGGGGCGGGGCGGCTGACTCGATATCGCTGCCCAAGCCTGCCTTATGGTAACGCATGCCGAGGGGCGGCGTGAGTGTGTTCAGGCCGTCGAGAGGGAGAAAGAGGGGCGCCCGTTTGTCGCAGGCAGGTCTAGCCGGCGAGGAGGTGCCGGCTGGTCAGGATTCGTCGACCAGCAACGGCTGAGAGGATGGTTTACCGCTGTCAATGAGAGGAAGTGGTGGCATCCGTCTGGCGGCAATGAACGTCATAGACCACGCTGCCGTCGGTCATGCGCAAGCTCTGTACCGCATCGTCGGGGTTGTTGTGTGGCGCCAGACCGGCAACGATGCCTATCGACGGTGCGTCCGGAGAAGCCTGAGGGGAATCCATCGTTACGGTATCGCCCTCGCGGAGCGGTTTGTCGTCGGCGTCATGCCCTAGGATTGGCTTCATCTCGGAGTCTCTGCGCAGGAAGTCTTGGGAATGTCTCGGCGTGGATGCCGGGGCTTTTCACAATCAGGCTAACACGCCGCCATGCTTCTAACCTGTCGAGAAAAGGCGGCTTAATAGCGCTTTTTTTAGTGCTGTAAGATGAGATTAAGCGCTTTTTGAACTCAGGAAGTCTGGCATCGAGGCGGCTACAACTCTTGCGGCTCAACGCGTACAATCGCCGCCATCTTCGAGTCCCCGCGAACTCTGCACCATCGATCGGTGCCGTGTGAGTCGCCTTCAGTCAGTGAAACCACTCATGTCAGATTCTCAGCTTGCGCAGGAAGCGGCCCTTCGCCGCACTTTTGCCATCATCAGTCACCCGGACGCGGGCAAGACCACGATTACCGAAAAAATGCTGCTGTTCGGGAACGCCATTCAGCTCGCCGGTTCGGTCAAGAGCAAGCGGGCCGAGCGCCACGCGACTTCCGACTGGATGAAAATGGAGCAGGAGCGGGGCATCTCGGTCACTACCTCGGTGATGCAGTTTCCCTACAACGGGCGCATCGTCAACCTGCTCGACACGCCTGGCCACGAGGATTTCTCCGAAGATACCTATCGCACCCTCACCGCCGTGGACTCTGCCTTGATGGTCATCGATGCCGCCAAGGGCGTCGAGGACCGTACCATCAAGCTGATGGAGGTCTGCCGGCTGCGAACCACGCCGATCCTGACCTTCATCAACAAGATGGATCGGGAGACGCGCGATCCGATCGAGGTAATGGACGAGATCGAGACGGTCCTCAACATGCAGTGTGCCCCGATGACCTGGCCGATCGGCATGGGCCGACAGTTCAAGGGCGTCTATCACCTCTATGACGATGTGATCCATCTCTACACCCAGGGGCAGGGCAATCGGATTCCGGAAGACAAGCGCATCGAAGGGCTGGACAGCGAAGAGGTCGACCGGGTACTCGGCGAGAGCGCGGCGGAAGAACTGCGCATGGAGGTCGAGCTGGTCCGTGGCGCATCCCACCCCTTCGACCTGGAAGCCTATCGTCGCGGGGAGCTGTCTCCGGTCTATTTCGGTACCGCGATGGGCAACTTCGGCGTGCGCGAAATGCTCAACGGCTTCGTCGAATTCGCGCCGACGCCCCAGGCGCGGGAGACCGATACCCGTGAAGTGGTGGCCGACGATGGGCGTTTTTCCGGCTTCGTTTTCAAGATCCAGGCCAACATGGATCCCAAGCACCGGGACCGGGTGGCGTTTCTGCGCATCTGCTCCGGCAAGTACGAACGCAACATGAAGATGCGCCACGTGCGTATCGGCAAGGACGTCAAGATCGCGGACGCGTTGACGTTCATGGCGTCCGATCGGTCTCACGTCGAAGAGGCCTGGCCCGGCGATATCATCGGTCTGCACAATCACGGCACGATCCAGATCGGGGATACCTTCACGGCCGGCGAGGACATGCGCTTCCTCGGGATCCCGCACTTTGCCCCGGAACTGTTCCGCCGCGTCCGGCTCCGTGACCCGCTCAAGATGAAGGCGCTGCAGAAAGGGCTCCAGCAGCTCTCCGAGGAGGGCGCGACGCAGGTCTTCCTGCCGCTGGACAATAACGACCTGATCGTCGGTGCGGTTGGCACGTTGCAGTTCGATGTGGTCGCGCACCGGCTCAAGGAAGAGTACAAGGTCGACTGCATTTATGAGCCCGTCAATGTCAATACGGCGCGCTGGATCTACAGCAAGGATGCCAAGAAGCTCGACGAGTTCAAGCGAAAGGCCAGCACTAACCTGGCCCTGGATGGCGGGGACTACCTGACCTATCTGGCGCCGACCCGAGTCAACCTGCAGATGACCCAGGAACGCTGGCCGGAAATCGAGTTCAGGGCCACCCGCGAGCACTGAACCCGCTGTCGTCCGACAGGAGCGGTCGCGTCGATCTTGCCGCTCCGTAGTGCTTGCGCCATGCTGACGAAGTTCACTCCATGCGTCAGAAGGCGCCGTTGGTTTGTGCTCGGCTATTCGGTCGACCAGAAAAAGGAGAATGACGATGGCTTCCAAATTCTTGAAAGAGTTTCGAGAGTTTGCCGTCAAGGGTAACGTCGTCGATATGGCGGTGGGCATCATCATCGGTGGTGCGTTCACGTTGATTGTGCAGAGCCTGGTGAAGAATATCTTCAATCCGGTGCTCGGGTTGCTCATCGGTGGCGTCGACTTCGCGAATTTCTTCGTCGTGCTCAAGGAAGGCGGCATACCGGGACCATATGCGACGTTGTCGGCTGCGCAGGAGGCCGGCGCCGTCACGCTGGACTACGGGCTGTTCCTGAATGCGGTGATCAGTTTCGTCATCGTTGCCTTCGTCGTCTTCCTGCTGGTACGCACCATCAATCGCTTGAAGCGCGAGGAGGCGGTCGCTCCCCAGGCGCCGTCGGACAAGGCGTGCCCGCACTGTTTCATGACGATACCCATCAAAGCGACCAAGTGCGGCCACTGCACGGCCGATCTTCCACCGGAAAATGGCATTGCGAGCTGATCGATGCTGTTCGACGCTCACTGTCATCTGGATTTCGACCGTTTCGACGCCGACCGCGAGGCCGCTTTTGACCGCGCCCATGCGGCCGGCGTTTCGCGTTTCATGGTGCCGGGAACGACGCGCCAGCGCTGGAACCACGTGCTCGAGCTGAGCCGACGCGATGACGTCGTCGCGTCGCTGGGGCTGCATCCCTATTTCACCGACGAGCATGCCGACAGCGATCTGGAAGCGCTGGCGGATGAAATCGGGCGTCACGAATCTCTGGTCGGTATCGGTGAATGCGGCATCGATGCCAGATTCGAGGATACGCTGGAGCAGCAGTGGTCGCTGTTCGAGGCGCAGCTTCAACTGGCCAAACGGCATCGGCTACCCATCATCATTCACTGCGTCCATGCCGACGACCAGGTGGCCAAGCGGCTCAGGCAGCTCGATCTGCCGGCACGGGGATTGATTCATGCTTTCGGAGGTAGCCCGCAGCAGGCCGGGAGATTTCTGGATCTCGGCTATAGTCTCGGGTTGGGAGGCGCGGTGACTTACGATCGGGCTAAACGACTGCATCGGGCGGTGCAGTCGATTCCCGACGACGGCTTCGTGCTGGAAAGCGACAGCCCGGACATGCCGCTATCCGGGCGCCAGGGGCAACGTAACGAACCTGTCCACCTGATGGAGACAGCCGAGTCGGTTGCCCGTCTGCGAGGCCAGACACGGGAATCTGTGATCGCCAACGCCTGGGTCAACACGCACCGGCTGTTCGGTCTCGATGCTGACGGGTGAGCTTCGGTCCGTGTGTCAGTCGCCCACGATCCGCTCAGGGTCGAGACGCTCCAGCGGATAAGGCAATTCACGCAGGGTCAGCTTGCGATCCCCCACGAACAGCGCCGATTCGCCATCCACGCTGGTATTGAGGACAGCGAGGATGTCGCAGTGTTTGGTGTCGTCACCGGCCGTGGCCTGGAAGATTTCGCCCACGCGCTTGTCTTCCGCGCTACGGATCTCGTCGCCGATGGCTGGTATCGAAGCGCCTTCCAGGGTAGCGATCTGCAAGCGCCGTTTGACCTGCCCGCGAAAATGCGCCCGCGCCACGACCTCCTGCCCGGTGTAACAGCCCTTGCGGAAACTGATGCCGCCCAACGCTTCCCAGTTGATCATCTGCGGCAGGAGCGCATCGCTGTGTTCGGCGGTTAGCCAGGCGACGCCGGCACCGATGTCCGCGCGCCGCCACAGGGCCGTATCGGCGGGATCGGCATGGCGACGCAACGTATCCCAACGGGCAGCAGCCTGAGACGTGGGCAGGATCAATACGAAGCGTGATCGGCTGGCAGGGTGACGCAAGGCAAGAACGTCGTCCTGCTGTGCCATATGCCAGTCGAGGCGGGGCAGATCGGGAAGATCGGCCTCGGCCCATGACTCGGGCTCGCCGACCATGCCGATGATTGCCAGGTCCTCGCGATGGCGCAGCGTCATCTTGTAGAAAGGGGCGTATTTTCCCAGCTGCGTGGCCAGCGGTCCCGCCAGAGAGGCATCCAGCAGCAGCCAGTAGCGTTCGGCAGAGACCTTGAGTATCTCGGCATTGGCGATCATTCTGCCCTTGGGCGTGCAGAAGGCCGTCAACGGGGCAAAAGCGCCATCGGCGTGATCGGTGTTGGCACTGGTCTGACCTTGCAGAAAGCGAGCGGCATCGGGTCCTTCGCATTCCAGAATGCGGAAATGCGTCAGCGGTATCAGGCCATTGCCCTCGGCAAGCCGATGACCGCCTTCCGGGAAATGCCAGTCGTGATCGTTTAACTGGCGCCCGCCTGCGGCCTTGAGATGTGCCAGCCAATCGTCCATCCAAACTCTCCTGTAACAATATTGATGATGTACCGGGATATCCGATGCCTGGATATCGGTACAAGTCTGGCGTCAAGATGGCGTCGATTCCCCTCCATTGCAACGTCAGCCCTGAAAACGACGTGCTACGCTATGCTGCTGGCCTGAACGTTGTCTGAACCTTGTCGCAGAAAGGCCGTCGTAAAAAGACCGTAGTGGAGAAACCTGCATGTCCCGGATCAATCTGACGCTGAAAGGGGTATCCACTCCTGAAGATCTCAACCGCGTTACCACGGCCCTGATGATGGTGGACGGTGTCGAAAGCGTCGATATCGGAAGAGAATGGGCCGAAGTCGAGGGGCGTGTCACCCGCGACGCGCTGATCAAGGCCGTTGCCTCGTTGAAGGCGGGTTTCACCGCACAATGATTGATTCAACGGCGCAGTGAGACGTTAGTCCGCAACGCGACAATGGTCGAATGAACCGGCTTGCCCTTGAACGTAGATACTTTGACCCCTAATTAGTGATCATGAACAAACCCTTCAAGATTCAATCCAAGTATCGTCCGGCCGGGGACCAGCCGGCCGCCATCGAAGGGCTGGTTCGCGGCCTCGGTGCCGGCTTGTCGCACCAGACACTGCTCGGCGTCACCGGCTCCGGCAAGACCTTCACGATGGCTAACGTCGTCGAGACGCTGCAGCGGCCGACGATCGTGCTCGCGCCCAACAAGACGCTGGCGGCCCAGCTCTACGGCGAATTCAAGAGCTTCTTCCCGGACAACGCGGTCGAGTATTTCGTCTCCTACTACGACTACTACCAGCCGGAAGCGTACGTGCCTTCTTCCGACACCTTCATCGAGAAGGACGCCTCGATCAACGATCACATCGAGCAGATGCGGTTGTCGGCGACCAAGGCGTTGCTGGAACGTCGAGACGCCTTGATCGTGGTATCGGTCTCCGCGATCTACGGTCTCGGCGATCCCGAGCAGTACATGAAGATGCGCCTGCATTTCAATCGGGGCGAGCAGATCGACCAGCGCAGCTTTCTGCGCCGGCTGGCTGAGCTGCAATATACGCGTAACGATTCGGACTTCCGGCGCGGGACGTATCGTGTGCGCGGCGATGTCATCGATGTCTTCCCGGCGGATGCCGAGGACGAAGGCGTGCGCATCGAGCTGTTCGACGACGAAATCGACTCGATTCGACTGTTCGATCCGCTGACGGGAGAAGTGCGCGGGCAGGTACCGCGCATGACGATCTACCCTAAGAGCCACTACGTGACGCCCCGCGACACGATCCTCGGCGCGATCGAGTCGATCAAGCAGGAGCTGGCGGACCGGCTCGAATATCTCAGAAAGCACGAACGTCTGGTCGAGGCGCAGCGTCTCGAGCAGCGCACGCTCTACGACATCGAGATGATGCTCGAGCTGGGCTACTGCAACGGTATCGAGAATTACTCGCGCTATCTGTCGGGGCGAGCGCCGGGGCAGGCGCCGCCGACGTTCTTCGACTACCTGCCGGATGACGCGCTGCTGTTCATCGACGAATCGCACGTCAGCGTGCCCCAGGTCGGCGGTATGTATCGGGGCGACCGTTCGCGCAAGGAAACCCTGGTAGAATATGGCTTCCGCCTGCCCTCGGCGCTGGACAACCGCCCCATGACCTTCGAAGAGTGGGAGGGCATCGTCCCGCAGACGGTATTCGTCTCGGCGACGCCCGGACCGTATGAGGCAGAGCACGCCGGCCAGGTGGTCGAGCAGGTGGTGCGTCCGACGGGGCTGGTCGACCCCGACATCGAGGTGCGCCCGGCGAGCACGCAAGTCGACGATCTGCTCTCGGAGATTCGGTTGCGCGTCGACGTCGGAGAGCGCGTGCTGGTGACGACCTTGACCAAGCGGATGGCGGAAGACCTGACCGAGTATTTCGACGAGCACGATATTCGCGTCCGCTACCTCCATTCGGATATCGATACCGTCGAACGGGTCGAGATCATCCGTGACCTTCGGCTGGGCAAGTTCGACGTGCTGGTCGGCATCAACCTGCTGCGCGAGGGGCTCGATATTCCGGAAGTCTCGTTGGTCGCGATTCTGGATGCCGACAAGGAAGGCTTCCTGCGTGCCGAACGTTCTCTGATCCAGACGATCGGCCGCGCCGCCCGTAACGCCCACGGCAAGGCGATTCTCTATGGCGATCGCATTACCGACTCGATGCGACGAGCCATGGACGAAACCGAACGCCGCCGCAACAAGCAGATCGAGCACAACGAGCGGCACGGAATCACGCCGATGACGGTGACCAAGTCCGTCGCCGATATCATGGAAGGCGCGCAAGCGCCGGGCAGCCGCAAGGGCGGCCGCAAGCGTACCGAGCAGCTGGTGGCGGAAGCCCCGGGCGACTATACCCGCGAAGCTCTGAGCGCGATGAACGCGCCGCAGTTGACCAAGGAAATCGGCAAGCTCGAGGACCGTATGCACGAGGCTGCGCAGAACCTGGAGTTCGAGCAGGCCGCGAAGCTGCGTGATCAGTTGCAGACCTTGAAGGCGCGTCTGCTGGAACTGGGATAAATCGACGTCGGGATAGACGAATCTGCATCGAGGTAGCGTTGTTTTATGCCGGAAGGCCCAGAAATCCGTCGCGTCGCGGATCGATTAGGCAAGGTATTGGTTGGTGTGCCGCTGACGCAGGTCTGGTTTGCCTTCCCTGAGCTTGAAGCGATGGCAGGGCGCTTGCGGCAGACTCACGTGACCGCGGTCGATTGCTGGGGCAAGGCGCTGCTTGTGATATTTGCCGACGGTCACGTGCTCTATTCCCATAACCAGCTCTATGGCGTCTGGCGTCTCCATCGGAGCGACCAGCCGCCTCGGACAAATCGCATCCTGCGCGCCCGGTTGTCGACCTCTCGGCATACGGCGAGCCTCTACAGCGCTTCCGATATCTCGTTGTGGACCACAGAAACCCTGGAGCGGCAGCCATTTCTGGCGCGACTAGGCCCGGACCTGCTGACGCATGATGTCTCGACAGGGGATATCGTCGCGAGACTGGGCGAGCGTCGGTTCGCGAGCCGAGGCCTGGGCAGCTTGTTGCTCGATCAAGGGTTCTACGCAGGCATCGGCAATTACCTGCGCTCGGAGATCCTGTTCTATGCCGGGCTCAGGCCCATGAAGCGGCCCAAGGATCTGTCTGATACCCAGCGGGAAAAACTCGCGAACAGCATCCTGACGACGATTCACCAGGCGTATCGCGAAGCGGGCGTGACCAATCGGCCGGTCTGGCGAAAGCGAATGCAGCAAGCCGGTGAGCGTCGCGCCCAGTGGCGATTCGCCGTTTTCGATCGTGATGGAAAGCCTTGCCACGCCTGCGGCGCCACTATCCAGCGTGAGTCCGTCGCGTCTCGCCGGTTCTATTATTGTGCTGTTTGCCAGCAGGGCTGAAGAAATCGCATGGGGTCGTATTAGAGAATCAGATGAAGTAAAAGATTATACCGTTATCTTTTATACTGACACCTTGTAACAAACTGCCAATTCCCAGTTGCTCAGGTATAATTCCCGCGCTTGAAATTACCGACTCACGGGCGATGAACCCGTCGGGCAGTTACCGTGACCAGCCAGGAGTACCTTGATGACCATGATCCGCCAGGAGGATCTCATCCAAAGCGTGGCCGATGCGCTGCAGTACATCTCCTATTACCATCCCAAGGATTTCATCGATGCCATGCACGCGGCGTACCAGCGGGAAGAGAATCCCGCCGCGCGCGATGCCATCGCACAAATCCTGATCAACTCGAGGATGTGTGCCACCGGCCACCGTCCGATCTGCCAGGACACGGGCATCGTCACGGTCTTCGTTCACGTCGGCATGAATGTTCGCTGGGAAGCGGACATGAGCCTCGACGACATGGTCAACGAAGGCGTTCGCCGCGCCTATACGCTGCCGGATAACGTCCTTCGCGCATCAGTCCTGGCCGATCCCGATGGCAAACGCCAGAACACCGGCGACAACACGCCGGCGATCATCCATCACAAGCTGGTGCCGGGCGATACGGTGGAAATTCATGTCGCCGCCAAGGGCGGCGGCAGTGAAGCGAAATCCAAGTTCGCCATGCTCAATCCGTCGGATAGCGTCGTCGACTGGGTCATGGAACAGCTGCCCAAGATGGGGGCAGGCTGGTGTCCGCCGGGCATGCTGGGTATCGGCATTGGCGGAACCGCGGAAAAGGCGATGGAACTGGCGAAGGAAGCGCTGCTCGATCCCATCGATATCCAGGCGTTGCAGGCTCGTGGCGCCAACAACCGGGCCGAGGAGCTGCGTCTCGAGCTGTTCGAGAAGGTCAACCAGAGCGGTATCGGTGCCCAGGGGCTCGGTGGTCTGACGACGGTGCTCGATATCAAGGTCAAGGATTACCCGACCCACGCCGCCAACAAGCCGGTCGCCATCATCCCCAACTGTGCGGCGACGCGCCACGTCCATTTCACTCTCGATGGCAGCGGTGCTGCCGAACTGCCGGCGCCGAAACTCGACGACTGGCCGGAAATCACCTGGGAGGTGGGCGAGGGCGTGCGCCGCGTCAATCTCGACGAGATCACTCCCGAAGTCGTGCGCGAGTGGCAGCCTGGCGATACCGTGCTGCTGTCGGGCAAATTGCTCACCGGGCGTGACGCTGCCCACAAGCGAATGGTCGATATGCTGGCCAAGGGTGAGAGCCTGCCGGTCGATCTGAAAAACCGCTTCATCTACTACGTCGGGCCGGTCGATCCGGTGGGTGATGAAGTGGTTGGGCCGGCAGGGCCGACCACCGCCACCCGCATGGACAAGTTCACGCGTACCATGCTCGAACAGACCGGCCTGCTTGGCATGGTCGGCAAGGCGGAGCGCGGGCCAGTGGCGATCGAAGCCATTCGCGATAATCAGGCGGTGTACCTGATGGCTGTCGGCGGTGCGGCGTACCTGGTGGCACAGGCCATCAAGAAAGCGGAAGTCATCGCTTTCGATGACCTGGGTATGGAAGCGATCTACGAGTTCGAGGTCGAGGACATGCCGGTTACGGTCGCCGTGGATCACCTGGGAACATCGGTCCACCAGACCGGACCTGCCAAGTGGAAAGAGATCATCGCCGAGCGAGTTTGACGGCTACGCACGGCATCATCGTGGTTGCGCGGGACCCTGGCCGAAGCGTCAATCGGAGAGGGAAACGCTGAAAGAAGAGAGCCCTGTGGGGCTCTCTTCTTTTTTCGGTATGATGCTGGTTGGCTTGACGATTTCGGCGGGAGCGATGACATGATGCGATATGGTGAACGATGGCGGACATGACCTGGCTGATCGGTATGCTGCTGTTCGTCTCCCATGTTGCGGGCATCGTTACGGCAGTGGTGGCGCTGATGTCGAGCCGCACTTCTCAAGGCGCCGTCGCATGGATCGTCACGTTGATCAGCTTCCCTTACATCGCCGTGCCCATTTTCTGGACTTTCGGTCGTCCGCGGTTCTACGGCTATGTCTCCGCTCGGGGCGAACGCGATACCGTGCTTCGCCAGGTGCTGCAGCGCTATCGTCCGCAGACCGAACCTTACATTTCCCGGCCGGAGACCGTCAGCGGGCGCATTCGCGCCGTCGAGGAGCTGGCACGGATGCCGATGACCCGGGGCAATCGGGCCGAGCTGCTGATCGACGGCGACGAGACTTTCGAAAGCCTGTTCAACGGTATCGATCGTGCCGAAACCTACATTCTGGTCCAGTTCTTCATCGTCCGCGCCGACGAGATCGGCATGGTCTTCAAGCGGAAGCTGATCCATCAGGCCGAGCGTGGCATCAACGTCTACTTTCTCTACGACGAGATCGGCAGTCGAGGGCTCTCCGGCGGCTATCTGCGGGATCTCGAAGAGGCGGGGGTCCGTGTCTCGGCCTTCAATTCGTCTCGCGGTTGGCGGCATCGTTTCCAGATCAATTTCCGCAATCATCGCAAGATCGTGGTGGTCGACGGGCGCGAAGGGTGGACCGGCGGACTCAACGTGGCCGACGAATACCTGGGACGCGTCGAGCGATACGGCAAATGGCGCGACACGCACCTCAAGCTCCAGGGACCGAGCGTGCTGGCATTGCAGGAAGCCTTCTGGGAAGACTGGTACTGGGCAACCGGCGATATTCTGGCACTGGGCTGGAAACCCCAGCCCGTATCGGGCGTGTCCCAGCACGTTGCCGTCGTGCCTTCCGGGCCGGCCGATGGACGCGAAACGGCAAGCCTGCTGGTGCAGCATGCCATCCACGGGGCCCGGCACCGTCTTTGGGTGACCAGCCCGTATTTCGTTCCCGATCATGGCGTTCAGGATGCACTGACGTTGGCCGCGTTGCGGGGAGTCGATGTGCGAGTACTGATACCCGAGCGGCCGGACCATCTGCTGGTATTTCTCTCGGCGTTTGCTTTCTTGCCGGAGATGATTCGTAACGGTGTTAAAATATACCGTTATCAACCAGGTTTCTTACACCAAAAAGTCCTACTCGTGGATGACCATACATCAATGGTAGGAACGGTCAATCTCGACAATCGGTCCTTCAGGCTGAACTTCGAGGTCACTGCTTACATATCCGATAAGATCTTTGCCGCTGCAGTATTCGATATGCTCGAGAAGGATTTCTCCAACAGCCGCCAAGTCAGCCAGCGAGAGCTTGCCGAGCGTCCGCTCTGGCGCAAGCTGCTCTCGCGGGCCACTTACTTACTGTCACCCGTACAATGATGACGCAGCCTTTACTACCGGCTTGGCAGCCGTGTAGCAGAATGGATGCCGGAGGCTTCATTGAATCTTGAAACCAAATGGCTCGAAGACTTCGTTGCCCTAGCCAATACGCGCAGTTTCTCGGGATCCGCGCGTCAACGACATGTCACGCAACCGGCTTTCAGCCGTCGGATTCGCTCGCTGGAGCAGGCGATCGGGGCCACTCTGGTGGACCGCTCGACGACACCGGTCAGTCTGACACCGGAAGGCCAGCTCTTTCTGGTCACCGCGCGCAACATCGTCGAGCAGCTCAACGATAGCCTGGCCCATCTTCGCGGCCTGGCAATGGACAACGAGGCGCTGGATATCGTCGCCGCGCATTCGCTGGCACTGGCCTTCTATCCACCCTGGATTTCACGCTTGCAGAAGGGGGTAGGTGAACTGCCGACGCGCCTGGTGGCGATGAATGTCGGCGATGCCATCCACGTGCTGCGCGAGGGCAATTGCGATCTGATGCTGGCGTATCACGATCCCTATGCCACCATGCAGCTGGACGCGGAGATATTTCCCTCGTTCTCCATCGGTCAGGTCAAGATGCTTCCCGTGAGCGTGCCGGACGCTACCGGCGGGCCGAAATTTTCCTTCGATGAAGAAGGTGCGATACCGTTTCTCTCTTACACTCAGGGCGCTTTTCTTGGCCGCAGCGTACGCATGCTACTCAAGAACGAGCCTGGGCGCATGCGATTGAAAACGGTCTATGAAACCGCGATGGCAGAAGGGCTCAAAGGGATGGCGCTTCAGGGTGTCGGTCTCGCATGGATACCCGATTTCTGCATTCGCGACGAGTTGGCCAGCGGCAAGCTGGTCCGTGCGGCGGGGGAAAACTGGGATATCCCGCTGGAGATTCGTCTCTATCGTTGCTCACTGGTGCACAAGCCGGGCGTGGAGAAACTGTGGCGGCGGATGATGAAGCTTCCGAGCGACTTCCTGCGAGCATGAGCCGAGCCCGGCGCGTGAAATTGCCGAGTGCCGAATTTGCTCATGGGCTGGGTACGGCCGCGATCTCGTCTAGACTGTTGATGTATCGACAAAACAGCCCATGACCAGTGATTCCCGGAGTTCGTCTGCACCTCGCCGGGTGACAGCCAACAACAAGGAACCAACGTGACAGCCCTCCATTCCAACGCCATCTCCTTCTTCAAGTACTGGGTCGCCGTGGTCCGCGATTCCGTCAAGCTGTGGCTCGATCGTAATGCCTTCAGCTATGCCGGTTCGCTGGCGTTCTACACGCTGTTTTCCTTGGCACCGACGGTGATCATTGCGGTCAGCGTGGTCGGATTGTGGTTGGGTGAAGATGCTGCCCGCGGGGAAATCGTGGCCCGGTTGCAGAATACTCTGGGGCCTTCCGCAGCCAACGCGATCGAGGATGCCGTAGCGCAGTCCAGTATCGAGGCTTCGGGCATTCTACCCACCATCATCGGCTTCGTGACGCTGCTGATTGGTGCGACCACGGTTTTCGGCCAGATGCAGTTCTCGCTCAATACCATCTGGGGCGTCGCGCCCAACCCGGACCGAAACAGCGTTCTACTGTTTGCCAAGAAGCGCCTGCTATCCATGGCGGTGGTACTGGCCATCGGCTTCGTGCTGATGGTGTCCCTGGTGTTGGGCGTGATCCTGCGGGTGACCTTCGACTACGCGGGTGACTGGGTGCCGGGCAGCGTATTCCTGCTGGACACGGCCCAGTTCGTCCTGTCCATCGTGGTCGTGACGCTGTTTTTTGCCGCGATTTTCAAGGTGTTGCCAGATGTCGTGCTTTCCTATCGCGATGTGCTGCTGGGTGCTCTGGTGACGGCGGTGCTGTTCATCATCGGGCGCAATGCCATCGCCGCCTATCTGGCACATACCGCAACGGCATCGACCTATGGGGCGGCCGGCTCGGTCGTGCTGGTTCTACTATGGGTGTATTACTCATCGCTGATTCTGCTGTTTGGCGCCGCGTTTACCCGGACGCATGTCCTTGCCAAGGGCGGTCATATCGTGCCTCGCAACACAGCGGTAGTGATACGCCATGAAGTGATTACCAAGGAGAATTCATCTCATGACCCATCGGACGATCAAGGCTCGGGTGAGCGGGCGAGTGCAAGGCGTGAGCTATCGTGAGCATGTGCGTCGCCATGCGGAACGCTGGGGCATCACCGGACATGCGATCAACCTCGAGGATGGCCGGGTCGAAGTGGTTGCCTGCGGTGAAGCTGTCGCCATCGCCGAATTGATCGATCAACTGTGGGAAGGTTCGCCAGCGGCCGACGTGACCGACGTCGCCGTGGAAGAAGCCACGCTCGCGGCGCCGGCGAGCTTCACTACGGGCTGAAGCCGAACGGCAACGAACTCGCCCGATCGCCACGAATAGCGACCGGGCGAGCGCGCATCAGGGAGATGGGTAGGTCGTGAGCGTTTCGACGATCCAGTCGATCACGCCCGGGCCGTTGGCGCTCAGGCAGACCTCAGCCGCCGTACCCTGCGACCAACGCGTGTCCACGAACTCGCGCTGCTCCGGCGCCATCACCGTCTGGCCTTCGGCCAGCCCATCGGTAACCACGCTCAAATGGCCTCGTTCGACGCTGAAGAGATCGGGTCGAAGTAGCCAGACCAGCGCGCAACTGTCGTGGGGGCAGCAGCCATCGATGCCCAGCGCCTGCTGGTAGAACTGGCGGTAGAAGGCATAGCTTTCATCCAGCACCTTTCCCAGCGCCCCTTGGGCTTCGACGATCCGCGCCATGCTCTGCGGGTCCAGCACGCAGCGATGCGTCGCGTCCAGCCCGACCAGCGTAAGCGGCCAGTCCGCCTGCAGGACCCTGGCGGCAGCGTGAGGATCGTTGAAGATGTTGGCTTCCGCGACCGGCGTCACGTTGCCGCCTTCGCGAATCGAGCCCCCCATCACCACCACTCGCTTGACCTTGTCGACCAGACCGGGGTCGAGCTGCAGCGCAGCAGCGAGATTCCCCAGCGGCCCGACGGCCACCAGAACGACTTCACCAGGGCGGGCATTGACCTGGTCGACGATGAACTGGGCGGCGCTCTGTTTCAGCGCCTGTGTCGTGATTTCGGGTAGCGCGATATTACCCAGGCCGTTGTCTCCATGGATGTGACCCGGCGGCGGATTCTTGCGCTTGACCATGGGGCCCGCCGCGCCCTGAGCGACCGGGATCGATTGACCGGCCAGCTCGGCGAGCAGCAGCGCATTGTGAGTCGCGACCTCTATCGTGACGTTGCCGAAAGTCGTCGTCAGCCCCAGCAGTTCGATCTCGGGGTGAGCCAACGCGATGGCGATGGCTTGCGCGTCGTCGACGCCGGGATCGGTGTCGAAAATGATGGGTATGGGCATGCTAGTTCCTGGGTTCGATCTTGTTGCAAGCCAGCCAAGGCGCTGGCCATGAAGGGTTGATGATCATCGATGACGGCCCTCGATCAGCCGCTCCGTTGCTCGAGGGTGAGGGCAGGCAGCGTCGTCAGCGCCTCTTCGACGGCGGCGACGATGGGGATGCTCGGCTCGGCGCCGGCCTGCTGGACGCACAGCGCCGATGCGGTCGTCGCCAGACGAAGAGCCTGCTCGATGCCGTCGCCCCGTTGCCTAGCCGCCATGAAATAGCCGATGAAGGTGTCGCCGGCAGCGGTCGTGTCGACGGCCTCCACGCGATGAGCGGCCAGCGTCACCCGCTCGCCACGGTACTGATGGCAAACGCCCTCGCTACCCAGCGTCAGCACGATCTCGACGTCCGGCAGCCGTGTCGTCAATGCTGCCAGCAGGGTGTCGGCATCGGCGTTTTCGTCCTGCGCCACCAGCGCTGCCGCCTCGCCACGGTTGAGAAACAGGATCCGGCAGAGCTCCAGCGGCAGGTCGACGACATCGGGGGAGAGCGGTGCGGGATTGAAGGCGACGGAAAGTCCGCGCTCTGCCGCGAGACGCAGCATACGCTCAGCGGCGTTGCACTCGTTCTGCATCAGGACCCAGTCGCCGGATTCGGCAGCATCGACCAGCGCGCTCAGACGACTCTCCTCGAAGCCGTGATTGGCGCCGGGGTAGAGGATGATCGCGTTTTCGGCAGCGTCATCGACCTGAATCAGCGCATGACCGCTGGCTCCGGCAACCAGTTCGACATCGCTCACCTCGACGCCCGCTTCGATCAGCGGGGCCAGCGCCCAGCGGTCGGCCTCGCCGAGGCGGCCCCAATGGACGACGCGCCCGCCGGCACGTGCCAGTGCCAACGACTGGTTGGCTCCCTTGCCCCCCAGGACCTGATGCAGGCTGGTGCTGGAAAGCGTCTCGCCGGGCCGAACCAGGTGGGGAACCCGATAGACGTGATCGATATTGATAGAGCCGTAGTTGTAGACCACCGGTGTTTCGTGTGCCATTTCGTTGCTCCTCAAGCCAGCCAGCCGCGCAGATTGTCTGCCGTCAACTCGACGACGCGCTGACGCGCTTCCGGCGTGATCCAGGCATTGTGAGGGGTCACGATGAGATTGAGCGGCTCGGCTAGCGCGTCGAGTAGCATATGGCCCTCGCGCGGCGGCTCGCTGGGCAGACTGTCGACGGCCAGGCCACCGAGACGTTGATCCCGCAAGGCGGCCAGAGCGGCGGCTTCATCGATGATACCGCCGCGCGCGCAGTTGATCAGCAGCGCATCGGGCTTCATGGCGGCCAGCGCAGCGCTGTCGACGAGGCCGCGCGTCTCGTCGGTCAGCGGGCAGTGCAGGCTGAGAACATCGGCGGTGTCGAGCAGCGAGGCAAGCGCCGGGCGGGAATCGTTGGCCTCGTTACCGGGGCGGGCACTGAACGTGACCCGCATGCCGAACGCTTCGCCCAGCCTGGCCACGGCGGTGCCGAGTACGCCACTGCCGACGATGACCAGATGCTTGCCGGCGAGCTGCAGCGTACGCTGATCCAGCAGGCAGAAAATGTCGCTACGCTGCCAGGCGCCAGCCTTGACCTCGTTCTGGTAAAGCGGGAGCCGGGCGGCCAGCGCCAGCATCAACATCAGAGTATGCTGCGCAACGCTCGCCGTACCATAGGCAGAGACATTGCGCACGACGATTCCCCGTCGCTCGGCGGCTGCCATGTCGATATTGTTGGTGCCGGTCGCAAGTACGCAGATCAGCTTAAGTTCCGGCAGCGCATCGATCAGTTCGGCATCGATGACGACCTTGTTGGTCAGGGCGATCGTGGCACCGGTCAGGCGCTTCCGCGTCTGCTCGGGCGAGGTGAGCTGATGGACATCGAGATTCTCGACGAGGGCGCGAATCGGGGTGAGATCGACATCGTCACCCAGTGAGGCGGCATCCAGAAGAACGGCTTTCATGCTTCTTTTTCCTTGTCTCTTTCCTGTCTCGAATCGCATGGCATGGCAATCGCTGGCGTGCGAACGACGACATTGGCGTTATCAGCCGGTAATATTGCCCGCGACCGGCTGCTGCGCGCTATACTATGCGGCTTTCGAACGCGGCTTGGAAAGCGCGACGCCAGGTGCCGCCTCGGTCGCCTTCGAGATCGACCGAAAGACGCGCTTGAAAAGGCGGAAGCAGCCCCGATTTTCAAGAACGGTTTGAAACGCGGCGCCCCCATCAGTCGTGGTGGCAGGGCGACGCGCAGAGGCCCCGGCGACGGGGCGCGTCGATAGCAGGGCAGTGCCGAAGCATGAAGCGGCGCTATCCCGTATAGAGTGATGAAACCATGCCCATCTACGAATATGAGTGCAAGGCCTGCGGCCATCGCCTGGAAAAACTCCAGAAGCTCAGCGCGGCGCCGCTGACCGACTGTCCGGCCTGCGAGCAGTCGGAGCTGTCCCGTCTGGTGTCGGCAGCTGGATTCCGGCTGGCCGGAGGTGGTTGGTACGAAACCGATTTCAAATCGGGCAGCAAGAAAAATCTCGTTGGCGATAGCGCCAGCCCCGCACCGGCAGGCGAAAGTGGCAGCAAGTCGAGCGGCGACAGCAAAGCCTCAGCCTGAGTTACAGTCTTTACCAATCTAGGATCCAGCATGCGCAGTCATTATTGCGGCCAATTGAACGAGTCATTGATCGATCACGAAGTCACGCTATGCGGGTGGGTGCATCGCCGCCGCGACCATGGCGGTGTCATTTTCCTCGATATGCGCGATCGAGACGGTGTCGCTCAGGTGGTAGTGGATCCCGATACCGCAGAAGCGTTCGCCAACGCCGACCGCGCGCGTAGCGAATACGTGCTGCGTATCGTCGGCCGTATTCGACTGCGCCCGGCAGGCACCCAGAACCCCAACATGCCAACTGGCATGATCGAGGTGCTGGCCAAGCAGGTCGATGTCCTGAATACCGCCGCCACGCCGCCTTTCCAGCTCGACGAGCATGGCAAGGTGGGCGAGGAAGTCCGGCTCAAGTATCGCTACATCGATCTGCGCCGTCCGGAGATGATCGAGAAGCTGCGCCTGCGTTCGCGGATCACCCACAGCGTGCGGGCGTATCTTGAGGAGCAGGGCTTTCTCGATATCGAGACGCCGATTCTGACCCGCGCCACGCCGGAAGGTGCGCGTGATTACCTGGTGCCGAGCCGGACTCACGACGGTCACTTCTTCGCGCTGCCGCAGTCTCCGCAGCTGTTCAAGCAGCTGCTGATGGTGTCCGGTTTCGATCGCTACTATCAGATCGCCAAGTGCTTCCGCGACGAAGATCTGCGTGCGGATCGTCAGCCCGAGTTCACCCAGATCGACATCGAAGCCTCGTTCATCGACGAGCAGGACATCATGGGCACCACCGAGCAGATGGTGCGCCAGCTGTTCCAGGAAGTGCTGGACGTCGCGTTGCCGACGTTCCCGCGCATGCCTTACAGCGAAGCGATGCAGCGCTATGGCTCCGACAAGCCGGATCTGCGCATCCCGCTTGAACTGGTGGATGTCGACGACCTGATGCAGTCGGTGGACTTCAAGGTCTTCTCCGGCCCGGCGAAAGCGGAAGACGGTCGTGTGGCCGCGCTCAAGGTCAGCGGCGGCGCCAAGCTGTCACGCAAGGAGATCGACGACTACACCAAGTTCGTCGGCATCTACGGCGCCAAGGGGCTAGCCTGGATCAAGGTCAACGAGCGCGCCAAGGGGCTCGAGGGTCTGCAGTCGCCGATCGTCAAGTTCATGGAAGATATCGTCGAGCAGCTGCTGGATCGCGTCGGGGCGGAAGATGGCGACATCATCTTCTTCGGCGCGGACAAGGCCCGCATCGTCAACGAGGCGATCGGCGCGCTGCGCGTGAAGCTGGGCGAAGATCTCGATCTCTATACTGCCGAGTGGGCGCCGTTGTGGGTCGTCGATTTCCCGATGTTCGAAGCGGACGATAACGGCCGGCTTTCGGCGTTGCACCATCCGTTCACCGCGCCGTCGTGTTCGCCGGAAGAACTGCAGGCCTCGCCGGCCACGGCGCTATCGCGCGCCTACGATATGGTACTGAACGGCACCGAACTGGGTGGCGGGTCGATTCGTATCCACGACCAGGCCATGCAGCGTGCCGTCTTTGAAGTGCTCGGCATCGGCAAGGAGGAAGCCGAGGAGAAATTCGGCTTCCTGCTCGACGCGCTGCAGTTTGGTGCGCCGCCTCACGGCGGCCTGGCCTTCGGTCTCGATCGTCTGGTGATGCTGATGACCGGCTCGCGTACCATCCGCGATGTCATCGCCTTCCCCAAGACGCAGAGCGCCGCCGACCTGATGACCGATGCCCCCGGCGAAGTCAGCAGCCAGCAGCTCCGGGAGCTGCATATCCGCCTGCGCCAGAAGGCGAAGCCGGACAGCGCCGGCGAATAACGAGTCTCGTGGTCAAAGATGCCGGCGCCCCCAGGGGCGCCGGCGTCGTTTCGAGGGGCATTGCTGGGTGCGCGTTCTATCCTGGCATGCTCGGCGATGTATTCCTTGGTGTCGATCGGAGCGGTTCATCGATATCGATCGGAGAGAAGCATGGCAATGACGATTTACGGCCGGAGGGTCGGGGAGTTCAACACGTGATTCTGCTGGGTATCGACCCCGGTTCACGGGTGACCGGCTATGGCGTGATCGATGTCGCCGCCAAGCCGCGCTATGTCGCCAGCGGCTGCATTCGCATCGAGGGCGCGGATCTCGCCCAGAAGCTGGCGCGGGTCTATGCCGGCGTCAGCGAGTTGATCGGCCTCTATCGGCCGGCGGAGTTCGCCATCGAGCGCGTATTCATGGCCAAGAACGCGGACTCCGCGCTCAAGCTGGGCCAGGCCCGCGGCAGTGCCATCGTCTGCGCCGCCAATCATGGCCTCCCGGTGCATGAATACGCCGCCCGTCAGGTCAAGCAGGCGGTCACGGGCAATGGCGGTGCCGAGAAAGCCCAGATCCAGCATATGGTGATGGCGATACTCTCCCTGGAAGCGCCACCGCCTGCCGACGCCGCCGATGCGCTGGCCATTGCGCTGACCCACGGATATGCCTGTCAGGGATTGTTGGCAGTGTCTCCCCAGCGTCGCGGAAAGACGTCGCGAGGCGGGCGGTGGCGAGACTTCAGGCCCGATGATTAGAGGCAATGAAGGTAGCTAGTCAGTTGAATCGGCGATGCGTATAGTGGACGCCGTCAGAGTAAGGATACGGATGGCATGATTGGACGTTTGCACGGCACGCTGCTGGAGAAACATCCCCCCTGGATCGTCATCGATGTGCATGGTGTCGGTTATGAGCTCGAAACCTCGATGACCACACTGGTCTCGATGCCCGGCGTGGGGGAAGAGGTGCGACTCTACACGCATCTCAGCGTGCGGGAAGACGCCCACCTGCTCTACGGCTTTGCCCGCGACGAAGAACGACAACTGTTCCGGGCGCTGATCAAGGTCAATGGTGTCGGGCCCAAGCTGGCACTGGCCATTCTGTCGGGGATGGATACCGACGCCTTCATACACTGCGTGATGGAAGGTGACAGCAAGGCGTTGACCAAGCTGCCCGGCGTCGGCAAGAAGACGGCGGACCGGCTGATCGTCGAAATGCGCGATCGTTTCCCCCACTGGCAGGAAGGCCAGGGGTCGCTGCTCGAGGGTGACTCCGCCATGACCAGGCGCGCGTCCGATCCGCAGGCGGATGCCGAGGCTGCGCTGGTCACGCTGGGCTACAAACCCACGGAAGCGTCACGCATGCTTTCCGGCCTGGACAAGACCCTACCGACCGAAGCGCTGATCAAAGCGGCGCTGTCACGCCAGCTGGCTGGATAACGCCCCCATGATTGAACCCGACCGTCTGATCGCGGCACCGCCGCAACAGGGCGAGAAGCAGGTCGACCATGCGATTCGGCCGCGCCGACTCGGTGACTACATCGGTCAGCCGCGAGTGCGCGAGCAGCTCGATATCTTCATTTCCGCCGCGCGCCAGCGGGGCGACAGTCTCGATCACACTCTGGTTTTCGGCCCGCCCGGGCTGGGCAAGACCACGCTCGCCAATATCATCGCCGCCGAAATGGAGGTCGACATCAAGTCGACCTCCGGTCCGGTACTGGAGCGGGCCGGCGACCTGGCCGCCATGCTCACCAACCTGCAGCCGGGAGATGTGCTGTTCATCGACGAGATTCATCGTCTCTCCGCGGCGGTGGAGGAAGTGCTCTATCCGGCGATGGAGGATTTCCAGCTCGACATCATGATCGGCGACGGCCCGGCCGCGCGATCGATCAAGCTGGATCTGCCGCGTTTCACGCTGGTCGGTGCCACCACTCGCGCCGGGCTGTTGACCTCGCCGCTGCGCGACCGGTTCGGCATCGTCCAGCGGCTCGAGTTCTATGCCATCGACGAGCTGACCGAGATCGTCACCCGCTCGGCGCGACTGCTGGGCGTGCAGGCGGACGTCGCCGGGGCCCGGGAGATTGCACGCCGCGCGCGTGGCACGCCGCGGATCGCCAACCGCCTGCTGCGGCGGGTGCGCGATTTTGCGGAGGTCAAGGGCGACGGCAAGGTCAGCGCTCCCGTCGCCGACCAGGCGCTGAACATGCTCAACGTCGATAGTCACGGGCTCGATCACATGGATCGCCGGCTGCTGCTGGCGATGATCGAGAAATTCGATGGCGGGCCGGTCGGGGTCGACAGCCTCGCGGCGGCCATCAGCGAAGAGCGCGACACGATCGAGGACGTCATCGAACCCTACCTGATCCAGCAAGGGTTCATGATGCGTACTGCCCGCGGCAGGATCGTGACTCGCTCCGCCTATACCCACTTCGGCATCGTCCCGCACGAGCATGTACTGGGCGAGCCGGCAATACGAGCCGGCATACCGGACGATGACGGAGCCGGCAATGCGTGAATTCACTCTGCCGGTGAAAGTCTACATCGAGGATACCGACGCCGGCGGTATCGTGTACTACGTTAACTATCTGAAATTCATGGAGCGTGCACGTAGCGAATGGCTCAACGCGCTAGGCTTCGGTCAGCGAGGCCTGATCGAGCAGGGTGTGCAACTGGTCGTTCATTCGCTGAGTTGTCGCTATGCACGCCCGGCCAGACTCGACGATCGACTGGAGGTAACAGCCAGCGTCAGTCGTGTTGCTGCCTGTTCGTTGCAATTCGAACAGGCAGTTCGGTACGACGGGGATACATTATGCGAAGCGACGGTCGATATTGCCTGTGTCGACGCGCAACGCTTGAAACCGATACGTTGGCCCAGCGAACTACGCGCGGTCCTGACGTCTGACATTCCAAGCCAGTGATTCGAGGATTTTCGTGAACGACTCCATGTCCATCCCCCATCTGATCATGAACGCCAGTCTGGTGGTCCAGCTGGTCATGCTCCTGCTGTTGGCGGCTTCTGTCGCTTCCTGGGTCGTCATCTTCCAGCGCAGTTTCGCGCTGAGCCGAGCGAGAAAGGCGCAGAAAGCGTTCGACGAGCGGTTCTGGTCGGGTGTCGATCTCAACGAACTCTACCGTGATGTCCCGGAGAACTACGAGGCCCAGGGCTCGGAGCATGTGTTCCGTGCCGGTTTCCGCGAGTTCAATCGCCTGATGCCCAAGACGCGCAGCAGCGAAGCGGTGCTCGACGGCGTCCAGCGCTCGCAGCGCGTGGCTCTGTCACGCGAAGAAGATAGCCTCAACGCCAATCTGACACTGCTGGCGACCGTGGCATCGGCCAGCCCATACATCGGCCTGTTCGGCACCGTCTGGGGCATCATGGGTTCCTTCCAGAGTCTCTCGATGGCACAGCAGGCCACGCTCTCCACCGTGGCGCCGTGGATTGCCGAAGCGCTGGTTGCAACGGCCATGGGGCTGTTCGCGGCAATACCGGCGGTCATTTTCTACAACCGCCTGTCATCCATTGCCAGCCGCCTGCTCGGCGAGTACGAAGACTTCGCCGAGGAGTTCCATTCGATCCTGCACCGTAACCTGCAAGGTCGCGGCGGCAACCAGGCGGCCTGAGCCGGAGGTTCGACATGGGTGGACCCTATAGCCGCCATCATCGGCGCAAGCCGATGGGCGAAATCAACGTCGTCCCGTTCATCGACGTCATGCTGGTACTGCTGGTGATCTTCATGATCACCGCGCCAATGCTGACCCAAGGGGTGCAGGTCGATCTGCCTCAGGTCACGTCGGAGCCGATCGACACCGAGGAGCAGGAGCCGATCATCGTCTCCGTGGACAGCCAGGGTGAGTACTACATTTCTCTGGGCGAGCAGGACAAGCCAGTTACGTTGCAGACCGTCGGCGACCAGGTGGTGGCGATTCTCGAACGCAAGCCCAACACGCCGGTCATGGTCCGAGGCGACAAGAATGCCTCGTATGGCCAGGTCGTGACGCTGATGAGTACGCTGCAGATGGCAGGTGTGGCGAATGTCGGATTGATTTCCGAGCCGCCGCAAGGCGAGTCGTCTTCGAGTGGCCAAGGGTAAGGAGTCAGCATGGCGAAGCGAAACCGCCGTGTGGGTTACGGCTTGCCCGTCGTCCTGGCGATCGCCGTTCACGTGGTGGCGCTACTGATGACGATGCTGCGCCTGCCGGACAGCGAGCCCACGCCGAGCTCTTCGTCCGTGGTGCAGGCGACACTGGTCAGTGACGTGACGGCAACGGATCAGGCCCAGTACGCTCAGGAAGCGCGCGCGCGTACTGCACAGCGCCAGGCCGAAGAAGCCGCCCAGGCGGCGGCCGAACAGGAGGCGCAGGAAGCGGCCCGGCAGGCAGCCGAGCAGCAAGCGCAGGAAGAAGCTCAAGCCGAGGAGGCTGAACGGCAAGCGGCAGCGGCACAGGCCGAAGCGGCGGCCCAGCGTCGTCAGCAGGCAGCCGAGCAGGCGGCGGCCGAACGCGCCGCGGCGGAAAAGCAGCAACAGGCGGCCGAGGCGAAACGCCAGGCGGAAGCCAGGGCGAGAGCGGACGCAGAGAAGAAGCGTCAGGTTGAAGCGGCGGCAAAAGCCGAGGCGGAGAAGAAACGCCAGGCTGAGGAAAAGGCGAAGGCTGAAGCCGAAGCGAAAGCCGAGGCGGAAAAGAAACGTCAGGCCGAGGAAAAGGCGAAAGCTGAAGCCGAAGCCAAAGCCGAGGCGGAGAAGAAACGCCAGGCCGAGGAAAAGGCGAAAGCCGAAGCCAAGGCAAAAGCCGAGGCGGAGAAGAAACGCCAGGCCGAGGAAAAGGCGAAGGCCGAAGCCAAGGCAAAAGCCGAGGCAGAAAAGAAAAAGGCCGCGGAAGCGGCCGCGAAGAAGGCCGCCGCCGAAGCGCTGAACAACTCGATTGCCAACGAACAGGAGCGGATCGCCAATGCCCAGCAATCCGACCAGGCGTCGAACAGCTTCATCAACCTGGTCAAGCGTGCCGTCGAGGACCGATGGCACTTGCCGGCCAATGCGGACAATGGTTTGGTAGCCCAGGTACGTGTAAGACTGGGGCCTTCGGGTGAGTTGCTGGCAGCCAGCATCACTCGCAGCAGCGGCAATCCCGGCTTCGATCGCTCGGCGACGCAGGCCGTGGAAGCCGCGGCGCCATTCCGTGAGCTTCAGCAGCTTGACGCGGGGTTGCAGCGGCGGTTCCGTGACTTCAATCTCAAATTCACCCCCGGGGATATACAGTGATGAAACGATGGATGTCTCAAGGATGGAAAACCCTGGCCAGCGGTTGGCTGCTAGCGCTGACGGCAATGCTTTGCCTGACGACTACGGCCCAGGCACAGAATCTGACCATCGAAATCACTCGCGGTAGCGATCAGGCAACGCCAATCGCTGTCGTGCCGTTCGAGTTCGGTGGTCAAGGCGGGTTGCCACAGGATGTGGCGCAAATCGTCAGCGACGATCTGGAGCACAGCGGCCAGTTTTCGCCATTGAGCCGCAGCTCTCTCGTTTCCCTGCCCAGCAGCAGTGAAGACGTTTTCTACGACGATTGGAAACGTGTCGACGCCCGCTACCTCGTGGTTGGCAAGATCGAGCCGCAGGGCGGTCAATATCGCATTCAGTACGAGCTCATGGACGTTCTCGGCGGCAAGCGGATGCTGGGCGAGACGCTGACCTCGTCCAGTGGCGACCTGCGTGCCAGTGCGCATTACATCAGCGACCAGATCTTCGAAGCGATTACCGGCATTCGTGGTGCCTTCTCGACCCGGATCGTCTATGTCTCGGCCAGCGGGGCGGGCGAGAACGCTCGCTATGCGCTTTATGTGGCCGATGCCGATGGTTACAATGCGCAGCAGGTTCTTTCTTCCGATGATCCGATACTCTCGCCGGCCTGGTCGCCCGACGGCCAGAAGATCGCCTATGTCTCCTTCGAATCTGGCAACTCGGCTATCTACGTCCAGAATGCTTCCACCGGCGAGCGCGTGCGGCTGACATCGTTCCCCGGCATCAATGGCGCGCCGGCCTGGTCGCCGGACGGCCGCAAGCTGGCGATGTCGCTCTCCAAGGATGGTCAGCCCGAGATCTACGTGATGAATCTGGCAACGCGCCAACTGACCCGCCTGACCAACAACTCCGCCATCGAAACGGAGCCGGACTGGACGCCGGATGGCCGATCCCTGATCTTTACTTCCGACCGCAGCGGTGCGCCGCAGCTATATCGCATGTCGGCCAGTGGCGGACAGGCGGAGCGGGTGACGTTCACCGGCGGCTACAACTCCGACGGGCGCTTTTCGCCCGATGGCAAAACTCTCTTCATGGTCACTCGTGACGACAGCGGTTATCACGTGGCGAAGCAGGACATGGACACCAGTCGTGTCACGGTTCTGACTGATTCACAGTGGGACGAATCGCCCAGTGTCGCACCGAATGGCACCATGATAATCTTCGCTACCCAGCAAGGGGCGCAAGGTGTGTTGGGGGCAGTTTCTTCGGACGGACGCGCGTCTTTCCGGCTGCCTTCGACGCAGGGTGACGTACGCGAACCCGCGTGGTCGCCGTTTTTGAACTAAACGACTACAGTCATTGTGTCATTCGACATCCGAGCAAGGAGATGACAATGCAAATCAAGACCTACGCCAAGACGTTAGCGGTCGCGCTTTCACTCGCCGTAGTGGCTGGCTGTTCTAGCAGTGGCGGCACCCAGGAAGGGGACATGGATGGCACCTCTGGCAGCATGTCTGGCCAGGGCATGACCTCCGGCCAAGGCACCTCGGGCTCCCAGATGGGTGCCGGCGAGCAGATGCCTAGCGTCGACACCATCTATTTCGCATTCGACAGCGAAGAAATTCGCCCCGAATTCGAATCCGTACTGAGCAGTCATGCCCAGTACATGATGGCCAACCCGAACACCAACGTGACTCTGCAGGGCTATGCCGACGAACGTGGTACTCGCGAATACAACCTGGGCCTCGGCGAGCGCCGCGCACAGGCTGTCGAGCGTTACCTGACCGTTCAGGGCGTATCTCCGTCCCAGATCCAGATCGTCAGCTACGGTGAAGAGCGTCCGGCAGTTCAGGGCCACACCGAAGAAGCTTACGCCAAGAACCGTCGCGTCGTGTTCTCGTACTAAGTACCGACGGAGAGAAGCATGAAACACGGTCTGAAAAGACTGTGCGGCGCGGGAGCCCTGGTGCTCCCGCTGTCCGTATGGGCTCAGCAACCAGTCGTCGATGACCTTACCGGTCAATCGAATGGCTTCTATAGTCAGACGGAGGCTCGCCAGAGCGGCGGGGGAACGCTGACGATTCTCAACCAGTTGCAGGACAATCAGCAGCAGATCCAGCAGCTTCGTGGTCAGGTAGAAGAGTTGCGTTATCAGCTGGACCAGCTCAAACGGCAGACCCAGCAACAGTACCTGGACCTCGACGACCGCATTTCCGGCGGTGGGATGGGGGCTGGTGACAACGACACCAGCAATGGTTCGGAAGGCGCCGATCTCGACAGCGGCAGTGTCGACAGCAGTAGCGCAAGCGATGTCGCGGACAGTCCGGTACCGGCCGACGATGGCGCAACTGGTGCAGCAGCGGATGACCGTTCGTCCAGCAAGCCGAATGCGAGCAGCGGTGGCGGAGATGGGCGCGAAGCCTACCAGGCGGCGTTTCAACTGGTGCAGTCACGCCAGTTCGATTCGGCCATCGATGCGTTCCAGGGGTTCATCAGTGACTATCCGCAATCCAGCCTGCTACCGAATGCGCACTACTGGTTGGGCGAGCTTTACTCCGCACAATCCCAGCTCGATCAGGCCGCCGATGCGTTCGACACTGTCATCAGCGATTATCCGCAAAGCAACAAGATGCCGGATGCGCTATACAAGTTGGGCTTGCTGAAAGCGCGACAGGGTGACACCGACGGCAGTCGTCAGTTGCTCGAGCGCGTCCGCGGTGACTACCCGGACAGCAATGCCGCGCAGATGGCAGGAGACTTTCTCAATCAGATGGGTGGCTGATCGAATCCGGCCACCTGGTTTCCGGCTCCGCGGATCAGGACATCCTTATGACGTGTCATATCGATTACCAGGCACCTGACGGGTTGCTCGACGGAAAGATCGTGTTGATCTCTGGTGCCAGTGCCGGTATCGGTCGGGCTGCAGCGATGAGCTACGCGCGCCATGGGGCTACGGTCATACTGCTCGGCCGTAGCGTCAGTCGTCTCGAAGTGGTTTACGACGCCATCGAGGCAATGGGTGCACCACAACCGGCAATATTTCCGCTCAACCTGGAGAGCGCGACCTCGCAGGATTATCGAGCGGTCGTCGCGAAGCTTGAGAAGGAGTTCGGCCGTCTCGATGGTCTGCTCCACAACGCGAGCATTCTCGGGGAGAGGGTGGCGGTCGACGCCTACGACCCGGAACTCTGGGCGAAGGTGATGCAGGTCAACTTCACCGCCACGCTAGGCTTGACGCAAGTTCTGCTGCCGCTGCTGGGACAGTCCGCCAGCGCGTCCGTCATATTCACCTCTTCCAGTGTGGGGCGGCGCGGGCGCGCCAACTGGGGCGCCTATTCGACCTCGAAATTCGCCACCGAAGGATTGATGCAGATTCTCGCCGACGAGCATCAGGGCTCGGCCATCCGCTTCAATTCGCTCAATCCCGGCGCGACACGCACGGTCATGCGCCAATCGGCCTATCCGGATGAGGACCCTCGGGTGCTTCGTACGCCGGAAGAGATCATGCCGACCTACCTTTGGCTGATGGGGCCGGACAGCGAGTCAGTCAGCGGTCAGGCTTTCGACGCCCAACCGCCGAAGACGTGAGGCGGGCGACTAGACCCGCCGCCTTGCCTGGCTTCGCTCAGCGCTCCGCGAGCGACGCCAAGAGAGCCTCAGCGAGCGACTCGGAGGTATCGAACCAACGCGCCGCCGGCCAGTCATCGATATTCTCGTCGTCCGGGATATAGCCATAACGGACCGCCACCGCGGTCATGCCTGCGCGGTCGGCCGCTTCCATATCGCGCCGGTGATCTCCGACATACCAGCACTTTCCTGCATCGACGCCGAGCTGCCTGGCAGCGAACAGCAGGGGTTCGGGATCGGGCTTTCTGACCGGCAGGTCGTCGGCGCACACGAGCACGCCCGGTCGCAATCCGAGCGCCTCGACCAGCGGCTCCGCGTACAGCCTGGGCTTGTTGGTCACGATGCCCCAGCCGCGCTTCCCGGCTTCCCAGCGCTCGATGACGGCTTCCAGCCCCGGGTAGACGCGGCTATTGTCGGCGACGACTTCCGCGTAACGCTCGAGCAGATATCGGCGGGCCACGGCATGCTCCGGGTGATCACTGGCGAGTTCGAGGGCAAGTGTCACCAGCGCGCTACCGCCGTTGGAAACCTGGGCGCGAATCACCTCGTAGGGCAACCGCGCCAGGCCATGATGTTCGCGGAGGCGATTGGTGGCTTCGGCCAGGTCGGGTGCCGTATCGATCAAGGTGCCGTCGAGATCGAACAGCAAGGCTTGAGGCAAGACACTCGACCTCATTGCCCGCCGCCGCCGGTCCGCTCTTCTCCGGTCCATTCGGGGCGCACATGCACCATGTAGTTGACCGAGGCATCATTGGCGGTCAGGCGGTATCGCCGTGACACGGGATTGTAGGTCAGACCGGTCTGGTTCTGGAGCCGCAAGCCATGTTGACGGCACCAGCTCGACAGCTCCGATGGACGGATGAACTTGCGATATTCGTGCGTACCGCGCGGCAGCAGGCCCAGCACGTATTCGGCGCCGAGGATCGCAAAGGCGTATGCCTTCGGGTTGCGGTTGATCGTCGAGAAGAACAGGTGACCGCCAGGCTTGACCAGCCTGGCGCAGGCTTCGATGACCGAGCTTGGATCGGGCACGTGTTCGAGCATTTCGAGGCAGGTCACGACATCGAATTCTCCGGCATGCTCAGCCGCCATCGCCTCCACGCTGATGTGACGGTAGTCGACTTCCACACCGCTCTCCATCTGGTGCAGCCTGGCAACCGACAGCGGCGCTTCCCCCAGATCGATCCCCGTGACCCGAGCGCCACGCATGGCCATGGCTTCGCTGAGAATGCCGCCACCGCAGCCCACGTCGAGAACCCGCTTGCCGGCCAGTGAAACGTGCGATTCGATGAAGCCAAGACGCAACGGGTTGATATCGTGCAATGGCTTGAACTCGCCCTCACGATCCCACCAGCGACTGGCCAGCGCATCGAACTTGGCGATCTCGGCCTGGTCCACGTTGCCATGGAGGGCGACGTTGTCGTGAAGCGCGGCGTTATCAGATGATGGTGTCATGAATAGGTCTTCCTTCCCTGGGATGTCGGCGCACCGTCGGATGGGTCGATCGACCGCTGCCGCGACTCGAAGCCGGTTCAGCGGTGCGTGGCTTTGCGATATTCTACTATGGACGGTAGCTTGGCTGGATGCCAAGTTAGCAAAAACAGCTGGTAAAAGGGCGGCACGATTTTGTCACCATTCTGCGACTGTGCTTTCGGCTTCTTGCCCGCTAAGCTAGCAGTAAGGATCCGATATCGGGACGCCAACAAACCGCTGATTTCATACCCAGGAAGGGAAGGACCTCAAAAATGATTCGCAAGGCCGTACTGCCCGTCGCCGGATTCGGCACACGTTGTCTGCCCGCCTCCAAGGCGATTCCCAAGGAGATGATCACGATCGTCGACAAGCCGGTGATCCAGTATGTCGTCTCCGAGGCGGTAAAGGCAGGCATCAAGGAGATCGTGCTGGTGACGCACTCTTCGAAGAGCGCCATCGAAAACCATTTCGACAAGCATTTCGAGCTCGAGACCCAGCTGGAAGCCAAGGGCAAGAACGAACTTCTCGAAGAGCTTCGCAACATCATCCCGGACGACGTCAATATCATCAGCGTGCGTCAACCCGAAGCGCTCGGCCTGGGTCACGCCATCCTCTGTGCGCGCCCGGTCATTGGCAACGACCCGTTCGCGGTGCTGTTGCCGGACGTCGTCATCGACGATGATGGCATGGCCAGCAACGATCTCACCGGCATGATCAAAGCCTTCGACGAAACCGGCAAGGCCCAGATCATGGTCGAGACCGTACCGAAGGAATTGACCTACAAGTACGGCATCGTGGCGCTGGAAGGCGACGAGCCGGCTGCCGGCGAGAGCGCACCGTTGACGGGCATGGTCGAGAAGCCGAAGGTCGAAGAGGCACCGTCGACGCTGGCCGTGATCGGTCGTTATCTGTTGCCGGGCGAGATCTTCCCGATTCTGGCCGAAACGCCGCCCGGTGCGGGCAATGAAATCCAGTTGACCGACGCCATCGAGACGCTGCGCAAGAAAAGCGGCGCGGCGGCCTATCGCATGCAGGGCCAGACCTATGATTGCGGCAGTCAGCTCGGTTATCTCGAGGCGACACTGGCGCTGGGACGCAAGCACCCGACGCTGGGTGAAGGTTTCCGTCAATTGATCAAACAATACGCGGCCGAGGACTGAATCGATGCGGGTGGTCGTACATGGTAGCGAACTGGCCGCGGCGACTGCCGCAGCCGCATTATGCTCGGTCGGGCATCAGGTTACCTGGATGCCGCATGCCGATTTCCCCTGGGAAAGTCTGGCCAATGCCGATTGGGTGATCAGCGAGCCGGGACTCAAGGATCAGATCCTTGCCGGCCAGAACTCCGGCCAGCTGGTGATCGTCGAAGAGGTGCCGGCCGATACCGATGCGGACGTCCACTGGCTGGCCCTGTCGCCGGATCAGCGTGAAGCCGCCGAGAGCTACGTCAGGCAGGTGCCGGGGCGCCAGAGCACGCCCCTGGTCGTCGTCAACAATTCCACCTTCCCCGTAGGGCAGACGGAGAAGCTCGAGGCACTGCTGGGACACTCCGGGCAGGTGGCCGTCGCGCTGCCGGACCGTATCGAGGAAGGGCGCGCGTGGGAGACGTTCACGCGCCCGGCGCACTGGTTGCTGGGTAGCGAGGAAGAGTGGGGCACCCAGCAGATTCGCGAACTGCTGCGCGCCTTCAATCGGCGTCACGAAGTGTTCCAGTTGATGCCTCGTCGTGCTGCGGAGCTGACCAAGCTCGCCATCAACGGCATGCTGGCCACGCGTATCAGCTTCATGAACGAGCTGGCCGGTCTGGCCGACTCGCTCGAAGTGGATGTCGAATACGTGCGCCAGGGGATGGGGGCCGATACGCGTATCGGTTTCGAATATCTCTACCCCGGCTGCGGCTTTGGTGGCCCCAACTTCTCTCGCGATCTGATGCGTCTGGCCGATGTCCAGCACTCGACGGGGCGTGAGTCCCACTTGCTCGAACATGTCCTCGACATCAACGAGAGCAAGAAAGAGACGCTGTTCCGCAAGCTCTGGAACCATTTCAAGGGTGAACTCGAAGGTCGTACCGTCACGATCTGGGGGGCGGCGTTCAAGCCGGGCACCGCTCGGATCGATCATGCGCCCGTGCTGACGCTGCTGGAAGCGCTGTGGGCGCAGGGTGTCACGGTCAAGGTGCACGACCCGGCAGCGTTGCATGCGCTGGGTCAGCTCTACCCCGATCACCCGCAGTTGGAGTTGTGCGAAGGCGACTTCTACAGCGCCTGCGAAGGCGCCGATGCCCTGATGCTGGTGACCGAGTGGAAGTGTTACTGGAACCCGGACTGGCGACGTCTATTGCAGGCGCTCAACACGCCGCTGATTCTGGATGGTCGCAATATCTACGATCCGGCCTATGTCGCCTCGCGGGGATTCGTCTACCGCGGTATCGGGCGTCGAGCCTAGGTTCCCGTCAGCAACACCCTTCAAACCCGCGCTGGCCAGTCCGGCCAGCGCTCATTCAGCCACTTCGCTGTTGAGTTGCGCGTACTCCCAGTTCAAATGCGGCCATAGCGCATCGAAATACTCTCCTCGCAGACCTCGATGGTCGATTCGGTAGGCATCTTCGGCCAGCGTGATCGCCAGTAACGGGATCGTTCCGACGGGAAAACGCCCCGGCGCCGATGTCGTCAGTTGCAACGTGTTTTCGGCATCGATCACCAGCCACGACCACCCGGCCTCGCTCGCGTCGATCCGGGCTCGCCACTGATATTGCAGTGCCCCCACGCCGCCGAAAGCGGTATCGATCCGACGGGCCAGTGCCCCGGGTACTTCCACGCCACGCGCGCTCAGTCCGTGCCAGAAGAACACCAGGTTCCAGGCTTCCTGGGCATGATGGCGCACGGTTTCGTCCCCCGTGTTCGCCAGCGCGGCCAGGGAGAGATTGTCATCTGGCGACTGTCGCGCATTGAGGGCGTCGATGTGACGGCGATGGTGATGGCTATAGAGCAGGTCGACCTGGGCTCTGGACACTTCGGGCTCCAGCGAATGGCGCTCGAACGGAAGTGCAGGTAATTCGAATCGGGACGCGAGGTGGGACATCGTACTCATCGACAGGGTTGGAAGACGGTTAGCGGCAGATACGGGCCGAAACGGGCGAGGCAGATCGCGGGCATGCTACCGCGAACCCAGCCGAGATCCCAATTCGATGCCTATATCTCCACCGCGGCTGTTATCATGCGAACCCTGCGTTGCCAAGCCTAGGCTTCGCAACGGCTTTCACGTAACGTAATCCTTCGGCCGTTCGAGGCCGGCTTCCGACGCTGATTCCCCTGGCGCGATGACGCCGAAAGTAGGTGGCCGGCGAGACGATTTCCGGTGTCCGCACCAGCGAACGCCAAACACATCGCCCGTTTCCATCAGCGACAGCATCACTATTGGCAAGGTATACGACGTCAATGCCATCACAATCCGACGAGCATCGCGCACCCCCGACCATCGTTCCCGATCGCAGCGACATGACGACACCCCGAACGGGCGCGCGCCATTACCAGGGATCTCCCGGGCGGCGCCCGCCCAGGGTGTGGCCGTTATGGTTTTTCATTCTGCTGTTGATCGCTGGCGCGGGGGCCGGAGGCTGGCAACTCTGGCAGAGGTTGCAGGCGCAGGATGCCCAGATCGCCAAGCTCAATCAGCGCCTGGATGCGACCGGTTCGACATTGGACGCTTCCGGGGAAAGTCTGCGCGCCGAGTTCGATCGGCTGCGCGATCAGTTCGAGGCGACCCGAGCGGCGGTGGGTAGTCTGGAAACCAGAGTCGCGAATTCTGGCGAAAATGACCAGACCGCGCAGCAACTCGAATCGCTCCAGCACACCGACCAGGACCTGCGTGATTTGATCGCGACGCTGCAATCCTCGTTCACGGCACTGGAAAGTACTGGCGAGGACGAACGCGGCGCGCTATCGGCAAGGCTGACCACGCTCGAAGGCGGTCAACAGCAGCAGGACGAGCGCATCACCGCCGTGAACGACGCTCTGGATCGGCTGGAGCAGGCCAGCCAGACGCAATCGGACCAGCTCGTCGCCTCGCTCGATACGCTGCGTCAGGATCAGCAAGCGCTCTCGAAGCAGCTCGAAGAGATCGAAGGCTCGAATACTCAAGCCGCGCTGACGGACCTGCAGTCCACGCTGGCGACGTTGGAAAGCCGGGTCGATACGCTCTCGCAGCAGGAGACACCGCCCACGGACGAGTTGGAACAGGTTCGCAGCTCGCTGACGGAACTTCGGCAGGGGCAAACCGCTCTCAATGCCAGTCTCGAATCCTTGCAGTCACGCGTCGATGATCTGCCCGCCGGGGTCAGCGCTTCTCAGATTCGCGAACTCAAAGAAAGACTGGGATCACTCGAGGCCAGTCGCGCCCAGCTGACGCGACGTGTCGCCTCGCTGATTACCAATGTCTCTGATCTACAGCGCGGCGGAGGTTGAGTCGATGTTTCAAGCCAAGGTCCCGTCTCATATCAATGTCTTGAGGATGGGACTGATCTGCCTGGGGCTGCCTGCCGCGGGGCAAGTCTGGGCGCTGGATGTCACCGTGCAGGGATTGAGCGGGGCGCCCGCGGACAATGTCGTCAATATGCTTTCCGAGCTCGAGGCCGACAGCCAGTCCACTCGCGAACGCCTCGACGGTGTAGTAAGGAACCGAACCGAGCAGGCCCTTCAGGCGTTCGGTTACTACAACGTCGAACTTGCCACTCGCTATCCCGACGAGGACAACGAACGCGTCGTCATCGATATCGAGCCGGGCAAACGTACCGAAATCACGCAGGTCAACGTCTCCCTCGATGGTGATGCCAAGGAGGACGAGGCGTTCGAGCAAGCCATGCGGTCGAACCCGCTCAAGGTCGGTGACCCGTTGTTGCATTCCCGCTATGACGGCTTCAAGGGCAGACTGTCGACGCTGGCCCTGGAGCGAGGCTATTTCAATTCACGCTTTAGCCAGCAACGTATCGAAGTGCGCCCCTGGGAAAGCAGCGCCCGCATCTTTCTCGACTTCGACAGCGGCCAACGCTACCGATTTGGGCATGTCCACTTTCGAGGCAGTCAGATCCAGCAGCACCGCTTGAAGAACATGGTCCCGTTCGAGCCGGGAGAGCCCTATCTCGCCGGCGATCTGGCCACGCTCAATCAGAATCTGGGGCAGACCAACTGGTTCAGTGGCGTGGCAGTGCGACCGCGCGTCAACGAAGAGTCGTCTCCCGCAGCCCCCAGCCAGTGGTGGCGCGAGGCGACCGGCCGTGACACGACCGCCGATCCCAATTCGGTGCTGGGTGGGCCGGGCTTGAACGTGGCCAGGGAAATAACCGATAGCCGACCCATGGTCGGCCGACCCATGGTCGTGCCTGTCGATGTGGAGCTGACCCCGGCGGATCGCCATCAGTTCGAGGTCGGCGTGGGTTATGCTACCGATGTGGGGCCGCGCACCCAGTTCTCCTGGACCATACCCTGGCTGAATCGCTACGGTCACAGCCTGACCAACTCGCTGTATCTTTCCGCGCCCGAACAGCGCTTCTCGGGAGAATACACGATTCCGCTCGAGAACCCGCTGAGAGACAGTTATCGCGTTCGCTACGGCCTCAAGAACATCGATAACGAGGACACCAAGAGCTTCGAGAGTTCGGTCCAGATGGCACGTCACTGGGAATTCTCCAATGGTTGGGCGCAGGATCTCTACTGGCAGACCACCTACGAGAACTTTACCCAGGCCGACCAGGACGATGCCGTACTGCTGCTCTATCCCGGCATCAGCTGGTCGCGCACTCGCAAGCGCAACCAGACCTTCCCGAGCTGGGGCGACAGGCAACAGTTGACACTGGAATGGTCGGACCCGGCCTGGGGATCGGATGCTCGCTTCGTGCGGACCACCTTCGATTCCCAGTGGGTGAGAATGCTCGGCAGCGAGAACCGTTTCGTCGGCCGTATCGGTGGTGGCGCCATGGCCACCAATACCTTCGACAAGATCCCGCCATCGCTGCGCTTCTTCGCCGGGGGCGACCAGAGTATCCGCGGATACTCCTACGAGAGTCTTTCGCCCGAAAACGAGGACGGCGAGCTTCTCGGTGGTCAGCACATGCTGACCAGCAGCATCGAGTATCAACGCCACCTGACCGGCAACTTCTGGAGCGCCACGTTCGTCGATACGGGCAACGCGTTCGACGAATGGTGGCCGGACGAACTCAAGACCGGCGCTGGCGTCGGCGTACGCTGGATATCACCCGTCGGGCCGATCCGTTTCGATATCGCCCATCCGTTTGACGACGAGGAGGACTCTTGGCGTCTCCATTTCTCCATCGGACCGGAATTCTGATTCGACTGCTGCTGTTCCTGGTCCTGTGGCTGCTGGGCCTGATTCTGACGCTCGCCGGGCTGGGTCTGTCGCCCTGGGGCAGCCAATGGCTGTTCGAGCAGGCCCAGTCGCGTGGCTGGGTCGAGGCGCAACGTTTCGAGGGGGCGCCGCTCGATGAACTGACCATCGAGGGGCTACGCCTGTCAGCCGGGACGTTGGATATCGCCGTGGACAGTTTTCATCTTGCCTGGGCCGACGACTGCCTGCTCAAGGGCCGCGTGTGTCTCGACGATCTGAGCGTCACCGGCGCCCGTATTCGACTGGGCGAGAGCGATTCCCAGCCTCCGCCGGCGCCCGCAGCGGAAGAGAGCGGCGGCATGCCGTCGATTGCCGTTCCGCTGCCTATCGAGATTCGCCAGGTTCGTCTGGATGACGTCGGCATTCGGCTGGTCGATGGCACCAATATCCATTGGCAGCACTTCCAGACGGGCGCCGAAATGTCCGGCAACCATCTGAAACTGTTACCGACGTCGCTCGAACAGACGCGTATTCGACTGCCCGAGAGTCCGGGCCAGACGCTCGCCATGCCCGATCTCGGCACCGGCGTTCTGAGTCCGGATGCCATCGACGCCTCGGTCGCCATCAATGCTGTCGGCGACACCGCGACGATGTCATCGACCTCGATCACCGACGCGCCACCGGCCTCGATCACCGACACGCCGCCGGCAGCGCTTCCCGACACGCTTCCCGACAACCCCGTGACGATGGCATTGACGCCGCTGACGCTGGCCGCTGCCGCCAACGTTGCCGAGGCAGACCCCGACCGGACCGACGCCCGCGTCGAACGGATCGAGCAGAGTCTCGCAGCGCTTCGCGAGCAGTTGCCCGGTCTCCAGTTGCCGCTGGAGATCGAAGCACCGAGCGTGACGATCAGCGACGTCAGCCTCGAAGGCCCGAGTCCGCAACGGTTGAACCGACTGGCGCTCTCTTTCTCCGCCGTCGATCGCAGGATCGAGATCCAGCGGCTGATGCTGGATGCACCGGATGGCCATGCCGAGCTTACCGCCAGTGCCGAGCTCGAGGGGGATATTCCGCTTGCCCTGTCGTTACAGGGACGGGTGACCCGCGCGCCGGTCTACGGCCAGACGATGACACTCGATGCCAAGGGCACGCTCGACGATCTGGATATCCAGCTGCGCACGGCCGGTAATGCCGAGGCAGCGCTAGATGCCCGGATTCAAGCCTTCGAACCGGGGCTGCCGTTCTCCGTGAACCTCAATGCGGATCGGCTGCGTTGGCCGCTGGCATCGCGCCCATTCGCGCCTTTCACCGACCTGGACGATGGCCTCGATGAGGCCGCCATCCTCGCGGCCCGCGAACTGCAAGACGTGCAGGCCATCGAGCAGACGGCGCCGCAATATCAGCTCGACCACCTGGCGCTGAACGTCGATGGCACGCTGGCGAACTATCGCGCCGATCTCGACCTCGCCGGACAGGGCGCCGGGTTGCCGCCCGCCACGCTGAAACTCGCTGGCAAAGGCGATCTCGACCATTTCGCCTGGCAGCCGATGCAGGTGGCAAGCCAGGGAGGCAAGCTCGAAAGCCAGGGTACGGTGCGCTGGGCGCCGGCACTGTCCGCCAGCGTGCATCTGGATTTCCAGCAGCTGCCGCTGGGCGCTTTTTCACAGACCATAACCGGGCAACTGAATGGCCAGACTCAGGCGGCTTTCGCGATGCGCGACGACGGCGGCTGGCAGCTCGCGCTACCTCGGCTGGCGATCGACGGTCGGCTTCAGCAGCGGGCTCTCAGTTTGCATGCGCAGGTCGATGGCAACAGCGAGATGCAGTGGAATATCCGCGAGCTCGATTTGCGCCAGGGCGATAATCGGATCACCGCCAGCGGGCGAGTCGACCGGAATCTCGACATCGAGGGGCATATCGATGCGCCCGCGCTGGGCACGATCCTGCCGGATCTCTCTGGCGCACTGAGCGGCCAGTTCCAGGGCCGCGGGACGCTGGACCGCCCGCAGATCGCGGTCGATCTTCGGGGTCGCGATGTCGGCTATGCCGAGAACCGGCTCGACCAACTGGCACTGAAAGCTGACTCCACGGGAACGCAGGATCCGCAGTTCGACGTGGATCTGACAGCGAGCGGCATTCAGACGGCGGGACAGCAGATTCGATCCGTCGAGCTCGATCTCGCCGGGCGACTGTCCCGGCATCAGCTGTCGCTCGATGTAAGCGGTGGCGAGGGCCTTCCGGTTTCGCAGGCGTCCATCCGCCTTCAAGGCGGCCTCGATAGCGCTTTCCAGCATTATCAGGGCGCGTTCTCGAGATTGTCCGCCTCGACCGACTATGGTGATATCGGGCTGCGCGATTCCCTGGACTTTACGGCCAATCTCGCTGATTCCAGTGCGACGATTTCCCCGTTCTGCCTCGACCGGCAGCAGGGCGGCGCGCTCTGTCTGACCGAGCGCATGAATGCCTCGGCAGCTCAAGGGCGAGCCGCGCTGTCGATTGACGATCTTCCCATGGCGCTGCTCAACGATTTCATGCCCGAAGAGTGGCAGGTCGAGGGCCAGACCAACGGTGATATCGTCGCCAGCTGGTCGCGAGGTGGTCAGGCCTGGGCCGCCGACGCCGATATCGACAGTGACGTGACGGTCAGCGGCGTCGATGCACGAGGCGCGCCGTGGCAGGTGCCGGCGGCGACGATATCGCTGTCGCTGGATGCCGATCAGCAGCGGGCCCGGACCCAGCTCGATCTGCAACTGGAAGACGCGGGCCGGATTCGGCTGCAGGCTCGGATCGACGATCCCGCGGGCGACGGCACGCTGGAAGGGCGTCTGCAGATGAGCGATCTCCGTTTCAGCCCCTACCGACCACTGGTGGCGGGAATCGACCAGTTGGAAGGCGCCATCAACGGCGATGTGGCGCTAGGCGGCACGCTTGCCATGCCGGCGCTGAATGGCGATATCACCATCGATGGCATCCAGGTCAAGGGCGGCGTATCGCCGGTCGCGATCACCGACGCCCAGCTGTCACTGGCCCTGCAAGGCCAGTCGTCGACGCTGCAGGGCTTCGTGCAGAGCGACGAGGGCCGGCTCGATCTCTCGGGGAATGCCAACTGGCAGGATCCGGCCAACTGGCAAGCCAACGTCGACATCGACGGCACCGAAGCACCGCTGATGGTAGCGATGCCGGCCTACGGCCGCCTGAGGGTTGCCCCGGATCTGCAGATTCAGGCGATGCCGCAGCGGCTTCAGGTTCGCGGCGATGTCAGCGTCCCCTGGGCGCGTCTGGAGATTGGCCAGATTCCTTCGTCGGCGCAGGCGCCCAGCAGCGATGCGGTCATCATTACCGAGGAGGAGGATCGCCAGCAGCAGGCCGCAGCTGCGGCCCGGCAAAACGAAGAGGGCGCCGGTACGGCTCAGGCCCTGGCCGATGCGGGGATGCAGCTCGATGTCCGCGTCAACCTGCATCTCGGGCCGGACATGCAGTTGGAGGCCTACGGTCTCGAAGCCGGGCTCACCGGCGAGCTGCAGGTGCGTCAGGGCACCGGTCCGGTCCAGCTTTATGGCGACGTCAATCTGGTCGACGGCACCTACACCTCGTTCGGGCAGGATCTGATCATTCGCCAGGGGCAGGTATTGTTCAGCGGGCCGGCGTCCCAGCCGAGTCTGCAGTTCGAGGCCATCCGCAATCCGGATACCACCGAAGACGACGTAATCGCCGGCTTGCGGGTAACCGGCTCGGCTTCGTCACCGCGTCTGACGATCTTCTCCGAACCCGCCATGACGGAGAGCCGCGCCCTGTCCTATATTCTTCGGGGCCGAGCGCCCGAGGATTCCGGCAGCGGCGACGACGCCTTGACCTCGGCGTTGATCGGGCTCTCGCTGTCGCAGACCGGCAGTGCCGTAGGACAGGTCGGCCAGGCGTTCGGCGTGCAGGATCTGAGTCTCGATGCGTCGGGGTCGGGCGACGACAGTCAGGTGGTGGTCAGCGGTTATGTCTTCGACGACTTGAAGGTGAGCTACGGCGTCGGCATATTCTCTCCCATCGCCGAGCTGACCCTGGGTTATCGCCTGATTCAGAATCTCTATCTGCAGGCCGTTTCCGGCGCCGCGCAGGCCGTCGATCTGATCTACACCTTCAGCCTGGGCCGCGCCAGCGATACCTGAGACGCTCATCCAAGGGGCTCGCCCGACATTATCGGCGTCCGGCAATGCCGGGCGCCTCTTCGATCATCCGGAGGTAAGCCATGTTTCAACGACGTTCCGAATCGCTACCGACTGCGGAGACAGCACTCCCGGGCCGCGATACGCCCATTCAGATCAGCGGTGAACACCTGATCAATGGCGCTGCGATGCAACCGCCTTTCCCGGCCGGCACCGAGCAGATCGTATTGGGGCTGGGGTGCTTCTGGGGGGCGGAGCGGCTGTTCTGGGAACTGGATGGCGTCGTCGTCACTGCCGTGGGCTATGCCGGCGGCATCACGCCGAATCCGACCTATGAAGAGACCTGTACCGGCAGGACGGGCCATGCCGAAGTCGTGCTGGTCGTCTACGATCCGGGCCGTGTCACGCTCGAGTCGCTGCTGGGCGCCTTCTGGGAAGCTCATGATCCGACCCAGGGAATGCGGCAGGGCAACGACCTGGGCACGCAATATCGTTCGACGATCTATACCACCAACGAGAAGCAGCAAGCGGTGGCCGAGCGGAGCCGGGACGAGTATCAGACGGCGCTGCAAGCCCAAGGCCTGGGGGAGATCACCACCGAGATCCGTCCGCTGGATACGTTCTACTACGCCGAAGAGTATCACCAGCAGTATCTCGCCAAGAATCCCAATGGCTACTGTGGCCTGAAGGGAACGGGCGTTACCTGTCCGCTACCGGCCTGATCGCCGATCAGGCATTGCTTGAGTCTGCGGCTCTCTCCGCTGCCTGGCCTGAGGATCGATTCAGTGATCGAGCTGAGGGGAGGGAGCCATCTGGCTAAGTTTGCGCGGCGCCCACTGCTGCAGCTGCGCTTCGATGCGCCGGGTCAGCCAGGGACCCAGGCGTCCGCCGCGTCTTTCCACGTAACCGACGTGGCCGCCGTGGCGGGCAATTTCCACCCGCACCGATGGCGAGGGTGCCGGCAGGCGAGCGAACAGATCCGGCGGCATGAACGGGTCGTCATCCGCATGCAGGATCAGCGTCGGCAATTCGATTTCCCCCAGTAACGGCCCCGCCGAGGCTCGTCGATAGTAATCGCTGGCAGAGTGAAAGCCGTGCAGCGGGGCGGTGACCTCATTGTCGTAGGCCCAGAAGCTGTCCAACTGTCGAATCTGCTGCGCGCTGATCGTCAACGGCAACGGGGTCGTCCGCAGTCGGGTCAGAACCTTGCGCTTGAGTTGGCGCAGCAGATAGCGCTGATAGAGCCGTGAGAACCCTTGATTGAGCGTATCGGCACTCGCGGCGAGATCCAGCGGGGCGTTGATCGCGATGGCGCCCTCCAGCGGCAGACCGTCGCCACCCTGTTCGGCTACCAGTTTCAACAGCATGTTCGCACCTAGAGATACCCCTGTCGCCACCATGAGTGCCTCGGGATAGCGCTGTGCCAGTCGGCCGATGATCCAGTAGGCATCGGCGGTGTCCCCTGAATGATAGGCTCGCGGCAACCGGTTCAGCGTCTGTCCGCAGCCGCGAAAATGCATCAGCACGGCGCGCCAGCCCATTCGCGCCGCGGCATGGAGCAGTTCGCGGGCGTAGGGCGAATCGAAGGAACCTTCCAGACCATGGAATAGCAGGAAGATCGGCGCGTCGTCGCGAGGCGGGGCTGGGCGGGCCCAGGCCAGCTCGACGAAATCGCCATCCGGCAGGTTCACGATCTCGGTATCTTTCGCCAGGAATCCGCCGGGCAGCAGTCGCGGCAGCAGTGTCTGGACGTGCGCGTTGCGCAGCCCCGGCGGCGCGCGAAAATCAGCCGATACGATCGTGTTTGCCATGGATGGGTTCAATCCTCGGCGATCGGTCCGCCCTGGGTCAGATTGTCGTGGCCATCGGCCGTGATGATCACGTTATCCTCGATCCGGATGCCACCGTGATCCTGGAGCCGGTCGACTGCGGCCCAGTCGACGGCTTCACGCTGCGCGCCCTGGCGAAACGGCTCGAGCAACATGGGAATCACGTACAAACCCGGTTCTATGGTAACCACCATGCCGACGTCAAGCGTGCGTGTCAGGCGCAGGGCAGGATCCTCGGCCGGCGGCGGCAACGGCGTTCCCTGTCCGTCGCGCTGCCGGCCGCCCACGTCATGAACCTGAATGCCCAGGCTATGGCCGAGCCCGTGAGGACAGAAGGCGCGTGTCAGGCCGCTCTCCACGGCCGCTTCGGCGCTGATCGAGATCAGTCGGGTTTCGACCAGCAGCTCGGCCAGATGGCGGTGCATTTCCCGGTGCAGTTCGACGAAATCCAGTCCTGGAGCCAGCCGCGAAATCAGACGCTGCTGGTAGTCGGCGACGCCCTGGATGAGTCGCTCGAACAGCGGATCGGCGTGAACGGAAGCCCAGGTGCGGGTGATATCCGCCGCGTAGCCAGCATGGGAATGGCCGGCGTCGACCAGCAGCGACTTCGGCGTGCCGGGTGCCTCCACGTCATAGTGTTGATAGTGCAGGGTGCCCGCGTGGTGATCGATGCCGATGATGTTCTGGTAAGGCACCTGAGATTCCCGCTGGCGCGTCGCCGCGAGATAGGCGAGCTGGATATCCAGTTCGCTGGCGCCCACGGCAAAGGCATCGCGGGCCGCATCATGCCCCCTCAGGGCCCGCTGGTTGGCAACGAACAGGCAATGGCGCTCGTAGTCGTCCTTGTACATGCGCAATTCGTCCAGCGCTACCAACAGCGCCGGCGGGTTGAGCTCGGCCCCGGCCGGCAGCGACGACGCTTCCAGATCGCCGATCACCGCAAGACGACGGGCTGTCACGTCGCCCTTCGGTGGCCAGCCGGTATCGCGCAGCGGCTGTAGCGTCATGACTTCTGCCAATACGCCCGTCGGCGCTGGCGTGGCCAGGTGCCAGAAATCGGCCGGCGCGTAGTAGTACCAGCGGGGCGAACTACCCGGCTGAATCAGCAGCCAGTCGTGCTGATGATGGCTGGCCCCGGTCCAGTGGGCGAAATGACCGTAGCTCCTGAAGGAGGCTTCCTGGTCATCGGCGAAGTGGACACCGGCATGGCCGCTGTAGATGAGAACGGCATCGAACCGTTGGACAGCAAGAATATCGGCGTACGCCGCCTGGAGACGGTCCAGATGGGCACGCTGGAGCACGTCGACGGTATCTGTATGAGCGGTCATTGGGCGTTTCCTGTCGTTGAACCGGCAGCGAGTCGAGTCAACAACCCAGGTAGCGTGGGATGCCGACTGTCCTGCCGAAAGTAGAGGCGTAACGATAGCGGCACATCCCAACGCTGGTCACCAGCACGTGTCAGCTCGCCAGTTTCGAGAAGATGACGAACCGTGCGCCAGGGTAGCCAGCCAAGTCCGTAACCCTGCTGAACCAGTTCGCGAATGTTGGACGTCTGGACGTTCTCGTTGAGCGTGGACAGATGCACTTCCTGGCGCGAGCGGCTCCAGTGGGCCTGCAGCGCTGCGGCAATCAATCCGCTGGGATGATAGGCGATATGCGGCATCGGCTCCCGCTTGTGGCCGGGCAGGGCGAAACGCGGTTGGCCGTCGGCATCTGCCAGGCAGACAGGGATCAGCCGCTCCTCGCCGATCTCGAGGTAGCGCACGCCACTGAGATCGATATCGAGTGCGGTGCGGCCTTCCGGCCAGTAACACAGCGCCAGATCCACTTCGCCACGTTCCAGTGCCTGAAAATACTCCCCGACCAGCCAGCTCGTGGCACGCAGGTAGGGCTCGACCTGCGACTGGATGGCATTCGTTTCCAGCCATGAAGGGACGAAGTGCGTCACCAGGCTCTGGGGCGCCGCCAGCTTGACGCGACGCGAGTCCTCTCGGGCGAGGTTCTGCAATCGCTCGCGCGTGACTCGCACTCGCTCGGTAATCTGATTGCACAGAATGAGGAACTCCTCGCCGGCCGGGGTCAGACTGAGCGGCAATGTCTGACGATTGACCAGCGTGGCGCCCATCGACTCCTCGAGCAGTTTGATGCGGCGCGAAAAGGTCGGTTGGGTGACGTTCTGTTGATCGGCGGCACGAGAAAAATGACGCGTTTCGGCCAGGACGATGAAGTCCTCCAGCCAACGTAGTTCCATGGTGTTCTCTATCGTAAATCACGCGGTTGCGATCCGCCGGACGGTGGGTTGGCCAATCACTTCATCGACATAGGACTGTCTCGAAAGAACTGTCTCGAAAAAGAACCGACTCGCAAGAACCGACTCGAACCAGCCTACCCGATACGCCATTGAGCGACTATCGAAGGCGATCACGGGATGCGCCCCTCCTCGACGGCGTGGCACGCGACCCGCCGGCCGTCCCGGAGAACGAGTGCTGTCGGCGTCTCCCGCTGACAGCGGGCGTTGGCGTAGGGGCAGCGTTCCCGGAACACGCACCCGCTCGGCGTCTCGATCGGGGGCGGCGCGTCGTCGCTCAGACGCAGTGGCTCGGCATCGATATCTTCCAGACGCGGGCTCGCCGCCAACAGCGCCCGCGTATACGGATGCCGGGGTTGGGCGAAGAGCGTATCGGCATCCGCCAGCTCGCAGATCGTTCCCCGGTACATGACCGCGACTCGTGTGGCGAAGTGCTCGACGACCGCCAGATCATGGGTGATGAACAGGTAGGTCAGACGACGTTCCGCCTGAGTGTCCATCAGCAGATTCATGATCTGGGCCTGCACCGAGACATCCAGGGCGGAGACGGGCTCGTCGGCCACGAGGAACTCGGGATCCACGCTGAGCGCCCTGGCGATGGCGATACGTTGCCGCTGCCCTCCGGAGAGCTCGTGGGCGAAGCGCTCGCCCCAGCCGATATCGATACCCACGTCGGCCATCAGCGCATCGGCCCGATGGTGAATCTTCGAATGCGACCAGGCGGGATGATGGAAGCGAATGGGCTCCTCGAGGGTCTGGCGCACCGTCAAACGCGGATTCAGCGATGAATCAGGGTTCTGGAAGATCATCTGCATGCGCCGACGAAACGGGCGCCACTGTTTCGCGTCGAGACGGTCGACGCGCTGGCCGTCGTAATGGACTTCCCCTTCGCTGGCTGTCAGCAAACCCATGATCAGCCGTGCCAGGGTCGATTTGCCACATCCCGATTCCCCCACCACACAGAGCGCATCGCCGCGCTGAATATCCAGGTCGACGCCGTTGACCGCATGAATCCGTTGGCGGTGCCAGCCGCGTCGACGCTTGTCGAACCGCCACGGCAGCAGGCGGCCGGGATGCAGCGCGAAGCGCTTGTGCAAGCCACGAACCGTGACCAGCGGGGCGGACACATCGGCCGCGCGTCCCAGGGTCTGCAGCGAGTCGGCGAGGTTCATGTCGTTTCTTCCTCGATCGGCACGGTCGTGATCAGTTCACGAACCCAGTGGCAGGCAACCTGGCTGCCGCCGGAAGAGACGGCCTCGGGGACCTGTTCCACGCATGCCTGACGCAGCCGCCCTTGTGGCGTGAAGCGGTAACGGCATCGGGGATGAAAGGCGCAACCGTCCGGCACCCGGGCAAGGCTCGGCATGTTGCCGGGGATCTGCGCCAGGCGCTGTCTGGGCAACGTCATCTGGGGCAGGGCATTGATCAATCCTTGCGTATAGGGGTGCTGGGCATCGTTGATGATCTCCCGGGTCGGCCCCTGCTCTACGATACGGCCGGCATACATGACCAGCAGGCGCTGTGTCAGTTGACCGATGACGCCGAGATCATGGGAGATCACGATCAGGCCGACGTTGTGCTTGTCGCATAGCTGCGTGAGCAGGGCGATGATTTCGGCCTGGAGGGTGACATCGAGAGCGGTGGTGGGCTCGTCGGCGATGATGATGTCGGGGTCCAGCAGCAGCGCGATGGCGATGACCACGCGCTGGCAGAGCCCACCGGAGAGCTGATGCGGATACTGCTCGAAACGTTGCTCGGGAGACGACACCTGCACCTGGCGCAGCTTGTGCAGCGCGATGGCCCGTGCGCGGCGCTCGGAGATCCGGCGGTGGGCCTTGAGACTCTCGATCATCTGCCGGCCGATGGTCAGGGCCGGATTGAGCGTCGTCAGCGGATCCTGGAATATCATCGCCACGCGGTTACCCCGAATCCTGCGCAGTTGGCGATCCGAAAGTGTCGTCAGTTCGCGTCCTTCGAACCGAACGCGACCGCCGGCGATGTATCCCGGCCGGGAAAGCAGTTTCAGCAGGCTGAAGGCGAGCACCGACTTGCCGGCGCCGGACTCTCCAACGATACCCAGCCGCTCGCCACGTTCGAGCGCGAAACTCACGTCACGCACCGCGCGGATCTCGTCGTGCCGCAGCGGGAAACGGACATCGAGGTGATCGACCTCCAGCAGCGCCATGGCGTTATCCCTTGTGAAGACGAGGATTCATCGTATCGCGCAACCAATCCCCCAGCAGGTTGATGACCAGGACCAGCGTCACCAGAAACAGCCCCGGCAACAGCGTGATCCACCAGGAACCGGACTGCAGGTAGTCGAATCCCGACTTGATCAGCGAGCCCAATGACGGTTCGGTCTCCGGCATCCCCAGACCCAGAAACGATAGCGCCGCTTCGGCCATGATGGCGTTGGCGACCTGGATGGTGGAGAGCACGAAAATCGGCGACAAGGTATTGGGCAGAATATGTCGCCACATGATGCGGTAACTCGGGAAGCCCAGCACGCGAGCAGCGTCGACATAGTCTTTCTGTTTCTCCGCCAGGACGCTCGCCCTGACGGTCCGGGCGTACTGGGGCCATTCGCTCAGACCGATGATCAGTATCAGGATCACGACGCCGTAGTCGCCATAGAACGCGCCGCCGAATGCTGCCTTGACCACGGCACCGACGATGATCGCCATCATCAAGGTCGAGAAGGATAGCTGGATATCGGCCAGCCGCATCAGTGACGCATCGACGATGCCTCCTCGGTAACCCGCGAGCAGCCCCAGCGCCGTGCCCAGCACGGATTGCAGCAGCACCGCACCGAAGCCGATCGCAACCGACACGCGTGCGCCGTAAAGGATGCTCGAGAGCAGATCCCGGCCCTGCGCGTCGGTGCCCAGCAGATGGACAGGTTCACTGCCCGCGATCCAGAACGGTGGCAATTCGGAATCCAGCAGGCTGATTTGTGCGAGATCGTAAGGGTTGCTGGGCGCGATCCAGGGGGCTAGCAGTACGCTTGCCATGATCAGCACGAACAGTGCCAGGCAGACCTGGGCGCGGCGGTTTCGCTGCAACCGGTAAAGGAAATGGGAGCCGCGGAAGCGACGCCAGACGGTTGCCGAGGAGCGGGTTTCGAGACTCATGCGGTTCTCCCGCTCAACGTGACCCGCGGGTTCAGCATTCGATAAAGCAGATCGACGAGGGTGTTGATCACCACGAAAAGCAGGCCGGCCACCATCAGGTAGGCCACGATCAGCGGCATGTCGGCGCGCTCGATGGCATCGAGGAACATCAATCCTGCCCCCGGCCACTGGAAGACGGTCTCCGTCAGCAGGGTATAGGCCACCAGCGTGCCGATCTGGACACCGCCCAGCGTCACTACCGGCAGCAGCGTGTTCTTCAGCGCATGCAGAAAATAGATGCGCGATGGCCGCAGCCCTCTGGCTCTGGCGTATTTCACGTAGTCCGACTCCAGCACTTCCAACATCTCTGCATGAATCAGGCGGACGAACAGCGGCAGCATGACCAGCGCCAGGGAGAGGGCGGGGAGCAGCAGATAGAGAAGGCCCTGCAGCGAAGCGAAATTGGTGTACCAGCCTCCCAGGACGTGGACGGGATTGCCACGCCCATAGGCAGGCATGCCGCCTTCGATGGAGAGAAGCTGGTTGAGCCAGTGGCCCCAGCCGGTGTCCGCAGGAAACAGCGTTACCTGGATGCCGATCGAGAAGACCTGGATCAGCACCATGGCGGTCAGAAAGACCGGCACGGAGATGCCGATCACCGATAGCCCCATCAGCGTTTTTGACAACCAACTGTGCGGCCGGATCGCGCAGAACACGCCCATCGGCACGGATAGCAGGAGTGTCAGTACGGCACTGGCCGCCACCAGTTCGAGGGTCGCCGGCAAATAGCGGGCGATCACGCCGAGCGCGGGCTCGTGGAAGAAGTAGGATTGGCCGAAATCCAGATGCAAGGCGTCGTTCGCGAAATCCAGGTATTGCACCCATAGCGGGTCGTCCAAGCCGAGCGAGTGGCGCAGTGCCGTGGCTTCTGCCTCGGTGGCCGCTGGCCCGAGCCTCTGCTGCACGGGCCCCCCCAGTCCGCCCTGGATCGCGAAGCCGATCATGCTGATGATGAACATCACCAGAACTGCCTGGCACAGCCGCCGAATCAGAAACAGGATCATCGAGACTGCACGACCACGTCGCCCAGGTAGGGCATGTTCATGACATTCAGCACGGGCGCGATATCGACCCGTTCGGCCGCCGCCCAGGCGAGATTCTGCCAGTACAGGGGAATGAACGGGGCATCGTCATGGATCGCCTGCTCGGCCTGCCTCAGCAACTGGGCGCGAGCGCCCGGCCGGGTGGTGAGGTTGGCCCGGTCGACCAGCGCGTCGATCTGCGGATTGCAGTACTCGCTGGCGTTGTAACGCCCGGCACCCGTATTCGGATCGGGACAGAAGGTCAGATACTCGAAGAAATTGGCGGAATCGCCGGTATCGGAATACCAGCCCATCATCATCATGTCGGCGGCACGGTTGTCGTACTCGACCCAATACTGATTCTTGGGTAGCGTCTCGAATTCGACGGTGACGTTGATCTTGGCCAGCATGGCGGCAATCGCCAGCGCTACCTGAGCGGTCTGGGCATCGTTCACGTAGCGGTTGTTGGGTGCCATCAGGGTGACCGAAAACCCATCGCCGTAGCCGGCGTCACGCATCAACTCTCGGGCCTTGGCGAGGTCATAGCGTGGTGTCAGCGTCGATACGTGACCAGCGGAGCCCTTGGGCGACATCTGCGCCGCGGGTGTCGCAAAACCTTTCAGCAAGCGCTCGGCAATGGCCGTCTGATTGACCGCATAGGCAAAGGCGCGCCGCACGCGTGCATCGCGAAACGCCGGTACCCGCTGCTCGTTGAGCTGCAGCATGGTGATACGAGTACCGGGCATGGTGACCAGTTTGACGCCATCCGCGTGACGCAATCGCTGCACGGCATTGAAGGGCACCGGCGAGATGAAGTCGACATCATCGGCGAGCAGGGCGGCGACACGAGTCGCATTCTCCGCGATCGGTGTCATGACCAGACGATCGACATTGCCGGGTGAATCGCCGTCCCAGTAATCCGGATAGCGCTTGAACTCGATCCGGGTGCCCGGCTGACGCGACACGATCTCGAAAGGGCCGGTGCCAGACAGGTGATTCGAGGCAAAGGAGTTGCCATTCTTGACGATCTCGCTCTTGTCCTGCCCCTTGGCCGAAGTGCCGGTATAGAACTGGCTGTCCATCGGAAAGATATAGGTCGCGAGGTTGAGCAGTAGCGGATAGGGCTGACGCGTCCGCAGGTCGACGGTAAAGTCATCGACCGCTTCGACGCGTTCGACGGGAGCGAAAATGGCGCGGAAATCCGGGCTCCGCTTGAGACGCTGCACCGTCCATACGACATCCTTCGCAGTGAAGGCGTTACCGCTATGAAAGGTGACGCCGTGCCGCAGGTGTAGCCGCATGGTCGTATCGTCGAGTCGTTCCCAATCGGTGGCCAGCCGGGGTTCGAGCTGAAGATTCCGGTTCCAGCGAACCAGCGGGTCGAAGGCCAGATGGGAGAGCTGGAGCATGCCGATGGCAAGCTGTTCGTGAATATCCAGCGACACCGGGTCGGTGTCATAGGCCACTCTGAGCAGGGTGCTCTTATCGTCCGCCATGGCTGCGCAGGTCAATGGCAACAGAGACAGGCTTCCCATCAGCAAGCCAAGCAGAATCGTCGTGAGACGCATTGCGGGTCCGATATTGTTATGAAATCACGCCTTGAGATGACGTGGAGAACGTTGCCAATGCGTGCTGCCATTGGTCATTGGCTCGATCGGTAATGTCTGGCAGATCCATCGTGTCATCCACCTTACTCATGGATGACCGATGGACCCAATCGAAATCTCGAACCATGCCATTCAATCAGCGAATAGCTCGACTCGGCTCATGAGATGTTCGGCTCTGATGATGCAGGTCTGCTGCCTGGCGTTCACTCCTGGGCGGAGAAGGTCGGCTGAATACGGATACTTCCCATCTGATCGGCGCGTGACACGGTGCAGCCCAGATCATTGACGCGACCATCCGTGAGGCCATAGACCCAGCCATGCACGGACAGCGGCTGCTCCCGCTCCCAGGCACGCTGAATGATCTTGGTACGGCACAGGTTGGCAACCTGGAGGCGAACATTGTGTTCGCACATGCGGTCGACCTGCTCATCCAGGGGGAGTGACTCGAGTGTCGGCCGATGCTGCTGATAGAGCTCGCTGATGCTATTGAGCCAGTAGTCGACGATACCGTGCTCCCCGCCAGTGATTGCGGCCCTGACCCCACCACAGCCGTAGTGCCCGACCACCATGATGTGCTTGACCTTGAGCACGTCGACGGCGAACTGAACGACCGACAATGCATTCATGTCGTTGTGGTAGATCAGATTGGCAACGTTACGGTGAACGAAAACTTCACCTGGTGGCAGGTCGACGATCTGGTTGGCAGGTACGCGACTATCCGAGCATCCGATCCAGAGATAGTCGGGATTCTGCTGCTGGGAAAGCTCCGCAAAGAAGTTCGGAGCACGCTGCTGCACACCGTCGGCCCAGCGCCGATTCTGTTCGAGAAGAGTCTGGATATCGCTCATGACAGTAACCTGAGTACGTGGCTTGGCGAACGTCTTGTGTCGCCGTCAAGACAACGATTCTAGGCTATCCGGCGATATTTTCGAAGTCACACCATCTGACGCGCCGAACGCGAGCATCACGCCTTGCAAAGCTTTTTTTATATCGCCTCGATAGTCACGGACTTTTCCGACACCGGATCGAGGCTGGTATCATCGCCGCATCATGTCTCAAGGAGTTTCACTGTGGCGAATTACGATTACGATCTTTTCGTGATAGGGGCCGGTTCCGGTGGTGTACGTGCCGCACGGACGGCTGCAGCAACGGGCGTCAAAGTGGCCGTTGCCGAAGATCGCTATCTGGGCGGTACCTGTGTCAACGTCGGCTGCGTGCCGAAGAAGCTGTACTCCTACGCGGCACATTTTCATGACGCCTTCGAAGACAGCAGCGGTTTCGGCTGGACGATACCGCAGGCGCCGAAATTCGATTGGGCCACGCTTCGTGACAACAAGGTCGAAGAGATCAAGCGTCTCAACGGCATCTACAACCGCCTGCTGGAAGGGGCCGGCGTCACGCTGATCAATGGCCGGGCCAAAGTCGTCGATGCCCACGCGGTCGAGGTCAATGGCGAGCGCATCACCGCGGAGAAGATTCTGGTCGCGGTCGGCGGCTGGCCGTGGACGCCGCAGTTCGAGGGCAGCGAATATACCGTCAACTCCAACCAGGTATTCGACCTCGACGACTTCCCCAAGCGCTTTCTGGTCCTGGGCGGCGGCTATATCGCCGTCGAGTTCGCCAGCATATTCAATGGCCTGGGCGCCGATACGCACCTGGTCTATCGTGGCGCGCTATTTCTGCGCGGATTCGACCACGAAGTTCGCGAGTTCACGCGGGACGAAATGGCCAAGAAGGGCGTCAACCTGCATTTCGAGGCCAATATCGAGCGTATCCGCAAGGTGGAAGGCGGGCTCGAAGTGACATTGACCAACGGTGAACAGCTCGAGGTGGATGCCGTGCTTGCCGCCACAGGGCGTCGTCCGCACCTGGAAGGGCTGGGCCTGGATTCGCTGGGCGTGGAGCTCAACACCGACGGCACGCTCAAGGTCAACGAGCGCTACGAATCCTCCGTGCCGTCGATCCTTGCGTTGGGCGACGTAACCGGCGGCCCCGAGCTGACGCCGGTCGCGCTGGCAGAAGCCATGCACCTGGTTCAGCATCATTACGGCGACAAGACACCGGGACCGCTCGACTACCAGAACATCGCGACGGCCGTGTTCTGCCATCCCAATATCGGCACCGTGGGTCTTTCCGAAGAAGAAGCGCGCGAGCGCTTCGGCGCAGTGCGCATCTACAGCGCGGATTTCCGTCCGATGAAGCACACGCTGTCCGGCAGTGACGAGCGCTGCCTGATGAAGCTGGTGGTCGATGATGCCAGCGACCGCGTCGTCGGCGCCCATATGGTTGGTGACGAAGCGGGGGAAACCATTCAAGGCATCGCGATCGCCGTGCGCGCCCAACTGACCAAGACGGATTTCGACGCCACGGTGGGTATCCACCCGACGGCAGCGGAAGAGTTCGTTACCATGCGCAGCCTCACTCGCCGCTGATCACGGCTCCGCTGCTACGTTCAATGGCCGCCCTCGAGGCGGCCATTGTCGTTATGCCCGATGTCCGGCCTTCGTGACTCTCATCGGCGCGCCCCGAATTCGCCATGAGAGAAAGTTTTTCAGAACGATGCGAGCATCGAGCCTCAAAGACTTCGCCTATTTCCTCCAATACATCTTCCTCCAATATATCGCCAGCCTTCGTCTAGACTGGAATTTCCGGATGCTCATCCAGCATATAAATATTCATTATTGAACTGGTTGAGTAAAATAACCTGCGGTTTGAAGCTTGCTTCACTCGCTGTTATCCTTGAATTCAAATTCGCCATAGCGACGATGACGATGACCAACCCCAATCCGGCATTTACGCCGTCGGCAGACTTGGCAAGGCCTACCGTGGCCGATGCCGTCGTTGGCAAGCCCGATATGCCACTGTTCATTCGCAAGCCCACCACGGAAGACGGGTGGGGGATCTATGAACTGGTCAAGGCCTGTCCGCCGCTCGATGTCAATTCCGGTTATGCCTATCTGTTGCTGGCAACGCAGTTCCGCGACAGCTGTGCCGTCGCGACGACAGAAGATGGTGAAATCGTCGGATTCGTGTCCGGCTATGTCAAAGCTGCCGCTCCCGATATCTATTTCCTGTGGCAAGTCGCGGTCGGGGAAAAGGCACGGGGCACCGGCCTGGCTAGACGCCTGGTCGAAGCCGTGCTGACTCGGCCGGAATTGGCAGGGCTGAATCATCTCGAAACCACGATCACGCCTGACAATCAGGCCTCATGGGGCTTGTTCAAGCGTCTGGCGGATCGCTGGCAGGCGCCCCTCATCAGTCGCGAATACTTTTCGACCGATCAACTGGGCGGAGAGCACGACCCGGAAAACCTCGTCCGGATCGGCCCGTTCGACCCCCAACGTATCCAGGGCGGGTAAGGTCTGCGTTGTCACGCATGTCTTATGCCAGCACGCCTTATCCACGACATCCACACTCCCATTACGGAGGTTGTATGCAGACTCAGATTCTCGAACGCATGGAGTCCGAGGTCCGGACTTATTCTCGCTCCTTTCCAATTGTTTTCACCAAGGCCCAGGGCGCGCGCCTGACTGCCGAGGATGGCCGCGAGTACATCGATTTTCTCGCTGGCGCCGGCACGCTCAATTACGGTCATAACCATCCGAAGCTTCAGGAAGCGCTGGTCGAATACATCACTTCCAACGGTATCGTCCATGGTCTGGACATGTGGACCGCCGCCAAGCGCGACTACCTCGAGACGCTGGAAGAAGTGATCTTCAAACCGCGTGGGCTGGACTACAAGGTTCATCTGCCGGGCCCGACGGGTACCAACGCTACCGAAGCCGCGATTCGCCTGGCTCGCGTGGCAAAGGGGCGTCATAACATCGTCACCTTCACCAATGGCTTCCATGGCGTCACCATGGGCGCACTGGCAACGACCGGCAACCGCAAGTTCCGCGAAGCGACCGGTGGCATCCCGGCCCAGGGTGCCAGCTTCCTGCCGTTCGATGGCTATCTCGGGGAAGGCACCGACACACTCGACTATTTCGAGAAGCTGCTGAGCGACAAGTCTGGCGGGCTCGACGTGCCGGCCGGCGTGATCGTCGAGACGGTGCAGGGCGAGGGCGGTATCAACCCGGCAGGCCTGGACTGGTTGAAGCGTCTGGAAGGCATCTGCCGCGCGCATGACATCCTGCTGATCGTCGACGACATCCAGGCAGGTTGTGGCCGTACCGGCAAGTTCTTCAGCTTCGAGCATGCCGGCATCGTGCCTGATATCGTCACCAATTCGAAATCGCTGTCCGCTTATGGCCTGCCGTTCGCCCACGTGCTGATGCGCCCCGAACTGGATAAGTGGAAGCCTGGCCAGTACAACGGCACATTCCGTGGTTTCAACATGGCTTTCGTGACAGCGGCGGCCGCGCTCAGGCATTTCTGGAGCGACGACACCTTCGAGCGCGACGTCCAGCGTAAAGGGCGTATCGTCGAAGAGCGCTTCGCCAGGATTGCCGCGATGCTGACCGAAATGGGTTATCCCGCGAGCGAGCGTGGCCGCGGTCTGATGCGCGGTATCGATGTGCGCGACGGCGACGTGGCGGACAAGATCACGGCGAAAGCCTTCGAGAACGGGCTCATCATCGAAACCGCGGGGCAGGATGGTCAAGTCGTGAAGTGCCTGTGCCCGCTGGTGATCAGCGATGAAGACCTCCTCGAAGGTCTGGATATTCTGGAGCGCAGTGCCAAGGAAGCCTTCGCCTGAGGCGGAAACTGACACGACGCACAATAGGGCGGCCCTCCTTCAACGAGCATGGGGCCGTCTCTCATGTCATCTTTTGACGAGTCACCCACCAGGAGTTGTATCGATGATCGTACGTAATCTTCAGGAATGCATGAAAACCGACCGCTTCGTCGAAGCCGAGAACGGTAACTGGGACAGCACTCGCTTGATGCTGGCTGAAGACGGCTGTGGGTTTTCATTCAACATCACGCGTATTCATCCGGGTACGGAAACCCACATTCACTACAAGAACCACATCGAAGCGGTGTTCTGCTACGAAGGTGAGGGTGAAGTGGAAACCATCGCCGATGGCAAGATCCATACCATCAAGGCCGGCGACATGTATTTGCTCGACCAGCACGATGAGCATTGGCTGCGTGGCAAGGAAAAGGGCATGACCGTGGCCTGTGTCTTCAGCCCTGCGCTAACTGGCCGTGAAATTCACCGCGAAGACGGCTCCTACGCACCGGCCGAGTAAATCTCAACGCGCCATCGTTCATTCAGGCACAAAAAAAGACCGCTTATGCGGTCTTTTTTTGATCCTGACCTCCTCCCAGAAACCGGATCCACCGGCAATGTGAAATTCCCGCTACGTTTATTCTGATAGCACGAGATCTCGCGATGGAGCCTCGACTTGGTGCCGTGAAAACAGAATACCAACGGACTAATTCGCCAGTAATTTTGAAGGGTACGGCCTTTCGAGAAGTCATCGACGCTGAGCTGCGGTAGGTCGTAGAGAGGCTCAACAACCTGCCCGCAGCGTCTGGGTTATCAGACTCCGGTCCAAGTATTTTGAGTGGATACTCAGGCTCATTGGAAATGCGTTTTTCTAAGGTAATTTCGATTGGCTAGCAATCATAGATAAAGTTGTGTCGTGATCAATCTGAGCTAAGAACTGCTTGGCCTCCTTTTGAAAGGCTGCTAATGCTTGTCCAGATAGCTGCTTGCCTTCCGGCAATTTGACGCGCATGGCGTCGACTTGATTATTGTTAACCATTAATTCGTAATGAAGATGAGGCCCCGTGCTACGACCCGTATTGCCGGATAGTGCAATCTTCTGGCCTCTGGAAACGCGCTCGCCTTCAGATACCAAGCGTTTGGATAGGTGCATATAGCGAGTCTTGTAGCCGTTGTCATGGCGGATCACAACGTAGTTTCCAGCGCCATTTGCTTGATAGGCCGATTTGACAACACGTCCATTTGCTGGAGATTGAATCGAAGTGCCAATGGTTACTGCAAAGTCAGTGCCTCGATGCGGACTAACTCGGCCAGTGATTGGGTGCTTTCGCCGCAAGTTAAAAGGCGAGCTTATCCTGTAGTCGCCTTTAAACGGCTTCCGGTTAAATGCCGGGGAGAGGCTGTAGCCTTCAGAGGTATAAAAATTGTCATCAGCAGGATTCCTAACGATAGCTAGGTCTCTTTTATTGCCTTTGTAGTGAGCAGCAAGGATGCGCGAATCAGCAGCCTGACCCTCAATCATATCGGTTTCTACCAAAACTCGGAATTGATCTCCTCGCCGGGCAGCACGGCGAAAATTTATCTTTTTCGAAAGTAGATCGCTCAGATCAGACACTTCTGAGTAAGATAAGCCAGTGGCGCTGGCTGACTGAGCAAAACTGCCATTGACGGTTCCTGAAAACAATCGCTCCGTTTTCCGAGCCGTTTTTTCAAGACGAGTAACCTCAAAGCTCTTGCTGTCGTGGTCGCGTTCAATCAGGAGGCCGGAATGTGCATCCTCCATGATTCGCAGTGCCAATAATTCACCAGATTCGTTAATTTTAAAGTCAAAGTTATCACCGACACGCCAGCGAGTGAATGTCCTTTCGTCCGGGATTTCTTCGAGAAGCTGCATAACTTCATCATAGCCTAGTCCCAGAATGCGTTCGGCCATGTCCGCGAAAGTATCGCCGGATTGAATGGTATAAGTTTCCCAAGATGGGACGAATCTTTCGTTGGCTACCAGTTCTTCTTCCATGTCTACTTTTTCATCGTTATGTATTAGGTCGACAGATAAACCAACATCGGAAGTCCCGCCAACTTTGCGATCGTTGGCTTCTGTTGACCCCGGGATATTCATGACGGAGGGCTCGAAATAAAGATAGCGGATGGTATTCTCTAGAGAAATCAGTGTGTTCCGCCAAGAACCTGATTCCAGAGGACCATCCGCTATGGGTGAAACTGTATCCCCCATGACACCCTCCTTCAATGGCTCCGTACGTGTCCAGCTCAGCGGCCATGCCACCAGCAGTGATGCCGGGGCGCTGGTACTTCGCGAAGCCCTCGATCGCAGCGGTGTCATGGCCGCACTTGACCACCACTTGGTCGATTCCCGAAACCCGCTACGCATCCGTCATTCGCTGGCGAGCCAGTTGCGTACCGTCGTTTTGCAGCGTGCTATGGGTTGGATCGACCTGAGTGATACCGCCACGCTGCGTCACGACCCGCTTTGGCACCTGGTGTGCAGCGATGCACGCGGCCTGACGCCGCTGGACGAGGCGCGTCCGTCCCAGGCGACGCTGTCGCGATTGCTCAACTGCCTGGGCACGGATGCCAACATCGATACCGTCCACGAAGGCCTGCTGCGCCTGGCCATCTGGCGATGGCGCTCGCTGCCGTGGATCCAGCGGCCCCGTCATGTGACCCTGGACATCGATGGGCTGCCGATTGAGGTGTTCGGCCATCAGAGCGGCTCGGCCTACCACGGCCATGTGGGCAGCCGGATCTACTCGCCGCTGATCGCCTCCCTCGCCGAGACCGGCGACCTGGTGGGTGGCCTGCTGCGCGAGGGCAATGCCGGCCCGGCCGAGGAGGCCGATACCTGGATCCCCCACCTGGTTCAGCGCCTGGCGGAAGGTCTGAACCTGGCGATTGACCAGGTCCTTGTCCGCCTGGATGCCGGCTTCACCGACAACGCGACACTGGAGGCCATGGACGCGCGGGAGATCGATTATCTGGGCCGTTTGAAAAGCAACTCGGTACTGCAGACGCAGGCCGAGCCTTATCTCAAGCGGCCTCGCGGTCGGCGGCCTGAGACGTCTCGCGAGTGGTGCCATGATCTCGACTACCAGGCCGGCTCCTGGACGTCACCACGGCGCGTCGTGCTGGTGGTGCAGGAGAACCCCGACGACCTGCTGCTGCACAGCTTTTTCCTGGTGACCAACCTCAGCAAGCTCGATTATCCAGCGGAGAAAGTGCTGGCCCTGTACCGCAAACGTGGCAAGGCCGAGGCCCACATGGGCGAGCTGAAATCGGCGCTCAATGTCCACTTGTCCTCGACGGATCGCGGCGCCTCCACGGTGCAGCAGGTGATGGCCCGAAATCAGGTCAGCCTGCTGCTGAGCCTGTATGCCTACGAGCTGCTGCATGGCCTGCGTTGTCTGCTGGAGCGGCAAACCCGCCAGGGCTGGAGCCTGATGCGGGTGCGCGAACAGGTGCTCAAGGTCGCGGCCACGCTCACCGTCCATGCACGGCGGGTGACGGTGCACCTCGGCGCCGCGGCCGACAAATGGTGGCCGACGCTATTGCGCGGTCTTCCCCAGCTTGCACCATTGGAGTAGTCACCGGCCCAGCGCAACACCTCACCACGATCGGCAGAAAACAGCCGAGGGCTCTTCCTGCGTCCCCCATCATAGAAAGTGCCATGTGGTGATAAGTAGGCACATCGGCAAGAACCAAACAGCATAATCAGAGGTGCCTGGCAGCGCTCAAGTCAGGCCGTAGGTACCAACCTGTTCGCCAGAAGCCCACCTCGAGCTCCTGGTGAATAATGCGGGTTGACGAGTCGGTAAGTCGAATCGCCATGTGCAGCGCCTGGCTATCCAGTTCGCTAGCGTCTTTAGTACTTTCCGGCTTGGTTGTAAGTGCCTATTCAAAATTAATCGCGTGATCAGTTCCGTAACCACCGAGTAAGCGGTGTACCTCTTCACGTAGACGTTCAAACGAGAGATAGGCACTCAAGGGCAGCCAGGTGTACTTCATCTGCCGCCACAGAATCTCTATCAGATTCAGCTCTGGTGAGTAGGCAGACAGATAGATCAGATGCACACGTTGCGACATCCACTCCACCCTCTTGCGCCTAAAGGCCTTGGAGCGATGCATGCTGGCATTGTCGAGCACCACAACAGCGAAGGTGTCTGGATCCTTCTGGATCACAAACTGGTCAAACGCTTCTATGACCGTTTCCGTGGTCACTGTCTCGGTTGTCGTGTGATAGACCAGTTTTCCGGCTCGGCTTAAGAATCCCAGCACGTTTAGCCTTCGGCTGCGGGAGTAGGCAGTGACTTCCCAGGGCTTGCCGATAGGGCTCCACGCATACGGCACCGACGACGCTTGTGAAAAACCTGATTCATCAAAGTAATAGAGCTCGTGCTCGCCTTGGTCCTCTTGCTCGTGAAGCGCTTTCATCAGGCCTTGCGTTTTGCGAAAGTCCGTTTCGTCACGCTGGGGCTTGAGTGAATGCCGAATGCGCTTGAAGCTATGACCATTTTTTTTTTCAACGCCCGGCGCAGTGTCACCGTGGCGACAGACTTGCCGGTCTCTTCTTGAAAGCGAGCCTGTAAGGCGCGAATCTGATGGGGATGCTCGGCTACCAACGCTTGCAGTCGCTTGTGATCGTGTTCATCGAGGGCGGGTGTTCGTCCACTACGCGGTTTGTCGATGAGACCATCAAAACCGGACACTTCCCATTGCTTGAACCATCGTGATACGGCATCGCGGCGAACCTGAAGTATCTCACTGATTTGGTTAATAGTATGGCCTTGGTCACTCAGTAGAATGGCATGCGCCCGACGACGGAGAGCGCGCTTCTCGCCATGGTGATAGGCGGAGGTCAGCGTCTGTTGTTCAGGTTCAGTGAGAGGGGCAACGAAGCGTTTTTCCATGGTTCTGTCCGTGTCAGAAATCCTGGCATGGATATTACACGAAAACTTTAGATCAGGTACTTAGGAACGCTGGGGTTTAATGGTGTAGCCGCACGAACAACGCTGTCTTGGACAGTTGTTTCAGAAACGCGAGTAGTTTCAACTTCGTCTGTTACCAATAGGAGGCTTTGCGGCGAGCCTGCCGTGGGCTTGGTAAGTCCGGTGGAAGCCTGAGCGGGGCCCGTATATTTGTAGTTGGTGCTGACTTTAACAGCTGTCATGGTGTCAGCTTGAGCTTGGAAGCGAGTAGATAACTCAATGCTTGGCGAACTAGCCTCGTTAAGGGGCGCATCATCTCCATTAGAAGCTTTTAACACAGAGAAGATTTCCTGCGCTCCTAGTAACGTGACTAGCGTAGCTATAGGTAAAATCAGTAATTTTCGGCTGCGAGGCAGGAAGCGAAGGATTCTTAGCATGAGAGCTTATGATAGACCAAGTGAAGTGAAATGGCGGCACTTTACCCCAAACAACACGATGTGTCTACCCTACAGGGCAAGCCTCTGCGCATAATGACATTTTGTAGTGGCTTGCCTAACTGTCGATAACGGTGTCTTTTAGCTATTTCGCCTGCGTACCCCGGATATAACCAGCGCTGCTGACAATAGCCAGGTTGGCCAGCTTCCGGTGCGTGTGAATGGCGTTTCTCCCCGCATGGCCCGGATTTCTCCGTTGAGGGTGGTCATCCTGAATTGAGTCGCGCGATCGATAATGCGACCTTGCGGGTCGATGATGGCCGTCACCCCATTGTTCGTTGCCCGCATAACATAGCGACCATTTTCAAGGGCGCGTAGCCGGGCCATTTGCAGATGCTGAAGCGGCCCGATGGAGTCACCGAACCAGGTGTCGTTGGACACCGTGAGCAACACCTCAGCGTTATCGGCGCGTTGTGCCACTAAGTCCGGGAAAATAATTTCGTAACAGATCGCCGTGCCGATGCGCAGTCCAGCGGCTCGGATCGGGCCTTGTTCGGAATTGCCTGCCGTGAAGTCTGACATCGGCAGATCAAAGAAAGCGATAATGCCACGTAGCTGTTTTTCCATCGGGATGTATTCACCGAACGGTACCAGATGCGACTTGCGGTACACATCCGTAACCTCGCCGGCACCGACTACGGCATTGTAATAGCGGCCCGAGTCGTCGCGCTGCACGATACCGGTGAGTAGTTCGGCTCCTGATGGCAAAGTAGCCTTAACCCGCTCCAACAGCGGCTCGGCTTGACGCTGATACATAGGAATCGCCGTTTCCGGCCAGATAACCAGATCTATGTCTTCAGCAATGTTGCGGGTCAATCGGGCATAGGTGCTGACTGCGTTACGCTGCCCCTCGTTTGTCCATTTGCTTAGCTGGGGTAGATTGCCCTGTAACAGGCTCACTTGTACGGGCTCCTTGCTGGGTATGGTCCACTGAGTAGGAAGCATCAAGGGGAACAGCCATAGAGCGGCGATCGTGCCCCCTGCCCACCAGCGTCGACGCAGGAACTCCACCCCCAGCGTGCCCGTCAGGGCGGTAACCAATGTCAACAGCAGCACCCCGCCAACCGGGGCCAATGGTGCTAAAGGAGAATCGACGTGCGCGCTCCCCAGCAATAGCCAAGGGAAACCGGTGAAAAGGTATGTCCGTAGCACTTCAATCAACACCCACGCGCCGGCGAAGGAGAGAAAGGCTAGACGCGAGCCAGTAAAGCGCCGATAGAACCAGAAGGGAATGGCATAGAAAAGCGCCAAGGTGGCGGCAAACAGGGCTGTAAGGAAAACCGATAGCGGCACCCCCGTGTAACCGTACTCATGGATCGACACGTAGACCCATGAGGTTCCCGTGGCGAACAGCGCGATGCCATAACACCAGCCTCGCAGGGCTGCCTGACCCGGTGTCAGGTCATCCAGGCCTGAGTAAATGAGGCCGACGGCGACCGGCCCCAGCCACCAAAGCTCGAAGGGAGAGAAGGTTAGCGTCGTTAGAGCCCCTGCGAAGACCGCTAACACGCATCCCATCCAGGGGCGACAGGAAAATCGCATGGGTTGCTCCTTAACGTGACGGGCCACTTTTATCAAAAACGCCTCGGAAAAACATTATGGCCATTCTCAAAAGTCATGCTTCTATTGGCCGTCGCAGTCGTTCGCAAGTCGTTTTCTACCCGCCTCGCATGCTTCACTACCAGTAAGACGATGCGGCTTGACTCTATAGCCACTAGAAGGTTTAGAGTTTGAGCAGAGAAATTGAACTAGGTAACTTTTCATGCCAGCTACACATACCGAAGCATCCGGTAACACATACCAGTGGACCGTTCAAGGCATGGACTGTCCAAGCTGCGCCGGCAAGATCCGTGGTGCGGTGGAACGCTTGAAAGGCGTTTCCGACGTTCAGGTTTCGGTGATGAAGGAGACGCTGAGGCTTGGGCTGGACACGCAACAAACCTCGATGGAGCGTGTCGCGAAGACCGTCGAGCGACTTGGCTATTCCGTCCAATTCATGCCTGATTCTGATACTGCCAGTCCAGAAAACTCATCCGAATGTCATTCACCTTGCTGTGACGGTAACGCTCAAGACAACGACGCGGAAACGGTGACGGTACCTGATCGGGCCGACGCCGAGAGCACGCTCAGCTGGAAGGTCGGCGGCATGGACTGCGCCAGTTGCGCGGCGAAAATTCGTGGCGGTGTAGAGAACCTGCCGGGAGTCTCCGACGTCAAAGTGTCGGTCATGAACGAGACGCTCACGCTGAAGCTCGACGAACAGCAAACCTCGCCGGACAGCGTCGAGAAATCGATCAAGCGGCTCGGTTACAGTGTAACGCCGCGCACCGCCATAACCGGTAATGGCTCCAATGGCGCCAGCTCCACAGCTGACGAAGGCGTCGCCGAGGCAGTGTCGGCCTCACCGAAACGCTGGTTTCTGCATGGCAAGGGCCGGCTGGTGGTCATGACCGGGGCTGTCCTGCTGGCCGCCGTGGCGGTGCGCCTGGTGGCCTCGGAGTCTCTGGCTTATTGGGGCTTCATCCTGGCGTGTCTGGTCGGGCTGGTTCCCGTAGCGAAACGTGCTTTTTCCGCTGCACGAGCGGGCATGCCATTCACGATAGAAATGCTGATGACCATCGCTGCCGGTGGCGCGCTGATCATCGGTGCCGCCGAGGAGGCGGCGCTGGTGGTCTTCCTGTTCGCCGTCGGCGAAGTGCTTGAAGGGGTGGCCGCGGATCGTGCCCGCTCGAGTATTCGCGCGCTGGGTGATCTAGTGCCCAAGAGCGCGCTGGTCGAAGACGCACAGAGGGCGACTCGCAAGGTCAATGCCGCGAATCTGAAGATTGGTCAGATCGTCGTCGCGCGACCCGGCGACCGGATTCCTGCCGATGGGCAGATCGTTGAAGGAACGTCTTCTATCGATGAATCGCCGGTGACCGGTGAATCGGTGCCCAAGAGCAAGACCCTCGACGAGTCGGTCTTCGCCGGGTCCATCAATAATGATGCCGTGCTGCGTATTCGCGTCACCAAGGCGCCCGAAGACAATGCTATCGCGCGGATCATCCGCTTGGTGGAAGAAGCACAGGAAGCCCGTGCGCCCACCGAGCGTTTCATTGATCGCTTCAGCCGTGTCTATATGCCCGCTGTGGTCGGTACCGCGCTACTCGTTGCGATCATTCCTCCGCTACTTTTCGGCGGCGCTTGGGGTGAATGGACTTATCGAGCCCTGGCGCTGCTGTTGATTGGCTGCCCGTGTGCGCTGGTAATTTCGGTACCGGCTTCGATCGCCTCGTCGCTGTCTACCGGGGCACGCCGCGGGCTATTGTTGAAGGGGGGCGCGGTGATCGAGTCCACCGCCAAGGCTAGCCTCGTGACCTTCGACAAGACCGGCACCCTGACCGCCGGGAAACCAGTCGTTACCGACGTGCAAGCGGCTGCCGATGACCACGATGAGGCTGATGTCGTTGCCTTAGCCGCCAGTGTCGAGGCCGGCTCCAGCCACCCGCTCGCCGAGGCGGTGTTGAATCATGCCGAATCGCGTCATATCGCGTTTTCTCAAGGGTCGGACGCACGCGTCATCGCCGGCCATGGTGTCGAGGCAAGCGTGGACGGTCATCGTAGCTATGTCGGTTCGCCACGCTACGCTGAAGACCAGGGCGTACTGACAGAGGCTCTGAAGACGCGGATCGCTGCGCTGGAGGAGCAGGGCAAGACGGCCGTCGTGGTGTTTAGGGACGGCGCGATCGTCGGACTGATTGCCATGCGTGACGAGCCGCGCACGGACGCCATCGACGGCATCAAGGATCTCCAGGCACTGGGCATCCGCTCGGTGATGCTGACCGGTGACAACCCCCGTACCGCGAAAGCGATTGCCGATCCGCTGGGCATCGAGTTCCAGGCAGGCTTGCTGCCTGACGACAAGGTCACGGCAATCAAGGGAATGGTCGCCAAGGACCGGGTGATCATGGTGGGCGACGGGATCAACGACGCGCCTGCACTCGCCACCGCCGACGTCGGCGTGGCCATGGGCTCGGGCACCGATGTCGCCCTGGAAACGGCCGATGGCGCCTTGCTGCGTAATCGCGTGACCGACATAGCGACTATGATTCGTCTGGCTCGCGCCACCATGAACAATATTCGCCAGAACATCACCATCGCGCTGGGCCTGAAGGCGGTATTCCTGTTGACGACCATGTTTGGTCTGACCGGGTTGTGGGTGGCTATCATGGCTGATACCGGCGCCACCGTACTAGTGACGCTGAATGCGCTGCGTCTGTTACGGTTCGAGAATCGACAGGGCCCGACACGCGGCGGTGGAGCCTCCGTCAATGTGCCGCCGGAAAGCTCGGGCCAGGCCGCTTCGCCGGCGAGTGCTTGAAGGCGAGTGCTAGAGCTAGACATCGACCAGGGAAGGTGATCATGGATAGCATTTGGATGGTGTTCGGCCTGGCATTGCTTCCCGCGTTGGGAAACTTCGGTGGCGGGCTGGTTGCGGAGGTCTCGCGGACGCGTGGCATGTCGCATACACAGAAATAACGGATTATTGACATTGAGGACGACGGCGTGGGTATGGAAGCGTCCGCATTGTCGCAACTTGGTCAGCAAGAGAAACGCCTCAATGAAAGCAGCACGGTTCATGCTGTCCTATTGGCAGAACGCCGAGAGTCACATGGTCATCGTAGCGAGAATGGATTCATAAACACTTCCAGCCAGGCATAGAGCCCATGACATCTCCACACCCCCGATCTTGGCGTGGATATGCCGCTGGTCTCGTCAACCGAAAGGTGTCCGCACGACGGCAGGAGCGGTTCAGAAGCAGGCAAGCCCCCTAGGGGGCTTGCTATTCTTTATTGACGCTGTTACATGCAGCCTAGACGGGGCTCTGCTGCCTGTGGTCTCCTAATTCACATCACCAGCCCCGCAATCAGGATCGGCATCACAAACGTGACGGATAGCGGCATCCTCGGGTTGTAAGGTGGTGTGCTCAATACCGAAGCGCCCCCGCAATATCGTTTGCAACTGCGGCAGTATCTCTTCCCATCGTCCCATCGCTTCCACATCAATATGCGCCGCTAGAGCTTGACTGTTTGATGATAGGCTCCAGATATGCATGTCATGGATAGCAAAAACGCCGTCGACCCGGACAAGGGCGCAGCCGACTTCATGTGCATCGATTCCTTCTGGCACGCCTTCCATCAACACTTGCGTCACCTCACGCAGTAGTCGAACGGCGGATACCAGAATCAATAGGCTGACGAAAAGAGACAGGATCGGGTCCGCAATGGGCGGCCCGCCCAGATAAATGACCGCCCCGGCAACCAGCGCAGCGACCGAGCCCAGCAAGTCTCCCATTACGTGCAGGAGCGCTCCGCGAACGTTTATAGTCTGCTCTCCACGCATCAGCGCCCAAGCCACTGCGATATTCACCAGCAAACCGAGCCCGCCGATCGCCAAAACCATGCCACCGGCAACAGCGGGGGTGTCTGCCATGCGGCGGATCGCCTCATAGGCGATAAATACAATCACTCCGAACATAAACAGCACGTTAAACAGGGCTCCGAGAATTTCGGCGCGCTTGAGTCCAAAGGAATGCTGACGCGATGCCGGCTTCTTGGCCAGCCAAGCGGCGAAGGCACCAATCCCTAACGACAATGAATCGGTAAGCATGTGGCCTGCGTCCGATAACAGGGCAAGCGAATCAGCTATCAGGCCGCCGAATACTTCGACAGCTGCAAAACCTGTAGTGAAGACCAGTCCAAACAACAAGGTCTTGCCGCCACTATGGCTATGATTGTGGTCTGACATTGATGCCTCCTTCGTATATTGGCCATCGAGATGAGCTATGGTGATTTCTGGTGTATGAGAGAAGGTAGGAAGGGTGGCGTATCCTGTTGATTGATCACGACCAAGATCTCAATCAACACGAGTGGATACGCCATGACCGATTCTACCCTCCGAGCCTTATCGCAGCCAGAACCCGAGGCCACCGACCCGTTGCATGAGTTGCTGCGCCAAGGGGCACGAGACCTGATCGCCAAGGCCGTGGAAGCCGAACTGGCCACTTTCCTGGCCCAGTATGCCGACACGACCCTGGCGGATGGTCGACAGGCGGTGGTACGCAACGGCCATTTGCCGGAGCGCACTGTGCAGACCGGCATCGGTGAGGTCACCGTCAAGGTCCCCAAGGTACGGGATCGGAGTGGCGGCCAGGCCTGCTTCAACAGTACCCTGTTGCCGCCCTATCTGAAGCGGGCCCGCAGCATCGAGGAGTTGATCCCCTGGCTTTATCTCAAGGGCATCTCCACTGGCGACTACCAGGAGGCCCTGTCGGCCCTGCTGGGTGACCAGGCGAAGGGCTTGTCGGCCAACACGGTTTCGCGATTGAAAGCCCACTGGCTCGACGAGCACAGGGCTTGGTGTCAGCGGGACCTGTCGGATCGCCGTTACGCCTACTGGTGGGCCGACGGTGTCTACAGCAATGTGCGAGTGGATGACCGTCTGTGCCTGCTGGTGGTCATTGGCGTTACCGAGCAAGGGCGAAAGGAACTGGTGGCCGTCGAGGATGGCTTTCGCGAGTCGGCGGCCAGTTGGGAGACCCTGTTGACGGGCCTGCGTGAACGCGGCCTGACTACGGCTCCCAAACTGGCGGTCGGCGACGGCGCCATGGGGTTCTGGGCGGCGTTGAACAAGGTCTACCCGGAAACCGACCATCAACGCTGCTGGGTTCACAAGACGGCTAACGTACTGAATAAGTTGCCGAAGTCTGTTCAGCCCAAGGTCAAGGCAGACCTGCATGACATCTGGATGGCCGAGACCCGCGACGAGGCACACAAGGCCTTCGATCGCACTCTGAAACGCTTCGAGGCCAAGTACCCCAAGGCGATGGCGTGCCTGGCCAAGGATCGGGAGTCGCTGCTGGCGTTCTACGACTACCCGGCAGAGCATTGGGTGCATATCCGCACCACTAACCCGATCGAGTCATCCTTCGCCACGGTCCGTCTGCGCAGCAAGCGGAGCCGGAACTGCGGCTCTCGGGCGACGACCCTGTCGATGGTATTCAAGTTGCTTCAGAGCGCCCAAAAACGCTGGAGACGTATCAAGCACTTCCAGAAGCTGGAACTGGTCGTCAGCAACGTCCGGTTCCAGGATGGGGAGCAGGTAACCGATCAATCAGACAGGAATGCGGCCTGACCGTCATCCACCAGATTTGACAATAACTCATCGAGATTCCCCGCGAGCCGCTCTCACTCTCTATCAGGCCATTGGGTCGATATGTTTTTCCGCGCTAATGAAAGGCAGTTTGCACCTGCCACATTACGATTGGATATATTCACAAAGGAAGCCGTGGCTCGCCACGGCTGTCGTCCCGTAGCAGAAGTCATCCTAGTCGCTGGTGATCGTCGTACCGGCGCCAGTGCCTTTGAGCCTTTTCTTCGAGCGGGTGGTGGTGGTCTTGCTTTTTTACTCTCATTCATTTTGAGTCTTCCGTGTGCCAGGCTTTTATCTGCCTTACTTGAGGTAGGACTTAATGACCTGTAGTACCGCGTCCAAGTCTTGTTGCCGCTGCGCCAGTTCGGGCTCCCTGACGACGTGATCAGTCAGGTGCCCCTCCATGACGGCGGCCATCAACCCATTCACCGCCCCGCGAATCGCGGCGATCTGTTGCAGCACTCATCGGCACGCTTTTGTGATCGATAGCCATCACACGAAATGGCCATCGTGAAATAACGAAGAGGCACAAGGAACGTCATGCATGCATGTAGGGGCGCTGCTGGTTGTAGCGCAGCATCAGGTAGAAGCCGATATCCCGTAAAGCCTAACGCACCGATAAGTAACCGGTCGCGGACATCCATTCGCTCTTGTAGCTTCGAAATAACCGCTCCATGGACAAATTGGCCCCGCTTGGAGCGGCGGCTTCTCACATTGTGGGCGGACTTAAACCAGGGGGAAGGTCAATCCGTCAATCTCGATCCGATCATCCTGATGCAAGCGACAGCAGCGATTCGGCTATCGGCATTCGGCTATCCAGTGACATCATGACACTCAATGCAGTTACCACCACGATCGAGATACCGAAGACCTTGCGAGCCCAGGCTTGATCATTGGTGGTTCGGAAGCCTCTGAGCGTAATACTGAGCCAGTAACCGCCCACGGCAACGGCAACGATGGCGTAGGCCCATCCGGTATAGCCGGCAACCGATAGCATGACCGAGGCGATCACGAACAGCACCGTGTAGATCACGATATGTCGCTTGGCCACCGCGATGCCGTGCTTCACCGGTAGAACGGGTATCGATGCCGAGGCGTAGTCGTCGAAGCGAAAGATGGCAATCGCATAGGAGTGCGGCATCTGCCACATGCTGAAAATGATCAGCAATAGCAGGGCACCCAGATCGAACGTGCCCGTCACCGCACAGTATCCGATCACCGGTGGCGATGCGCCGGATAAACTTCCGATCAGCGTGCTGTAGACCGAGTGACGCTTGAGATAGAGACTATAAGCGCCAACGTAGATAGCGAAACCAAATGCCGCGAATCCGGTAGCCAACGGCGTCGTCATCCACGCCAGCAGGCCAAAACCGACGATACCCAGCAAGCACCCGAACAGCAGGGCGATCGGAATCGAAATCTCGCCGGTCACCATGGCTCGAGACTGAGTGCGTGCCATATGGCCGTCGATATCGCGATCGATAATGTTATTGAAAACACAGCCGGACGCGACGACCAACGAGGTGCCCAGTACCACTGCCAGAAATAACCACGGTTCGAAACGGCCACCGGCGGCCAGGAAATAGCCGCCGATGACTGTGACGAGATTGCCGAAGATGATACCGGGCTTGGTCAACGAACTGTAAGCCTTGTATGTCACTTGGCTATCACATCAAATTCAGACGGAGGTGGTGCATGATCCATAGTGATCCCCCGACAATCAGTCCTATGATCACCGCCGTAAATACAAAAAATCCACCAGATTCACGACCCTGCTGAGTTCTAAATTCGAGATGCATGAAAAGAATTAACTGCACCAGGACCTGAACTACCGCCGTGACAATCACCGTAATGGCAGTTGCCAGGATACTGAATTTCCCCAGCATGACTACGCCAAAAGCCGCCAGCGTTAGCGCAATCGATAGAATCAATCCAACAGTATAAGATTTATGGCTACCGTGGCTGGTGCCATCGTGAGAAGTGTGACTATCGTTCATGTCACATCGCTCCTATCAGGTAGACGAAGGAGAAGACGCAGATCCAGACAATGTCCAGGAAATGCCAGAACAGGCTCAGGCACAGCATTCGGGGTTTGGTCACACTGTCCAGCCCGCGTTTGGATATCTGGAAGAACATGATCGCGATCCAGATCAGGCCAAAGGTCACGTGCAGACCATGGGTCCCCACCAGGGTGAAGAAGGCTGACAGGAAGGCGCTACGGTCCGGACCGTAGCCTTCGGCGATGAGGTTATGGAATTCGTACACCTCCATCGCGACGAAGCCAAAGCCCAGCAGGAACGTTACCGCCAACCACTTGAGGACGGCGCCGCGGTCGCCAGCATTCTGCGCCAAGACCGCCAGACCGAAGGTGAAACTACTGATCAACAGCAGGAACGTCCCGACCAGCACGAAAGGTAGCTCGAAGATCTCCTGCGAGGTCGGACCACCCGCAGTGGCGTTGGCCAGCACCCCAAAAGTGGCGAACAGCGTCCCGAAGATCACCAGATCGCTCATCAGGTAGATCCAGAACCCGAAGATCTTCATTGCGCCTGCGTCGTGGTGCTCATGCCCGTCGTGGGCATGAGCGTCATGTTGCTTGATTGTGTCGGTTGCCATGATTAAGCCTGCATCTCCAACCGTTTGTGGTATTCACGTTCGGTCTTTTCGACCTCCGCGGCGCTGACGTGGTAGTCGGTATCGTTATTGAAGATACGGAACATGAACGTCACGAACATGCCGATGGCCCCCAGACCCGCCAGCCACCAGATGTGCCAGATCAACGCAAAGCCGAACAACAAGGCAAACAGCGACAGGATCGGGCCTTCCGCCGTGTTCCTGGGCATGTGAATGTCCTCGAACTTGGTCGCCAGCTCGCGCTTGAAGCCACCCGGCTGCTGCTTCATCTCCCAGTAGCTATCGATGGACGCGACATCTGGCAGGTAAGCGAAGTTGTAGTTCGGGGGCGGAGAGGAGGTAGACCACTCCAGCGTACGCCCATCCCACGGATCGCCTGTCAGATCACGGTTCTTCTCGCGATCGCGAATACTGACGACAAGCTGGATCACGATGCAGGCAATGCCGCAGGCGATGATCACGGCGCCAAACCAGGCCACGATCATCAGCGGCTGCCACTCGGTCTGTTCGTAGGACTGCATCCGGCGCATGGCACCGAAGAAGCTCAGCGCATACAGCGGCATGAACGCGACGTAGAAGCCGATCAGCCAGCACCAGAAGGAGCGCTTGCCCCATTTTTCACTCAGCGTGAAGCCGAAGGCTTTCGGGAACCAGTACGTGAAGCCGGCCATCATCCCGAACACCACGCCGCCGATGATGACGTTATGGAAGTGAGCGATGACGAAGAGCGTGTTGTGTAGCACAAAGTTCGCCCCCGGCACGGCCAGCATGACACCGGTCATACCGCCCAGGGTAAAGGTGATGATGAAACCGATCGTCCAGAGTACCGGCGTCGTGAACTGGATGCGCCCGCGATACATGGTGAACAGCCAGTTGAAGATCTTCACGCCCGTGGGTATGGCGATGATCATCGTTGCAATGCCAAAGAAGGAATTTACATCAGCACCCGCGCCCATGGTGAAGAAGTGGTGCAGCCAGACGGTGAACGACAAAAATGCGATCACGACGGTGGCCCAGACCATGGTCTTGTAGCCGAACAGACGCTTCTTGGTAAAGGTCGCGATGACCTCGGAGAAGACACCGAACGCCGGCAAGATCAAGATGTAGACTTCCGGGTGGCCCCAGGCCCAGATGAGGTTGACGTACATCATCTGGCTGCCGCCCATATCATTGGTGAAGAAGTGCATGCCCAGATAGCGATCCAGAGTCAGCAGGGCAATGGTCACGGTCAGGATCGGGAACGACAAAATGATCAGCACGTTGGTGCAGAGCGCCGTCCAGGTGAAGATCGGCATGCGAAACAGGGACATGCCCTTGGTGCGCATTTTCAGGATGGTGACGAAGAAGTTGATCCCCGTCAGCGTGGTCCCGATCCCCGATATCTGCAATGCCCAGATCCAATAGTCGACCCCAACGCCTGGACTGTATTTCAACTCCGATAGCGGCGCGTAGGCCAGCCAGCCGGTCTTGGCGAACTCGCCGATAACCAGAGACATGTTCACCAGAATCACGCCCACCGCGAACAGCCAGAAACTCAGGTTGTTCATGAACGGGAAGGCCACGTCGCGAGCGCCGATCTGCAGCGGCACGACCAGATTCATCAAACCGATGACCATGGGCATGGCGACGAAGAAGATCATGATGACACCGTGGGCGGTGAAGATCTGATCGTAGTGTTCGGGAGGCAGATAGCCCTCGGCGCCACCGGCAGCAATGGCTTGCTGCGTTCGCATCATGATCGCATCGGCGAAGCCGCGGATGAGCATGACGAGGGCGACGAGGAAGTACATCACACCGATCTTCTTGTGATCGATGGACGTTACCCACTCGGTCCAGAGGTAGCCCCATTTGCGATAGTAGGTAATCAGACCGACGATCAGCGCACCGATGATCCCGATGGCCGCCGCGGTGACCATGATGATCGGTTCGTGAAATGGAATCGAATCTAAGCTGAGTTTTCCGAACATGACGTTACTCCGCTGCCTGCGCACTCATGGGCATTGAAGACTCCCGTGCTTCGTTTTGCTCGCCATGACTGTCGCTGCCGCCATGACTCGCTTTGTAACTATTGATCAGGTCGCCGTAGAAATCAGGCGAAACCTGAGAGAAATACTCCACCGGATGGGCAATGGAAGGCTCGGCGATCTGTTCATAGTCTTCCGGGAACATCATGGTGTTGGGTGACTGCTTGATCTTGTCGACCCATGCCTGGAAATCCGCATCCGACGTTACGTGTGTGTCGAACAGCATTTCCGAGAAGCCTTCGCCGCTGTACTGGGTCGAACGGCCACGGAAGGTGCCGATCTCGTTGCCTTCGAGATAGACATCGTTGTCCATACCGGCCATGGCGTAGATCTGGCTACCCAGCGTCGGAATCATGAACGAGTTCATGACGGTACCGGAGGTCACGCGGAAGTGAACCGGCGTATCCACCGGAATGGCCAGCTCATTGATGGTGGCAATGCCTTCGTCCGGATAGATGAACAGCCATTTCCAATCGAGCGAGATCGCATCGATCGTCATGGTTTCCTCTTCACTGGCAATCGGCTTGTGCGGATCGTAAGAGTGCGACGTCTGCCATGTCAGGATGGCAAGAAAGAAAATGATGACGCACGGAATGGCCCAAACGAAGACCTCGATGATGTTCGAGTGCTCCCAGTTTGGCGTGTACTTGGCCGCGAGATTGGTTCCGCGATATTTCCAAGCAAACAGAATAGTCATCACGATGACCGGAATGACCACGATCAGCATCAAACCGAAGGCCGTGATGATCAGCGATTTCAGACCCTGACCAATCTCGCCGGTCGGATCCATCAGCGCTGAGCCACAGCCACTCAACAATAATGGCGCGGTTAACCACGTCATCACACTCAAATACTTGAGGGAGTTCCTTTTTCTCATCTCACGACCCCAGTGGAGGAAAGCTTTTCGGCCCTGCAACAATCGGTTAGCGGCCTGCATCATACGCCGCTAGCCAGGGCTGACAACTCTGACACGACGCGCAATGGCGTACCGAAGCATCGGACGTCGCCAACGAAGTAGGGATTTCGCGGTCGGCATTGTACCGAAAAAATGACTTTTGATCAGACGCTGGCGGGAAACTCCGCGTCAGTGTGGCGATATGTCGCAGACTGACGCGGCCCATTTCTCGATGTCACATCAGCGTAGCGCAACCTCGGGGTAAACCGAGCAGTATTTCGAAATCCCGAGCGATAAACATATCGGCATGTATGATGGATGATTCGGATCATGGCATCTCCATGAGTTCGCATAATACATATTATGTTAAATGCACTATACGACCCTCATTCTTGCATACGCTGGTATGTCGGATTCCCACGAATGGTGATCGTCCCCGTCCGGGGGGTCCTTGTTCGGTGGTCCCTTCCAGCGCTAACCCGTAGAATGTGGCCCTCTCGATACTTACCGGGAAGTTCGATGCTCGATTCGGATGTGCTGCTCAGACAGGCAGATCAACAGTGTCAGGAACGCGGCGTACGCTTTACGCCGATCCGCCGTCGCGTACTGGAAATGATCTCCGGCACGCCGGGTGGTCTCAAGGCATACGATCTGCTGGATCGTCTGTCGGACGAACATGCCTCTGCAAGACCGCCGACGGTCTATCGGGCGCTGGATTTCCTGATCGAGCAAGGCCTGGTTCATCGCATCGAATCGCTCAATGCCTACATTGCCTGCCCGTGCCCCGAACATGTCCATCGATTCCAGCTGCTGATCTGTCGTCACTGCGGACGTGTCGAGGAACTCCATCAGGAAGCCGTCGGTGAAATGCTGGCATCCACGGCACGGGAACGCGGGTTCACGATCCAGCGCCAGACCATCGAGCTGCTCGGCGCCTGCGACGCCTGTCTCGACAAGGCCTGATCACGCAAAGCTCACCTTCAGCTCGACGGAACTCTCATGTCCGGTTTTTTCCACGATCTCGAACAATCGCCCACCCATACCCAGGTGCCGCTATCCGACTTGCTGTCGGCGGCCAAGTGGAATGACGACGGATTGATACCTGCCATTGCCCAGCAGCATGATAGCGGCGAAGTGTTGATGATGGCCTGGATGAATCGCGCCTCACTGGAAGAGACGCTGTCGACGGGCCGAGTCTGCTACTGGTCTCGCTCGAGACAGGCTTTCTGGCGCAAAGGCGAAACCTCGGGTCAGCAGCAGCATCTCGTCGAGGCGCGATTCGACTGCGACGGAGACACCCTGCTTCTCAAGGTCGACCAATCCGGCCCCGCTTGCCACAGCGGCCGCCGTAGCTGCTTCTACCTCCGGCTCACGCCGACGGCTGGGGAAATCGACAGCGAGCCGTTGATATCGAAGGAAGAACTCTACGGCGGAAAGCGCTGAGGCGTGACGTGATCGCCAAGCTCGCGACCTGGCTGATGACCGCCGTCATTCAGGGCTATCGCTACGGCATCAGCCCCCTGCTCGGCCCGCGCTGCCGATTCTGGCCGACCTGTTCCAGCTATGCGCTGGAAGCCATTCGCCTTCATGGCCCCTGGCGTGGAGGCTGGCTGACCTTGCGACGCCTGTCGAAATGCCATCCCTTCCACGCCGGCGGCGTCGATCCGGTGCCGGAACCTCAGCGGAAATCCTGCCACTGCCGGCCGGACAACGGCGCTGGCGACGACAAGCGAGACGGTAACGAACCGGGCGGTCAGTGAATCTGTTGGTGGGCCTGGGCTTCACGAGCGATGGCGTAGATCCGCTCGATCATGGCATGCAGGCCGTTACTGCGCGTCGGAGACAGGTGCTTGTCCAGGCCCAACTCGGTGAGGAACTGGGGCTCGCCCTCGAGAATTTCCTGCGGTTCGCGATCATCGTAGACGCGCATCAGAATGGCGATCAACCCGCTGACGATGGCCGCATCCGATGTGGCCAGAAAATGCAGTCGCCCCGCTTCTTGCGTGGATCGCAGCCATACATTCGACTGACACCCTTCGATCTTGTAGGCCGCCACCTTGTCCGACTCGGGATAGTCAGGCAGCTGGCGTCCCATGTCGATGATGTACTGATAACGATCCATCCAGTTATCGAACATCGAGAATTCGTCCAGCAGCTCGGCCTGGGCCTGTCCAATACTCATGACGCCTCCTATATTTGAATATCTTCATTATAGGGCCTGAGCGAACGTATCCCCATAGAGGAGATGATCTGATATGACACGGAAATTTTTACGTATACACTTTACGTAAAGCATCTATGCTGTATCCCGAGAGTTCTCAGAAGCTCCAGGATCATTCGCAACACAAGGGAATTCGACATGGCACGAAATGGAATTCGTTACGATGACGTCTGCCACGCCATCGACACGTTGCAGAAACGTGGCGAGGCGGCCAGCGTTCAGAAGATACGTGAGCTTCTCGGCACGGGCAGCTACACCACGATCAGCGACCATCTTCGCGAATGGCGATTGCGCCAGAATGGCGATTCGGTGCAATCCATCCCGCGCACCCTCGAGCGCCCGGAAGGCCTGGATAGCTGGGTGGCCGATATCTGGGACAAGGCACAACAGGCAGCTTACGAAAAACTCGCCGTCTATCGTCAGGAAGCCGACGAGCAGATCCGCGAGGCCGATGAGATCAGTCATCAGGCGCAACGCCAGAGCGAGAATGCCGAGCAGCGGCTGCAGGCACTCAACGACCACATGCTCCGCGTTCAGGAACGGCTCGAGACCAAGACGACGGAAGCCGCTCATCTCCAGGCCGAACTCCAGTCACTGCAATCCGCTCAAAGCCAACAGCAGAAGCGCATCCTGCAACTCGAACAGGCCTGCCAGCGCCACCAGTCCAGTCTAGAGCAGGCCGAAAGGCAGCACCGCGACGCGATGGCCAAGCAGCATCAGGCCTATCAGGCCAAGCTCGCGCAGGAAGAGAAGCGCCACGAGTCCGCCGAAACGCGTCTCATGGGGTTGCTGGAAGAGGCCCGTCAGGAGCGCTTGAAACAGGAAAGACAGTACGAGCAGCGCCTGACCTCGCTGGATCAGCGCTGCGAACGCTTGCAGCAGGATCTCTCCGAACAGCGCCGGCAGTATGGTCAGCTTCAGGAATCGCTGCGTGCAGACAAGGTGCACATGGAACAGACCGAGAGTGAAAAGCGGGTCAGCGATGACCGGGTCAAATCCATGCAGCAGGAACGCCAGCGACTGGAAAGCGAGCTCAAGAATCTACGGGCAGCCAACCGGGAGCTTCATGAACGTCTGTCTCGTGCTGCCCTGCCCCCAACGGCCAGTTGAAGCCTGCCGAAGCCTGCCACCTCGAGTCATTCGCTGCCGGGTGGCAGCAACCCGACCTCTTCGTAGTAGCGTCTCGCGCCTGCATGCAGTGGTACGGTCAACCCTTCGTGAACCATGGCGGACGGGGTCAATGTCGCCAGCGAAGGGTGTGACCGGCGAAACGCATCCAGGTGCTCGAATACCGCCTTGACCAGTTGGTAGACGCTTTCCTCGTCGACATCCTTGCGCGACAGTAACGTTGCCCGAACACCGAAGGTCACGGTGTCGTCGGGATTATTGGCATAGGTGCCACCGGGGATCACGGTGAGGCCGTAGTACGGCATCTGCTCGATCAGCGCATCCACCTCAGGACCCGCCACATTGACCAGATGGGCTCCGCAGCCCCGAGTCGCCTCGTCGATCGCCTGCGAGGGATGGCCCACCACATACAGGAACGCATCCAGTTTCCCGCTGCACATGACTCGGCTCATGTCCGTAGGCTTCAGCTCGCTGGCCAGCGCAAAGATGCCTTCCGTCTCCCCCTTCATTTCCAGCAACAAGTTGAGCGTGGCGCGCTGACCGGAACCCGGGTTGCCGACATTGACCCGCTTGCCTGCAAGATCATCGAAATTGCGGATCTCGGGCGGTGTGGCAACCACGGTAAATGCCTCGGCATGCAGCGAGAAAAGCGCTCTTACATCCTTGCTGGGTCCGCTATCGTAGAACTGCTCGGTGCCGTGGAAGAGCGCATACTGAATATCCGACTGGACGATGCCGAAGTCCAGCTCGCCGTTGCGAATGGCGCTGGCGTTGTAGAGAGAGCCGCCGGTCGTCAACGCCTGGCACGCCGATCCCGTGGCCTGTTGGTAAAGCTCGCACATGGCCTGCCCTACCGGTAAATAGACGCCAGCGCTTCCGCCGGTACCGATCACGATCGGAGCATCCGCCCAGACAGGCAGGCTCCCCAAGGCCAGGAGACAAGCCAGATAACCGCGGCAAAGCCGCTTTCCACGTGTGGAACGCATTTACTGATCTCCGCTACCAGCACTTGTCGAATCGTTCAATCCTGCTTTCGACAACTATCGGCCGTAGGCGGAGAAGCTGAAATTCGACACGGATTCGCAACGAGACAATAACCACGCAAATGCGGGGAGCCTTCACTGAAGCCCCCCCGCAAAAAATGATCAACGGTTCGAGTTTTCGTCACCGGGTTTACCGCCCGAGATGCGACCTGGCGCTATCTCGGGCGCGAACCGCAGCTGTGGCGATTACTCAGCAGCTGTGGCATTACTCAATAGTAGGCATTGGTCGTATCGGTGTGATCGGTCACGTCGCGAATGCCTGCCAGTTCCGGGATACGCTCCATCAGGGTCTTTTCCACCCCTTCCTTGAGCGTCAGATCCACTGCCGCGCAGCCCTGGCAGCCGCCACCGAACTGCAGTACGGCGATTTGCTCCTCGGTCAGTTGAATCAGACGAATCTCGCCGCCGTGAGACGCCAGGCCCGGGTTGATTTCGCTGTAGAGGATGTAGTTGACGCGATCCTCGAGCGGGCTGTCGGCGTTGACCTTCGGCATCTTGGCGTTGGGCGCCTTGATGGTTAGCTGACCACCCATACGGTCTGGATTGAAGTCGACGACGGCCTCTTCCAGGAACGGCACGCTATTCTTGTCGAGATAGACGCTGAATTTCTCCAGCTCGAGCCGCTCGTCGCTCGGCTCTTCTTCTCCGGGGCGGCAGTAGGCAAGACAGGTCTCGGCGTACGGCGTACCGGGCTGCGTGATGAAGACACGTACGGCGATATCGTCGACGTTCTGCTTGGCCAGCAATTCGGCCAGATATTCCTGGCCGCTTTCGGTGATCTGAATCGGTTGGCTCATGAGACTGCGAACTCTGCTTGAGATGTACCGTTATGGTAGGAAAAAGCGGCCACCAAAACAATCCCGAGTGATTTAGTCAGGCTTGTGGCCGGATCGCCGTTAAAGTCCCGCCACATGCCCCTTTCTGATACCATGCGGCCCCCTGGCGTCTCGGACGGGACGCAAATCGTTTCCCTCGCTGTTGGAGAGTTGCCATCATGCCTGCCATTGACACCGCTGCTTCGCCCGATCCGTTGAGCCAGGCACTGAGACAGACGCTAGGCGAGCGCATCGTGATCCTCGATGGCGGCATGGGCACGATGCTGCAGGATTATCGCCTCGAGGAAGCGGACTTCCGTGGCAAGCGCTTTGCCGACTGGCCCAGCGAGCTCAAGGGCAACAACGACCTGCTCACGCTGACGCGCCCGGATATCGTCGAATCGATCCATCGAGCCTACCTCGAAGCCGGGGCGGACATCGTCGAGACGAACACGTTCAACAGCACGCGGCTCTCGCAGTCGGATTACGGCATGGAGTCGCTGACGGCCGAGCTCAACCGCGAGGCTGCCCGCCTGGCACGCGAAGTCTGCGATGCGGTCGCCGCGGAAACCGGCATCCCGCGCTATGTCGCCGGCGTGCTGGGCCCGACCTCACGCACCGCATCGCTGTCGCCGGACGTCAATGACCCCGCCAAGCGCAACGTGACATTCGACCAACTGCGCGACAACTACACCGAAGCCGCCACGGCCCTGATCGAAGGCGGCGCCGATCTGATCCTGATCGAGACGATCTTCGACACGCTCAATGCCAAGGCCGCGATCTACGCACTGGAAGCGCTGTTCGAAGCCCGCGGCGAGCGGCTGCCGGTGATGATCTCCGGCACCATCACCGATGCCTCCGGGCGCACGCTCTCCGGCCAGACCACCGAGGCGTTCTGGAACGCCGTGCGTCATGCCCAGCCGCTGTCGATCGGCTTGAACTGTGCGCTTGGTGCCGAAGAGCTTCGGCCCTATCTCGAGGAGCTTTCCAACAAGGCCGATACCTTCGTCTCCGCTCACCCCAACGCGGGACTTCCCAACGAGTTCGGCGAGTACGACCAGAGCGCCGAGGAGATGGCAGCGATCGTCGGCGAGTTTGCCCGGAGCGGCCTGATCAATGTCATCGGCGGCTGCTGCGGCACCACACCGGAACACATCGCCGCGGTCAAGCGCGCCGTCGACGGCGTTGCGCCCCGCCCCATTCCCGAGCGGCCTGCCGCCTGCCGTCTCTCCGGCCTCGAGCCGTTCAACATCGAAGCGGATTCGCTGTTCGTCAACGTTGGCGAACGCACCAACGTGACCGGCTCCGCGCGCTTCAAGCGCCTGATCCAGGAAGAAGACTACACCACCGCCTTGGAAGTGGCGCTGGAGCAGGTCGAGAACGGCGCCCAGGTCATCGACATCAACATGGACGAGGGCATGCTGGAGTCCGAGGAAGCGATGGTGCGTTTCCTCAACCTGATCGCTGGCGAGCCCGATATCGCCCGCGTTCCGATCATGGTCGACTCCTCCAAATGGGAGATCATCGAAGCCGGCCTCAAGTGCATACAGGGCAAGGCGATCGTCAACTCGATTTCGCTGAAGGAAGGCGAAGCGTCGTTTCGTCATCAGGCCAACGAGTGCCGCCGTCACGGTGCCGCCGTCGTGGTGATGGCGTTCGACGAGGAAGGCCAGGCCGACACCTTCGCACGCAAGACCGAAATCTGTGAGCGTGCCTACCGACTGCTGGTCGACGATATCGGCTTCCCCGCCGAAGACATCATCTTCGATCCCAATATCTTCGCCATCGCCACCGGGATCGAGGAGCACAACAACTACGCCGTGGACTTCATCGAGGCGACCCAGTGGATTCACCGGAATCTGCCCCATGCGATGATCTCCGGCGGCGTTTCCAACGTCTCGTTCTCGTTCCGCGGTAACAACCCGGTGCGCGAAGCGATTCATTCGGTATTTCTCTATCACGCCATCAAGGCCGGCATGTCGATGGGGATCGTCAACGCCGGCCAGCTGGCAGTCTATGACGACCTCCCGGCCGAGCTGCGTGAAGCCGTGGAAGATGTCGTGCTCAATCGTCGCGACGACGGCACCGAACGGCTGCTCGACATTGCCGAGCGCTATCGTCAAAACGGAGGCGGCGATGGCGGCGGCGCGCAGAAGAAGGAAGACCTCGAGTGGCGTAGCTGGGAAGTCGACAAGCGTATCGAACACGCGCTGGTCAAGGGCATCACCGCCTATATCGAAGCCGACACGGAAGAAGCCCGGTTAGCTGCCGAACGCCCGATCGAGGTGATCGAAGGCCCGCTGATGGATGGCATGAACGTGGTCGGCGACCTGTTCGGTGCCGGCAAGATGTTCCTGCCTCAGGTGGTCAAGTCGGCCCGCGTGATGAAGCAGGCCGTCGCTTATCTCATCCCGTATATCGAAGCGGAAAAATCCGGCGAGGTGCAGTCCAAGGGCAAGATCGTCATGGCGACGGTCAAGGGCGACGTTCACGACATCGGCAAGAACATCGTCGGTGTGGTACTGCAGTGCAACAACTACGACGTGATCGACCTCGGCGTCATGGTACCCGCCGACAAGATCCTCAAGACCGCGCGCGAGGAAAATGCCGACATTATCGGCCTTTCCGGCCTGATTACCCCCTCGCTCGACGAGATGGTTCACGTCGCCAAGGAGATGAAACGACAGGGCTTCGAGCTGCCGCTGCTGATCGGCGGCGCGACGACCTCGAAAGCCCATACCGCGGTCAAGATCGCGCCCCAGTACGACGAGCCGGTGATCTACGTCAGTGACGCCTCCCGCGCCGTGGGTGTTGCCAGCCGCCTGCTCTCGCCGACGCAAAAGCCGGATTATTTTGCCGAGATCCGGCAGGAGTACCAGCAGGTTCGCGAGCGCAACGCCAAGCGCCGTCCCAAGGCCGCCGATCTCGACTACGCCGCGGCCAGGGAGCAACGGCTCAAGATCGACTGGGACCAGTTCGAGCCGGTCAAGCCGATCCAGCCCGGGCTCACCGTGTTCGACGACTACGATCTCGAAGAGCTGGTCGAGTTCATCGACTGGACGCCCTTCTTCATGACCTGGCAACTCTCGGGCAAGTACCCGCGCATCCTCGACGACAAGGTGGTCGGCGAGGCCGCACGCAATCTGTTCCGCGATGCCCAGGCCATGCTGCGCAAGCTGATCGACGAGCGACACATTCAGGCGCGTGGCGTGATCGGCCTCTGGCCGGCCAACAGCATCGATGACGATGTCATCGAAGTCTACGCGGATGAAAGTCGCGAAACCGTGATCGAACGGCTCCATCATATTCGCCAGCAGAGTACCAAGGGTCGGGATGGTATCTGCCACAGCCTGGCCGACTTCATCGCCCCGCGCTATCTGGATGGCGGCAAGCCCAGCGACAAGCTCGACTGGATCGGCGGGTTTGCGGTCACGACCGGGCACGGTGCCGACGAACTGGCCAAGCGCTTCGAGGCCGCGGGAGACGATTACAACGCCATTCTGGTCCAGGCACTGGCCGACCGACTGGCGGAGGCGTTCGCCGAGCGGCTCCACGAGCGCGTACGCAAGGAGTTTTGGGGATACGTGCCGGAGGAAAGCCTGGACAACGACGCCCTGATCGCCGAGAAATATCAGGGCATCCGCCCCGCTCCCGGTTACCCGGCCTGCCCCGACCACACCGAGAAGGCCACGCTGTTCCGCCTGCTCGAGGCCACCGATAACACCGGCATCACCCTGACCGACAGCTATGCCATGTGGCCGGCCGCGGCGGTGTCCGGCTGGTATTTCGCCCATCCGGCGTCGAAGTATTTCTCCACCGGCAAGATCGGCCGAGATCAGGTCGAGTCACTGGCACGACGCAAGGCGATGCCGATGGCGGAACTGGAACGTTGGCTATCGCCTGTGCTCTCCTATGATCCTGACGATTATAGAGACGCACGCTCGGCACAAGCATCCTGACCGCCGTGTTATGACGATAAAGCAAGAAATTATGAGTATTTATTCTTTTGTAGAATAAAGCGCTCGCGGTAAGGTGCACCCATTGGCAATCCATGACTAGCAGGATCAGGCCCGATGTATCGCTACGATTCTTATGACCAGACGCTCGTCGACGAGCGCGTTGCGCAGTTCCGTGACCAGATGGATCGCTACCTTGCCGGCAAGCTCGGTGAGGAAGAGTTTCGTCCGGTCCGGCTGCAGAATGGCCTCTATATTCAGCGCCACGCGCCGATGCTGCGCATCGCCATCCCTTACGGCATGCTGAGCAGCCATCAGCTGCGGGCGCTGGCGACCATTACCCGTCGCTACGATCGCGGCTACGGCCACTTCACCACACGCCAGAACCTGCAGCTCAACTGGCCGGCACAGGAAGACGTACCCGATATCCTGGCGGACCTGGCCAAGGTACAGATGCACGCGATCCAGACCAGCGGCAACTGCATCCGCAATACCACCAGCGACCAGTTCGCCGGGATTGCCAAGGACGAAGTGGTCGATCCGCGCCCCTGGTGCGAACTGATCCGTCAGTGGTCCACGCTGCACCCCGAGTTCGCCTACCTGCCGCGCAAGTTCAAGATTGCCGTCACGGGTGCCACCGAAGATCGCGCCGCGATTCACGTCCACGACATCGGCCTGCGGCTGTTTTTGAACGACGCCGGCGAACTCCGCTTCCGCGTGCTCGCCGGCGGCGGCATGGGCCGCACGCCGATGATCGGCGAAGTGGTCCGTGCCGATCTGCCCTGGCAGCACCTGCTCACCTATCTCGAGGCCATCGTCCGCGTCTACAACCAGTTCGGTCGTCGCGACAACAAGTTCAAGGCCCGAATCAAGATTCTGGTCAAGGCGCTGGGCATCGAGGAGTTCACGCGTCGCGTCGAAGCCGAATGGGCTCACCTCAAGGACGGCAGCCAGACGCTAAACGAAGACGCGGTGAACGAAGCACGCACCCACTTCCCCGAACCCGATCGCCGGCCGGTGGCGGAATCGGCCATTGTCGCTTACGAGAAGCTGCGCCAGGAGAACCGGGCTTTCGCTCGCTTCGTGACCAACAACGTCATGGATCACAAGGTGCCGGGCTACAAGGCAGTGACCTTGTCGCTCAAGCGTCGCGAGCATGCGCCGGGCGACGTCACCGCCGATCAGATGGATGCCGTGGCGGATCTCGCCGAAACCTTCGGCTTCGGTGAGCTGCGCGTCACCCACGAGCAGAACCTGGTGCTCTCCGACGTTCCGGTCGACGAAATCGAAGCCTTGTGGCAGCAGCTCGAGGCGCTGGGCATGGCCAATCCTACCGTGGGCACGCTTAACGACATCATCTGCTGCCCCGGCGGCGACTACTGCTCGCTGGCCAACGCGGTGTCGATCCCCATCGCCCAGGCGATACAGGAGCGCTTCGACGACTTGGATTACCTCTATGATCTGGGACCGATCGATCTCAACATCTCCGGCTGCATGAACGCCTGCGGGCATCACCACGTCGGCAACATCGGCATTCTCGGCGTCGACAAGAAAGGCGAGGAGTACTACCAGATCTCGCTGGGCGGCAACGCCGACGACGACGTGTCGCTGGGCAAGATTCTGGGCCCCTCCTTCTATCGGGAGGACGTCCCGGACGTGATCGACAAGGTGCTGCAGGTCTACGTCGAAAAGCGGCTGGACGAAGAGCGTTTCCTCGATACCTATCGCCGTATCGGCCACCAACCGTTCAAGGAGCGCGTCTATGCCTGACCATACGCCTGAATTATCGCCCGAGCCGGATCTTCAGGCAGCCCCGGCTGCCACTGCCACGAGCGCACTGATCAAGCTGGAAAAGCACGTGACCGATACGTGGGTGCTATCCCGCAGCGACGAGGCGTTACCGGATCAGCGCCCCGCCATCGTGCCGCTGGCGCTCTGGCAATACCATGCCGACCGCGATGATCTGGCCCCGTGGCTGCCGAGCGACACCGAGCTGACGCCAGCGCTGGCGGCCTCGCTGGAAAAGGCGGCATTGGTCGCGGTCGACTTCCCCGCGTTCACCGATGGCCGTGGATATACGCTGGCCAGGCTCCTGCGCGAGCGGTTCGGTTACGCCGGCGAAGTTCGTGCCATCGGCGACGTGCTGATCGACCAGCTCTATTATATGAGTCGCTGTGGCTTCGATGCACTGGCGCTGCGGGAAGACCAGGACATCGAATCCGCCCTGAATGCGCTGAAGGCCTTCAGCGTCAGCTACCAGCCCGCGGTGGATCTGAGCGAGCCACTTTTCGCTCGCCGCCTGCGAGAGCGGTAAGCCGGCAACGGTTTCCGTATCGATCGGCAAAGACCCCAGCTTCGGCTGGGGTCTTTGCGTTGCACTCACTCTTTCGTTCTTGGCGGCGCCTCAGCCCCGCCGCTTTTGCTGACGCTCCCGGTTGCGCGCCCTGGCGCGATCGGACTTGCGCAGCATCACGAAAGTGGCCCCCATCCCGCCTTGCTGAGGCGGCGCCGTACTGAACGCCTGTACCTGCTCGAACTGCCTGAGCCAGTGATTGAGATACGACCGCACGATGTTGGCGTGCCCATCGTCATCACGAGCGCGCCCGTGAACGATGAGAACGCTGCGCAGGTCGTGCTCGTAGGCATCGCGGAGAAAGCCGAATACCGCGCGACGGCACTCGATCACCGGCATGCGCATGATGTGCAGACGCGCCTCGGCATCATAGCCGCCATGACGCAATCGCTCCAGTACGCCAATCTGAATACCGTCACGGCGAAATTCGATGGGATCATGCGCACCAACCAGGTCGACGAACTCATCGGAGAGAAAATCGCGTTCATCTTCGTTGGTCTGCAAGGCACTCTCGCGGCGCGCCAGCTGGGCATCGGAGGGTGACGTCTGGGCCCGAACCATCGCGACCTTATCGCGACCCTTTTTGAGGGGTTGCACATCGTTACCCAAGGCTTCGCGGAATGCCTGGTAGTCGTTGGCAGCGTGACTCATGATGGCGTTCCTCCGTCAGTAACGTGGTTAGCGCTTGGACTTCAAATGCTAGCATGGGGTTCGATGTGATGATCAATGTCATGGCACCCCTCTTGCCGACAGGCAGTATCAGTATCTTGTGGAGATAGATGACAATGGTTCTCGCACCCCGCCATGCCGATAGGAATTTTTCGTGATGCGACGCTTTTGCAAATGGCTTTTCATCTTGCTGATCGTAGGAGTCGCCATCGGTGCCGGAGGCTTCTGGTACACCTTCATGAGCCCGTATGGCTACCACCCTTCGGAAACTGCCGTTATCGACGAGCGGATTCCGGAGCAGGACGTTTTCGTCTATGGCACGCTGCGCTACGACTGGCTGCGCTGGATCATCATGGGCAAGCCAATCGAAACGCGTGAGGCGACATTGTCGGGATATCATCGTCAGGATCTCGACATCCAGCCACAGCCGGGTGCCGAAGTGCATGGTGAGGTTCTGACGATCGACCCTGCCGCCCTGAAAGCGCTGGACCGTTACGAACGGCTGGGCATTCGATACACGCGTGAAAGCGTCAAGCTTGCCGACGGTACTACTGCCTGGGTCTATAAACGATTGCCCGATTGAATAGATAACAAAATAAGATAACGGTATAAAGTTTCGGATGTCCCATTCCAACACTCAATTGAGGCGCCATTGCCACAACCGCTACAATGCGGTTATCGCCCTCAGCATATTTTTGTAAAGACGCTCTGCCATACAAGGTCCTCTCGTCCCGATGTCAACGCTCACGCTGTACCACAATCCTCGCTGCTCCAAGTCACGCGAAGCCTTGGCCCTGCTGGAGTCTCGAGGCATTCAGGTCATCGAACATCGCTACCTGTCCTACCCTCTTTCCCGCGAGCAACTGGAGGGCCTGGCCAGGCGCCTGGGCGACGATGCCGACCGCATACTGCGTCGCGAAGAACCAGAGTGGAAAGCTCTGAGCATCGAAGAACCGACACGAACCCAGATCATCGACGCCATAGCCGAACATCCGCGTCTCATGCAACGACCGATCGCCGATGACGGCGAATACGCGGTCATCGGACGTCCGCCACAGGCTGTTCTTCAACTGATCTAATCATCCTGATTTTCGCTTGCTCTCGAGGAACAGCCATGACCGCACACACGGCCGCTACCGGCCCTACCACGCCTTACGTTCTGGTGCTCTATTACTCGCGACAGGGGGCAACGAAGACACTCGCGGAGCAGCTGGCCAGCGGAGTCGAGAGCGTTTCCGGCATTGAAGCGCGTCTGCGCACCGTCCCGGCGGTCTCGCCCGTCTGCGAGGCGACTGCGCCGGAAATCCCCGACGAGGGTGCCATTTACGTCGACGAAGATGATCTACGCCACTGCTCGGGCCTGGCGCTGGGCAGTCCGACACGGTTCGGCAACATGGCCGCGCCGCTCAAGTATTTTCTCGATACGACCAGCGGACTCTGGATGAACGGGGCTCTGGTCGACCGGCCTGCCACGGCGTTCACCTCGACCGCCAGCCTGCATGGTGGGCAGGAGAGCACCTTGCTGACCATGCTGATCCCGTTGCTCCATCACGGCATGGTGTATGCTGGCGTGCCCTACAGCGAGACAACGTTGTTGAGCACTCGGAGCGGTGGAACGCCTTACGGCACCAGCCATCTGGCCGGGCCGAACGCAGATCGGGAAGTCGACGCCGATGAGCGCAAGCTGGCGGTAGCGCAAGGTCGCCGCCTCGCCCAGCTCTCCCTGGCGCTCAAGGCGATGAGGGATGGCCGCTCATGAATGAAGCTCCCACCTCCCGATCGGAGACCGCGGCTCTCGGCACAGCCCGCCGCGCGGTATGGATCGCGTATGCGGCGTTGCTGGCGCTGCTGGTGATCAGTGGCATCTGGCATTACCTCCAGCAACACGCGCAGATCGCCGCACTGCTGGTGAGAATCCTGCCACTGGTACTGTTTCTGCCGACGTTGCTGATGCAGCGGCGCCGCGGCCACATCTGGTTGACGGCGCTGGGCGTGCTCTACGTCGTGCAAGGCCTGATGATCGTTAGCAAGGGTGGCGGTTCGGTGCTGGTGTTTGCCGAAGTCGTGGCCGCCGGCGCATTGGCGGTCATGGCCTATCGATACGCCCGCTTGCGCGGCAGGCTCGATCGCCGCGCTTCATGAGGCCTTCGAGCGTCCTGATCCTCGCCATGCTGGTACTCAGCGTGGCCTCCAATCTGTTCGGCTGGCCGGTCTGGCCGGCCGCCGTACTGGCCTGGCTGGCGACGCTGCGGCTATTCCGCACGCTGCCGCGAACCTCGCGCCGCCAGGCCGGCACGCTTTTCGCCATTGGCCTGCTGCTGTGGAGCGTGGCTCTGATCCGCGGGACGCGCTACCCCTTGCTGGAAGCGCTCACCATCAATCAATCGCTGCTGATGATGTTTGCCGGCGTCAGCTTTCTCACCATGGCCACGCCAATGGCCACCGGAAACAACCAGCGCCCCGGCAGCATGATCGGTACCATGCTGGGCGCCCACCTGTTCGGGGCGGCCATCAATCTCTCCGTGGTCTTCCTGTTTGGCGAGCGCATGCAGCAGGAGGGAAAACTGACTCGCTCGCAGGCGCTCATCCTCGGGAGAGGTTTCACTGCCGCCGCGGCCTGGTCGCCATTCTTCGTCGCCATGGGCGTGGCGCTGACCTACGCGCCCGGGCTCAACTACTTGAACCTGGTGCCGTGGGGTCTGCTGGCAGCGGCGTTGTTGTTGATCCTCAACTGGGTCGATGTCTGGCGATTGAAGGCCCCCTTCACCGGCTATCCCATCGAGAAGAGCGCGCTGCTGATGCCCTGCCTGCTGGCGCTCGTAGTCATCGTGCTGCACCTGCTTTGGCCGGGGCTCTCGATCCCGCTGATCATCGCCATCGTCGCGCCGCTGTTCTCGTTTCTGTTGATGCCACGAAGTCACCGGCGCGAGCGCATCCGCCATCAGTTCACTCATGGATTGCAGCGGCTGGCTCCCCAGTTCGCACTGTTCCTGGGTGCCGGCGTGATCTCTACCGGGCTGGCGGCGCTGCTGGCCAGTCTGCCCAACGGGCTCGACCTGCCGATCGATCATTTCGGTCACTGGCACGCCTGGTTTGCGCTCGGCATGATCGTGATCATCTCGTTTACCGGTATCCACCCATTGATCGGCATCGCCACCCTGGCGCCATTGATTGCGCCGCTCCAGCCCGATCCCACCCTGCTCGGCATACTGTTTTTAATGTGCTGGGCGTTGGGAACCGGTAGCAGCCCGCTATCCGGCAGCAATCTGGCCATCTGCGTGCGCTATCAGATTGCCGTTCGGGACATGCTGCGCTGGAACCTGCCTTACGCCTTGCTGGGCTGGTGCTGCTGCGGGGCCGTGCTGGCGCTCCACGCACGTCTGGGCTAGCGATTCGCGCTGGGATGCCAAACAGCCCTAGGCTAATGACTAAGGCAAGGAGACATCATCGAACCCGCCGGTCAGGCTACAATGGTCACCAATTCATATAACGTCTGCACGGAGAATCACTGATGAGCGACCTCGCCGACATGCGACGGGACTACGAAGGCGAAGCCTTGGCGCCGGAAAATACACCCGATACGCCACTCCCCTTGTTCGAGGATTGGCTGAAACGAGCGACCGAGAGCGAAGGACTGGATGCCAACGCCATGACACTGGCAACGGTGGACAGCGAAGGGCATCCCCACGCCCGAATCGTGCTGTTGAAGGGGTTCGACGCGCAGGGTTTTCGCTTTTATACCAATTATCAGAGTCAGAAAGGCAACGAGCTCGCCCACGTACCCAATGCGGCTATCGTGTTCTGGTGGCCAGAGCTACAGCGTCAGGTTCGCGTCGAAGGCAGCGTCGAGAAGGTCGACGCCCAGCAGTCGGACGACTACTTTGCCACCCGCCCTCGCAAGAGCCAGCTGGCAGCCTGGGTTTCACAGCAGAGCGTCGAGATCCCCAACCGAGACTGGATGAAGGAACGGCTGACCCGTTTCGAGCAGGTCTACGCCGATCAGGCGGTAGAGCGACCGCCGCACTGGGGCGGCTACCTTCTCGTGCCTCACATGATCGAGTTCTGGCAGGGCCAGCGTAGCCGGCTGCACGACCGCGTACGCTATACGCGCCGGGACAACCAGGCCCAGGAATGGCACCGGACTCGCCTGGCACCCTGATCATTCGCGTGGCGCCATCCCGAAAGTCTCGGTCACCAGGTTCCAACGCAAAACGCCCGGTCATGTCGACCGGGCGTTCCTTTTCCGTCAATCGTGTTTTCCGACGGGGTCGGTACCGTTATTCGGCCGTGCCGTCGGTCCACTCGGCGACGACGTCGGGATGCTCGTCGACCCATTTCTTGGCGTTCTCGTACGGATCCGAACCCTCTTCCTGGTTCATGAGCATGACTTCGCCCATCTGATCCGGCGTCCAGTGGAAATTGTCGAGGATGGCGTAGGCTTCCGGCATCCTCTCCTCGAGCCCATTGTGCACGACCGTATTGATGTGCTCGGCTTCCCCGAACGACTTTTTCGGGTCATCGAGATACTTGAGGTCCCAGCGGGCGAACATCCAGTGCGGCGTCCAGCCAGTCACCACGATGTCTTCCTCGTTCTGGATCGCGCTGGCCAGCGAGGACGTCATGGCAGCACCGCTGCTCGACTGCAGCTGCAGGTTATCGATGCCGTACTCGTCGATGGCATTTTCGGCCTGCGCCATCAAGCCTGCTCCCGGATCGATACCCACGATCTTGTCGTCGAACTCATCGGCGTGGTCGTTGAGCTGTTCGATGGAGTCGATATCGGTATAAGCCGGCACGACCAGGCCTAGCTTGGTCCCCTCCAGGTTCGGCCCGAGATCCTCAACCTCGTCCTGAACCTGCTCGAGGTAGTCGCCGTGTGTCGTCGGCAGCCAGGCAGCAACCATGGCATCGGCATCCCCGGTGCCTACGGCCTGCCACATGACGGCGGCGCCCAGCGAGTTCATTTCGACGTCATACCCCTGCTCTTCGAGCACGGCGCGGATCACGTTGGTGGAAGCGACTTCCGAGGCCCATTCGACGTAGGCCAGCTTGACGGTTCCCTTGCTGTCCTGCGCCTGAGCGACACCGGCGGTCATGCTGATGCCGGCAGCCATCATCAAGGCGCCATAGCGAACGGCTTGTGACATTGCGTTGCGTGTCATCGACTTTCCCCTTCTTATGGTTTACATACCGCAATCCATGCTGCCGACAGAGCCGCCGACAGCATCGGACTTTGCATGGCTTTCCTGCGCTACTTCGTCTTCTTGCCACCGCTGAGAGATTGCGTCAGTCGGTCCAGCAACATCGCCATGATGACCACCGCGATACCAGCCTCGAAGCCCTCACCCGGGCGTAGCCGCTGGATAGCGCGCCAGACTTCGCTACCCAGGCCGTTGGCGCCGATCATCGCCGCGATGACGACCATCGACAGTGCCAGCATAATGGTCTGGTTGACACCACCCATCAGCGTCGGCAACGACAGCGGCAGCTGGACCTTGATCAGTTTCTGACTACGCGTGGAGCCATAGGCGTCGGCTGCTTCGATCAGGTCCTTCGGCACCTGCCGAATCCCCAACGTGGTGAAGCGGATGGCTGGCGGCATCGAGAAGATCACCGTGGCGAAGATGCCAGATACCGAGCCGATACCGAAAAACGGAATTGCCGGAATCAGGTAGACGAATGCCGGCATCGTCTGCATGAAGTCCAGGATCGGCATGATCACCTTGTAGAAGCGATCGGATACCGCAGCCAGAATCCCCAGCGGCAAGGCGATCACGATGGCCACCAGCGTGGCGATGACCACCAGAGTCAGGGTCTGGATCATCGGGTTCCACAGGCCGAGGTTCCAGATCAGGGACAGGCCGATCAGCGCCCCGATCGCCAGGCGCCGCCCTCCGGCTTTCCAGCACAGCAGCGCCACTGCGGCGATCAGCGCCCATTCAGGCAGCCACATCAACCCGTCGTTGAGCAGATTGATACCGGTCTGCGTACCGCGGGAAATCGCCCGGGTAACGCCGGAAAACTCGGTAGTCAGAAAATCCAGTCCGCCCTCGATCCAGTCGCCCAGCGGAATTCTTGGAATATCGAAATCCATCATTCTTCTCCCGTCTGCGCCAGTTGTTCGAGTACGGCACCCTTGACCACCACGCCGAGCAGCCGCTGTTGGTCATCGATGACCGCCACGGGGATGCTCTTTCCCTGGAACATGGGGTACAGCGTTGCCAGCGGCTCGTCCGGTCCAATACGAGGGAAGTCGGTCACTAGCAGTTCCTGGATCGAATCCTTGCCGGCCTTCGCCGCCTCATCGAGGCTATCGGCCTCCAGGATTCCCAGCAGTTTGCGCTCGCGATCGACGACGTAGATCGAATCCAGCGCATTCTCGCTCATCTTGCGCAGTACGGTGCGCGGGCCGTCGTCGTGGCGGGCCGTGGCGCGAACCGGGCGCATGACGCGACGTGCCGTCACCACGCGAGAGCGATCGACACCCTCGGTGAAGCGAGCGACATAGTCGTCGGCAGGACGTGTCAGCACTTCTTCCGGCGTGCCGATCTGCACGATCTCGCCATCACGAAGCAGAATGATGCGATCACCGATATTGAGCGCTTCATCGAGATCGTGGGTGATGAAGATGGTGGTCTTCTTCATCCGATGCTGCAGCTCGATCAGCTCCTGCTGCATGTCGCGTCGGATCAGCGGGTCGAGGGCGGAGAAGGCCTCGTCCATCAACAGCACGCTGGAATCGTTGGCCAGCGCACGAGCCAGGCCGACACGCTGCTGCATCCCGCCGGACAGCTGGTTGGGATAGGCATTCTCCCAACCCTCGAGACCCACCTGTTTGAGGGAATTCCTGGCCTTCTCGGCCCGTTCGGCCTTGTCGATGCCGCGAATCTCGAGCCCATATTCGGCGTTCATTTGCACCGTGCGATGCGGGAACAGGGCGAAATTCTGGAACACCATCGAGAAGTGCCGACGGCGGCAGTGCAGCAGCGCCTTGTCGCTCAGTTGCGGGATGTTCTCCCCGCCAATGATGATGTCACCCTCGGTGGGTTCGATCAGGCGGTTCAGACAACGGATCAAGGTCGACTTTCCTGAGCCGGAAAGGCCCATGATGACGAGAAGCTCGCCTTCCCGAACGTCGAAATTGATATTGGAGAGCCCGAGCGTCTGCCCGGTCTTTTCGAGGATCTGGGCGCGATTGAGACCCTCGTCACGTAGCTTGAGCGCTTTCTTGGTGTCGTCGCCGAACACCTTGCTCAAGTTCCGCACTTGAATCTTGGTTTGCTGTGTGTCGGTCATGTCAGGCCTAGGTTGGCAAAGCAGAAGAAGCTCTTCACGTAGCGGTTAACGCGCGTGTCGAACGGTATCTGTTAGTGTTGTTAGGTTTCGTATCATACGGTTTTATCAATAACCCTTCAAACGACAATATCCTATAATTGAATGGTCGTTCAACTTATTGCCGCTTTCTACCTTCTCCCTCAGCGATCAAATCTTTCGTCTCGTCAGTCCAGTGCCGCCTCCAGACGATGGCGCTGCCAATCGCTCTGCGGTTCATTCAGCCGTAGCGTGGCTTCGAGCACACCCTCTTCGATATTCGTGCGCAGCTCGAACCCCAGGCTTGCCAGCAATTGTCGCATCGGCAGGTTATCGTTCATGACAGTTCCCACCATGGCAAGCGTCCCCACCTGACGGCTGTAATCGATCATCTTGCGCATCAGACGACGTCCGAGACCGATACCGTGGAAATCATCACGGATGATGATCGAGAATTCGGTACGAATGTTGTCGGGATCGTTCCACACCCGCACCACGCCCAGCATCTCTTCGCCGGTTGGCCCACTGTCGCTGGCCTCCGCATCCGCCAGCTCTTCACGCCGACGAACCGCGATGAACGCCATCTGGCGGTCGTAGTTGATCTGGCTCAGCTGGGCGAGATCCCGCGTCGACAGCACCGCCTTGTGGTGGAAGTAGCGGTAACGAATGCTCTGCTCGGACAGGAAGGTATGAAAACGGGTAATCAGCGGCGCGTCCTCACCTCGAATCGGACGAATTTCGACGTCCATTCCCGCCAGCATCACCGTTTCTCTTAGCTGTTCCGGGTACGGCATGATCGCCTGTATCGATGCCGCCCCCAGATCCAGCGCGAAATCGACCGCCAGCAGGCCCTCGTGATTGAGCAACAGCGGATTGATCTCGAGCCCTTTGAGGCGCGGCAGGTCGGAAGCCATCTGAGACAGTTTGACCAGCAGGCGAGAGACCCAGACGATCGCTTCCCGGGGATCGTCGCTGTGTTCGCGAATCAGTCGACCTGCCCGCGTACGGTCGATGAGCTCTTCCGCCAGCCGCATGTTGAGCGGCGGCAGCGCCGTCTGGCGATCCGCCATGACATCGATCTTGTAGCCCCCGGTGCCGAAGACGATGACCGGGCCGAACTCCGCATCTCGCGTGATGCCGGCACACAACTGCAGCGAGCCCTTGCCGCGCTGCATGGTCTGGAGACAGTAGCTGTAGATGGGGCTGTCCGGCAGCGCTTCACTGACACGCGCCTCCAGACGGACGACCGCATCTACCACGCTGCCGGGCTGCTCCAGGTCCTGAATCAGCGAGACAGCCTGCCGACGCGATTCCCCGCCATAGCGAAACGGTTCGCAGTTGTCACGATGGACGACCTTGACCGCCCATGGCCCCTGCAGCCGTTCGGTGGCCCGCTCCGCCTGCTCCAGATCGAACACGTACTCGCTGGGGGCACATTCGATACCGTAGGCCCCCAGCACGTCGCCGGTTTCCTGATGGGTCAGCCGATCCCGCTGGCGTGCCAGGGCATCGTCGATGAGCGCATGACAGCACTGGCGCATCTCGGCACTGGAGCCGAACGGCAGCGATGGCGGGGTCTCCTGCAACAGGTTCTGGACCTGGCGATAGCGCACCAGATGCAGGAAGGCTCTGACGGCCTTCTCCGGCGACACGTAGCTGGGAATGCCGGCGCGGTTGCAGGCCGCACGGGCATCCAGCGCCTCCTTCAGCCCCATCCAGCTCACCAGCAGGCGATGCCGGAAGCGCTGGCGCGCCTCGACCAGCGCATTGGCGGTCGCCAGGGATGGCGCCAGTCGTGTCGGCGCGTGCAAGACCAGCACCGCATCGACATCAGGGTCGCGCGTCACGATCTCCAGCGCACTCAGATAATCTTCCGGCGTGGCGCTGCCGCCCAGATCGACCGGATTGCGCCCCGGTCGGCTGACGTCCAACTTCTGCGCTATCAGCGCCTGGGCGGATGTCTCGCTGAGCTCGGCCAACAGACCGCCGCCATCGATCAATTTGTCGATCGCCAGCAGTGCCGGGCCGACACCATTGGAGACGATCGCCAGGCGGTCGCCCTTCGGCGGCTTGAACCGGGACAGCGTTTCCAGTGCATCGAACAGCTCGTCGGAATCGTCGACGCGCACGACCCCGGCACGGGCCAGCGCGGCATCGACGATGGCGTCACGACGATCGACACCGGCAGTCGACGCAACAGGGCTCAGCGTCGCCTCGGCGGTACGCCCGCTCTTGATCGCCAGCACCAGCCGATTGCGCGACGATTCGCGCAGTGCCGTCATGAAGTGGCGCGCATTGCGGAACGCCTCCAGATGCAGCAGCAACGCTCGGCAGCGCCCGGATTGGTTCAGATAGTCGATGACATCCGGCAACTGGACGTCGAGGCTGTCGCCCAGCGTCACCAGATGAGAAAAACCGACCTCGCGGCCAGCGGCCCAGTCGATCATCGCATTGCCCAGCATGCCCGACTGGCCCAGGTAGGCGACGCTGCCATCGCGAATCGGCTGACTGGCGTAGGTCGCGTTGAGCCGCATGGAAGGAACCGCGACGCCGAGGCATTCCGGCCCCAGCACCCGCATGCCGGACTGCAGCGTCGCCTTTTGCAGCCGCGCCCGCAACGTTCTCTCCCCCCTGGCGCCGCCGAGCGTCTCGATGTCCTCGCTGAGCGACGCTCCGCCCGATACGATCAACGCCGCCCTGACCTGCCTGGCACCCAGCTTTTCCAGCACCTCGGGCACGCCGTGCAAGGGCGAGCAGACGATGGCGAGATCCGGTGTCTCGGGAAGGTCGGCAATACGCCGGAAGCAGGCCACGCCATGAACCTCCTTGTAACCGCGCGGATTGACCGCCCAGATCGGGCCGGGAAACCCTGCCAGAAGCAAGTTTTGAAGAACGACTCCCCCGGTCGACTCGGGCTTGGGGGAAGCTCCGATCACCACCAATGAGCGCGGAGCGAAAAATCGGCGCAGAAACTGCGTGGCCACGGTGGACCTCACGACGTTGGTTATGAGGTTTTCAACCCTACACGGTCAGGCAGCCGAGGTTTACCTCATAGACCAAAGTCGAAGCACAACGGTGTGACGCGGCACACCGCTCTCGCCCAGAATGAAGCGACTTCGAACCGGCTGGCGAGACTCATGATCACTTCGTATCTCACTCATCCCGACATCGTTCTGCATGACATGGGCTCTCACCATCCGGAATCTCCCATGCGCCTCGAGGCCATACGTGCCAGGCTCATGCTGAGCGGCCTGCTGCAGCAGACGATGCAGTCGGAGCCCGGGCCGGCGACGCGCCTCCAGCTCGAGCGAGTGCATGCCCCAGACTACCTCAGCGCACTGGACGCACAGCGACCACAAAGCGGCCTTCAGCAGCTCGATAGCGACACGCGAATGGGACCGTACTCGCTGGAGGCCGCAGCGTTGGGTGCCGGTGCGGCGATCCGGGGTGTCGACCTGGTCTGCGGCAACCGTGCCGACAACGTCTTCTGCGCCATGCGTCCGCCCGGTCACCACGCCGAGCGGGCGCTGGCGATGGGCTTCTGCTTCTATAACAACGTGGCCGTGGCGGCCGCCCACGCCCGCGCCGTTCACGGCATCGAGCGAATCGCGATCCTCGATTTCGATGTTCACCAGGGCAACGGCACGCTGGACATCTTCCACGACGACTCCTCGATACTGGTCTGCAGCAGTTTTCAGGAAGCGTTCTACCCATGGCGCTACCTGACGGGCGAATGGCCCAACATCATCAATACGCCCCTGGCTGCCGGCACGGGCAGCCTCGGCTTCAGGAGAGCCGTAGAAGCCGCTTGGCTGCCTGCCCTGGATCGGCATCGGCCCCAGCTGGTGCTGCTCTCCAGCGGCTTCGATGCCCACCGAGACGACCCGCTGGGTCAACTGGCGCTCGATCACGATGACTTCTACTGGATTACCACACTGGCGATGGATGTCGCGCGGCGGCATGCCGGCGGCAAACTGGTCTCGGTGCTGGAGGGCGGCTATCACCTGAAGACGCTGCCGCTGAGCGTCGAAGCCCATCTGACGGCATTGCTGGGCCATCCCTATTCGGCCTGACTTCGTGCCGAGCGCTTTCGGCGCAGGGCCTGGGCGCCGCGCTGTGATATTCTTGGGCCTTCAATGCTGCACAATGATTTTCCCACGCTCCTGACAGAGAGTTTCATGGCCGCCAGTAACGATCAGGATGCCGCGCTGCGCATCGCCGCCGGTCGCAAAGCCTTCGTCGAACCCCTTCGCCTGGGCGAGCGGCTCAAGGAGATACGGCTTTCGAACCATTGGACGCTGGGCGACGTCAGCGCCCGCACCGGGCTGGCCCGCTCGACGCTGTCCAAGATCGAGAACAACCAGATCTCGCCGACGTTCACCGCCGTTCAGAAACTGATCACCGGTCTGGGCATCGACCTGCCGCAACTGCTCAAGCCCACCAAGCCCAAACGGCAGTCCAGCGGCCGTCGCGACCTCACTTCGCGCGGCGATGGCAAGCAGCACCCGACCCCGACCTACGAGCACGAGCTTCTCTCGTGCCAGCTGGCCCAGAAGCGGATGATCCCGTTCAAGACGATCGTGCGCGCTCGGCACTTCGAGGAGTTTCAGGAGTGGGTTCGCCATGACGGCGAAGAGTTCCTGATGGTTCTCGAGGGCAGAATCCTGATGTATTCGGAATTCTACGAGCCGCTGGCGATGGTCGCCGGTGACTCGCTCTACTTTGACAGCGACATGGGCCACGCCCTGGTCTCCACCAGCGAGGACGACGCCGTGGTGCTTTCGGTCTGCACGCCCGGCGACACGGACTGACGACTCTTCCACCGTTATTAATCCTCGATTTCATCTTCAGCAACGACGGGAGCCCCGATGCATCACCTCGACGACCAGACCCGCACCGAACTCGAAGCCGCCGCCTTTCGCCGTCTGCTTCGTCACCTGGACGACAACAAGGATGTCCAGAACATCGACCTGATGATCCTGGCCGACTTCTGCCGTAACTGCCTGTCCAAATGGCTGGTCAGCGCGGCCGAAGCGCGCGGCACCGAACTGGATTACGAGACGGCGCGAGAATATGTCTACGGCATGCCCTATTCCGAGTGGAAAGCGCACTATCAGGCCCCGGCCAGCGACGAGCAGCTCGCCGCGCTGGAAGCACGCCAGGCTCGCAAGGCCGAGGCCAATGGCGGCAAGGAAAATTCATGAGCGACTCAACCCTGATTCCGCTATCGATCGCGGTCCTGACGATCTCGGACACGCGTGACGAAAGCAGCGATCGCTCCGGGCAAACACTCGTCGATGCCCTCGAGGCGGCCGGCCATCGGCTCGCCGAGAAGCGTATCGTGCCGGACGACGTCTACCGGATTCGTGCCGTGGTCGCCGGATGGATCGCCGATGACGACGTGCAGGTCGTACTGACGACCGGCGGCACGGGATTCACCGGACGCGACTCCACCCCGGAAGCGATCGCCCCGCTGCTCGACAAGCGTATCGAAGGCTTCGGCGAACTGTTTCGTCAGCTCTCGTTCGAGGAGATCGGCAGCTCCACCGTCCAGAGCCGCTGCCTGGGCGGTCTGTCCAATGCCACCGTGATCTTCTGCCTGCCGGGTTCGACCGGCGCCTGCCGCACCGGCTGGGATCGCATTCTCAAGGAGCAGCTGGACAGCCGCCATCGTCCCTGCAATTTCGCCAACCTGGTGATTCCCGAGCGGGGGACGCATAGCCATGGCTGAGCAACCCCAAAGTGGACTCCAGAGTGTCGAGCAGGCACTAGAGGCGCTGCTCGACGGCGTCGGGCGCCTGGAGAGCGAGCGAATTGCCTGCCTCGATGCCGACGATCGCGTGCTCGCCGACGATATGGAAGCCGCCATCGACGTGCCGCCGGCCGACAACAGCGCCATGGACGGCTATGCCCTGTTCAGCGGAGACAGCGGCAAGCGCTTGCCGATCTCCCAGCGTATTCCCGCCGGCCAGCCGCCGCAGCCGCTGACGCCCGGCACCTGTGCTCGAATCTTCACGGGGAGCGAAATACCGCCTGGCGCGGATTGCGTGGCGATTCAGGAAAACGTCGAGCTGGACGGCGACGACGCGATCGTCCCGGTGACCCAGATTGGCCAGAACGTGCGTCGCCGTGGGCTGGACGTGGCCACGGGGCAGCCTCTGCTGGCCGCCGGCACGCGGCTCGGCGCCGCGGCCCTGGGGCTGCTCGCCGGACAGGGTTTCTCGACGGTAAATGTGGTGCGGCAGCCGAAGGTGGCGCTGCTGCTCACCGGCGACGAGATCATCGAGCCCGGCCAGGCGCTGGCGCGCGGACAGATCTACAACAGCAACGGGCCGATGCTGGCGACGTTGATTCGCCGCTTCGGTGGCGATCTCGTCAGCCAGGTCAAGGTGGCCGACGATTTCGATACCACCCTGGCGCGCCTGCGGGAAGCTGCGGCCAAGGCCGATGTCATCGTCACCACGGGCGGCGTCAGTGTCGGCGAGGAGGATCACGTCAAGCCGGCGCTCGAGCAGTTGGGCGAGCTCTCGCTCTGGCGCCTGGCGATGCGGCCGGGCAAGCCGCTGGCGCTGGGAACGATCGGCCGGACCCGACTGGTCGGCCTGCCCGGCAATCCGGTTTCGAGCTATGTCGGTGCCTGGCTCTATCTGCGACCGCTGCTAGGCAAACTGCAGGGCTGCAGCGACAGGCTGTCGCTACCAGTGGTCAGCGCCGAAGCGCAGTTCGAAACCCGGACACAGGGGCGGCGCCATTACATGCGTGCCAGTCTGGCGTTCGAGGGAGAGCGAGTCACTGCCAGCCTCTATCCCGAACAGAGTTCGGCGGTACTGACCTCCTGCGCGGCCACCAATGCCTTCGCCGTGATCCCGGCCGACAGCCATATCCGTCCCGGCGATCGTGTCGACTGTCTCTGGCTTCAATACTGAAGACTGGCGGCAAGCGTCGGTTCAGTCACGGAACCGGCGCTGCATGTCGGGCCATAGCATGACGAAAGCGGCTTCGAGATTGTCGTACTCGTCACGCAGCCAGGGCGTCAGCGCGGCGAGCTGGTTGGGGCCGCGCAAGCGCTGGCCGATGCCGGCGATGGCGCGACAGGTGAAATCGAAATCGGCATAACGTCGCAGCCAGTCGCCGTCGATCAGCGTCGGCACCATCCTCTCCAGGCGCGCCGGCGCCTGCCGCTCGCCAAGGACCCGGTAACAGCGTTCCACCAGTGCCGCATCCGGATGACGGCTGGCGAGAAAATGATCCCACACCACATCCAGCGCGATACCGGCGAAACGCCGCTGGGCTTTCGGCGCCATCTGCAGCAGGCGCAACACTTCCGCGTGCCGATCGATGGCGGCATCGACCTGACGGTGATGACGAATGCCAGACGCGACCGCTGCCGGCCACGGTTGGAGATCCGCCCCCTTGACCCCGTCGGCGATCAGGTTGCCGTAAAGGAATTCATCGCTGCCGTGGCGCGAAAGCCAGGCGTGAGCGAGAAAGTTCATGAAGTCTGGTAACCGGCGCTAGAGACAGTTGGTCGGCTTGGGCAGGCCGGCCAGCCTGGCGCCGACCTTGGCCGGGCTTTCGGGGAACAGTTGCATCAAGTAGATCGAGCTGCCCTTCTCCTCGCCCAGCGACTGCTTCACTGCCTTGACCAAGGGGCGCATGGCCGGTGCGGCCTCGAAGCGCTGGTAGAAGTCTCGCAGTACCGCGATCACTTCCCAATGGGCCGGCGTCAGCTCACGACCGTCATCCGCCGCCAGCGCTTCGGCGACGCTTTCCGACCAGTCGTCGAGCGAGACCAGGTACCCCTCCGGGTCCAGCGCGATGGGCTGCCCTTCCACCAACAGTGTTCTTGCAGTTGTCGTTGCCATTAGAACCAGCTCACACAGCGTTGATGGCTTTCCGTCAGCGACAGAAAGCCGTTCATGTCGACGACCGCGATGGCCGGGCTGACCCGCTCGGCCAGCCCCCGGGATGCCAGATCCTCCGCCAGCACCGACACGCGCCCCTCGAAGGGTTCGAGCGCGGCACTGGCCGACGATAGCGCCGCGTAACAGGCGTCTTCGATCAATAATAGATGATCGTCAGCCCCGAAGGCTTCGCCCAGTTCTCGATAGACGGATAGCGACTGCGGGGATCGATTGAGCAGATGCAACAGCATTGGCGTCGTTCCAGGCCTGGAAGATCGAAATGAAGATCCTAGAAGATCAAAGCATGAGGGTGGCGCGCGAAGAGCTCGGCCACCGCCTCGGCATTCAGGGGCACCACCGGCAGCATCAGGTCGTCGGCCGAAAGCTCCCGCTCGGCGAGCGCCGTCTCGCTGACCCAAAGCATGTCGATGTCATACATCTCCAGCATCGCCATCTGCGGGTGGGTGCCCTTTTGCCCCAAGGCACCCGCCTGCTGATCTTTCAGCAGCGCGTAGACACCGTCGCCCTGGAACAGCAACCCGACCCGCTGGCCGAAGGCGGCCGCCACCAGCGCGACGTCGAGCCCCTCGCGAAGCCATTGCGAGCCGTGTGGCGGATGGCGCAGCACGATCAGCAGGTCCTGCGGCACGGTTTCTACATCAGAAACGGTTTCCATATCAGAAAAAGTCGTCATGGCGCAAAGGTGATCAGTCGATCATTGGCTAGCATGGCATCGACCAGTTGGCCGACGCCGGTCAATTCGAACGGTGGCTCGACGCTATGCGCAGCCAAGCCGTGACGGCTGGCTTCGCTGGTATCCAGCACGCCCCGACGCAACCCCGCCGCCACGCACACCAGAAGTTCGGCGCCATGTACTTCGTGGAGGCGCTTCCAGCCATCGGCCAGGTGTACTTCGTCCTGCGGCGGTGACATCAGCGCCGAGGCGTTGTGGACCCCGTCATGATAGAAGAAGACCGTCTTCAGACGGTGCCCCCTCGCCACGACGGTTTCCGCGAAACGAAGCGCCGAGAGCGCGGATTGATGGCTGTAAGGCGCGGCATGCACCAACAGAGCGTAGGTCAGCATCGGCAATCGGTCGCTCCGTTTCGTGAATCCCAAAACGCCATGGTACCAAACGACAAGGCCCCACCGTAGTGGGGCCTCGATGCCGTCGATGGAACCATCGAGCTGGATGCTAGTCGTCGGACATTACGCCCAGGATCGACAGCAGGCTCACGAACAGGTTGTAGATCGACACATACAGCGTGATGGTCGCGAGAATGTAGTTCGTCTCACCCGCGCGATTCACGATCTCGCTGGTCTGGTACAGGATCGCCGCCGAGGAGAACAGCACGAAACCGGCAGAAACCGCCAGCGCCAGCCCCGGGATGTTGAAGATCAGCGCCGCCACCATGGCCAGTACCAGCACGATGGCACCCGCCATCATGAAGTTACCCAGGAAGCTGAAGTCTTTGCGCGTGATCAGCGCAACGGCGGAAAGCCCCAGGAACGTGGCCGCCGTCATGCCCATCGCCGTCATGACCAGCTGTGCGCCGTTGGGAATCGACAGGTAGAGGTCGATGATCGGCCCCAGCGTGAAGCCCATGAAACCGGTGAAGGCAAACGTTGCCGCAATGCCCGCGCCGGAGTTGGCCGTCTTGTGCACCAGGAACATCAGACCGTATGCGCCGATGAAAAATACGAAGATGTTGAGTTGCGTAACGCCCATGGCCACGGCAGCGCCAGCGGTCACGGCGGAGAACAGCAGTGTCATGGCCAGCAACATGTAGGTGTTGCGCAACACCTTGTTGGTGCTGACCGCGCTCGATCGACGATCGGCGACGTCGTGCGATGTTCGATAATCCATTGTAGTCCCCTCAGTTCTATTGAAACTCACCCATAGACCAGAATGCCCTTGCAAAGTTCCCCTGACAAGCGCTACGGAAGCCCCCGGGAAAGAAATAACTTATTGAAAGCTAAAGAACCCATTGACGTTCTCGACCGAGCTGGTACTATGCCTCGCCGTAAGACGGAGGGATGGCAGAGCGGTTGAATGCACCGGTCTTGAAAACCGGCGTAGGTTAATAGCCTACCCAGGGTTCGAATCCCTGTCCCTCCGCCATTTTTTTTCGAGAAAGGTCAGCTACTTAGCTGGCCTTTTTTCGTTTCTGGATTGTTCAATCCATTTCTCTTCTGCTACTGGCACACACACGACAATGTGTCCTTTTCCATCTTTATGTTAGTGAAGACATCTAGGCAGGCCAGGCTCTCATTCAACATCGCTCTGTAGATCGACATCCATCAGGCTTCACTAATCGCCCAGCCAAAACGCCGCCCACGCTAGAGAGCGACCGCCAAAACTGTCATAGTGGATACCATTCATCAGAAGACAGGTATCGTTTTGAATTCCATGAAAAATATTCTCGTTGCCGGGGCGCTGGGCGCCATCATCGGGTCAGCCCCGGCGTCTGCGGCTGACTTCGAATGCTCGGCGGATAGCTTGATGAAACATGTCGGCGAGCAGACGCAGCAGATCGAGGCGTACATCGCCAGCAGTGACGATCCCCAGCAGACCCAGCAGGAACTGGCGAGCATGGCGAGAGGCTTGCGCGAGAATGGTCGGGTTTCCAACCATGACGAGGAGATGAAGAAGCTGGCGAGCGGTGCCGATTTCCAGCCCTCTCAGTCGTTCTGTGACGATATGCAGACCACCATGTCCGCCATCCAGTCGTACATGGAGAGCCACCCGCACTGAGTTCGCTTTCAGCACCGGAGACCGTGCGGGCTTGGTTCGATATGGCGGTGCAAGGCGTCTACCCGCTCGGTTCGGTTGAGCGTTCCGTTTGTGTTCGCCTCTCTCCTGACCGATACTGTATGCATGAACAGTCATCTCGGAGCGTTCGATGGTCATCCTCTTCCCAACGCCTGAAGCCAGACTCGTACGCCGGGCGGAAAAGCTCATCTCTGTGGCACACGCCGATCGTCGTCATCAGGTGACGATCAGCCGAGGGGACGGAGAGCCCGTCGATGCCTGGGAACGGTTTGTCGAGCAGTTCGAAGACAGTGATAGCATCCGTGTCATTCACATCACCCGCCATGACGTATTGCTCAACTGGTGCTCGCCCACCTCGGGCCTCGCTTCGTGATTCAGATCGCCGAAGGTGTCTGCGCGGGATCGAAGCAGAGATATCCTTCATTCGTTTTTTTGATTGATGATGCGGATAGGGGGGCGGACGGTGCTACCCTGCGACTAGTCTCTAATGATGTTGCCAATGCACCGCGCGTTAATCTTTTTTGTCGTTTTTCTTCTATTGGCAGGCTGCGTGTCGGCGACGCCGCGGCTGACAGCCACGAATTTCCTGCGGGACAGCAATACCTGCGAGCGTCAGACGCACCAGATCGCTGGCGAACGTGAATATCAGCTATGCATGGCGCGCCTGGGTTGGCCGGACCCCCAGAGGCAAATGGCACTGGAACTGGCTGACGATAGCCGCAACGATCAAGGTAGTGGCTTCATCGACGAAGCGATCAATGGCCTTCAGTTCGGTTTGCAGTGGGATCTGGATCCGGATTGAACTTCGCGGCCCTCGTGGACTCACAAGCACTCGCCCAAGCCGCCGCGCTCCACTTCGCTCGAGGCGCCTCCCATAGCATGAAGCGCCTCACCCGGCCGATGGATTCGCTGTACAACGCCGGCGTCTCAACTAACCTGAAAATCGATGTCTTTCCTGGAGGATTCCATCATGGCAGAACCGTTCGTCGAGATCAGAAAGACACATCTACCCGGCAACCCCCAACAGGTCAGCTATGAGGTCTACGATGGCGACACGGGTGGCAGCCTGGGGCATTTTCCGGAAGCCGCCCAGGCACAGAAGCGAGCCGACAGCATGAACAGCATGACGTCTCGGGAGACTGGCAAGCGGCTGGACCACCCCACCGACGATGCAGACGTCGAGTAATACGCTTTTTCGACTACACAACTACACAGACACCAGACGCCGCTACGGGGCCATTAATGCAGCCCCCGTAGCCTTGTTTCAGAAGCGAAGCCCAGCCGCTTCGACGATCAATGATAGAGACGTAGACCCACTCGCGTGACGCGATTCCCTTCCATCTCGCTGACGACCCAGTGGAACCCATGCCAGTCGACGTCGTCCCCGACCACGGGATGACCGCCGACGCGCAGCGCCACGAACTCCCCTAGCGTCATCTCCTGCTCTCCGGGACTCAGCGTCAAACCGTAGGCGTTGGCCACCTCCTGCATCAGGGCCTCGCCATCCAGCGTGAAGGTACCGAAGAACGCACGCTCCCGCTTGAGCTTGGCCTCGCCGTTGAACAGCCGGTTGAGCGATGGCAGATCGCCGGTCCGCCCGATCAGACAAATCACGTCACTCAGCCGCAAGCGCGTGCTCCCCTTGGGGTGCAGCATGGCGTGCTGGCGAAAGATCGCCGAGATCAGCGTGCCGGATGGCAGGCGAAGCAGGCGAATCGGTACGTCATCGAGAGATTCGTTCTCGACCTTGTAGACGAACATCTCGTAGTCGTTTTCCGGCAGCACGCCCAGCTGCCCGCGCCGATCGGGCGTCGTGGTTTCCGGCAGCACCACCCGCATCCAGCGGGCAACCCGCGCCAGTGTCGAACCCTGCAGCAGCAGCGAGATCAGCACGACGAAGAACGCCACGTTGAAGTAGAGCGTGGCGTTCTCGACACCGCTGATGACCGGGAAGATCGCCAGCACGATGGGAACGGCCCCGCGCAGCCCGACCCAGGAAATGAAACCGATCTCGCGCCATCGGAAATTGAAAAACGGCACCAGTGAAGCCATTACCGCAACGGGACGCGCCAGCACGATCAACGCCACGGCCAGGATGGCGCTCGGTATCGCGTAATCGATCATCTCCGACGGCGTGACCAGCAGACCCAGCACCAGAAACAGCCCGATCTGGCTCAGCCAGGCCAGCCCGTCGTGGACGGGAAGAATGTGCGTGAGATGGCGACCGGGCTGGTTGCCGATCATCAGACCGGTGAGATAGATGGCCAGGAAGCCGCTGCCGCCAGCAGCGCTGGTGGCGCCGAAAATGCAGAACCCCAGCGCGAGCGCCAACAGCGAATAGAGACCGGGCGCCAGATCCAGGTAACGCAGCAGCTTGGCCGATACCCAGCCGCCGCCCAGTCCAACGGCCAATCCCAACCCGAACTGCAGGAAGAAGCGCATCAGGGTTTCCCATACGCCGCCGACCTCACCCGTCAGCAGCTCGGCAAGGGTGATGGTGAGGAAGATCGCCATCGGGTCGTTGGTACCGGATTCGATCTCGAGCGTTGCCCCCACGCGCTCATTGAGATTGACGCCCTGCCCCTTGAGCATGGAGAAGACCGCTGCGGCGTCCGTCGAGCCGACGATCGCCCCCACCAGCAAGCCTTCGGTAAGCGTCAGATCCATTAGCCACATGGCCAGCAGGCCCAGAATACCGCTGGTCAGGAAGACCCCGATGGTGGCCAGCGACAGTGCCGGCCTGAGCCCCACGCGGAAGGTCCGGAAGCGCGTGCGAAGGCCGCCGTCGAGCAGAATCATCGCCAGCGCCAGGTGGCCGATCAGAAACGCCTGAGAGTAATCATCGAACTGCAGGCCGAGTACACCTTCCTCCCCGGCGAGCATACCCAGGCCCAGAAAGAGAACGAGCAGCGGTACGCCGATCCGGGACGACACCCGGCTGGCCAGAATACTGAGGGCTATCAGTGCCCCACACACAAGAAACAGGCTATTGATCGAGTCCAATTCTCAGCCATCGGTTATGAGTTGGGATGATCCAGGGTCTGTTGCCGTTTCGGCGCGAACCGCGTTGCTGCGCCAAATGGTGTCAGGCCAGGCGCGGGATGCCGATAAGGGTGGTTCCCTTTTCCAATCCCGCAACGCCGCATGGCGCCATTTGCCGCGCAACCCGAAGGGCCGGGCCGGTTTTTGCACGGTGCTGCATTTTTCGTCATTCATTTGGAACGACCAAATCACATTCCTCACGCCTTGCCCCGCACAAAAACTGGTTCCGGCGCGGCCGTGCATGAAACGGCAACAGACCCTAGTATGCCATGCAGGCGAAGTCTTGCGGGGTCGAAAATTGCTGCAAATTTAATCTTCTAGCCAGTGTGGATGGGCGATCACCCGCTCCCCGGCACCTTCTCCATGCAGCGCCAGCAGCACCGCCAGCGCACGCATTCCGGGGCGATAGTCGGTGAGATCCGGTATCGGATGACGGCGACCATAAGCGGCGATGAAGGCATCGCGGTGGCCGGCGTTTTCCAGCAGCAGTTCTAGCAGGCAGAGATCCAGCTCCAGCGGCGCCCACACCAGCGCTTCCCAGTCGCTCCATAGCCAGTCCGTCGCGCCTTCGAGAAATTGATCGCTGCGCAGATCCGGCAGGCACCAGACGCTCTTCGCGGGCTGCGGCCAGCTCGGCATGTGGCCTATCCAGTCGCGCCGGGGGTGATTCTCCACGAAAGCGCGAGCACGCTCCGGCCAACTCGACAGCGGCGAGATGTCACCAACTGGGTGACCAAACCCCGGCTGTGCCTCCTGGTGCAGTAGCGCCAGTTGATCGCCGAGTCGCGCGGCCAACGTCTCGCTCATTACAGGCGGGGCGGCATGACGCCATGGCAGGCTCCAGAGCGGCGCCTGCTGCAGCCGGTCGAGGAACGTCATCGGCAGCGGCGCCATCGGCAAATGGGGTGGCAGCCACCCCGGCACGCGGGTCAGGGCCTCGGGAACTTGCCAACGGTCGAACCCGAACAGCTGCTGGATACCCCACCAGAAACCGTCGTTTGCGGGCGATCTCCTCGCCAACTTCAGCAACTGCGGGGAAAGCTCTTCGCTACGCCACAGCCAGTTGGCGCTGTCCGGCCAGCGTAGCGCCAACGGCGTCAGCGACTTGCCCGTCAACGCTGTCATGCGCCGGGTGAGTTCGTCATCCGCGCGGATCGCAAGGTCTCGCATCGTCAATGCACTTCGTCCTTGTGTCGGTCCGATCATCGCCGGTGGGCAGGCGGTGATGGTCGGCGTACAATCGCAGGCACTGGATAGGGGTGCCCATGCGACGGGCTGAGAGTGCGGTATGCACAACCCTTGAACCTGAACCGGCTAATACCGGCGGAGGAAATGCCAGCAGTTCTCGCATGACTTCGCCCGGCCCCGATGGGAGTTGTCATGCCACCACCCGGACTCATCGTCCGCCAGGCTTCGCTGACCTTCGGCGATCGCCCGTTGTTCCACGGGCTTCAGGCCCGGTTCGATGCGGGCAGCTGGACCTGCCTGCTCGGTCGCAGCGGCAGCGGCAAGAGTTCCTTGCTGCGCATGATCGCCAGCCTGAGACTGCCTGACAACCATCATCTCGATCTCGCTACCAGCGACGGCGCGCCGTTGGCGGGCCGTCTCGCCTGGATGGCGCAGCAGGACCTTCTCGTTCCCTGGCAGCGCGTGGTGGATAACGTGATGCTGGGTGCGCATTGGCGAGGGCGACCCAAGCCCGAGGATCGCCAGCATGCCGAGCGCCTGCTGGACCAGGTCGGTCTTACCGACAAGGCCGGCCAGTGGCCGGACGAACTCTCCGGCGGGCAACGCCAACGCGTCGCCCTTGCCCGTACACTGTTCGAGGATGCCAGTGTCGTCCTGATGGACGAGCCCTTCTCCGCGGTCGACGCCATTACCCGGCTGGAACTGCATGACCTTGCCAGCCGGCTCCTGGCCGACCGCACGGTGATCATGGTGACGCACGACCCCCTCGAGGCGCTGCGTCTGGCCGATCGAATCCTGATCCTGCAGGGCGAGCCCGCCCGCCTGGTATCAATACCCGTGCCCGAAGGTGCTCGCCCGCGCCCGCTCGACAATGTCGACCTGCAGCGTCGTCAGGCCGAGCTCGTCACTCGGCTGCAGGAGTCGGCACATGCTTGAGAAGATTGCACCGGGCCGACTCGTTCGCCCCGTGGGGGCGCTCGTCGTCCTTGTTGCCATCTGGCAGTTGGTACTGATGCTGACCGGCGTGCCACGCTACATCCTGCCCTCGCCGACGGCCGTCGGTAGCGCGCTGATCGAACAGCGCGCGTTGCTTGCTCATCATGCCGGCATCACCGCCATCGAGATAGTGGCCGGGCTGATCGGCGGCATCCTGCTGGGGCTGGCAACGGCGCTGGCGCTGGCTCGCTTCCGCGCCCTGCGCCGCACGCTACTGCCCCTATTGCTGATCAGTCAGGCCATCCCGCTGTTCGCGCTGGCGCCAATCCTGATGCTGTGGCTCGGTTACGGCCTGGGCCCGAAGATTCTGATGGCCATGGTCATCATCTACTTTCCGGTCGCGTCGACCGGCTACGACGGGCTGCGGCAGACACCACAAGGCTGGCTCGATCTGGCCCGCACCTTCGGGCTGAGCCGGCGCCAGCAGCTGCTGAAGGTGCAACTGCCGGCCGCCCTGCCGTCGCTCGCTTCCGGGCTGCGGATGGCAGCCAGCGCGGCGCCGATCGGCGCGGTGATCGGTGAGTGGGTCGGCTCCAGCCAGGGGCTGGGCTACTTGATGCTCAATGCCAATGCACGGTTGCAGATCGACCTGATGTTTGCCGCTCTGGTCGTGCTCGTGGCGTTTGCCGTCCTGCTCTACTTCGGCGTCGATGCGGCATTGAGGCTGTCGATGCCCTGGCACCGGGATCGCGTGGAATCCGGGCCTTGAAACGAGATCACACCGGGTCTTTCCAGCGAATCGTATCAACCATGCATGCCTTCATGAATACATCAAAATGACAGGGGAACAAGCAATGGCAACCCAACGTGCAACCCAACGATCGACACTGTGGCGGCGCGGACTGGCGATGAGCCTGGCGCTGCTGGGCCTGATCCTGGCGACGCCGATCTTGGCGCAGGAAGACGAAGATGCCTTGGCGCCGCCACAGATGATTCCGCTGAGCGTGATGCTCGACTGGTACGTCAATCCGGTTCACGCGCCGATCGTCATCGCCAAGCAGCGCGGGCTGTTCGAGAAACGCGGACTGGATGTCGACATTCAGGCCCCGGCCGATCCCAGCGTCCCGCCCAAGCTGGTCGCCGCCGGGCGGATCGATCTTGCGGTCAGCTATCAGCCGCAGCTGCATTTGCAGGTAGATCAGGGGCTTCCGGTCGTTCGCGTCGGCACACTGATCGCGACGCCGTTGAACGCGTTGCTGGTACGCGCGGATAGCGGTATCGAAGACCTTTCCCAGCTCGCCGGGAAGAAGGTCGGATACTCAGTCGGCGGCGTCGAAGAGGTTCTGCTGTCGGCCATGCTCGAGAACAGCGGCCTGAGCCTGGACGACGTCGACATGGTCAACGTCAATTTTTCGCTGACGCCGGCGCTGATCAGCGAAAAGGTCGACGCCGTCACCGGTGCCTTCCGTAACTTCGAGCCGGCGCAGATGAAACAGGAAGGGGTCGAAGGCAAGGCGTTCTATATCGAGGAACAGGGCGTGCCCACCTACGACGAACTGATCTTCGTCGCCAATCGCGAGACGCTGGACCAGCACCGCGAAGCCGACCGACGCTTCATGGACGCCATCGGCGAGGCGACATCCTGGATCATCAATCATCCGGACGACGCATGGCAGAGTTTCATCGCCTACGATCCGGCGCTGGATACGCCGCTCAACGCGGCCGCCTGGAAAGCCACACTGCCCCGCTTCGCCTTGCGTCCGGCGGCACTCGACAGTAAACGCTACCGCGATTTCGAGGCGTTTTTGCTCGAACGAGGCCAGGTCAAGGCCCAGAGCCCGGTCTCCCGCCTCGCGGTGGATCTCAACGCACCCTAGCGAAAGATCGTCTAGATTGGTGATATGAGTTCAATATCATCGCGTTATGACGCACTGCATTACGACCCGCGGCAGGATCCGACCCAGGCGCTGCCGAGCACGACCGTCGACGACCTCGGGGCATTGCCTGCGCGGCCCGGGGTCTACGTCTTCTTCGGTCACAACGAACTGCCGCTGTACGTCGGCAAGAGCGTCAACATGCGCAGCCGTGTTCGCAGTCACGTGCAGCAGCCGGTTTCCCGCCGCCATGACCAGATGATGACGCAGACCCGGCGCATCGCGTGGATGCGAACCAGCGGTGACCTGGGCGCCCAGTTGCTGGAGGCCGACCTGATCAAGCGCTGGGTGCCGCTCTACAACCGGCAGCTACGCAAGCGCATGCGGATGGTGAGCTGGAACTGGCCCGACGGCGACGATCGCCCGACGCTCACCGACGGCCAGTGGGTGGTGACGGCGCGGACACGGTTCTACGGCCTGTTTCGAAATCGCCGCGATGCCCAGATGACGCTCCGGAACATTGCCAATGACGAATCGCTGTGCCTGCGCGTCCTGGGGCTGGAAGCCGGACAGGGACGCTGCTTCGGCTATCAGATCGGCCGCTGCCTCGGCGCCTGCTGCGGGATGGAAAGTCTGGAAGCGCATACCCAGCGAGCGCGGAATGTCATGGAGAAACTGCGCATCGAGAACTGGCCCTGGCCCGGCCGCGTCGCCTTCAGGGAAAGCGACCGGCAGGGCGAGATAAGCCTGCACATCGTCGATCATTGGCACTATCAAGGCAGTGTCGAACGACTCGATGATCTGGACACCTTGCCTGACACTCGCGGTTTCGATATCGATACCTATCGTATCCTCAATCGTTTCATCTCGTCCGACGACGCGGGTATCGAGCCGATCCCGATCGATGGCGGGATCGACCCGTTATAGAACCGAGCCGACATGACGACGGGTCGCTAGGAAGCGGCGGTGAAGCGATTCACGGCGTCGCGGAACGCCTCCGGCTGTTCGGCGTGAAGCCAGTGGCCGGCCCCTTCCAGGGTCTGCCATTCGGCGTTGGGCATGACCGCTGCGACCACGTCGCGATGACGATCCAGAACGTAGTGCGAGTCACCGCCACGAATCAGCAAGGCCGGACCTTCGAAGGGCTGATCGCCATCGGGCGGTGCAATGATGTCCTCGTACCCCGCGCCGATCTCGTCGAGCCCGACCCGCCAGCGCATGACGCCATCGTCGTCGCGCACCAGATTGGTCGCCAGAAACTGACGCGTGGGCGCGCTCTCGATCTCTTCTTCCATTATCGCCGCGGCTTCGCGACGGGATGTCGGCTGCCCCGTCTCGACCCGACGCATCGCCGCGAAGATCTCGTCGTGGCCGTGCTCGTACGCCACCGGCGCGATGTCGGCGACGATCAGATGCGCCACCCGCGCGGAATGAAGCCGTGCCAGCGTCATCGCGACCTTGCCGCCCATCGAATGCCCCAGCAGGTCGAAGCGTTCGACATCGAGCTCGTCCAGCAACGCGACGACATCGGACGCCATCGCCGCGTATCGCATCCCCTCGACGTGAGGCGAGCGGCCATGATTACGCAGGTCGACGGCGATCACGCGTCGATCGACCTGCCACTGCTTGATGTGGGAGCGCCAGTTGTCGGCGCTACCGAACAGCCCGTGCAGCACGACCAGCGGAATCGCGGTATCGCCGCTCTCCGCGACGCCGGTATCGATACAGTGAAGTTGCAACGTCATCCCTCCTGAAATCCAATCCGGCGGCTCGAGAGGCCGCCAGGTCGGTCAAGGATAACAAAACCCGGGACTCGACTCCGCCCCTACGCGGGCAGACGCCGCCAGCGCTCGATGACCTGCGCTGCGCGACGACAATCGGCGACGGCTATCCTCGCTGGCGCGACAAGCCAGGAAGATTGAGCCGATCTCCCTGCGTCAGCAGGCGACGTCCCAGGTAGGCCAGCAGAACGCCGTACAGCGGCAGGAAGAAGATCAGGCTGATCGACAGCTTCACCGCGTAGTCGAACCAGGCGATCTCCACCCAGTGCTCACGCATGAACGGATCGGGGCCCTGCCAGAAGGCGATGGCGAAGAACGCGAAGGTATCCGCCAGGTTGCCGAGAATCGTGGAGAGCGTCGGCGCGACCCACCAGGCGCGGAGCCGGCGCAGCCGGTCGAACACGTGAATGTCGAGCAGTTGGCCCAGCACGTAAGCCATGAAACTGGCCAGCGCGATTCGACCGACGAACAGGTTCCACTGGGCCAGCGCCTCCACTCCCTGAAACCGGCCCTGCTGAAACAGCACCGACACGGCATAGGAGATCAATAGCGCGGGCACCATGACCCTGGCGATGATCCTTCTTGCCGGCGCCTTGCCGAACAATCGGACCGTCAGGTCGGTGGCCAGGAAAATGAACGGAAAGCTGAACGCCCCCCAGGTGGTATGGAGCCCCCATAGGGTGAACGGCAGCTGGACCAGATAGTTGCTGGCAGTAATCACCAGCACGTGGAAGCTGACCAGCCACAGCAGGGCGAGTCGGCGTTGTCGATTGTCGAGTGTCAACATGAGAGACCTTTTTCGTTTGCCGTAGCTCTCATCTTCAAAGAGCTATTACCGGAGTTGGCCGAGGGGTTAGGGAACCCTCTGAATGGCGATGGTGGCCGGATGGCTTGAAGCGGGCGCCGATTATAGGGACTCCCGACTGCGATCACCAGCCGCCCGGGAGATACGCGCCAAAAAGCATTGTAACGTTCAGTTACATCACGCTAATATCAGCAATGACTGAACAGCGGGTTCAGTGTAGGCGATCCGCCAACGCGCACGCGGAATTTCACGATGACGACAATGATTACCCCACTCGGCGACCACCAGATCGGTCCTGCCACTGCGACTCTCAAAGCGATCGCCAATGAGAGCCGATTGCGTATTCTTTGCCTGCTGATGCAGGGTGAGCATTCCGTTAGTCAGATCAATAGAGAAATGACGCTGAGCCAATCGGCGCTATCACAGCATCTTGCCGTTCTGCGCCAGGAAGGCCTGGTAACGACCCGCCGCAGCTCGCAGGTGATCTACTACTCGCTCCACGGCGACGTCGCCGAGCGCCTGATCCAGACGCTCGGCAAACTGGATATCGCCTGAGCCGCTTTCGCCCGGCTTGCCTATTGCCGGGCGGTGCCGAGCGGGTCAGCGGCGCTGCCAGCGCAGATCCTCGACCCGCTGGAGAATATGGTCCACGCTTCTTTCCAGACCGCTCTCCATGCCTTTACCCAGTTTGCTTATCAGGCCAGAACGTGATGCCAGCGCCACATTGAGCACGCGTGCCTGCTGGCGCTGCTTTTCCAGCAGATAGGCGTCACTGGTTCCCACTGCATCGATCAGGCCGGCGTCGAGCGCCTCGCTGCCATACCAGATCTCCCCTGTCGCGACGGCCTCGATATCCAGGTTGGGCCGCCGCTGGGCCACGTAATGCTTGAAGAGGTCGTGGGTGGACTCGAGATCCTCGAGAAACTTGGCACGCCCCTCTTCGCTGTTTTCGCCCAGCACCGTCAACGTGCGCTTGTAGCGCCCGGCGGTCAGCAGCTCGACATCCACATCGTGCTTCTTGAGCAGCCGATGGACATTGGGTATCTGCGCCACGACGCCGATCGAGCCGATGACCGCGAACGGGGCGGCGATCAGGTGATCGGCACAACACGCCATCATGTAGCCGCCGCTGGCCGCGACCTTGTCCACGCATACGGTCAGGCGGGCACCGGCATCACGAAGGCGATCCAGCTGCGCCGCGGCGAGGCCATAGCTGTGCACCAGGCCACCCCCGGACTGTAGACGTAACACGATCTCGTCTCCGTCCTTGATCTCTTCCAGCAGCAGCGACACCAGCTCGGCCAACGCCGGCGTTCCGGAAGCTTTCAGATCGCCCTCGAAATCGAGCACCCAGACACGCTCGGCTTCGCGTTTCGCCTCTTGCTTGTGGGCCAGTTTGGAAGACTTCCGCATCTGCTTGGCCAACCGGCGTCGGCCCGCCTTGGGCACCGCCGCCAGATGCAGCTGACGACGCCGACGCTGAAAACGCTCGTCCAGCTCGACGACCTTCAGTGTCGATCCGGCGCTGCCCTGCCCCTTGCGACGCCCATGGGCGATCAGCATCAGAATCACACCGAGGGCGATCACCAGTGTCGCCGTCTTGGCGAGAAAGAGACCGTAGTCGGCCAACCATTCGATCACGTCATACTCCTTGTTCTAGCCAGTCATGATCCTGGCCGTTCATCGTTCTAACCATTCACGGCCCCGGCCGTTCACTATCCGTTCAAATTGCCGTCGCTGCTGGATCGAGATTCGCAGGGCTCGGAACATTCCCGTTCTCGACAGAGGCATCGAAGAAAATCGCCTTCCCCGCTTCCACCGCTTGCATGGCAATAGCGGCGATGATTTGCTTAGCGCTTCTGTTACAGGAGACATCATCATGGATGACGACCAGTTGATCGCCAAACTTCGTGCCCGGTTCGATACCGAGGCTGCCGAGACGGTTTCGGCCGTCTATCAGTTCGATCTCGACGATGTCGACGACTACCACATGACGATCGATCATGGCTCGCTCGACATCCAGCCGGGGCGCCATCCCGAGCCCAGCGTCACCATCTCGAGCGATACCACCACGCTCATGAAGCTGGTGAGAAAGGAACTCAACGCCATGCAGGCGCTGCTGACCGGCAAGGTGAAGGTCAAGGGAGACATCGGCCTTGCCAGCCGGCTCCCCAAGCTGTTCGGAAAATCCACCGTCTGAACCGATACGTTCAGCGTATGGCGACCGCCCCGCGATGTGTCTCGATCAACTGCCGTGAAATCGAATAGGTTGGCGGCAGTTGAGGCAGTTTTTCCGGGGTGAACCAGGCCGCGTCGACGATTTCCTCGCCGTCGATCCGTATTCGACGACTGGCCGCCTCGGCGAAGAACCCCATCATCAACGAATGCGGGAACGGCCAGGACTGGCTCTTGAAGAAACTCACCCGCCCCACCTCGACGCCGACCTCTTCCATCACTTCCCGCCGCACGGCCGCTTCCACCGACTCTCCAGGTTCGATGAAACCCGCCAGCGTCGAGTAGCGCTGCGGTGGGAATCGCGGGCTGCGCGCCAGTAGCATGTCCCTGCCGTGCGTCACCAGCGTGATGATGCAAGGCGAAATACGGGGATAACCGCGCAGGCCGCAGTTGTCGCACTGCATGGCAAACTCGTGGGACAGCCGCCGCGTGGCGTGACCGCAACGGCCGCAGAAGCGATGATCCCGCTCCCACCGTGTCACCTGCAGCGCGGTCGCCAGCAGCTCACTTTCCGAGGCCGACGCCTGTGCCAGCCAGTCGCGAAACGGCGGCCAGTCTTCGCCGTCTGTCTCGACCACCACGGCCACCGGCTCGCCGTGCCAGTATCCCAGCCGCAGCGCCTGTTCAGGCCATCGTTCGCAATAGACGAGCATGCTGCCGGATTCAGCCCGCGCAACCCCGCTCTCGCCCATGCGCAGCAACCAGCCGCCGACGACATCCATCGGCGGTATCTCGCGGTGTAGCATCAGTGTTGGGTCTCCGGCATTTCCAGGGCATCCCATTGGCACTGCCCGGCCGATTGGCGGATCTGCTCGAGCCGCTGCTGGTGAGCCTGCCACTCGGCTTCGCTCGGCTTGAGCACCGCCAGCGGCACGCCGTTTCGTTCGACCCGACGCATGCCGCTGGCAGCGCCGGGCGCGCGGTCATCACCGTCGTCGTTACCGGCGAGCGACAATGCGGTCTGCCCCCCGGTCATGGCCAGGTAGACCTCAGCCAGGATCTCGGAGTCCAACAGCGCCCCGTGCAGTACGCGCTGGCCGTTGTCGATATCGTAACGCTTGCACAGTGCATCGAGACTGTTGCGCTGCCCCGGATGCATCTTCCGAGCCATCTTCAGCGTATCCAGCACGCTGCAATGCTCGGCCACGGGGCCGAGCACCGGCTCGCCACGCACTGCGTTCAGCAGCTTGAATTCATGATCGAAGAAGCCGACGTCGAATGGTGCATTGTGAATGACCAGCTGCGCGCCGCGCATGAATTCCCACAGCTCGTCGGCGATCTGGGCGAACACGGGCTCGTTGGCGACTCGCTCGTTGGTGATACCGTGAATCTCGACGGCTTCCGCCTCGATATCCCGCTCCGGATTGACGTACTGGTGATAGGTACGTCCGGTAAACCGGCGATTGATCAGCTCGATGCCGCCGATCTCGATGATGCGATGGCCTTCTCGCGGGTCGATACCGGTCGTTTCCGTATCCATGACGATTTGGCGCATACGTTTTCCTCGCTTATGCCTGGCGGCAGTCATTCGTGTTTTGACGACAGGATCACGACTTATGGTGTTCGGACCGCTGCATGAAAGACCAGATTATCGTGCCGAAGACCGACGCTTTGCGATGACTTCGTCGATCGCCTCGTTGACCAGCCGATCGGCGGCCTCGTTTCCCTCATGGCCGCTGTGACCCTTGACCCAGTGCCACTCGATGGCGTGGCGATGCGTTTCGGCAAGCAGTTCCCGCCAGAGTTCCGCATTCTTGACCGGCTGCTTGGCCGCGGTCTTCCAGCCGCGTTTCTGCCAACCGTGTATCCATTCGGTGATGCCCTTGCGAACGTACTGGGAATCCGTCCACAGCGCGACGCGGCAGGGCCGGTCCAGCGCACGCAGGGCCTGGATCGCCGCCATCAGCTCCATGCGATTGTTGGTGGTTTCGGCCTCGCCGCCCTTCATCGGCTTCTCGTGTCGACCGGAGACCAGCAACGCCCCCCAGCCGCCGGGGCCGGGATTGCCGCGGCAACCTCCGTCGGTATAGATGGTCACGGCGGGCATCGTCGGCGATTCGGAATTCGGAGCTGGCAAGACGTACTCTCTTCTGGTGATGATGACGCTTCTGGTGATGACACTTCTGGTGATGACGCTTCTGGTCTTCTGGTGATGACGGCTGTCTATGATGTCAGGCGGTCGTGGAGCTCAGGCAGTCGTCTGCGGAGATCTAGCGGGTGCTTCATCCTGGCGCTCGGCATGGTCACGTTTCGACGAGAGACTCACGTTTCGACGAGCGACACGGCTCGCCTGCCGTTCCCGGCGTCAGCGGCGCCGCAGCGTCGGCCGCTATGCGGCCCGCGGCATGAATCGGCGTGCGATGCGATTTTTGGCAACCGTGATGACCGGTCGGCCGGGTCTTCCTGGCCAGCCCCAGCCAGGCGCCGGACTTGCCGCCACCGAGCACCGGGTCGCGCAACTTGATCGGCTGAACGGGAATACTGCGCCGGCTTGCCACCACCAGATAGGCCGAGGACAGCGGCAGATTGTAGCGGCGCCCTAGCGTCTCCAGACGATCGCTGCCCAGCGCGCGGCCGGGCAATCTAAAACCGCAATAGTCTACCCGCTCGATCTCGAAGTCGACAAACGTCAGCCAGTCCCGCAGGCGCGCTGGCGTTCGCCACTGGTGCTGCCACGGCGCGGAGTGATAGCGCCGGCGCAGGCCGGTCGGCCCGAAGGGATGCCAGCCGAATATCACCAGACGACCGTCGCCACGCGTCACGCGAGCCGCTTCCTGCAGAACGTGGTGAGGTTGGTCCACAGCCTCCAGCAGGTGATGCAACACCACCAGGTCGACGCTATCGTCGGCGAGCGGCAGGCTGCCGGGCAGGCAGACCAGGCAGTTCTCGGTGCGAACGAGTTCGGTGGAAGGCGCCCAGTCGAGCGAATGGCGAATCGGGCACATGTCGCTCATCAACGGTGCCATGCCCAGTTGCAGACTCACCATGCCGCGATGCTGCTCGCAATGCGGCCCCAGGCAAGCGCGCTCGGCACGCCACAGCGCCTGTCCGGGCGGCGATGCCCAGAACCGGCGCCCCTGGCGGACGGCTGCCTGCAGGCTTTGATCCGGCGGCGAGATTGACACGGACGGCTTTACTCCCCAAGGTTATCGCTTTTTGGACGGCAGCCCGCCGCTGAACCTGACGGCGTGAAGGCAGGCAATCCCTTGCGGGAACCCGCGCGTGCTGCACGAGGTCAGACCAACGGCTCGACCCTCGATACCCGAATCCACAGACGAACCTGCCGGAGAAGAATGCCACATGTTGACCGTGAAGCCGATTCCCGCGTTCCAGGACAACTACATCTGGCTGCTGCGCCAGGACTCGCAGGAGCGCGTCGCTGTCGTCGACCCCGGTGACGCCCAGCCCGTCATTGCCTGGCTGGAACAGGAAAACCTGACGCTCGACACCATCCTGATCACCCACCACCATCAGGACCACACGGGCGGGCTGAAGGAACTGATCGAGCGCTACGCTCCCACGGTCTACGGCCCCGCCAGCGACGCTATCTCCGGCATCGACCATCGCGTCGGTGAAGGTGACGAATGTCGCGTTCTGGGGCGCCGCTTCGAAGTCTACGCCGTCCCCGGCCACACACTGGATCATATCGCCTTCTATGCCCCCGGCACACCAGGGCTTTTGTTTGCCGGTGATACGCTCTTCTCAGGCGGTTGCGGGCGATTGTTCGAAGGCTCCCCCGAGCAGATGCGCAACTCGCTGGCAAAACTCGACGCACTGCCGGAAGACACCCTGGTGTTTGCCGCCCACGAATATACCCTCGCCAATCTGGCTTTCGCCGCGGCCGCCGAGCCCGACAACGCCGTTCGCGACGCCTACCGGCGCGAGTGCCAGACCGCCCGCGACCTGGATCGGCCCACGCTGCCGACCACGCTGGGCCGCGAACGCCACATCAACCCGTTCCTGCGCGTCGACGAGCCGAGCTTGCTCGAGACGTTACGTGAGCAAGGCCCCGTCGATGACAGCATGACGGCCTTTGCCACGCTGCGCGCATGGAAGGATCGTTTCTAGCATCGCAGAGCGAGACGACGTGATTCGCTGTCGGCCCGCCATTACGGTGACCGTGTTACCAAGGATCTTAAACGCATGAATTTCCCACCGAGGCGCTGCCACGTCTTCGTTGGCCTTGCCGGTAGTCTGCTGCTGTCCGCGCTTCCCGTGACCGCCATGGCCAAGACGGCGCCGGAGGCCGCGAGCGGCGCTTCACAACGTACCTTCTGGTCTTCGCTGGTACTCCAGGAGCGTCGAGCGCCCGATGTCTGGAACCGCCTGCGCAAAGGGTTCCGGATGTCCCACGAGACGGCCAACCCCCGCGTGGCCGAGTGGCTGGCGTGGTATCGCGAGCACCCGCAACACGTCGAGCAGGTGGCGGAACAGGCAAAGCCCTGGCTTCGCTGGGTCACCCGGCGACTGGAGGCCCACCAGTTGCCCAGCGAGATCGCGCTGCTGCCCTTCATCGAAAGCGGCTACGACCCGACGGCCACCAATCCGGGCGGGGCAGCGGGCCTCTGGCAGTTCATGCCTGGCACCGGTGACGCCATGGGCCTGTCGCGCACGGCCTGGTACGACGGCCGCCACGACGTGGTCGCCGCCACCGACGCTGCCATGAACTACATCCGGCAACAGGCCGACCGCTGGTATGACGGTGACATGCTGCTGGCGCTGGCTGCCTACAACGCGGGCGCCGGCACCGTAAATGCCGCCCGAAACGCCGCGGCCAATCGCGGCGACCCGATCGACTACTGGCACCTGCGCCTGCCTGCGGAGACCATGGCGTACATTCCGCGCCTGCTGGCGCTATCTGAGGTGATCGCCGAGCCGGAACAGTACGGCGTGGCGCTGCCCTCGATTCCCGACAAGACCCAGTTCGCCCAGGTCGATACCGGCGGCCCGCTGACGCTGTCGATGGCAGCGGACCTCGCCGGCGTCGACCCGCAGACGCTGCGCGACCTGAATCCCGGCTTCAAGCGGGCCTCGACGCGCCCGCGGGACGACGCCAGCCTGCTGGTACCCGCGGCAGCGAAGCAGCGCTTTCTCGCCAATCTGGCAACGCTACCCGCCGCGGAGCGTACGGCGCTCAACCACTATGTGGTTCGTCGCGGCGACACTCTCTCCGCCATTGCCGCACGCTTCGGCGCCAGCGTCGGCGAGATCCGCCGCGAAAACGGCCTCAAGGGAAGTACCATCCGTATCGGACAGACGCTTTCCGTGCCCGCCACGACGCTGGCGCAAAACGGCGATCGTCGATAGCGTTTCTCATCGATCGCGCTTTGACAGGGCAGCGTTTAGCGGTACAACGATTCACAACGTCTGGCGTCCACACGGGCGCTCGCACCGAGATGAAGGATATCGAAAATGGCTGGATTCCGATGGCTCCTGGCTGCTGCCGCGCTGGCGCTGACCATACCGCTGTCGGCGCCGGTCAGCGCCCAGCCGACAGAAACGCCGGGGCAGAGCGCTGACGTCCCCACCGTGCATGCCATCGCGCTCTATGACGATCCGGCGCTGCCCGCCGACTTCGACCACCTGCCCTACGCCAACCCCGCCGCCCCCAAGGGCGGGACGCTGCGCCGGGCGGCCAACGGCAGCTTCGATTCCACCAATCCCTTCATCATCCAGGGCACGCCTGCCGACGGCCTCAACCAGATCTACGACACGCTGATGGAATCCAGCGCCGACGAACCTTTCACCATGTATGGGCTCCTGGCCGGCGGCATCCGGCTCGATCCCGACCGTCACTGGATGGAGATCGATATCCGGCCCGAGGCGCGCTTCCACGATGGCGCGCCAGTCGCCGCCGAGGACGTGGTGTTCAGCTTCCGGCTGCTCCGCGACAAGGGCTCGCCCTTCTATCGCGCCTACTACGCCAGTGTCGAATCGGCTTCGGCGCTCAGCGAACGCACCGTGCGGTTCACGTTTTCCAACAACCAGTCGCGGGAGCTGCCGCTGATCCTGGGGCAATTGCCGGTACTCCCCAAGCACTACTGGCAGGACAGGGATTTCACCAAACCGACCCTCGACAAGCTCCTGGGCTCCGGCCCTTACGAGATCGACGAAGTCGACCCCGGCCGGCGTATCGTCTATCGGCGCGTCGACGACTACTGGGGACGGGATCTGCCGCTCAATCGCGGGCGCTACAATATCGACCGGCTGGTCTACGACTACTTCCGCGATCAGTCGGTAGCACTGGAGGCGTTTCTTGCCGGCGCGCTGGACATGCGCATCGAAAGCAGCGCCAAGAACTGGGCGACCGCCTACGATACGCCGGCCGTCGAGGACGGCGCGATCCAGCGGGTGATCGTGCCGGACGGCCAGCCGGCGGGAATGCAGGGTTACGTGTTCAATACGCGCCGCGACAAGCTATCGGATCCTCGTGTGCGCCGAGCGCTGGGGCTGGCGTTCGATTTCGACTGGCTCAACCACCATCTTTTCTACGGGGCCTACCAGCGCACCGAGAGCTTTTTCCAGAATTCGGAGATGGCCGCAACCGGGCTGCCCAGCGACGGCGAGCTTGAATTGCTGGCACCCTATCGCGACCAGCTGCCCGCCGCCGTATTCGACCAGCCCCTGCCGATGCCCCACCCGGAGGCGCTGCGTCCGCGTCTGCGTCAGGCGCTCGAACTGCTGCGCGAGGCCGGCTACGACGTCCGCGACGGCAAGCTGGTGAACCTCGAGACGGGCCGGCCTTTCACGCTGGAGTTTTTGCTCTACGACAGCCAGTGGGAGCGCATCACCCAGCCGTTCATACGCAATCTGGAGCGGCTCGGCATCGAGAGCAAGATCCGCGTGGTCGACGTCAACCAGTATCTCGACCGCCTGCGCCATTTCCAGTTCGACATGATCGTCGGCAGTTTTCCGCAATCGGCCAATCCCGGTAACGAGCAGCGCGACTTCTGGACCAGCGACTACGCCGACGTGCCCCAGAGCCGCAACCTGGCGGGCGTCCGGGATCCGGTGGTAGACGTCCTGGTCGACGAACTGATCCAGGCCGACGATCGCGAGACGCTGGACACCGCGTCCCAGGCACTCGACCGAGTCCTGCGATGGGGCTTCTACGTGGTACCGCAGTGGAATTTCGACGGCACTCGCGTCGCCGTCTGGGACAAGTTCGATTACCCTCAGCCGTTCCCGCGCTACACGCCCGATTTCACGGTGTGGTGGGTCGACCCCGACCGCGCCCAGGCCATCACCGCGCGCCAGCGCGGCCAGGAGTGATTGCCCGACATGGCCAGCTATATCGTTCGTCGCCTGCTGCTGATGATCCCCACCCTGCTGGGGATCCTGCTGCTCAACTTCATCATCGTGCAGGCCGCTCCCGGCGGACCGATCGACCAGATGATGGCCCGCTTCGAAGGCTTGAACAGCAATGCCAGCACCGGTCTCGAAAGCGGCGGCGCTGACGGTAACAACAGCGGAGGCAACGCGCAGCGGCTCCGTGGCGTCAACGACGAGCTGCGCCAGCAGCTGACAGAAGAGTACGGCTTCGACAAGCCGGCCTGGGAACGCTTCGGCCTGATGCTCAAGGACTACGCCACGTTCGATCTGGGCGAGAGCCTGTTCCGGGGCCAGCCGGTGCTCGACCTGGTGCTGGATCGGCTGCCGGTATCGATTTCGCTCGGGCTATGGACCACGCTGCTGGTCTACCTGATCTCGATTCCGCTGGGCATTCGCAAGGCCCTGCGTCACGGCAGCGCCTTCGACGTCTGGTCGTCGGGCGCGGTGGTGGTCGGCTACGCGATCCCCGGCTTCCTGTTCGCGATCCTGCTGATCGTGGTCTTCGCCGGTGGCAGCTACTGGAACTGGTTCCCGCTGCGCGGGCTGACGTCCTCCAATTTCAGCGAACTGTCACTGCTCGGCAAGATCCAGGATTACTTCTGGCACATCACGCTGCCGGTCCTCGCCTCGGCCATCGGCAGCTTCGCCACCCTCACCATGCTGACCAAGAACAGTTTCCTCGACGAGATTCACAAGCAGTACGTGCTGACGGCCCGCGCCAAGGGCGCCTCGGATCGGCGCGTGCTCTACGGCCACGTATTCCGTAACGCCATGCTGATCATCATCGCCGGCCTGCCCTCGGCGCTGATCGGCATCCTGTTCACCGGCTCGCTGCTGATCGAGGTGATCTTCTCGCTCAACGGCCTTGGCCTGCTGGGGTTCGAGGCCGTGATGCAGCGCGACTATCCGCTGATCTTCGGCACGCTCTATCTCTATACCCTGATCGGGCTGGTACTCAAGCTGATCTCGGATCTGACCTACGTCTGGGTCGACCCACGCATCGATTTCGGCACCCGGGAGTCGTGATGACATCGAGCCATCGCCGGCGCTTGTCGCCAATCACTCAGCGTCGCCTTCAGGTCTTTCGCGGCAACCGCCGCGCCGTCTGGTCGCTCTGGATCTTCGGGTTGCTGTTCATCGTCAGCCTGGGCGCCGAGCTGGTCGCCAACGACAAGCCGATCGTGATGCAGTACGACGGCCATTGGTACGTGCCGCTGCTGGTGGATTACCCCGAAACCGAGTTCGGCGGCTTCCTGCCGACGACGGCCGACTATCGCGACCCTGTCGTCTACGAGCAGATCGCCGACAATGGCTGGATGCTGTGGCCGCCGGTGCCGTTTTCCTACCAGACGCTGGACCGCGACGTGCAGGGGCCGGTGCCTTCGCCGCCCGGCAGCCGCCACTGGCTGGGGACCGACGATCAGGGCCGCGACGTGTTCGCTCGCGTTCTCTACGGATTTCGGCTGTCGGTCGCCTTCGCCTTGGCGCTCACCATCGGCTCGATCTTCCTCGGCGTGGTAATCGGCGGCATTCAAGGCTACTTCGGCGGCAAGATCGACCTGATCGGCCAGCGCCTGATCGAAATCTGGTCCGGGTTGCCGGTCCTGTTTCTGCTGATCATCCTGGCCAGCCTGGTCGAACCCAACATCTGGTGGCTGCTGGGCATCATGCTGCTGTTCTCGTGGCTGGGCCTGGTGGATATCGTTCGCGCCGAATTCCTGCGCGCTCGAAATCTCGAATACGTGAGAGCCGCGCGCGCCATGGGGCTGCCCTCGCATCTGATCATGCGCCGACACGTGCTCCCCAACGCGATGGTCGCCACGCTGACCTTCATTCCGTTTCTGTTCACCGGCGCCATCACGACGCTGACGGCACTGGACTTCCTCGGCTTCGGGCTGCCGCCGGGCTCGCCCTCGCTGGGCGAACTGGTCGCCCAGGGCAAGAACAACCTGCAGGCGCCCTGGCTCGGCGTGACCGCTTTCGTCACCCTGAGCGTGATGCTGTCGCTGCTGGTATTCATCGGCGAGGGGTTGCGCGACGCATTCGACCCACGCCATATCCTCACTGCGAGCCGGGTCGACCGACCTGCCGCCATACCCGATAGCCCGCGTCAGGAAAGCCTGCCATGAGCGACAAGCGACTGTTCGAACTGCGCCGACTGACCATCCGCTTCGGCGCCCAGGCGGCTGTAACCGCGCTGGATTTGCATGTCGATCGCGGGGAAACCGTCGCCGTGGTCGGGGAATCGGGATCGGGCAAGTCAGTCAGCGCGCTGGGCGCGCTGGGGCTGCTGCCGACGGGCACCGACATCGAGGGAGAGCGCTATTTCGACGGCCGCGATATCGGCCATCTCTCGCCTCGCCAATGGAACGCGCTGCGCGGCGGGCAGATCGGCTTCATCTTCCAGGAGCCGATGACGTCGCTGAATCCGCTGCATAGCGTCGGCAAGCAGCTGGGAGAAACGCTGCGCCTGCATCAAGGGCTTCGAGGCGAAGCCGCCAAACGCCGCATCAAGGAGCTACTGACACAGGTCAGGCTGCCCCGGGTCGAGGAGCTGATCTCGGCCTGGCCCCACCAGCTTTCCGGCGGGCAGCGCCAGCGGGTGATGATCGCCATGGCGATCGCCAACGACCCGAAACTGCTGATCGCCGACGAGCCCACCACGGCACTGGACGTGACGGTACAACAGGAGATTCTGGCGCTGCTGGACGACCTGCGGGATCGTCACGACATGGGCCTGCTGCTGATCAGCCATGATCTCAATCTGGTGCGTCGCCATGCCGACCGGGTCGTCGTCATGCGTCGTGGCGAGCGCGTGGAGACCGGCCCCACGCCCGTCGTCTTCGACACGCCGCAGGCCGCCTATACGCGACAGCTGATCGATGCCATTCCCAGCGGCCGACCGGCGCCTCCGGAACAGGACGGCGAAACACCGCTGCTGGCCGCCGATCGCGTCAGCGTGGCGTTCTCCCGGCCCAAACCCTTTCTGCGGCCTCGCCCTCCGGCTTTCGTCGCCGTCGAGCCGCTGTCGCTGCAACTCCGCAAGGGGGAAACACTCGGCATCGTCGGTGAATCCGGCTCCGGCAAGACGACGCTGGCCTCGGCCCTGATCCGGCTACTGCCCGCCAGCGGCGAGATCCGCTTCGCCGGACAGCGGCTCGATACCTTGAGCGGCGACGCCCTCAGGCGCCAGCGACGCGGGTTCCAGATCGTGTTCCAGGACCCCTACGGCTCGCTGTCACCGCGCATGCCGGTGGCCGGTATCATCAGCGAGGGACTGCGTTTCCATCATCCCGAGCTCGATGAATCGACCGTGGCCGAGCGCATTGCCGAAGCGCTTCGCGACGTCGACCTGCCGCCGGACTGCGGCGACCGCTATCCCCACGAGTTCTCGGGCGGTCAGCGCCAGCGTATCGCCATCGCCCGCGCCCTGATCCTCAAGCCGAGTCTGCTGGTCCTCGACGAACCGACCTCGGCCCTCGATCGCACGGTGCAGAAGCAACTGATCGAGCTGCTGCGCAGCGTCCAGGCCAGACACGGCCTCGCCTACCTGTTCATCAGCCACGACCTCGCCGTGGTCAGAGCGATGGCACACAGAATACTGGTGTTGAAGGATGGCAAAGTCGTCGAACAGGGAGAATGCGAAGCGCTGCTCGAGAACCCGCAATCGGCTTACACACGAGCGCTGATCGACGCTTCCTCCCTCTCCCTGCCTTGATGACGAATTCAAGGTGATCTGAAGATGTCTTGCCAAAACAAGATAACGGTATAAATCTTGAAGTCCGCGCTCCCACGGCTCCCGCTTCTCGCTGGAAGGCAATTCAGAACGCGGCTATCTCTTCCGGGCGCAGATAGCGACATTCGCCGGGTTCGAGATCCGGATCGAGCTCCAACGGCCCGATCGCTTCACGGTGCAGCGTCTCGACCGTATGCCCCACCGCCGTCAGCATGCGCCGGACCAGGTGGTAGCGCCCCTCGGTGACGCCGATCAGCACTTCGGTATCACTCACGGCTTCGAAAGTGGCCGGCCGGGTCGGCTTATCGTCACCGTTCAACTCGACGCCCTCGGCAAACTGTTGCGCGATGCGCTCAGCCTCACCCGCTGCCAGAGGTTCACCCAATGTCGCACGATAGCGCTTCACACAGGCGCGGTTCGGCGAGGTCACGCGGTGCGTCCACTTGCCATCGTCGCTGATCAGCAGCAGTCCCGAAGTATCGAGATCCAGCCGCCCTACCGGATGCACCCGCTCGATCTGCGGGATATCGATCAAACTCAGCACGGAGGGATGATGCGTCGGGCGCAGGGAGCACTCGACACCTACCGGCTTGTGCATCATCAAATATCTCCAGCCGACCCGTTCCAGTATGTCGCCCTGCCACCGCACCACCTGGTCGTCGGAAACCTGATACGAGGCGTCTCGCGTCACTTCGCCGTCGACGCTGACCTCGAACTGGCGCAGTGCACGCTTGGCCTGGCTGCGCGTGAGTTCCGTGGCCTCGCTAAGAAATCGATCCAACCGCATTGTCAGTCACCCCAGTGAAAAGTGTCGGCATCTTGCCACGCCGGGAACTTGTCGCGAAACGTCTTTAACGCATCGCTGGAAATCGTGACGGTTTCGACGAACGCCTCGCCCGGCGGATGATCGGCCAGCGGCTCGCCCTTGAAGTCCACCACCATGGAGTCGCCGGCGTAAGGCAGCCCGTTGCCATCCTCTCCCACCCGGTTGACGCCGATCACGTAGCTCAGATTCTCGATGGCACGCGCCTGCAGCAGCGTTCGCCACGGGTGTCTGCGCGGCGCCGGCCAGTTGGCGACGCACAGCAGCGCGTCGTATTCGAAAGGTTGCCCGGCGCCGGGTTGCTGGCGCAGCCACACCGGAAAACGCAGGTCGTAACATACCGACAGCAGGATACGGACGCCCTTGATCTCGACCACCTGGCGCCGGGTGCCCGCCGCGTAATGCCTGGGCTCATCGCCCATGCGAAACAGATGCCGCTTGTCGTAATGGGTCATCACCCCTTCCGGCGTCATCCAGACCAGCCGGTTGTAGCGGCGTCCACCGTCGGCGATCGCCAGGCTCCCGGTGATGGTGCAGCCTCGCTCCTGCGCCTGGCTGCGCATCCAGTCCAGCGTCGGGCTGGCGTCGAAGGGCTCCGCCATGGCTTCGGCATTCATGGTGAACCCGGTGGCGAACATTTCCGGCAGCACGATCAGATCGGTCCGGCTGCCATCCAGCATCCCCATGCGGCTATCCAGCAGGCGTCGATTGGCTGCCGGATCTTCCCAGTGCAGTTCGCTCTGCACCAGACTGACGCGTAATTCACTCATGGCTTTCCTCTCTGGAATCGCCGCCCTCGTCTGACGCGGGTCATTTCAGTACATTTCCCGTCGACGTCGGGCAGCCTGCGTGACGTGGTCATGATAGATTACGGGCCCGAGATATGGAGCGTCGATCGTGTCGAGCCCTGCAATGGATGATTCCCAACCTCAAACCACCGAGACGGCAACCCCGGAGCGGCAGGCTTCCGCGAGCGATGCCCGCCTTGGCGTCGTGTTCGGCGTTGGCGCGTACGCCATGTGGGGCTGTTTCCCCCTGTTCTTTTCGCTGTTCGACGGCGTGCCCGCGTTCGAGGTGCTCATCCAGCGCATCCTCTGGTCTTGCGCCTTCCTGATCGTCGTGGTCACGCTGATGAGACGCTGGGCCGCGTTGCGCCGCAGCTTTCGAAGCCCGCGCGAACTGGTTCGCGGGCTGGGCTGGAGTCTCGGCTGCGCGCTGCTCATCGCGCTGAACTGGGGGCTCTATATCTACGCGGTGGAAACCCACCATGTGCTGCAGGCGAGCCTGGGCTACTTCATGACGCCGCTGGTCAATGTGGCGCTAGGGATGCTCGTGCTGCGCGAGCGGCTCGGGCGCTGGCAGATGCTGGCGATCGGTCTCGCGCTCGGCGCCGTTCTGCTGCAACTGGTGATGCTCGGCAAGCTGCCCTGGATCAGCCTGGTGCTGGCCATGACATTCGGCACCTACGGGTTGCTGCGCAAGCGCGTCTCCCTGGATGCGCTGTCGGGGCTGCTGGTGGAAACGAGCCTGTTGCTGCCGTTGAGCCTCGCCGCGCTGGCGTGGCTGACCTGGCACGGCCAGTCTCACTTCGGCGAGACGTCGAAGACCACCGCATTGATGATCGTCAGTGGCGTGGTCACCACCCTGCCGCTACTCGCCTTTGCCGGCGCCGCCCGGCGGCTGACGCTCTCTACCGTCGGCTTTCTGATGTATCTCAACCCGACGCTGCAGTTCCTGCTGGCGCTATGGGTATTCGACGAAACCATCTCCTGGCCTCAACTGTTCACCTTCGTCCTGATCTGGATCGGGCTCGGATTCTACTCGGTGGAGACATGGCGCCAGCATCGCAAGCTTGGTGTCTGATGAACGCGAAAAGCTCGGCGGTCAAACGACCGCCGAGCTTGGGCGAGGCGCAAAATAAGGCCGGAAAGATGCCTTAAATCTGCAGCCCCATGATTTCCTTGTACGCGGTCACGAGACGATTACGCACCTGGACACCCATGTCGAAGGCCACGCTCGCCTTCTGGGAATCGATCATCACGTCGTTCAATGCCACGCCGGAATCGCCGGCCTGGAAGGACATCGCCTGCTGATTGGCGGACTGCTGCATCTGGTTGATTCGTCCGAGCGAGGCCTGCAACTCCCCGGCGAAGCTGCCGTGAGTCTCGGCAACGGAACTCTGCGACGCCGCGCTCTGCCCGCCTGCCTGAGCCGAGAGAGCCTGCATTTGCTGAAGCGCCGCTTGAATGGCTGGAGCACTCATGAAGATTTTCCTGTATGACGGCGCCCTGTGGGAAAGCGACACGACCGCCGGTGGATTCGACGCTGGCAGCCTATCAACAGCAAGCCAATCACTATCGCGGTAAATGCGCGTGAAAACATCGGCTTTTCCCACCTTCGCCATTAACGTACCGACACATAATGGCTGCCATCAAACTAACGCCCCGGCCAGGGCCGCATCGGACTGACTCTCCGAGCGTGTCGAGGCACGGATGAGCAGACGCGTTGCAGGGAGCAGACTACTGCTATGTTGTCGAGTCGCACCACGTGCCATGAGCGGAGTCCGACATGAGCACGGCCACGTCGTCCAACGACGCTCAGAGTTCAACCAACGCATCCGCCCGGAATCCGAATCGGCAAGCCGCTTCGGCGGCGACGTCCGGCGGTCGCGACTGGTTGAACAAGTTGCAACAGAACCCCCGTATCCCGCTGATCGTAGCCGGCGCTGCTGCCGTGGCTATCGTCATTGCCCTGCTGCTATGGGCCCGCAGCCCGGAATATCGCGTTCTCTATTCGACGCTGACCGACGCCGACGGCGGACGAATCATCACCCAGCTCGATACCATGGGCATCCCCTACGAGTTCAGCGAGGGCGGCCAGGCCCTGCTCGTTCCGGCCGATCAGGTCCGCCAGACTCGTCTCCGGCTGGCCGAACAGGGGCTGCCCGAAGCCAGCGGCGTCGGCTTCGAGCTGATGGATGACCAGGCATTCGGCATCAGCCAGTTCGCCGAACAGGTCAACTACCAGCGCGCTCTGGAGGGCGAACTGGCCCGCACCATCGGCACGCTGGGCAGCGTCGAGCGGGCCCGCGTTCACCTCGCCATGGCCAAGCCGTCCGTCTTCGTCCGCGAGAGCGAACCCGCCTCCGCCTCCGTCGTCCTCGACCTGCAGCCGGGTCGGGTACTGGGCGAAGGCCAAGTCAATGCCATCGTCCACATGGTCTCCAGCAGCGTGCCGCAACTGGCCGTCGACGACGTTACCGTCATCGATCAGAACGGCGATCTGCTGAGCCGCTCCAACCGCAACACCAACCAGCTGGATGGCAGCCAGCTCGATTACGTCAATAATCTCGAGGACCAGTACGCCCAGCGCATCGAGGCGATCCTGGCGCCGATCGTCGGCGCCAAGAACGTACGCGCGCAGGTCACCGCGCAAATCGACTTCTCCCAACGGGAACAGACCGCGGAGCGTTACGGCCCTAACCAGGCGCCGAACGAGGCTGCCGTGCGCAGCGAACAGAGCAGCTCGTCGTACCAGCGCAATGGCGACCTCGCCATGGGCGTACCAGGCGCACTGAGCAATCAGCCGCCGGGCGTTGCCGCCTCCCCGATCAATGCGCCGGATACCCAAGCCCAGACCGATGGGGCCGACAACGCCGGTAACGCTAATAATGCCGACAACCAGAACGCGGATACGCAGGGCGCCGCCACCGAGACCGCTGACACCACCGAGACCGGCCGGGTACGTCACGACAGTACCGTCAACTATGAAGTCGACCGCACCGTCGAGCACATCAAGCAGCACAGTGGCGACATCGAGCGCCTGTCGGCAGCCATTGTCGTCAACTATCGCGAAGGAGTCGACGAGGACGGCAACCCGACCCGTGTCGCCCTGAGCGATACGGAAATGGAGCAGATTCGTGGTCTGGTGCGCCAGGCGATGGGCTTCTCGACGGCTCGTGGCGATGCGCTCGAGGTCGTCAACAGCCCATTCCAGATCGATGCACAGAATTTCGACGCCCTGCCCTGGTGGCAGACGCCGGAAGTCTGGAGTCTCGGCAAGAGCGTACTGAAGTATCTCGTCGTCGCCCTGGTCGCCCTGTTCCTGTGGTTCAAGGTGGTGAAACCGCTCCTGCGTCGCCAGACCGCAGAGCCCGCTCCCGCGCCGGTGGCGGCACCGACACCCGCCACCGGCGCGGCAGCCTCCGCCGCTGGCGCTGCGAGTTATCAGGCAGTCAGTGACAGCGGTCCCGGCGACGACGTGCACGCTGACGGCTCGAGACGTGAACGCAGCCGTCGCGGCGCCTCGAGCTACGAGCAGGATCTCAAGGAAGTTCGTGAAATCGCCCAGGAAGATCCCCGCCTGGTCGCCATGGTCGTCAGAAGCTGGATGGACAAATCATGACGGTGGAAATGACTGGCGCTCGACGCGGCGCCATCCTGTTGCTCTCCCTGGATGAAGACAGCGCAGCGGAAGTCTTCAAGTTTCTCTCCAGCCGAGAAGTGCAGGATCTCAGCCAGGAAATGGCCAAGCTCGGCCAGGTCTCTCATCAGGAGATGGCGGCGGTATTACGCGACTTCTACGAGGAAGCCGAGCAGTTTACGGCCATCAATCTGCACTCCAGCGATCACATCCGCGCGGTTCTGACCAAGGCACTGGGCAGCGAACGCGCCAGCAGCCTGATCGAGGACATTCTCGAGACCAGCAATACGGCGTCGGGCATCGACTCGTTGAATCTGATGGAAGCGTCGATGGTCGCCGAAATGATCCGCGACGAGCACCCGCAGATCATCGCCACGATTCTGGTCCATCTGGAGCGCTCTCAGGCCGCCGATATTCTCGAACTGTTCGGCGACAAGCTGCGCGAAGACGTCATGCTGCGCATCGCCACCTTCAGCGGCGTACAGCCGGCAGCGCTGCAAGAGCTTACCGAGGTACTCTCTTCAATGCTGGATGGTACCAACCTGAAGCGCAGCAAGATGGGCGGCGTAAGAACAGCGGCAGAGATTCTCAACCTGATGAACTCCTCCCAAGAAGAACAGGTTATCGAAGTGGTTCGCGCGCACAGCGAGGACCTGGCGCAACGCATCATCGACGAGATGTTCCTGTTCGAGAACCTGCTGGATATCGACGATCGCGGCATCCAGATGATTCTGCGCGAAGTCGAGACCAACTCTCTGGTGATTGCACTGCGCGGTGCCGAAGAGGCGCTGGTCGACAAATTCACTCGCAACATGTCCCAGCGCGCGGCACAGCTGATGCTCGAGGACATGGAGAACCGAGGGCCGGTTCGCCTATCGCAGGTCGAAAACGAACAGAAGGCGATTCTGGCCGTCGTACGGCGTCTGGCGGATTCCGGCGAAATCGCCTTGACGGGTGGCGACGATGGCTACGTCTGATCGCGGCAATCGGACCGAGTCTGACCGTGTCGAATGGCACCGCTGGCAGATGGAAGAGCTCGCGCGCGCGCCGTCCCCGGCTCCCGGTCAATCCGCCGCAGACGCCGAAGCGCAGCGTCGTCGCCGGCAACGGGAAGACGCCGAGGAAAAGGCGCGCCGAGCGATCGCCGAAAAGGCCCGGCAACAGGGTTTCGAGAGCGGCTACAGCGAAGGGCACGAGCAAGGCTATCAGGCGGGTTACCAGGAAGGTCTCGAAGCGGCCAATGCTGCCGCCGAACTGGAATTCAACAAGCGCCTGGACATGACGCTACGCCCCCTTGCCGAGCTGGCCGACAATTTTCGTCAGGCATTGGCGACGCTGGATACCGAAGTCGCCGATCAACTGGTCGAACTGGCGCTGATCACAGGCCGCCAACTGGCGGGCGAGTCGCTGGCCGCAAACCCCGAACACATTCTGAGCGTCGTGCGCGAGCTGCTCGATGCCGACACCACCCTGAACGGCAAGCCCCGTCTGTGGCTGCATCCGGATGATCTCGAGCTGGTAACGACCACCATGGGCGATGCACTCGAGGCCAGCGGCTGGGAGTGTCACGCCGACCCCACGCTCGAGCGCGGCGGCTGCCATGTCACCAGTGCCGCCGGCGGACTCGACGCCAGCCTGAGCACCCAGTGGAAGGCGATTCTCGACCAGCGGCGTCAACGCAAGACGACGTCGAGCGGCCAACCGGCAGAGCCTGAATCTCAGGACGGCGGGCTCGAGTCCGGCCATGACCGCTCCAGCCATGGTGGCTCGGAGCAAGAAGGTGCCGATCACAGCGGTAAGGATCACAAAGGTCCGGGTCACGAGAGTTCTGATGGCGAAAGTTCCGGTGGCGAGAGTTCCGGTGGCGAGAGCTCCGATGACGAGTGACGCCACAGAGTCCTCGATCTCATCGGGGACCTCCCAGCACCACCAGCATTGGCGTCAAGTGCTGGGCAAGATCAGCCATCGCGTCGAATCGCTCTCCCATTACCGCCACGAAGGCCGGGTGACTCGCGCCACGGGGCTAGTGCTGGAAGCCATCGGAATCCGCCTTCCGCTTGGCAGTGCCTGCCTGATCGAACTCTCCCCCGGCAACGGCCACGATGACGAACGCTATGCCGAGGCGGAGGTGGTCGGGTTTGCCGGGGACAAGCTGTTCCTGATGCCATTGGCAGACACCAGCGGCCTGTTGCCGGGCGCCCGGGTACTCGCGCTCAGCGGCAACCGCCTGGACATCGCCAGCGCCAGGCGCTTCCCGCTGGGCGACGGGCTGCTGGGCCGCGTCGTCGACGGTAACGGCCGGCCACTCGACGACCACGGCCCGCTCGAGCAGGCACCCCACGCCCCGCTGGACACGCCGCCGATCAACCCGTTGGCCCGTGCGCCCATCGATACCGCCATCGACGTGGGCATCCGTGCCATCAACGGGCTGCTCACCGTGGGCCGCGGCCAGCGCATGGGCCTGTTCGCCGGCTCCGGAGTCGGCAAGAGTGTGCTGCTGGGCATGATGGCGCGCTTCACCAATGCCGATGTCATCGTCGTCGGCCTGATCGGTGAACGGGGGCGCGAAGTTCAGGACTTCATCGAAAACATTCTGGGCGACGAGGGCCTGGCCCGAGCCGTGGTGGTTGCCGCCCCGGCCGATACCTCGCCCCTGCAACGCATGCAAGGCGCGGCCTACGCGACGCGGCTGGCGGAAGACTTTCGTGATCAGGGGCGTAACGTGCTGTTGATCATGGATTCGCTGACCCGCTACGCCATGGCGGCTCGCGAGATCGCGCTGGCCGTCGGCGAGCCGCCGGCAACCAAGGGCTACCCCCCCTCCGTCTTCGCCAAACTCCCGGCGCTGGTGGAGCGGGCCGGCAACGGCAAGCGCGGCGGTGGCTCGATCACCGCCTTCTATACCGTGCTGACGGAAGGCGACGATCAGCAGGATCCGATCGCCGACTCCGCCCGCGCGATTCTCGACGGCCACATCGTGCTTTCACGACAGCTGGCGGAGAGCGGCCACTACCCGGCCATCGATATCGAGGCCTCGATCAGTCGTGCGATGCCGGCGGTGGTCGATACCAAGCGCCTGCGCCAGGCGCAAGGCTTCAAGCAGATGATCTCGCGCTACCAGCGCAACCGCGACCTGATCAACGTTGGCGCTTACATCAGCGGCCAGGACCCCCAGCTGGATCGCGCAGTCGCGCTCTATCCACGACTCGAGGCCTTCCTGCAACAGCGTATGAACGAGATCGCCGAACTGGCTCCTACCCAGGCCGATCTCGATAGACTCATACCGATCGACGACTGACCTTCCGCCGCCCCCTCGAGTGGCAAATCGGCGCGCGCTGTTCCGGAATAGTGGCATTTTTCATCGCTTATCAATCCTTTGACGGGACGGCCCGAGCGCCACAATGGCAATCGGTGGATTGTCCCGGTGGATTGTCCCGGTGGATTGTCCCGGTGGATTGCCCCGGTGGATTGCCCCGGTGGATTGCCCCGGTGGATCGCCTCGGTGAATCGCCCCCGGTCGACGGACGGATAGGAGGTAACGCTTTGGCCAACATGCACGCCATGCAGATGCTTCGTGATCTGGCGCAGCGCAGCAGCGACAAGGCTGTCGAGAACCTGGGCCACCTGCAGCGTCAACAGCAGGAGGCTCAGAATCAGCTCGGGCAGCTGCAGCGTTATCGTGACGAGTACCAGCGCAAGCTCCACGACAGTCTGACCCGGGGTGTCTCATCGAGCCAATGGCGGGACTATCAACAGTTCATCGCCTCTCTCGACAAGGCGATCGAACAGCAACAGCGACGGCTCGGCGAGCACCAGACCCGCGTCGAGAACGGCAAGCAGCACTGGCAGGGCGAACGCCGAAAACTCAACGCCTACGACACGCTGCATACACGCAGCCAGCATGAAGCGGCCCGCCACCAGGCTCGTCACGAGCAACGTCACAGCGACGAAATGGCGGCGCAGTTACGCCGCCGTCAGCAAGACGCCGGGCACCAGTGGTAATACCGAAACACTGAATGGAAGCCCTGCTCAGCAGCACCGATTAGAAGCTCTATCCGATAACGAAACTGGCGGCGTAGTCCATGGAACTTTCCTCTCTCACCAGCGTGACCTCATCCTCGACGCGTGGCGCCAATACCGGGAACAGCGCGTCCAAGGAAACGGCCAGCGCGCCCTTCGCCGATGTCATGCAGCGGGCCGCAGGGGCAGAAAAACCCCAGCGATCCGCAGCCGGCGGCAGTTCAGCGTCGCAGGCAACGAACACCACCGAGCGGTCGAATACGCAAGAAGCCGATGACGCGTCGTCGGCCCTCGCCTCGAGCCGCCAAGCGACAAAGGATTCGCAGGCAGCGGATGCCGAATCCGACGCCACTCGACAGACGAGCGAGGACGCGCGCGAGATTCTGCAAGCCCTGGAAGAGGGAGACATGGCAGGGCTTCACGCCGTCCTGGCCAGCCTCGAAGGCAAGACCGACGGCAAGGCGACATCGAACGCCAAGGCGAGCGATAGCGACGCAGGGCCGATCGACGCGGAAGATCTTGCCGCCATCATCGCCGCGCTTCCGCTGACGACGGGCGCGCAACCAGCCGGTAACGCTTCGGCGGCTGCCGCCGGCAATGGCGCCGCGACACTCGGTGCCGGACAATCTACCTTGCAGCAGATGACCCTGACGGCCAGCGACGCCGCGCGAAGTGTGGCCGCGATGCTGTCCGGCAAGGTGTCGGATGACAGCGAGCAGCCCGGCGCCTCGACTCGCGTCAATGCGACCTCCGAACAGCCCGGGCTCAGCGAACTGCTCTCGGCGATCGAAGGAAACCGTAGCGGCAATCCAACATCGACCTCGTCCTCGGGGCTGCTGGCCGCCGCCGGCCAGGTTCTGTCCCAATCCCCGTCAACGGGAGACCCTGCCGGTGCAGCGCTGACGAACGCGCTCGCAGACGCCCTGTCGGCATCCGGCGCGGAACGTGACGGACTGGATAGCGCCCTCTTCACGAGCCCGCGGCCCGATGGCGGATCTCTGACACATCTGGCGTCGCCGCTATCGAACGGCACGGGGTTGGCATCGGCAGCCGCGGTGACCAACGGCGCCATCTCGACCCCGGTTCAGTCACCGCAATGGCCCGCCTCCTTCGGCCAGCAAATCCTGCAGATGCATCAGCGCGGTGATCAGCAGATGTCGCTACGCCTTCATCCTCAGGAGCTCGGTCCGCTGAGCGTATCACTGACGGTACAGGACCAGCAGGCACAGCTTCAGATTCTCTCTGCCCACGCCCCGGTTCGGGCTGCCGTCGAGGCCGCGATTCCCCAGCTCCGCCAGGCGCTCGCTGACAGCGGCATCGCCCTGGGTGAAGCGATGGTCGGCGACCAGGGGCAGTTCCAGCAAGGCCAGTCATCGGACGACGATCGCCCGCGTGGCACGTCGAGCGCCTCCGGCCCGCTGCTTGCCGCATCGGGAGTCGATACGAGCGATGACGCCACCCTGCGCCAGGTTGCCCTCACCCCAAATGGCAACATCAGCCTTTACGCCTAGGATCTATTGACGTTTCATGCACGGCCGCGCCGGAGCCAGTTTTTGTGCGGGGCAAGGCGTGAGGAGCGTTGTTTGGTCGTTCCAAATGAACGACGAATAACGCAGCACCGTGCAAAAACTGGCCCGGCCCTTCGGGTTGCGCGACAAATGGCGCCATGCGGCGTTGCGGGATTGGAAAAGGGAACCACCCTTCTCTGCATCCCGCGCCTGGCCTGGCGCCATTTGGCGCAGCAACGCGGTTCGCGCTGAAACGTCAACAGATCCTAATCAGCACTGCCGATAACACGGATAGCGGCGGGCACTCCCGCCGCGACATCAAGTCATGCGGCGCCGTTCGCGATTGGCACGCCTTCATCTTCCGATCCCGGCGCATGAAAGGGGAAGTTAGCAGACCGGAAGGCGTCTTTTCCGTCGATCGCGACACCCTCTAGCACCGCATAATCCGCTGCAACTTTCAGAGATCACCGTAATGGCAGAATCAATGGCCGCATCCCGTAAAAGCCGCTCCCTCTTGTTGATAGGGCTACTGATCGTCCTGCTGGCGGTGGCCAGTTCGGTCGCCGTGTACTTCTTCCTCGACGCCCGCGACGGCAGCGAGGCGACCGAGGTCGTCGATGACGAGCCGGTCGAAGCGCCGGTGCCGATTTTCGTGACCATCAACCCCTTCACCGTCAATTTGCAGAGCGATTACGGCGACCGCCTGCTCTACGTCGGGCTGTCGCTGCGCGTCGGCGACGAGGCGACCAGCACGTTCCTCACTCAGCACATGCCCGAGGTTCGCAGCCGGCTGCTGATGCTACTATCCGGCAAGAGCGCCGAAGAGTTGATCAAGCCCGAAGGCAAGGTCCAGCTGAAGCAGCAGATTCTCGACTTGTTCAACGAGCCGATCACCACGCCGCAGCCCACGTTATCCATCGACGACGTGCTGTTCTCCGATTTCATCGTGCAGTAAGCGGACGCCAGGCCAATCATGTCCCAAGACGATTTGCTGTCGCAGGAAGAGATCGACGCCCTTCTCAACGGTGTCAGCGGCGATACCGACGCGCCCGCCAAAGCGCCCGAGAGTAACCGTCGCGACGCGCGCCCGTTCGACCCGGCCAACCAGCACCGGGTCATCCGTGAGCGTCTGCAGGCGCTGGATATCATCAACGAGCGGTTCGCGCGTCTCTTCCGGGTGGCCCTGTTCAACCTGATTCGACGCAGCGCCGATATCACGGTCGCCGGCGTGCGCTACCAGAGCTACAGCGAGTTCGCGCGCAACCTGCCGGTACCGACCAACCTGAACCTGATCAGCCTCAAGCCGCTCAAGGGCACCGCCCTGCTGGTGTTCCCGCCGGGTCTGGTCTTCATGGTGGTGGACAACCTGTTCGGCGGTGATGGCCGGTTTTTGACCAAATCCGACGGTCGCGAATTCACCGCCACCGAACAGCGAATCATCCAGCGGCTATTGTCGCTGGCGCTGGAGGGTTACAGCGACGCCTGGAAATCGATCTATCCCGTGGACGTCGATTACATGCGTTCCGAAATGCAGGTGCGCTTCGCCAACATCACCAATTCGCCGAACGAGATCGTCGTCAACAGTACGTTCCATCTCGAGGTCGGCAACCTGACCAGCGACTTCAACATCTGCATTCCCTTTTCCATGATCGAACCGATCCGGGACATTCTGTCCAGCCCGATCGGAACGCTCGACAGCGACGATACCCAGTGGGAGTCGCGCATGGCCGGCGAGATCAAGCAGACCCAGGTCGAATTGATCGCCGATTTTGCCGAGATACCCTCGACCATCGGTGACGTGATGACACTGAAGGTCGGCGACATTCTCCCCTTCGATCTCCCCAAAGCCATCGACGTGCGTGTCGACGGTGTACCGGTCATGGCCTGTGAATACGGGACCCGGCAAGGTCAACGCGCGCTACGGGTGAAGCATCTTATTGACCATGGTACGTACTCCGCCATGAAGGACTTCGACAATGAGTGATGATCAAAAACCGGGATCCCAGAAGGGAGCTTCCGATACGGCCAGCGACAACAACCAGGATGCCGACGATCTTTGGGCAGCGGCCATGGCGGAACAGGGTGTCGAGCCTGAAGCCGACGAGTCCGAAACGATCGAGGAAGCGACCAAGCCCACCGCCACGGCGGGTTCCGGCGAGGCACAATCGGCGGAAGCCGGCGTTTTCCAGTCCTTCGATCAAGGCAGCGGCAACACTCGCGAGGCTCGGGATCTGGCCGTCGTCATGGATATCCCGGTCAAGCTCTCGGTCGAGCTGGGCCGAACGCGCATCACCATCAAGCAACTGCTCGAACTGGCCCAGGGCTCGGTCGTGGAGCTGGACGGACTGGCCGGTGAACCGATGGACATCATGATCAACGGCTATCTCGTCGCCCAGGGCGAAGTCGTCGTCGTGGATGACAAATACGGCATCCGCATCACCGAGATCGTCACGCCGTCCGAACGCGTCCAGAAACTGAATCGATGAACGACGATACGCTACAGCAGGCGGCGCAGACCACGGCCGGCAGCGGCGACAGCATCGGCCTTCTGATGATGGGCAAGACGGCAATGTCGTTGCTGATCGTCGTGGCGATCATCCTGGCCTGCGCCTGGCTGCTGAAGCGTATCGGTCCTAACCGTCGTGCCGGAACGCAGCATCTGCGTGTCGTGGCCAGTACGCCGGTCGGGCAACGCGAGCGCGTGGTCATCGTCGAGGTCGATGATCGCTGGCTGGTTCTGGGCGTCGGTGGCGGTCAGGTAACCAAGCTGGACAGCATGACCCCGCCCCCCAATACGCCTGTCGCCTCTGGGTCGGCACCCTTGAGCGGCTCCTTTGCCAGTCGCCTGGGTCAAGCCCTCAAACAGAATGCGAGTGACTCGCTCAAGCGCCAAAAGCCCAGGCGGGACAACGGGGTCGACAACTAGTGGCTATTGCGGCTAATTCCAGATTGCGTGGCGTCGTCGTGGGGTTGGGCGCCCTGGCGGCGTTGACGGCCAGCCAGTGGGCGGTGGCGCAGGCGATTCCCGGCATTGTCAGCGAGCCGATGGCGGACGGCGGTCAGCGCTGGTCGCTGAGCCTGCAGACGCTGCTCTTTTTGTCTTCGCTCGCCTTTCTGCCGGCGATGCTGCTGATGATGACCTGCTTTACCCGGATCATCATCGTGCTGGGGCTGTTGCGTACCGCCATGAGCACGCCCTCGGCGCCGCCGACGCAGGTTCTGCTCGGGCTCGCGCTGTTTCTGACGTATTTCGTCATGTCGCCGGTACTCGACCGGGCCTATGAAGAAGCCTGGCAACCGTTCTCGGCCGAAGAAATTTCGATGGAGGAAGCGCTGGAGCGAGGCAGCCGGCCATTCCGCGAGTTCATGTTCGCCCAGACCCGGCAGGCCGATCTGGCAATGTTCGCCCGCATCGCCGACGTCGGCGAGATGCAGGGTCCCGAAGACGTGCCGATGCGTATCCTGGTGCCAGCCTATGTCACCAGTGAATTGAAGACGGCCTTCCAGATCGGCTTCACGATCTTCATCCCGTTTCTGATCATCGACCTGGTCGTCGCCAGCGTACTGATGGCTTTGGGGATGATAATGGTGCCACCGGCCACGATCTCGTTGCCGTTCAAGCTGATGCTTTTCGTGCTGGTCGATGGTTGGCAGCTTCTGATCGGCTCGCTGACCCAAAGTTTCTATTTCTCGTGAGTCGCACAGACACGAACCGTGTCGTCAGCCCCCGCTTCGCGACCGCATGGAGGTAAGCAATGTCTCCCGAAATGGTAATGAGCATGGCCTACCAGGGTATGAAAGTGACCCTGATGATAGCCGCCCCGCTACTGCTGACCGCGCTACTGGTCGGCCTTCTGGTCAGTCTTTTCCAGGCGGCGACCCAGATCAACGAAATGACGCTGACGTTCATTCCCAAGATCCTGGGCGTCTTCGCCATGCTGATCCTCTCCGGCGCCTGGATGATTCAATTACTGGTCAACTTCACCCGGGAACTGCTGCAGAACATTCCCCAGATGGTGAGCTGACCCGTCAGCGCGATCGATGATTGATATTACCTCCGCGCAATGGGAGAGCTGGATACGGCTCTTCTTCTGGCCCACGGTTCGCATTCTTGCCTTCTTCATGGCGTCACCGCTGTGGAGCTTGCCGAGCGTACCAACGCCGGTAAAGGCGCTGCTTGGGGCCGCAATCGCTGTGGCCATCGCGCCTGCCCTGCCACCGATGCCGGCGATTCCTCTGTTCTCGCTGGCAAGCTTCGGCATCATGCTTCAGCAGATCCTTATCGGTATCGCCATGGGCCTGGTGCTGCGGATCATGATCGCCGTGGTGCAGACTGCCGGCGAGTTCATCAGCATGCAGATGGGCCTCGGGTTCGCGACCTTCTTTCAGCCGGATGCCGGCACCAATACGATGGTGCTGTCACGCCTGCTGGAGCTTTTGACGCTGCTGATGTTCCTGGCGATGGACGGACATCTGATCACCATCGAAATTCTCGCCTGGACCTTCGAGGTGCTGCCCATCGGTTCGACCTCGATCGATGCCACCTTCGCCGAGACGCTGGCCCGCTGGGGCGGCACCATCTTCTCCTCCGGCCTGCTGATGGCGATTCCCATCGTCACCGCGCTGCTGCTGATCAATCTCTCACTGGGCATTCTCAATCGCGCATCGCCACAGCTCTCGATCTTTTCGGTGGGCTTCCCGATGACACTGACCGCTGGCCTGGTGCTGATTACCGCACTGATTCCGGATATGGGAGGCTTCTGGAGCGATCTGTTCGAGCAGCAGCTTCGTTTCATGCAGGGCATGATCGAACAGATGGCCGGCACGCCCTGACCTGACATCGCAACGGGAATCGATCTCGACCCGAGCCCCTCTCCAATTCGCCAATCGACAGCTCAACCAAACAAAAGGGGCGCATCCTGCAGGATGCGCCCCTTTGACTTCGAACTGGGCCGTTAACGGCCCGATACGTTGGCGGTTGAAACCCGACGCCGCGTCAGGTCGAAAGTCGCGCCAGGTCGAACATCACATCAAGTCGAACAACGAAGTCCCCTGCAAATCGACGAAGGCCTTCTGCGACGCCTGCAACCCCACCTGCCGCAGGACATAGTCCGAAATGGCGGTGGTGTAATCCAGATCGATCAGATCGCTCTGGGTCTGGGTGTAACTGATCTTGCGATCGCTACCCACGGTATCGAGCGTGTCCAGTTCGTTCAGTCGTGCACCGACGGAAGCGCGCACGGTCAGCACGTTGTCCAGCGCGTTATCCAGCTCCCGGCTGGAGGTCGATAGCGTATTGGCGAATGCCGCCTTGTCGGCCTCGGAATCCAGAGGATTCTCGAGGGCAGAGAGCATGTTCTCCAACGTCGCAAAAACGTCGGGATCCATATCCTCAGCTGGTCCAACTTCTAGCACGTCACCCGGCTCCGGTGTACCCTCAAGCGTCAACTTGATACCGGCAAACTCGATCGACTGGCCTGCCGCGTAATCACCATTAGAGACCTCATCACCTGTTGTCGAGTCGGTTACCTGATAAGTCGTTGGCTCTACTGTAGTATCGAAGGTAACGGTATAACCTTCTCCATAACCCGGGGCAGTCGTATCCGCCACCTGAGGACCGGTGAAAGTCAGCGTTCCGCTGTTGGTGTCACCCGCCTTCGCCAAGTAACCCGCGCCTGCCGCCACCGACTGGAAGACGTCTTTCCCGGTATTACCCACTTCCATCATTCGCGACGAATCGACCTTCTGCTGGCGAACCTGGTCGGAGCCCTCGTACTCCACGGCACCAGAGTCATTCTTGCCGAAGGGCGCGGAACTATCCTTGTAACCGCCGAAGAGATAACTTCCGTTACCGTCGGTAGAGTTGGCCTGCCCCAACAGCGCCTCGTAGACGCCGCGCAGCTCCGACGCCTGGGACTGGCGATCGGCGTCGCTCAGCGTGCCATTGCCGGCCTGGATCATGAGCTCCTTGGCCCGGGTCAAAGCGTCAGAAACACTGTCGAGAACGCTCTCTGCCTGACTCAGCGAATTGCGCACCGTTACCCGGCTGTCGCTCTGCTGGGCATTGGTGGCCAACGATTGCGATACTCCGACCGCCCGCGATGCAGCCTGTGGGTCATCGGAAGGACGCACCACACGCTTGCCGGAAGCGATCTGCTCGCCAACTTCCATGAAAGCGCCCTGCTGGCGGTTCATCGAGCTGACACTGCGCTCGAACATCATCACGGTGCTGACACGCACGGCTCTCTCCTCGACGGCGCCCGATCAGGCGCACTCAATGATTATTCAAAAACGGCGCTTCGACAGCTCTCAAGCGCGCAGCCCCAAAATCGTATCCAGGATGGTCGAACCGGCTTCGATGACCTTGGCATTGGCAGAGTAGTACTGCTGATACCGCATCAGGTTGGCGTACTCTTCGTCCAGGTTCACGCCTGAATCGGCCTGCTGGTAGGCGTAAAGCTGATCGCTCAACCCTTGCTGGGTCGTGAGGTTGGCATCGGTAATCGCCGCCCGGTTGCCGACATCGCTGACCAGCGACGCGTAGCCGCCACTGAAGGTCGCGACGCCACCAACCAGCGTCTTATTCTGCAGGTCGAGTAATTCCAGGGCGTTGGTATTATTACCCGTGCCGCTGTTCTCGGTACCAGCCGCAGCGATCTGGCTAGCATCGATCGGTGCCAGATCGAACCCGGCGGCCGCATTGCGAGTCGGCTGTAGCGTGAAGACGTCGCCTTCAACCGGGGGCGGGGTACCGGGAGTCAGCGTCACCCCGCCGAAGGACAGATTGCCATCAGCATCCGGAGAGACATCCTCGAGCTTCTCGCCGCTGCTCAGGTTCTCGACCTCGAGGGAGCCATCCGCCTGATAGGTCAGCTGATAGTCGTCAGCCGTCAACTGGCTGATGTCGCCATACTCGGCAATCATCGAACCACTGCCTGCGTTATTGGCACTGCCAATGACGGTCGGGCTACCAATCTCGAAAAACGCCACGCCGGGATCACCGTTGACATCCACGCCAGCCTCATGCTGGTCATTGAATTTATTTGCCAGTGTCACCGCCAACTGACCGATCTGGTTCTGGACGCTGTCGAGGGTTTCGCTGCGAAAGCTCATCAGCCCACCCAATTCACCGCCTTGAATGACGGACTCCTTGAGCGGCGAACGCGAGCCGGCGCCATCTTCGTAGGCGATCGTGATATTGGAAGGATCTTCATCGCTCTTGACGGCGACGAGATCGAAGGACTTGTTGCCGGCGACCAGCGGCGTGCCGTTGGATAGCGATACCTGGTAGGTCGAACCATCCTGGACCTGCACGTTGACGTCCACCAGCTCACCGAGATCGCTGACCAGCTTGTCGCGCTGGTCCAGCAGCGCGTTGGGCTCTTCGCCGCTTCTGGCACGGGCCAGCGTCACCTGCTTGTTGAGATCGGCAATCTGGTTGCTGAGATCGTTGACCTGGGTGACCACGTCACCGATCTGGCCGTTGATGCCTTCACGCATGTCGCTGAGATAGCCATCGTAAGCACGGAACTGTGCGACCATGCTGCGAGCGCTGCCCAATACCCCTTCGCGCGCCGCTGCGTCCGAGGGCGCACCGGTCAGATCCTCGAGGCTGGAGAAGAAATTCTGCATCAGCGTGGTCAAGCCGGAATCGCTGTCCGCCAGCAGGTCATCGATCTGATTGACTTGGCTCTGGTAGGTTTCCAGGGCCGACTCGCGGGTATTGACCTGATTGAGCTGCGAACTGATATAGCTGTTGTACTGGCGCTGGATGCCGTCGACGCTGACGCCGGACCCGCCACCCTCGCCGCTGCTGTTCTGTCCCAACAGCGTCAACTGTCGGCTATAGCCATCGGTGTAGACGTTGCTGATGTTGTTGCTGGTCGTCGACAACGCATTCTGCGCCGCGCTCAAACCGCTAAGGCCAATCGAAAACAGGCTCATATCGCTATCCCGTGAAACGCCATGACGATGCTGGCGATGTCCGTGCAAGGTTATGATTTCTATCGGCCGCGAGAGCCGCTTCTTGACCCCTTCAGGCAGCGATTTCGCAACCAATTGTTACCGCCGATCAGAAAATCGCCGTGGGCAGGTCGTCAGGGCCGAACGAGTTGCCGGCATTATTCGCTGCCGCCAGCAGATCGCGACCCGCCGAGGATTCGAGCGAGCCCAACTGCGCCATGATGCCGCGAAGCTTCTCGGCATAGCGTGGATCCGTGGCGTAACCGCCCTGCTGCAACGCCTGAGCCGCCTGGTCGGGTGTCGAAGCCGCCACGACCCCCTGGTAGCGAGGGTTGTCGCCGATCAATTTGGCGTAATCGTTGAAGGCGTCGGTATAGGAGTCATAGACGCGGAAGCGATCGACCATCTTGACCGGTCGTCCGTCGACATACTCGGTAGTGGTAATATTCGTGGTGTCGCCCTGCCAGGACTGGCCGGCCTTGATGCCAAAGAGATTGTGGCTGTTGCCGCCGCTGGCCGTGGGAATTTCCCGTTGACCCCAGCCGGTTTCGAGCGCAGCCTGGGCCAGAATCAGCTCGGCCGGCACGCCCGAGGACTGTTCCGCCTGCTTGGCCGACCCTGCCAGACTGTCGAGGAAGGCGCGAACGTGCGCCGGACGATCGTCGGCCTCGTCTGCCATCAATGCCGATGTCGATGACGATGTCGATGACGAGCCGTTGGCCGTGGCAGCGCTGGCGCCGGCGATCTCATGTCGTGGCAGATCCGGCGCAAATCCCGGCGTGCGAAGGCCACCATGCAACAGCCGTGGCGTACCCCGCGGAATGCCGGCGATCAGGGCTGAGGCATCGTCGCCCGTAGCGCCCGAGGCGGCGGGCAGTGCCGAGGTGCCCGGCAAGCCGCTACCCTCGAGCTGCGCGACCAGCTGATCGGCAAGCCCCAACCCTTTGCCCGCCAGCTGCTGCGCCCACTGCTGATCCTGCATCGAGCGCATCATGTCCATCTGATTGCTCTGTAGTAGGCCGGACTGGGGGCTGGCATCGCGCATGCTCTTGAGCATCATCTGCAGAAACACGGCCTCGAACTGGCGCGATGCCTCCCTGAGACTCCCCTGCGGCGAGTTGGCCGCACTGTACTTGAGCTTCTGCACGCTCTGGACGTCGAGCGCAAACTGCCCCGAAAGATCGTTGGTGATCGCCATCAGATGATATCCAGTTCGGCGTTGAGCGATCCCGCAGACTTCAACGCCTGGAGAATCGACATCAGATCCTGGGGAGAAGCGCCCAGTGCGTTCAGCGCGTTGACCACATCCATCAGATCGGCACTGGTCTCAACCATCTGCAGCGCACCGCCCTCCTGCTGTACGGTGATATCGGCGTTGGGAACGACCGTCGTGTTGCCACCAGCCAGCGCATTGGGCTGACTGACCTGCGGATTGGAATCGATGACGATCGACAGGTTGCCGTGGGCCACCGCGGCACGATTGAGCGTGACGGTGTCCGACAGCACCACCGAGCCGGTACGCGCATTGACGATCACCTTGGCCGGGCCACGCTCGGTGGTGACGTTCACCCCCTGCACGCGAGCCAGAAAGGTAACGCGATCATTATCGTTGGCCGGCAGCTTCAACTGCACCGTACGCCCGTCGAGCGCGGCAGCGACCGGCGCGCCGAACTCCTGGTTGATCGCCACGACCATACGTCGCGCGTTCTCGAAATCGGCATTCTTGAGGAACAGGTTCAGCGTGCCACTGGCGTCGCCCAGTCGCATCGGCACTTCCTGCTCGACGAGGCCGCCCCCCGGTATACGGCCGGCGGCCAGATGGTTGACGGAGACACTGCTGCCCGCCGCTTCCGCCCCGGCGCCGCCGACGTAGACGTTGCCCTGAGCCAGCGCGTAGACGCGACCGTCCGCCCCCTTCAGCGGCGTCATCAGCAGCGTGCCGCCGCGCAGGCTATCGGCGTTGCCCATCGACGAGACAGTGACATCGATCTCCTGCCCCTGGCGAGAGAACGGCGGCAACCTGGCCGTCACCATGACCGCCGCCACGTTTCGCAGCTGCATGTTGGTGCCTGCAGGCACCGTGACGCCCAGCTGCGACAGCAGGTTAGTGATGCTCTGCCCCGTGAACGGCGCCTGAGTGGTCTGGTCGCCTGTGCCGTCGAGACCGACCACCAGACCATAGCCGACCAACTGGTTGTCGCGTACGCCGGCAAAATTGGCCAGATCCTGAATGCGCTGCGCCTGAGCGCCCAGGCTGAACAGCAGGATCGCCAGGAACAGAAGCGCTCTGGCCAGCGGCGAGCGACGCGATCGGAATGAACGAAGCGGAGCGGACATAGGCATCAGAACGGCGAAATGTTGAGGAAGAAGCGCTGCAGCCAACCCATGGTCTGCGCTTCGTTGATATAGCCGTCACCGACATATTCGATACGGGCATCGGCGACCTGCGTCGACTGCACGGTATTGGAACCGCTGATCGCGCGTGGATTGACCACGCCGGAGAACCGAATGTATTCGGTGCCCTGGTTGATCGCGATCTGCTTTTCCCCGCGAACCTTCAGGTTGCCGTTGGCCAGCAGATCATAGACGGTCACGGTGATCGTCCCGGTGAAGGTGTTGTTGGCATTGGCGCCCCCCGAACCGTTGAAGATGTTCTCGCCTTCGAGGTCCATGCCATAGTCGGTCAGGGTATCGAGAGCGTCCGGCACGAGCGTCGGCGTGAAAGTCGCCGAACCGTCTCGTGACGCATTCGCCGCCGAGCTCTTGCTGGCACTGACCTGCTCGTCGAGCACGATGGTGATGATGTCCCCGATCTGACGCGGACGACGGTCCTCGAACAGTGGCTGGAAGCCGAAGCGCGCCTGATAGATCGAGCCGTTGGCCTGCGTCGGCGGTGTCGAAGGGATCTCTACCGGGGACGAATTCTCGACCACGGAATGGCGCGGAATCTGGGCACAGCCGGCCACGATCAGCACCAGACAGAGGCCGGTCAGCATCAACACCCTGCGCCACACCGTGGCCAATTCTGCGGTCAGCAACACGCGCCTTCCCCGGTTTATAGCTGTGTCAGACGCTGGAGCATCTGATCGGATGTTTCGACGGCCTTGCTGTTGATCTCGTAGGCGCGCTGCGTCTCGATCATGCTGACCATCTCTTCCACCACGTTGACGTTGGAGGTCTCGACGTACCCCTGATAGAGCACGCCAGCGCCATCCAGCCCGGGGTTGAGATCGTTACGCGGACCGGAAGCGTCGGTTTCCAGGTACAGGTTCTGGCCGATGCTCTGCAGCCCCGTCGGGTTGATGAACGTGGAGAGCATGATCTGCCCTACCTCGTTGCTCTGGGTCGTCCCCGGCTGCGTCACGGAAACTACGCCATCCTGACTGACGGTGATCGACAGCGCGTTCTGCGGGATCACGATCGGCGGATCGACCGGATAACCGCCGGCGGTCACCAGCTGGCCGTTCTCGTTGACCTGAAAGCTGCCGTCACGGGTGTAGCCCGTGGTGCCGTCCGGCATCTGCACGGCAAAGAAGCCCTTGCCGTTGATCGCGAGATCGCGGGAGTTCTCGGTATTCTGCAGACCGCCCTGGGTGTGCAGCCGCTCGGTGGCGACCGGACGCACGCCCGTACCGACCTGCATGCCGGATGGCAGCGTATCGACCACCGAAGACTGGGCACCGGGCTGACGCACGTTCTGGTACAGCAGATCTTCGAAGACGGCGCGAGACCGCTTGAAACCGTTGGTCGAGACGTTGGCCAGGTTGTTGGAAATCACATCCAGCTTGACCTGCTGCGATTCCAGGCCGGTCTTGGCCGTCCATAAAGACTTGATCATGACAAAACCTCATTGTCGGTAAGCCAGCCAGCGGCCAGCCTCAGCTGGTCAGGGTCAACTGGTCAGGCTCAACTGGTCAGAGAAAGCAGGCTGTTGGCGCGTTGTTCGTTCTCGTCCGCGCTTTCGATCACCTTCATATGCATGTCGTAACGTCGAGCGCTGTCGATCATCGAAATCATGGCGTCGGTGGCGGTGACATTGCTGCCTTCGAGCGCCCCCGGGATCAGCCGCAGGGTATCGTCGGCCGGGATCGGCGCCGCCACGTCCTGCCCCTGGGCCGGTGGCATCCGAAACAGGCCGTCTTCGCCACGCACCAGATTGTCGTTCCCCGGCGCGACCATCTTGAGACGCGCCAACGGCGCGATCGCATCCGGGTTCTGGCCCGGCTCGAGCACGCTGATCGAACCGTCCGGCGCGATCGTCACGTCGCCCCCCAACGGTACGACGATGGCCTGGCCGTTGTCGGAGAGCACCGGATTGCCGAGCGATGTCAGCAGGCCGGTGGAATCGACCTGGAGGTCGCCACGGCGGGTGTAGGCTTCGCCGCCGTTCGGCGACTGCACCGCCAGCCAGGTATCGTCGCCCTGCAGCGCCACATCGAGACTGCGCCCGGTGGTACTGATGGTGCCCGGCGTGAAATCGGCGCCCGGCGTCGTCATCATTGAGGCAACGCGGGTCGGCAGGCGCGCCTCGCCTTCCACCGGCACGGCACGAAACGCCATCAGCTCGCCGCGAAACCCGGGCGTGCTGACGTTGGCCAGATTGTTGTTGACCACCGATTGCTGCGCCATCGTCTGGCTCGCGCCACCGCCGGCGGTGTAGAGAATTCTATCCATGCCCTATGCCTTTCATATCGGCACCTTTCATATCGGCGCCTTTCATATCGGCGCCTTTCGAAACCGTGGCTATCGAAACAGTGCTTGCCGAAATCGTATCTATCGAACCCGGCCTATCGAAGCGGGATCGTTGCCGGCCGACTCGCGACCGGCAACGCCACTGCTGTTGGCGACAGAACTATCAGCGCAGCTGCGCGATCTGGTCCATGACTTCGGACTGGGTACGGATCGAGTTGGTGTTGGCCTGATAGTTGCGCTGCGCAATGATCAGGTTGACCAGCTCCTGCGTCAGATCGACGTTGGAGGCCTCCAACGTTTCGGACTCGATCGAGCCCAGCGTGCCGGTACCTGCAATGCCCAGCAGTTCGTTACCGGAAGCCGCCGTCGCCGCGAACAGGTTGTCGCCGGAAGGCGTCAAACCCTCGGGGTTACGGAAGGTGGCCAGGGCAATCTGGCCCAGATCGACGGTCTTCTCGTTGGCATAATTACCGACGATGGTGCCGTCGTCAGCGAAGCTGATGCCGACCAGTGCGCCGGCGGCATAGCCATCCTGCGCCAGGCTCTTGACAGTGGAGTCACCGGCGAACTGCGTGCTGCCCGCCATGTTGAAAGTAGTCGTGATCGTCTCGACGCCACCGCCCAACTGTCCAGATCCATCGTCAGCAGCAGTAAACGTCAAATCGGGCCAGGTGACCGGATTATCCGTGGCATTCGCGGTAGTACCATCTGCACCGGTAATCTGCGACCACTTGCCGGAAGTGTCGAACACCAGTTGCAACGCCGGGGTCGTCGATGTCAAAACACCGTCAAGCGCCGTGCGTGCATCCCAGGTATTTTCGCCGGTCTTCTGGAAATAGAGCGTCGCATTATGCTGCGCGCCCTGGGAATCGTAGACGGTGAAGCTGGTGGAGTAGTTGTAGGCAACGCCGGTTTGCTGCGCCGTATTCTCGGCATTCTTCGCAGTCAGGTCATTGTAGAGCGTTGCCGTCGAGGTATCGTCAGCGACCGTGGCGGAATCCAGATTGAGCAGAACCTCGATACCGGTGCCGGTGGCGCCCGTCGCGCTGGCCGGCATGTCGGCCGCCGGGATGTTGAGCACGCCCGGCTGGCCGCCGGTAACGACGCCGGAGTTGACGTCGGTGGCGTCTGCCAGCCCGTAACCCATCAGCCGCGCGCCCTGGGCATTTTCCAGGTAGCCGTCCGCGGTCATCGTCAACTGGCCATTACGCGAGTAGCCCACCTGGCCTTCCTGCTGGAAGCGCAGGAAGCCGTCACCGGCGATGGCGATATCCAGATTGCGCCCGGTGGCTTCCAGGCTGCCGCTGCTGAAGTCCTGCAGAATGCCGGAAACCCGGGTACCCAGACCGACGGCGCTGTTGGCGAAGACGTCGGAGAACTGGACCGACCCGCTCTTGAAGCCTTTGGTCTGCGAGTTGGAAATGTTGTTGCCGATGACATCCAACTGCTGGGAAGCGGCGTTGACGCCGCTCAATGCCTGTGAAAAGCCCATGATTCATCCCCTACGTTTATCGGTTGCGTACGCTCAAGCGGTTTCGTGTCGTCAATGCTTTGCTCAGAGAATCTGACGCACTTCCGAGAGCGCCACGGGATCCCGAGCAGGTCCCAAGTCTAGTTGCGGTCCACTGGCACCCTGGATCACGCCATTGACCAGGGCGTAATTCAGGGCTGCCGGTGCGTATGTCTCGTCTCCCACCGTCGCTGTCAGGGAGGCGGTATAGATACTGTCGGTGGAGGCGCTGGAGCCGTCAGCCAACTCGCCATCCCAGTTGAAGCTGTGCACGCCGGCCTCGAGCGGACCGGTGGACAAGCTGTCGATGATCTCGCCGCTGGGGCCGCGAATATCGATCTGCAGATCCTCGACGGCGCTATCCAGATTCACGCCGATCGGCGTCGCGACCACGCCTCCCGTGTCACCGGTCGACCCCACCAGGATCTCGTTGCCCGGCACCATCACGCCCTGGCCGATCAACGCCGTCGCCTGCAGCGCCTGCCCTGCGTCGATCTGGTCGTTGATTCTGGTAAGGCTGTCGTTGAGCTCTTCGATACCACTGACGGTACTGATCTGCGCCAGTTGCGCGGTCATGTCCGAGTTTTCCATCGGACTGGTCGGATCCTGATTCTTCAACTGGGTGACCAGCAGCGTCATGAAGCGATCGTTGAGCTCGCTGCCGGACTCCATTCCCGTGGTGGCGCTGCTGGCGGCCGTGTCATTGATATTGGCTAACGTACTGCTACCGATCACCGGACTGGACATGACATCTCCTTGATGTGGCCCGACACCGATCAGCCTTCGCCGATGGTGAGAGTTTTGGTCATCAGCGTCTTGGCGGTATTCATGACCTCGACGTTGGCTTGGTAAGAGCGGGAGGCTGCGATCATGTCGACCATCTCGTTGACCGGGTCGACATTGGGCATCTGCACGTAGCCCTGATCGTCGGCCAGCGGATGGCCGGGACGGTACTCCATGCGCATCGGCGTGACGTCGTCCTCGACCACGCCGGTAACGCGAACGCCGCCCGTGCCGCCGCCCTGCTGGCTCAGCGCCTGGAACATGACCTGCCTGGCGTGGTAGGGCTCTCCGTCCGGCCCGGCGACGCTATCGGCATTGGCGAGGTTGCTCGCGGTGACGTTCATGCGCTGTGAATTGGCCGACAGCGCCGAACCGGAAATATCGAATACACTGAACATGGACATCGTGTTACTCCGGCTGCATGGCTTTCTTCAGCCCCTGGATCTTGCGGCTGACGAAAGTGACGTCCGCCTGATAGCGGAGCGAGTTGTCGGCAAAGGCCGAGCGCTCCCGATCCATATCGACCGTGTTGCCATCGAGGCTCGGCTGATCGGGAATGCGGTAGAGCAGATCCTGAACGCCCGCCCCGCCGGATGCCTGCCCCGGAATATGCCGTGCGGACGTCCGCGCCAGCGACAGCCCACCGGAGCCCTCGCTGCGCCCCTGCTCCATGACCCGATCCAGTTCCGCGCGAAAATCGAAATCCCGCGCTTTGAAATTGGGCGTATCGGCATTGGCGATGTTGTTGGCCAGTACCTGCTGACGCTCTGCGCGCAGATTGATGGCCTCCTGCTGGAAGCGCAGCGCGTTATCCAACTTGTCGAACATGCCGTGCACCTCGGATGGCGTTCGCTGGAAAATTGACAGGATGGAGAATAGCGGCGGGCGGCGCGATTCAAACCCGTAAACAGACCGTCAATTGCGCGCCATTTTCATCAATGCTCGATGACGGGCACGCCTACAATCGTTTTCCAACGTGGGGGATTGCGTCCACCGACACGCTGTGCCGGGACGCGCTTGGTCCTGGATCCGTGACCTGGATCCGTGACATGGACCCAGCCCCGAGAACAGCCCCACGAGATCCGCGAACAGCCCGAGACCCGTGATATGCGTGCCGATCCGACAGAAGCGTTCCCGCGTACCCGGTTGAAACATCGACCGTCTCGACGGCTCGTGCTCCGAGCCGGCGCCGCCACGCTGATGGCGCTGCTTTTCGCGCTATCGTTGCTGCCGCTTCCTTCGATCGCCCGCGCGGAACCGGCGGGTGAATCCTCCGAGGCCGTCGTCGCCAGCGTGCGGCAGTTCCTCAAGGAGCGCACTGCCCCTCTCGGCGACCAGGTGACGATCGATATTCGGGAAAGCGGTGTCGACCTCGGCGACTGCTCGACACCGCAGCCGTTTCTGCCGCGCCCCGGCGTGCCTCAAGGCCGGGTTACGGTAGGCGTTCATTGCGGCAGCGACGGCAGCCGGACGCGCTATCTGCAGGCCACGGTTTCGGCGATAGTTCGCCACCTGGTCGCACTCCAGCCGATTGATCCCGGTCAACGGATCGATGCGACGATGCTGGATTGGCAGGAGGCGGATATTTCCCGCCTGCGCCGCGGCTACCTCGATGATCTCGACCAGGCGGTCGGCAGGGTTGCCACGCGACGCATCCCGACCGGAGCAACGCTGACCGACAACATGATCAGAAAGCCGTGGATGGTGAAACGCGGTGATACGGTCGTACTGACCGCCGTGGGCCAGGGGTTTCGCATCAGTCGCAGCGTCGAGGCGCTGGATAACGGTGAATTAGGCAGCACCATTCGCCTCAAGACGGAGGATGATCAGATTCTACAGGGAAGAGTGACGGGACAGGATCGGCTGCGCGTCGACCTGTGAGCCGTCCAGATAATTTTTTTAACAAATCTCTGTTCGAATTTCGTTCAGCTTCCGCTGGCCTTGCCGATAACGTAAGCAAGTACGTGATTGTGCATCCAGCCATGAGGTAATGACCTTGAAAATCGATCAAACGCAACCGCTGACTCGCCCGCCCCAGAACGAGGCCGCCGAGCAGCGCAAAAGCGCGGAGTCGCTGGGAGCCGCCAAGACGACGGCCGGCTCCAGGACAACGTTGAGCCAGATCCCGAGGGGCGACGAGAGCGGAGATATCGATACTGCCCGTGTCAACGATATCCGCCAGGCGATCTCCGAAGGCCGGCTCGAACTCGATACCAGCAAGATCGCGGACGGTCTGGTCCAGAGCGTTCGCAATATGTTGGGTGAATAATCCCTGACTTCAGGTCCAGTTTCAGGAATTCTGCATGACGCCAGCTGAATTGATTGCCGAACAACAGACCCTGTTGCAAGCGCTCGCGGAAACACTCGATGCGGAGGCCAGCTGTCTCGGTGCCGGCAGGGCCGATGGAGAGCGTCTCGGTGAATTGGCCACGCTCAAGCAACAGCAGCTGAATGACCTCGACCGGATCGAGAGTCTCCGGCGAGAGCATCAGCAATCGCAAGGATTCGGCATGGGAAGTCGGGGCGCGGAGCAGTTTGCCCTGTCACTGGACAAGCATGAAACCTGGCAGCGGATTCGAGAACTGGCAGAGCAGGTCCGTCGGACCAATCGCCTCAATGGCCACATCATCTCCACGCGGCTGGAGCACAATCAACAGGCCATCGATTTTCTGAACCGCGCCATCGGGGGCAGCGTCTACGGACCCAAGGGCGAGTCTCGTCACAGCGGTTTTGGCGGTATCAGCTCCAAGGCTTGAGATTCGCTTGCGGTTCGAGAGCCGCTAAATACGAAACCCTCCGCCGTTGTATCTCGGCGGAGGGTTCTGTTTTTTGGCCAAGCGCATGAAGAAGAAAAAGGCGCTTAGTCTTCCGTTCTGACGACCCAGGACTCGACGGCATCGCTACCGTGTTCGTCTTTCCAAGCCTTCAAGGTCTTGTGATTGCCGCCGCGCGTTTCGACGACCTCCCCGGTGTTGGGGTTCTTGTAAATCTTGAGCTTGCGCTTGCGGCGGCTACCGGTCGATCCGGTTTGCGCAGCCGCGGGCTGAGCGTTGTCAGATTTCGGGTTCAACAATTCGATGACGTCACGCGTCGTCTTGCCATACTCCGCCATCAGAGCTTCGAGCTTCTCCTTGAACTCGAGCTCGGACTTCAGACGTTGATCACCCTCCATTCGCTTCAGCTCTTCTTCAAGCTGCTTCAGGAGCTGTTCTTTCTTGACGTAATCGCTAAGTAGAGACATTCGTTGGTCCGTTGCGGATTGGTTTAAGCGTGGACATTATTGCGGATATTTAAAAACTTTCAAGTCTTGCCGAAATGTTTTTTAAAGCGAAACGATTACCAGTATTTATTTAACCAATGGGTCGTTAATGACTTAGCGTAATATCTACCCCCGGCATCGCAAAGTTGGCGCTTCTTCTATCGGTCATCGATCTTGCTATTTACTTCATCCCATTCCCGCTTTGCAAGGGGAAAACGCCCCGGATAAAACCACCACCATTGTGGTGTCTGGACGGCATTATCAGGGGACATGGAATCAGAGAATTCTCGATCAGCAAATATTGATGGATAAGAACGTTCTAAATCAATGATATCTAATTGGTTATGCGTATCTTGAGTGAGATACAATTTCCTCCCCCCTGCCGTCGCTATTGAACGGAAGACTCGATTCACTTCAGGCTCCATACGAATGGATTCGATTTCCGGCTGTCTGACGACGCCAGGCGTTTTCGATGACCAGGACATCGGTTCAGGACATGACAAAAAAGAAAAGTCGCTTATCGACCCGTACGATAGTGGAATTGGCTGGAATCTGGCTGGGCTCCTCGCTGTTGATGCTGGGCGCCGCTTGGCTGGTTAGCGCCGGCGGGCCATTCATGATTGCCATGCTGGCCAGCCTCGTCAGTGGGCTGTCGGGCCTGGTTGCCAGTCTCTGGCTGCTTAATCGTCGACTACTGGCCCCGGTCAGGCGGCTAGCGGATCACGTGCGTTTTGCGCATGAATTCCGCGACATGCCGCAGCAGGTGCCCTTCGATCTCTCCCGCCGCTCCGACGCCGTGGGCTTGCTGACGCAGAATTTGCAAAAACTGATCGAAGAGTCGAGAAGCGACCATGCCGCTCTGCTGGAACAGACGCTGAACGATCCACTGACCGGGCTCGGCAACCGGCGCATGCTGGAAAGCCAACTCGACGTGCTCGTTCCTCTCAGCCGCCGCCTGAGCTGCACGATGTCGGCAATGATGATCGATGTCGATCATTTCAAGGCATTCAATGATCACTACGGCCACCCGGCCGGTGATGCATGCCTCGTGGATATTGCCAGCGTGCTGAAGGACACCTTCCGTCGAGAAACCGATGTGGTGGTACGCCTGGGTGGCGAAGAGTTCCTGGTGCTGCTGATCAATACCGGCAAGGATGAAGCCTGGGCACTGGCCGATGCCATGCGCGCCATGATTCAGGCGCTGGGCATTCCTCACGAATTTTCGTCGGTCGCTTCCGTCGTCACCGTCAGCGTCGGCGTGGTCACCAGCCCCCATGGTTTGCTGGTCGACATCGATGACATGATCGCCCATGCCGACGAGGCGCTTTACGACTGCAAGGCCCGGGGCAGAAACCAGGTGGCATCCAGGCTGATGGGGGCCGACACCGCGCCACAGGCACCTCAGCCGTCCACCAAATCCACGCATGACCCTTCGAGACAATAATCTTTACAGTAGAATACTGGATATAAATACAGCTTTTCTTTACCTTGTCCTCATCGACGCTACCGACACCGCCATTGCGGCTATAGCTATATTTGCGCATAAACGCAGAAATAGCTTTTTTAAGCTATAGTCCAAACCGTATGGACGGCTATCGATGAGGGTTCTCATGTCAGCGATTGGCGTGCTCAGCGGGGATATCGTCGCGTCGCGCGACATCAGCGACAAGCGCAAGCTCCGGCAGGCAATAGATGCCGGTATCGAACGTCTCGGACAGTCACTGGGCGCCGTGGGTACCCGGTTTCGGGGGGATGCGTTTCAGGTAGCGATCCCCGAGGCGCGGGATTCGCTCGCCGCCGCCGTGATCATGCGCGCCAGCCTGATCGAGCACTCCCCTTCCAGACAGCAGATGTGGGACGCACGAGTCGCTGTCGGTATCGGCGAGGGCACGGTGCCCACGCTCGATAATTTCATCGATGCCGATGGCGAAGCGTTCATACGTTCCGGGCAGGGGCTGGATGCGTTGAGCCAGGGCGATCGACGTCTGGGGCTGTTTCTGGCGACACCGCAACCCGAACTGGACCTGCTGATCCGATTTGCCGATGACATCGTCAGCCACTGGAGCCATAACGCCGCGGAAGTGGTTCGCTTCAACCTGACGACCGATCATTCGCAAAGCGAACTTGCCCGACGCCTGGGTCGCTCCCAACCGACGATCAACCGGCGCCTGAGTGCCGCACGCTGGCCGCTGATCCGTGACTTTCTGGTATTCAGCCGGCAGCGCCTGGAGACACTGACATGAACGAGACGAGTCTGTCGCTGCTGTTGGCGTTGCTGCTGTCGCACACCATCGCCGATTTTCTGTTGCAGAGCGATACCTGGGCAGCTCGGAAACAGCAGCACCATTTCCGCACGCTATCGCTTTATTGGCACGTCGGCATTCACATGTCGTTGAGCCTCGCCGTGTTGCTCGCTTTCGGTACCGGCGTGCACGGCGCACTGATCGCCACCTCGGGAATCGGCGCATCCCACTGGCTGATCGATACGCTGAAGAGCTACACCCCGGCGCACCGGGTTCGCTTTTTCCTTCTCGACCAGTTTCTGCACCTGCTGATACTGGGACTCGTCTGGTGGTGGGTCGTGGACGGCGACATCGCCTTGTTGCCGATCGAGCTGGCGCTGTTGTGGCAACCCCGGACGCTGCTCGTCGCACTGGCTTATCTGGTGGTCCTGCGCCCCGCGTCGATACTGATCGCGCTGATCATGCGGCGCTGGAGCGAAGGCGTCGACACTCGCGGCACGCTGGCCGATGCAGGCGCCCGGATCGGCATGCTCGAGCGCTTTCTCATTCTGACCTTCGTTCTCAGCCATCAGATGGCCGCTATCGGCTTCCTGCTGACCGCCAAATCGGTGCTTCGCTTCGGCGATCTCTACGAAGACCGCGATCGCAAGCTGACCGAGTACGTACTGCTTGGCACCATGTTGAGTTTCTCGATCACGCTTACCCTGGGTCTGTTGACCCGTTATCTGCTGGGTGTGCTATGAAGCCTCAACGACAGGATCATCCGCGTGGCATCGGGAGCCTGCTGGCCGGCTGGTTACTGCTGACGATACTGGCCGGCTGTACCGGCTCGCCGACGATGGAGACCCGAGACGGTTATATCGCCGACCGCGCGCATCGCTCCGATGCCTACAATCAGCGCATCCGTTATCTGATTCTGCATTACACCGACTCAGAGGCGTCCCGGGCGATGCGCACCCTGCTTGGGCCCGATGTCAGCTCGCATTACCTGGTGCCCCGCACCCCGCCCATGCCGGATGATCTGCCACAGATATGGCAACTGGTCGACGAGAAAGACCGCGCCTGGCATGCCGGTGTCAGCGCCTGGGAAGATCGTACCCAGCTCAACGATACCTCCATCGGCGTGGAGATCGTCAATCGCGGCCCGCAGGACACGGCGACCGGCCGCCGCTGGGAGCCCTTTCCCGAGGCCCAGATCCGTGCGGTCATCGCGTTGGCGCAGGACATCGTTCACCGCTATCGCCTGCCGCCGACCGCCATCCTGGGGCACTCGGACATCGCGCCATCGCGCAAGATCGACCCCGGCCCGCGCTTCCCCTGGAAACGCCTCCATGACGCCGGCGTCGGCGCCTGGCCGAGAGACGAGGATGTCGTCAGCTATCGTCATCGATTCGCCCAGTGCTCGCCCTCGATCATGCAATATCAACGGGCGCTGAGCGCGTACGGTTATTCCCTGACGGCGACGGGGGAGATCGACGGCAAGACACGGGACGTGACGCGCGTCTTCCAGATGCACTTCCGCCCGGCCAGTTATTCAGGCCAGCCGGACCAAGAGACGGCAATGATTCTCTGGGCGCTGCTCGCCCGTTACCGGCCGCAGGCGCTGCTGGATATCACTCTGGCCGAACCCGCAGGCTGCAGGAAGCCGGAAAAAGGCAATCCATTCACGCCCGAGACGGTGCTTCAGCCGTTGAAGGGATAGTGAATCAGATCGTGGATTTTCGCCGGCTCCGGGTGACGGTTGCGGTAAGCGTGGGGCTGATCCGCGGAAAACCGGATCGCATCGCCAGCGGATAATGTCTGCCAGCCATCGTCGATGAAGAGCTCCATCCGCCCTTCCAGCACGACCAGATGCTCCACCACCCCGGCGGCGTGGGGGGCGGACTCGCTCAAGGTATCCTGGGACAGCTCGATCGCGAACATCTCGAACCCCAGAACCGGATCGAACGCAAACAGCGGGGTCACGATCATCCCCGAAGCATCGTGATGGCGAGGCATCGCATTCAGTCGCTGCAGCGCGACGCCCTCGGGCACCAGGAATCGCGATAGCGGTACCTGCAGGCCACTGGCGATCTTCCAGAGCGTGGAGATGGTCGGCGTCGACTCCCCCCGCTCGATCTGCCCCAGCATCGCCTTGCTCACCCCGCAGATATCCGCCGTCCGGGATAGGCTCCAACCACGCTCGGCGCGCCGCTTTTTCATGTACCGGCCGATCGCCGAGACATCCGCGTCCATCTCTCCTCCGCTCGTTTTCCATCATCGCCCGGATTTCGAGCCGTGCCCGACTCTCTTCAGAGCGGCTATCGTACTCGCTCGATTGTGCGTGCGCTATAGCGCACGTTGCCGGGGTCGGGCGATGTGCGTTATAACGCACACTCTACTGATCATAAGGAACGCGTTCATGGCACCTCCATCGGCCGACCACCGGCACGCCACGAGGGTAACGGCCTCCCACGTCACAGCGGGATTCGTCGCGGTCCTCGTCGGCTATACGAGCTCAGCGGCCATCATCTTTCAGGCGGCCGCGGCAGCCGGCGCGACACCGGCCCAGATCGGCGGCTGGCTGAGCGCGCTGGGGCTGGCCATGGGCGTCACCTCGATCGGCTTGTCGCTACGCTATCGACAGCCGATTCTGACGGCGTGGTCGACGCCGGGCGCCGCGCTCCTGGCCGTCAGCCTTCCCGACCTGCCGCTGAGCGAGGCGATCGGCATCTTCGTCTTCAGCGCCGTGCTGATCCTGATCTGCGGCATCACCGGCTGGTTCGCCAGGTTGATGCAGATCATTCCGCAATCCATCGCCGCGGCCATGCTGGCGGGGGTGCTTCTGCGCTTCGGCCTGGACGCCTTCGGCTCGCTGAACGGCGACTTCGTGCTGGTGTCGTCGATGTTCCTGATCTATCTCGCCGCCAAGCGCTGGCTACCGCGCTACGCCATCGTGCTGGTGCTGCTGGCAGGGCTCGGCGTTGCGGGGCTGCTGGGCGAAATCGATACACGGCAGGCGCAACTGATCGTCAGCGTACCCCATTGGATCTGGCCGACCTTCTCGCTGTCGAGCCTGATCGGCGTGGGAATCCCGCTGTTCGTGGTGACAATGGCCTCGCAGAACGCGCCTGGCGTGGCAACGCTGCGTGCCGCAGGTTACGACACACCGATTTCTCCCTTGATGATCTGGACGGGGCTGGCCACCCTCGTCCTGGCGCCTTTCGGTGCTTTCAGCGTCTGCCTGGCCGCGATTACCGCCGCGGTCTGCATGGGGCCGGATGTCGACCCCGATGCCGACCGACGCTATCCGGCAGCGATCTGTGCAGGGGGCTTCTATTTGCTGGCGGGTCTTTTCGGCGGTTCGATCGGCACGCTGTTCGATGCCCTGCCCCAGTCGCTGGTGCTGGCGATCGCCGGGCTGGCGCTGCTCTCGACCATCGGCGGCAGCCTTCATCGCGCCCTGTTGGAGCCCCATCAACGCGAACCGGCACTGATCACTTTCCTGGTTACCGGTTCCGGCGTGACGCTGTTCGGAGTCGGCGCTGCCTTCTGGGGCCTGGTAGCCGGCATGCTGGCGCTGCTCGTGGCGCCGAAATCGCGACCGGCCTGATTCGGAAGCCGTTTAGGTAGTCGAGAGCCGTTCAGGTAGCCGGGAGCGATTCATATAGGCGGCACTGCGGGGCCGAATTCGATTCTCGACACCGCCTGATCCAGCGTCGCGACCTGCTCGACGATGGGCGCTTGCGACTCTGCAGCGAGATCGTGACCGGTACGTGTCTCGATCATCGAGGCCAGCGAGTCGGCGCTCAAGCGGCCCTCGTAATGAACGCGATCGATCGAGGCCTCGTGGGAGCCCGGGAGATAGATGGTGTTGTTGGAAAAATCCACGGCATAGGCGATCACGCCCGGCACGATGAACAACAGCAGACCCAGCCCGTCGGCAATCGCCACGCCAGGGTCGATACGCCCCTGAAGCTGTCCCTTGCGCTCGGGATAGAAGAGCGTGCCGCAGCCGGTCAGCGGCAGAATCAGGCCGATCACGACAGCGCCAGCGATCAGGCGTCGAAACGGAGGTTGCATCGCGGAAATCCCAGTGACGGAGAGGTAACGCGGAGTAACCTAATCCATAGAGCCGGGTCGCGTCCAGATGCTGCCAGCTCCCAAAACGACGCCCGCCATACAGGCGGGCGTCGCGTGTCGAGAGAAACCGTGGAAGTCAGGCGGGCGTCGCGTGTCGAGAGAAACCGTGGAAGTCAGACCAGCGAGGCGCCGTAACCCCACAGCAGCACGGTGATCGCCAGCAGCGCCTCGAGCACGAGAACGCCGATCGCCAGCGCCGCACTCGAGGCACGCATGCCCTCGTGCTGGTCGATGCCCAGGAAGGATGGCAGGCCCGCATAGACGAGATAGACCGTGTAACAGAGCCCTGCGATGCCGGCCAGCAGGCACAGCCATATCAGCGGATAGAGCGCGACCACGCCGCTCAGGAACATCGGCGTTGCCATGTAACCAGCGAACACGACGCAATGACTGAGATCCGGTCGCTCCGGGTAGCGACGCGCCAGCCAGTGAATCACGTTGCCCATCAGCCAGACGGCGCCCAGGATCAGCGCATAGAAGATGATCGCCAGCAGTACCGCGGTTGCAGGCGCGACAGTGACGGTCTTCGCCAATCCGTCTTTGGTCGTGCCGAAATGCCAGCCCACCAGCGTGGTACCGATGAAGGCGCAGACCACCGGAATGGCAGCCATCACCAACACATGGGAGCCGTAAAAGTGCGATACGGTTTCGTTTTCGCCGCGGATCTGCTGCCACTCGCGATTGGGATGCGTAAGCAGTCCCCAGACGTGATGAATCATGACACACCTCCCTCCGGCGCGGGCCGCCAACGACGGATTTCCGATGGTGTCCTGTTCCGCTCGCCTCCCCGACGATGCCGGATGCGGCCCTCACCCTCACTATAGGAAAGATCAGCAGAGTGGAAAGGCCAATCTCGGTGCCTGTTGCAGACCGCCAGCCGGCAGGCGCTGTGCCATGGTGCCCGCGGGAGGTTTTTACCGCTCGCCCTTCCCCGTCCGCTGCTCGCATCTCTATACTGGCGACCCTACGAACGACCGCAGATCACGTCATATCGAGCATATGCCGCGTTCCGCTTACGCTGATGAATACAGGAAAGAACACCCAATGCGTGCCAGCCAATTACAGATCTCGACCCTCAAGGAAACGCCGGCGGACGCGGAAATCGTCAGTCACCAGCTGATGCTGCGTGCCGGCATGATCCGCCGTCTGACATCGGGGCTCTACACCTGGTTGCCGGTGGGCGTGAGAACGCTGCGCAAGGTCGAGCGTATCGTCCGCGAGGAGATGGATCGCGCCGGCGCGCAGGAAGTGCTGATGCCGGCGGTACAGCCCGCCGAGCTGTGGCAGGAGTCCGGCCGCTGGGACGAGTACGGTCCGGAATTGCTGCGACTCAAGGATCGTCATCAGCGCGACTACTGCGTCGGTCCTACCCATGAAGAGGTCATCACCGACCTGGTACGGCGCGAGATCAGCAGCTACAAGCAACTGCCGACCAACTTCTATCAGATCCAGACCAAATTCCGCGACGAGATCCGCCCCCGCTTCGGCGTGATGCGCTCGCGCGAGTTCATCATGAAGGACGCCTACTCGTTCGACAGCGACGAGGCCGGTCTCAAGGCGTCCTATCAGCGCATGTACGACGCCTACGTGCGGATCTTCACCCGGCTGGGGCTCGATTTCCGCCCGGTACTCGCCGACAACGGCTCCATCGGCGGCACCGGCTCGCATGAATTCCACGTGCTGGCCGACTCCGGCGAAGATGCCGTGGTCTTTTCCACCGGCTCCGACTACGCCGCCAATATCGAGAAGGCCGAGGCGCTGCCGCCCAAGGGCGCCGAGCGTGCCGCACCGCAGGAAACCATGCGCCAGGTGCCCACGCCGGGCGTGCGCACCATCGCCGCGCTGGTCGAAGGCTTCGATCTGCCGATCGAGAAGACCGTCAAGACGCTGATCGTTCATGCCGCCGACGGCGGGCTGATCGCGCTGATGGTACGCGGCGATCACCAGCTCAACGAGATCAAGGCCGAGAACCTCGACGCCGTCGCAGCGCCGCTGACCATGGCCAGCGAAGAGGAAATTCGTGCCGCTATCGGCGCCGGCCCCGGCTCGCTGGGTCCGGTGGATCTGCCGCTGCCGCTGATCATCGATCACAGCGTTGCGCTGATGAGCGACTTCGGCGCCGGCGCCAACGTCGACGATCACCACCTGTTCGGCATCAACTGGGAGCGCGACCTGCCGCTGCCGCAGGTCGCCGATCTGCGCAACGTGGTCGAGGGCGACCCGTCGCCGGACGGCCAGGGCACGCTGTCGATCACCCGCGGGATCGAGGTCGGCCACGTCTTCCAGCTCGGACAGAAGTACTCCAAGGCGATGAACGCCACGGTACTCGATGATAACGGCCAGCCGACGACGGTCTGGATGGGTTGTTACGGTATCGGCATCACCCGCGTGGTGGCCGCAGCCATCGAGCAGAACCACGACGCCGGCGGCATCATCTGGCCCGACGCCATTGCTCCGTTCCAGTTGGCGATCGTGCCGATGAACGCCCACAAGTCGGACCGGGTTCGCGAGACCGCCGACAAGCTCTATCAGGAGCTGACGGACGCCGGCATCGACGTGCTGCTGGATGACCGCGACCTGCGCCCCGGCGTCAAGTTCGCCGACCAGGAGCTGATGGGCATTCCCCATCGTCTGGTGATCGGCGACCGCGGTCTCGACAAGGGCGAGCTGGAGTACAAAGGCCGCCGCGACAGCGAAGTCACCATGGTCGCGCTGGACGAACTTCGCGCATTCCTGGACGCCCGGTTCGCCTGATCGGGCGGGATCGTGCCGGCGCGACTCACCGCGACACTGACGACGGCGAGCTGGCTCGTCGTCGCCAGCCTGTTCTCGGCTGGCGTGACGCTGGCCCAGACGAATGCGCCGCCCGCCGGCAGCCCGAGCGAGCCGCCATCCCCCGCGCTGCTGAGATCGCTGTCGCGGGTCATGGCGGCGCCGGACGGCTTCGAGGATGCTTTCGATGCCCAGGTGTGGCTGCTGGACATGCAATCCCGCCTGGCCCGACGCCAGCCCGAAGCCTATCCGTCACGCCATGACCGCCTGGCTCTGCTGGAGCGCATTCATGCCGAAGCGCGGCGTGCCCAGCTGCCGCCCGAACTGGTCCTGGCGCTGATCGATGTGGAGAGCCGCTTTCGACCGAGCGCGGTCTCGTCGGCCGGCGCGCTGGGGCTGATGCAGGTCATGCCGTTCTGGAAAGCCGAGATCGGCCGTCCGCAGGACGATCTGCACGATATCGATACCAATCTGCGCTACGGCTGTACCATCCTCGCTCACTATCTGGCACGCGAACATGGCGACTGGACCCAGGCTCTGGCTCGCTACAACGGCAGCCTGGGCCGCACGGTCTATCCCGAACGGGTCATGCAGGCCTGGTTCACGCGCTGGTGGGTGGATCGCTGAGAACCCGTTCACAATCTGCTGCGCGTCGGCGGCAAGCCCCTTCACGACATACTAGCCACGACATACTAGCGTTTGCGGTCCTCGACTTCGGTATGTGAGGTTCCCGGCGGTAGCGGATGCCCCTTGGCCAGTTCGGCCCGCGTCGCCTCGCGTACCTCGAGAATCTCGATCTCGTAGGTCAGCGTCTCGCCGGCCAGCGGATGATTGGCGTCCACGGCGACCTGCGCCTCGTCGACCTCGACGACCGTCACCGTTCGCGGGCCGTCCGGCCCCTGCGCCTGGAAGCGCTGACCGGCCTGCAATACCTGGTCTTTCGGGAAAGCCGTTCGCGGGCTGACGCTGACCAGCGCTTCGTCGCGCTCGCCGTAGGTATCCACCGGCGTCAGGGTGACGCGCAGTTGCTCGCCCGCCCGGCGCTTAACCAGTGCCGCTTCCAGCGCCGGGAACAGATTGTCGTGCCCGTGCAGATATTCCAGCGGCTGCTGGCGTGCCCGGGAATCGTCGAGGGTGCGGCCTTGCTCGTCCGCGAGAACATAGTGCAGGGACGCAACGAGAGACGGTGCGATGGCGAACTGGCTCATGATGACTCCAGGATGACGATGGGAATTCTTGGTGGATGAGGGACGATGCCAGCTTGCCGGAAGGTCGATGAATCCGAACAGCTAGGAGGAGTGCTTGCGCAGGGCATCGACAGGCACTTCGAGGCGCTGGGTCTGCTGCAGCAGGTTGAGCAGCACGATGGCGCGCTCTTCACCCTTCTGCGCCTCGAACACGGCCTGCAGGGCGCGAAACGGCCCGTCGGTGATCTCGACGATATCGCCCTGGCGATAGTAGACATTGGCACGGTCGCGGCTGGCGTCGGCACTGACGCGATCGCGCAGGGTATCGATTAGCGCATCCTGCACGAACACCGGCTCCTGGCCGAAACCGACCAGCCGCAGAACGCCCCGCGTGGAGCGAATCGGCCGCCAGTTGCTGGCAACGCGATCGAGACGGATGAACAGGTAATGCGGAAACAGCGGCTCGGCAACCCAGGTCAGCTTGCCACGCCGGCGCTTCTGCACCTCGAGCACCGGGTGGAACACTTCGTAGCCCTGGTTGTCGAGATGTTCACTGGCACGAAACGACTCGCCGCCCTTGCACTGGATCACATACCAGCGTGGCAACGACTCGCCGTCCTGCGTCGACTCACTGGTCATCGGTATACCTTCCCTGATCGCCGCCACTGATCACGACCTCTGGTCATGACCATTAATCATGACCTTTTAAAAAGACAATCCCTGTCATCGCCCGTTTCGACGAGGCAGAATCACGCGTTATCGCGAGATCGCCAGCGTGGCATTCGGGCCAGACGCGACAGGCCATCTAGCGTACCATTTTCGATCCGACACGTCCGCCCGCGGCGTGCCGATCCGGTTCTGGGAGGTTGCATGCAACGCGAGCCACGTGACTGGCTGACATCCTTGCGCGTCTACCTGCGGGCGCCGGTGGTGACCCTGCTGTTCCTGGGGTTTTCCGCCGGGCTACCCTATCTGCTGGTGTTCTCGACGCTCACCGCCTGGCTCGAGGATAGCGGTGTCGAAGTCGCCGCCATCGGCTTTTTCAGTTGGGTGGGGCTGCTCTATTCGATCAAGCTGTTCTGGGCGCCGATCGTCGACCGGGTGAGGCTGCCGCTGGTCGGGCGCTGGCTGGGCCAGCGCCGCAGCTGGATGCTGCTGGGGCAGACGCTAATCGCCGCCGGCCTGCTGGGACTGTCCGGGCTCGACCCCGCCGGCCACCTTCCGCTGGTGGCGGCCTTCGCCCTGCTCACCGCCTTCGGCGCGGCGACCCAGGACATCGTCATCGACGCCTACCGTATCGAATCCGGCGAAGCGGCAATCCAGGCCGCCATGGCCTCGACCTACATCATCGGCTATCGCATCGGTATCGTGATGGCGGGGGCCGGTGCGCTCTACATCGCCGACGCCGCGTCCTGGGCGGTCGCCTATCTGAGCATGGCCGCGCTGGTCGGCATCGGCATGTTCACCGTGCTGGTACGCCCCGAACCGCCGCGCCCGCAGAGCCTCGCCGTGGTGCTGTTCCATCCCCGGGTGAAGCGCTTTCTCCGCCGCAGCGCGAACCGCCCCGGCTGGCAGCGTCAGACCGGTGTCTGGCTGATCGCGGCGGTCGTCTGCCCGATCAGTGACTTCTTCCAGCGCTATGGCCGCCTGGCGCTGTGGCTGCTGATCTTCATCGGCATCTACCGCATCAGCGACATCTCGATGGCGGCGATGGCCAATCCGCTCTATCTGAGCCTGGGCTTCACCAAGAGCGACATCGCCAGCGTCACCAAGGTGTTTGGCGTGCTGATGACCATCGTCGGTGGCGTTCTCGGCGGGCTGCTGGTGGTCCGTTATGGTCTGGGCCGGATGCTGATCGTCGGCGCGCTGGCCGTGGCACTGACCAATCTGCTGTTTGTGCTGCTCGCTACCGGCGGCGACAGCCTGCCGCTGCTGATCGTGGCCATCACCGGCGACAACCTGGCCAACGGCCTCGCCAGCACGGTGTTCATCGCCTTCCTGTCGAGCCTGACCTCCCGTACCTACACCGCTACCCAGTACGCGCTGTTTTCTTCGCTGATGACCCTGCCAGGCAAGTTCATCGGCGGCTTCTCCGGCGTGGTCGTGTCCGATGTCGGCTATGCCAGCTTCTTCGGGATCGTCTGCCTGCTCGGCCTGCCGGCCGTGGCGCTGGCGTGGTGGCTGAGCCGCCGGCTGCCGACGCTCGATACCAATAGTGACGGCGACCAAGCGGCCGATGAGGCGGGAACGGCCTCGAAAACCCAAGAACGGGACGACGGACGGAAAAACGGACAGAAAAACGGGCGGGAAGACGGCGAGCCCGCCAGCACGCGCTGACTGGCTCGGACAGGAATGAGAAATGAATAGGCCTGTCGCTGGCGAACCTCAGGAGAGCGCCCGGCGCTGCCGGGCGAGCCAGTCCAGGGCGCCCTCCGAGGCGAGCCACTGGTCGCGCATCAGCTGGCGATACTGCCACGCCTCCGCGCGCGTGCCCGGCTCCGGCATATCGTCGCCGAGCCGTGCCGGCCGCGGGCGGTCTTCGCACAGGATCGGCAATATGTAGGGATTGGCCGAATAGACCTCCCGCAGCACGGCGAGCGCGTCCTCCCGACGCGACAGGCGGTAAAGCGCCAGCACCCGGCCCATCTGCACGCCCAGCATCTCGGTCCCTTCCGGCCCCTGTTCGCTGACCGCCAGCGCCTGTTCGTCGTTGCCCTCACGCAGCAACTGGTCGATCACCAGCTCGCGCAGGCCCAGGCTGTCCTCCTCGTCCAGCGCCAGCAGCCGCTGCGCCAGCTTCCGCGCCTCCTGCCCCGCGCCACGCTCCATGCCGATGACCAGCGCCAGGCCGGTTCGCAGCAGCGTCGCATTGTCCGCATCGTGCCAGGAAAAGCTGCCACCGGCGTCCTCGAGCTGGTTGAGCCAGAAGCCATAGCGCTCCGCCAGCGGCGTGAAGAAGGTATCGACCATCCAGGGCAGGCTGCCGAAGCGACTGGCCAGCGCCAAGGTCAGCGCCTGCATCACGCGCGGCGCGTCCAGCCATTCCGGGTTGGCGCATAACGCCTGCAGCCACTGCGGCGCCGTTACCCACGGGTCGCCCAGAAACCCGAGCGCGGCATCTTCGTCGATCTCGACCTCGCAGGCATCGGCCCAGCCGCTATAGAGCGATGCCTCGCGAGAGCTGGGTTCGTACAGCAGCGCCCCTTCCTCGGAGTGGGTCAGTTCGAGACGGGGCGGACGCTGCTGGGTATGCAGCAGCGCCTGCAGCGCCGTCAACGGGCCGGCCAACGCCTCCTCGGAGTGGATGACCTGCTCCGCCAGCGCCGCCTGAGGGTCGTCGGCCAGCTCGGCGATGAATTCGAGCTGATCCGGGTCCAGGTGGTGCTGGCGCGACAGCCGTCGCCACCAGAAGGCCGCGCGCTGACGCGCCTTGCCGACATTGCCTTCGTGAAGCAGTACCATCGCCTCGATATACGCCAGCGATGGTGAATCCGGCAGGGTTCGCTGGGCGCTCTGGAAGGCGTCCCGCGCGCTGGCCAGATCGCCGCTGTCCAGATGCATCAGGCACAGCCGCTCGAGGGCGGCACCCCGCAGGAACCCCGGCCCCTCGGCCATCACTTTCTCGACCAATGCCGCTCGCTTGCGATGGAAGCCGCGCTCCTGATAGAGATCGACCAGGATTTCGAAGGCCGGCTCGATCTGCTCTTCCAGCGCCTCCCAGTCGCGATCGCCGGCAAACAGCGACTCCAGAATCTGCTGGGCGCGGCCGTTGTTGCCACTCTCCGCCGAGACGATGCCGGCTTCCAGCAGCGCCTGCGGCGGCGCCTTGCGGCTGTCCAGCGCGGCCTTCAGCGTCTCGCCACGCCACTCGCGCAGCGACAGCATCCACATCAGATGCCCGGGAATGACGCTGGGCATCTCGACTCGCGCACAGCAGTCGCGATAGAGCCGTCCGGAGTCGCACCAGCAGGGTTCGTCCCGCTTCGGCTCCGCCAGCGGCTCGGTATCGAAGTCGCGCCGGACCAGCGGGGTCTGATTCCAGATGAGCGGAGCGAGCGCCTGGGCCAGATCGAGACTGCCGCCGCAATGTTCGACCCCCTCGGCTCGGGCCCATGCCATCATCGTCGGGTAATATTCATTGGCGCGAATCGCCTCGAGGGCACCGCTGGCAAAACCCAGCAGCTGTTCGACCCAAGCTGTCAGCATGGCATTCCTCCGTTTTCTGGCCTCATCCTAGCACGCCGGGCAACGGCGCTGGCGAGTGCCGGCATGGGGTGATAATTTAGCCGCCGCTTGCCCTATCGTGACTAGCCGACCGCCGTACCCACCCACCGTCGTCACCAGAGAGGAGCGCCCGTGCTCTTGCCGATTCCGTTTCGTCGCCCTTCGCAGTCGGCCGCCAGCGATGCACCACAGGTAAGGCTGGAACGGGAAGGCCGTGACGAGATTCGGCGCATCACCGCGGCGGTCGAGAAAGTTCCCTGGACCGTCAGCCTGCTGCAGATCCTGTGGACCGCCGGGCCGGTCACCCTGCTGGGCGCCTGGGGCGGCTACCTGCTGGGCTACGGCAAGGCGCCGACGCTCGAGAACTACATCTTCTTCATTTCGTTCACGGTCATCACCGGCGCGGCGGGGATCATCGCCAATCTTCTGCATCACCTGACAGGCGGGAGACGGCTGGAACGGACCTCGAGTCGCATCGAGCGCGTCATCAAGACGCTGCCGGAGCTGCTGCTGGCGACGCGCAATCTCATCGTCGAAAGTCTCGAGGGGGATGCCCGGCGCCGTGAAGCGGCCGCCATGCTGTTGCGCAAGCAGGACCTGTCGCCGGAAGGCGTCGAACTGGCAGCGCTCGAACTGCTGGACGATCACGAGAGCGCGCGCGTGATCGGCCAGATCGATGTCTATCGCCGGGTGGGCCTGCACGCGCGTGTCAGCGATCTGGTCGAGATCTACCGCGACGACATCGAACCCCGCCTCACCGAACTGTACGAGCTCGCGCCGGTGGCGATCACCCTGCTGCGCGAGCGCTTCGAAGGGCACGCCCCGGACCCGCGCTACGGTGTGCCGCGCGACGAGCACTTCATCGAACGGGTCATGGCCGCCATCGAGCACGACAACGACCTGCTGATGACGCTGCAGGACGTCGAAGAGATGGTGATCCTGGCGTTCGAACTGATCAGCGGCCGGGAGATTCCGGTGCTGTCGTTCGAATATCGCGGACGCTGGAAGCTGGCCCGGGCGTTCGACAGTCTCGAGGAAGCCCGCGCCCGCCACCGCATCGCCCAGGCGACCGGGCTCTCCCGCCTCAAGGCGCTGAATACTTACCTGATCGAGCATTCGGTGACCCCGCTCGCCGAGAACGTCTCCGGCCAGCGTGCCGATGCCCTGCTGGCCCACAGCGTCGCGGCCATCGACGAACTGAGCGAACAGATCCAGACGCTGGCCTACGCCATCCATACCGGGCGCAGCGATGATCGCCAGACGCTACGCCACCAGGCAGAGGTGCTGACCAACGCGATCAAGCTCTACAAGAGCGTCTCCAGCGCCTACAACGAAGTCGGGCGCAGCCACGCCCATCGCCTGCGCATGGCCCAGCGCTGGGAGGCGGTGAGCGCCGATCTCTCGGACGACACCACTCGCCTGCGCCTGGGGCCGGGGCGGCGCGGCCTGCGCATTCGTGAAAGCAAGATAGCGCTGAACGACGAGGCCAAGGCGGTGGTGTGCAAGCGTCTCGGCCAACACCTGGAGAAGGCCAATATCGGCACGCTGCGCGAGCGGCTGCGCCAGGCCGAGCGGGATACCCAGCTCAGCGTAGGGGTGGAAAGCGCCAAGCGGGTCGCAGTAGAGATATTTCTGGCGCTGGAGCCCCACGTGCACCTCTCGCGCCCGGCCGTTCAGCGTGCCATCAACAGCACCAATGCCGCGGATTTCGGCCAGCTCGAACCCAACCTGTCGATCGCCGCGAAAGCCGCGATGGGGTCCGCCATGGTCCGCGAGATCGAGACCGACCTGTCGCGCACGGCGGAGTCGCTGGCCCTGGCCCTGGTCAAGCACTACCGCGTCGCGCTGGAACCGGAGGCGATGGCGTTCCTGCAGCGCCAGTACGGCGCGCGGGAAGCCACGCTGCAGATGCTGACCAACGTCAACCTCGACCGTGGCGAAACGCCCAACGTCAGTTACCTCAGCATGGCGCCGCCTGCGGTGGGTACGCCGCATCGCCAGTGGTATCGGTCACTGGTTCGCGCTCGTCGCCATCTCGAAAAATGATCGCCGAACGGATCGACCACAGCCATCTGCCGGAGCCAGTGCCATGCGCTTGATCGTCGCCGAAAAGCCGAGTCTCGCCCGCGCCATCGCCGACGCGCTGCCGGTCAAGGCGACGCGCCGCGACGGCTATCTCGAGGCCGGCGATACCGTCGTGAGCTGGTGTCTCGGCCACCTGCTGGAACAGGCGCCGCCCGAGCGCTACGACCCGAGATACAAGCAGTGGCGGCTCGATGACCTGCCGATCATCCCCCAGCGATGGCAACTGGTGCCCAGAAGCCAGGCGAGATCGCAGCTGGCCGTGCTGCGCAAGCTGATCAAGAGCGCCGATAGCGTCGTGCACGCCGGCGACCCGGATCGCGAGGGACAGTTGCTGGTGCAGGAAGTGCTGGATCATCTGGGCTGGCGCCGGGAAACCCAGCGGCTGCTGGTCCAGGATCTCAACCGGCCCGCCGTGGTCAAGGCGCTCGCCCGCCTCGAGGACAACCGCCGCTACCAGCCGCTCCACGCCGCCGCCGAGGCCCGTTCCCGCGCTGACTGGCTGTACGGCATCAACCTGACCCGCGCCTGGACCCTGATCGGGCGCCAGGCCGGCTTCGATGGGCTGCTGTCGGTGGGTCGCGTGCAGACGCCGGTGCTGGGGCTGGTGGTCCGGCGAGATCGCGATATCGCCGCATTCGAACCCAAGCCCTTCTACGTTCTGTGGGTCGATCTTCGCGTCGCCAACGGCTCGCTGCGGGCCTGGTGGCAGCCCGGCGAGCACCATCCGCTGGACGGCTCGTGTTTTGATGGCTCATGTTTTGATGAACAGGGCCGCCTGCTCGATCCGCGTCCGGCCGAGGCGCTGGCGCAACGGCTCAGCGGCGCCCGCGGCTATCTCGCCGAGCTCGACCAGAAGCGCAAGCGCCAGGCCGCGCCGCTGCCCTACTCGCTGTCCGCGCTGCAGGTCGATGCTGCACGACGCCACGGCCTCTCCGCGCAGCGAGTGCTCGATGTCTGCCAGTCGCTCTACGAGCGCCACCAGCTGATCACCTATCCCCGTTCGGACTGCCGCTACCTGCCCGCCGCGCACCATCGGGAGGCGGCGAAGACCCTGACCAGCGCCTGTCACCTCGACGATCAACTGCGGGGATGGGTCGAGCAGGCGAACTTCGGCCTGCGCTCCAAGGCCTGGGACGACGCCAGGGTCGGCGCCCACCACGCGCTGGCGCCGACGGGCCGGCCGGCGGACATGGACAGCCTGAACCGCGACGAGGCCAACCTGTTCCGGTTGATCGCGCGCAACGTCCTCGCCCAGTTCTATCCGGCGCTCGAGACCTACGAGACCCAGGCGATCTTCGAACTCCTCGACGAGCGCTTCAAGGCCCAGGGGCGGGAGATCCTCGAACCGGGCTGGAAGCCGCTGTTCACCACGCGCGACGATGTTCCCGCCCTGCCACCGCTGACGCGTGGCGAGCCGGCCACGGCGACCGATGCGAGCAGCGAGAATCGCGAAACCCGGCCACCGGAGCCGTTCACCGACGCCAGCCTGATCAAGGCGATGATGAACATCGCCCGCTACGTCGAGGACCCCGCGGTCAAGCGTACGCTGCGCGAGTCCGACGGTCTCGGCACCGAAGCGACCCGGGCCGGCATCATCGAGACGCTGCTCACTCGGGGCTATCTGGTCCGCGACAGGAAAGCCATCAAGGCCACGCGCATCGGCCATGCCCTGATCGACTCGCTCCCGTCAGCGGCCACCCGGCCGGAACGTACCGCGCTGTGGGAGCAGCGGCTCTCGGCGATCGCCGACAATCAGGATGCGCCGGCGCCCTTCCTGGAAGCGCTGATCAGCGACCTGCGCGCGCTATTGGGCCAGGCGGACGCCGGCCGGCTGAATCAGGCGCTCAAGCTCGCGGCGCAGGGCAGCGCGCCGGAAGCCCCGGCTGCAAAGCGCGGCGGACGCAAGACCGGTGCCAGCCGCTCGCGACGACGATCGACGGGAACCCGATCGAAGGCCGCGCCATCGAAAGGCGGACAATCGAAAAGCGGGCAGTCGAAAGCCACCGCCAACCCGGCACGCGCCCGCCGCGCCAGGAAGCCCGACTCATGACGATTCGCCCCGAACACGCCGGACCCGAACTTGCCCGGCCCGCGACGTCGCCCGACGGTGGCCCGTGGCTTATTGTCGGCGCCGGTGCGCTCGGCCAGCTGTTTGCCGCCGCCCTCGCGCCGACGAATCCCGTGATCCTGCTCGGCAGACGCCCGGCACCGCCCGCCATCCGGTTGCGCACGCTGGAAGGCCGGGATCTACGGATAGCCCTGCGACGTGCGCAGGTGAGTGATTGGGCAAACCGGCCATCCGGAAACGAAGCGCCGGCGCTGGTGGTACTGGCGACCAAATCGCACGATGCACAGGCGGCCCTGGACGCGCTAGCGCCCCGTCTCGCGCCGGCCACGCCGTTGCTGCTGTTGCAGAACGGCTTTCGCAGTCAGCCGGACATCACCGAATGCTGGAGCGGGCCGGTGCTTTGCGCCTCGACCACTGAAGCCGCCTATCGTCACGAACCCGATCCGGCCGGCCTTTTACCCGATGTGGTTCATGCCGCCACCGGCAAGACCTGGATCGGCGATCTCGCCGACCGTCACCTCGCCCTGGCGGCCAACGTTGCCGAGCGCCTGACCCGAGCCGGCATCACGGCCGCGCCATGTCGCGATATCCGCCAGCGGCTATGGCAGAAACTCGCGATCAACGCCGTGATCAATCCGCTGACCGCCAGCCATCGTGTTCGCAACGGCGAACTGGCCGGGCCCCGATTCCGGCCCTGGATCGTCGCGCTGGTAGCGGAGATCGCCCAAATCATGCAGGCCGAAGACGTCTTGCCACCCGACGCGGGCTGGCAGGCGCTCGTCGACGGCGTGATCGAGACTACTGCCGCCAATCGGTCTTCGATGCTGCAGGACGTGCTCGCCGGCCGCCCCACCGAGCGTGATGCGATCCTGAGGCCGCTGATCGAGGCGGGGCGCCGCCATGGGCTCGACGTCGCCACGATCGATGCACTCTATCGAACGACGCCGCACTGACCGTTGCCGACCGCATCGACAGTCGGCAAGCCACGAGTCTTCTCGCGCCCGGCGGGCGATCAAACCGATTTGAATCGTATGCTGGTGCCGTTCCACAACAACTGGCGATCGGCGCTGGCGGCCACGGCCTCGATGCGTTCGGCGTTGGGGGCGTCGGTCGTTCGCACCCACTCCCGTGCCTGCCTTTCGGTACGGCCGAACTGCATATGCCGAGCCACCAGGCGCTCTTCCCGCGGTTCCCGATCGACATCGAGAAACCACACTTCGTCCAGCATGGCCCGCACTCGAGGCCAGGGTTCCTCCTCGAGCAGCAGATAGTTGCCTTCGGTAATGATCAGAGGCGTTCCCGGCGCGACCGCGATACTGGCGGCGATGGGTTCCTCGATTGCCCGATAGAAACCGGGGGCATACACGGTTTCGCGATTGCGGTAACTAGCGCGAAGACGATGCAGCAGATCGCGGTAGCCGAACGCATCGAAGGTGTCCGGCGCGCCCTTCCTCTGGGCACGCCCCAATGCGTCCAGTTGGCGATTGGAAAGATGGAAACCATCCATCGGCACAACCTGCGCCTGATCCCCCAGCGCAGCGAGCAGCGCCTCCGACAGCGTGCTCTTGCCGGAACCCGGTGCGCCGACCAGACCGAGAATTCGGCGTTTTGATGAATCGATTAAGCTACGAGCGGCATCGAGAATCAGCGGGTCGATATCGATCGATAACGCCCGCGTTTCCGTTGTCATGATTGGCATGAGGGAATCGCAGAAAAAGCGGGAAGTTCAAACAAGCCTAGCACGCTCATTTTGATGATGAGAGCGGTTTTTCAGCGACACGACTTTAGTCGTAAACTTACCAATATGACGCATGACCGGGAGCTACCTGGCGGTTTTCCCGGTCGATATTCAGGCTATCCAGCTGCAAAGCGGATTCATGACGCGGCAACGATATCGAAAAACAGCCCCCTAGGTTTTGTCTGAAAAGTCGTCGAGCGAAGGTCAGACAAGGCAAAAATCGTTGAAAAGACGGAGTTTACGCGGTGTAAATGAGTACTTTGAGCCGATTTTTAACGCCGTATGGCCGAGCGCAGGCAGTTTTCAGACAAAGCCTAGCTTTCGCCGACTCTCTGACGCAATCTTGCCACCTCATCCATCAGTTCGAGCGCCAGTGCCGCCCCGGCCAGATTGACGCCGAGATCCCGTTGCAGGCGCTTTACGACCTTCACGCGGTGCAGGCTAGCGCCATAGAAACGCCACTGCTCGCGCCGACGCCCGCTGGGCTCGATGATGCCTTCATCGACCAGTTCGATGATCCACTCAGCGTGGACCGTGCAGGCTCGGCACAATTCGCCCAGCGTCAGAACGGGGGTTTCGTCGAGATTGTCGACCGGCATCTCGGTAAGGTCGTGGATGGTCATGATCCGTTCTCCGCGTCCGCTCTGGGATTGAAACCTGCCACCGCCGCCAGCTGGCGATAGGCTGCCTTGACGTCGTCACGCTTCGCCGAAGGCAGGACGACCTCCAGGGTCACGTAGCAATCCCCCGGCGGCTGACCGGGTATACCGCGGCCCTTGAGTCGCAGGCGCCGCCCGCTCTGGGAGTCCGGTGGAATCTTCATCTCCACGGAACCTTCGGGCATCGGGACCGTAACCGTGGCGCCCAATGCCGCCTCCCAGGGCGCGACGGGGAGCTTCACCGTGACGTCGCGCCCTTCCACCTGATAGCGCTGATGCGGCTCGAATTCGATCTCCAGGTAGAGATCGCCCGCCGGCCCACCGCCAAGACCCGGCTCGCCCTGCCCGCTCAATCGGATCCGCTGGCCCTGCTTCACGCCCTTGGGAATGCGCACCTTCAACGTGCGATGACGAGACCGCAGCCTGCCCTGCTCGTCGATTTCGCCGCTCTGGAGCGTCAGCGTCCGCGCTGCACCGCGATAGGCATCCTCGAGTGCAATCGCGACCTTGGCGTGATGATCCTCGCCGCGCACACTCGCGCCGCGGGTACGATACCGAGCGCCGTCGGACTCACCATGGGTAAAGCCGTCCGAGCCGAAGCCCGTCGAGCCAAAGCCCCGGCGCTGGCCGAACAGGGACTCGAAGAAATCGCTGAAAGCCGCACTGTCTTCCCGAGAATAGCCTTCCTGCGTGTAACCACCGCCCCTGAACTCGAATCCGGTATCCCAGTCCGGTGGCGGCCGAAAATCCTGCCCGGCCCGCTGGCCTCGCCCCACCTGATCATAGGCGAGACGCTTTTCCGGATCCTTCAGCACCTCGTAAGCCTCGCCCAGCTCTTTGAAACGGGCATCGGCGTCGGCTTCCTTGCTGACGTCCGGATGATACTTTCGCGCCAGCTTGCGATAGGCCCGCTTGATCTCATCCTGGGTGGCATCCCGCTCGACACCCAGCACCGCATAGTAATCCTTGAACTCCATGCCGCACTCCCCGTGACCGAACCGACGGTGACCGCGGCCGGATGGCGGAGGACGGCCGACCAGTCGTCGGTCCGTCCTCGATCGCGTCTCGCAGTCACTATCCTTATAGCAGGATTGGCGAGGCTCGGGTGGCTAGCCGGTGTTGCGAAGGCCAGCGGCGATGCCTGCCATCGTGACCATCAGCGCCCGGGAGAGCTCCGGGGTGATGTCGCCGTCCGCATCGCGGTTGCGCTGCAGCAGTTCGGCCTGGAGGCCATGCAGCGGGTCGATGTAGGGGTTTCGCACCTCGATGGCCTGACGGATCAGCGGCGTGTTCTCGAGTAACTGGCGCTGATCGAGTATCCGCAGCAGCACGGCCTCCAGATCCCCCAGGCGCTGGCGCAGCGACTCGCCCAGTTGCGTCAGGGCGGGATCGTCGACCAGGCGCTTTTCGTAGTAGGCGGCGATGAGCGGATCCGACTTGGCCAGCAGCATCTCGAGCATGTCCAGATAGGTGCCGAAGAATGGCCACTGCTCGCGCATCTCGCGCAATCTGTCGAGCCCGCCATCTTCTTCCAGTCGCTTCGAGAACGCTTCGCCGCTCCCCAGCCAGGCCGGCAGCATCAAACGGGTCTGCGTCCAGGCGAAGATCCAGGGGATGGCACGCAGCGTTTCGATACCGCCCTCCTGGCGTCGCTTGGCGGGACGCGAACCTAGCGGCAGCCGGCCCAGCGCGCCTTCCGGCGTCACCGCCCGGAAGTAAGGCACGAAATCAGGGTCCTCGCGCACGACGCCAACGTAGGCGCGGTGGGCAATGCCGGCCAGGCGATCCATCTCCTCGCGCCAGACCGGCTGCGGCGCGGGCGGCGGCAGCAACGTCGCTTCCAGCACCGCGCAGACGTAGATCTCCATCGAGCGCAGGGCGATATCGGGCTGGCCGAACTTGAAGCGGATCATTTCGCCCTGCTCGGTCACCCGCAGGCTGCCGTTCACCGAGCCGGGCGGCTGCGACAGGATCGCGGCATGGGCCGGACCGCCGCCGCGACCGACGGTGCCGCCGCGGCCGTGGAAGAGGGTCAACGACACGCCGCCTTCGCGGCACACCTCGACCAGCCGTTCCTGGGCCCGATACTGAGCCCAGGCAGCCGCCAGCTGGCCGGCATCCTTGGCCGAATCCGAGTAGCCGATCATCACTTCCTGGTGATCGCCGGCGACCTCGCGATAGCCCGGTAGCGCCAGCAGACGTTCGATCACGTCACCGGCCCGATCCAGATCGTCCAGCGTCTCGAACAGCGGCGCGATGGGCAGACGCACGCCGTTGCCGGCCTCCTTCATCAGCAGCGCCACCGCCAGCACGTCGGAGGGTTGCTGCGCCATGGAGATGACGTAGGTGCCCAGCGCCTGGCGATGCTCGCGGCCGATGACGCCGAAGGTATCGAGCACTTCGCGGGTCTCGGCCGAGCACTCCCAGCGCGAAGGAATCAGCGGTCGCGGCGAGGCCAGTTCCTCGAGCAGAAACGCCTGCCGTGCCGGCTCGTCCCAGTCCTGATAATGGCCGATGCCAAGGTATTGGGTCAGCTCCTCGAGCACCTGCGCGTGGCGGGCGCCATCCTGGCGCACGTCGAGCTTGGCCAAGTTGACGCCGAAGACCGTCACTCGTCGCAGCGTGTCGAGCAGCACGCCGTTGGCGATGGTCTCCAGCCCCACGTCGCACAGCGAGCGATAGCAGGTCAGCAACGGCGCGAAGAGCTGTTCGCGCGTTTCGATGATCGGCGCGTCGCCGGGCGGTTCACCGTCGAGCCGCGCCCGCGACCAGGCCCGGGTCGCCTCCAGCCGGGTCGATAGCCGTTTGAGCAGGGCGCGATAAGGTTCTGCTGCTTGTCGAGAATCGAGCTCGGAATCGTCCCCGATCTCGGCCCGCAGCGCATCGCTGGCCTTCCACATCGACAGCTCGGCCTTGAGCTGTTCGAGATCACGCAGGTAGAGATCGGCCGCCATCCAGCGTCCCAGCAGCAGGACTTCTTCGGTCACGCTGGCCGTGACATTGGGATTGCCGTCCCGGTCGCCGCCCATCCACGAGGCGAAGCGGATGGGCGAAGCTTCCAGCGGCAGGCGCTCGCCGGCGATCTCCATCAGCAGCGCGTCCAGATCGCGATGGAACGTCGGCACCGCTTCCCACAGCGAATTCTCGATCACCGCAAACCCCCATTTCGCTTCGTCGACGGGTGTGGGGCGCTCGTGGCGGATCTCGTCGGTGTGCCAGGACTGGGCGATCAGTTCTTCCAGGCGGCCGTGCGCGCGCTGCAGCACTTCCGGGTGGTCGGCGCTGGTCTCGATGATCTGCAGGCAGTGATCGATGGCGTCGTATTTCTGGATCAGGGTGCGGCGAATGACTTCGGTGGGATGCGCCGTCAACACCAGGTCGACTCGCATGTCGGCGATGGCATCGACCAGCTGGCGCGGGGAATGTCCCGATGACGAGGCCCGATGGAGCAGCTCGCCGAGATCGGGCTGGGTGCCGGGCTTGTAATCCTCGACCCGCCGAAAGCGCGCCCGATAGTGCTGCTCGGCGATATTGGAGAAGTTGAGAAACTGGTTGAACGCACGAGTGACCGGCAGCAATTCCTGCTCGGGGAGCGCGCGAAGGTAGTCGATCAGCTCGCGGCGGTCCGCTTCCTCGGCGCTCTGCCGTCCTTTCTTGGCCAGGGCGCGGATACGCTCGATGCGGTCCACGAACTCGCTGCCGAGATCCTTGGCAATGGTGCGGCCGAGACTATCGCCCAGCAGCCTGACGTTGTCCCGCAGCGATTCATGCAGCGACGTTTCCACTTCCGAGTTCATGGCATCCCTCCCAAGATGGTGGAGCAGGGGCACCGTGTGGCGCCCCTGCCCGGACAGACCGATATCGTCAAAAGCCCTATCGTCAAAAGCCCTTTAGGGTTCAGCATAACGATCTGCGGGACGGAGTCGACCGGCAGGAAAAACGACATTAGTCGTAAATTTACGACCTCAACGAAGGATTCAGGCGTTTTCGTCCTGCTTCGCCGCCTGCCAGTGGCGCTCCATCTCCTCCAGCGAGGCATACTCGATGCGCGAGCCATCTGCCGCCAGCGCCCGCTCGACATGACGAAAGCGGCGCTCGAACTTGGCGTTGGTGCGGCGCAGCTGCTGCTCCGGGTCACACCCCAGACGGCGCGCCAGGTTGACCACGGCGAACAGCAGGTCGCCGACCTCTTCCTGGGCGTGGGCCCGATCGTCTTCGGCCAGCGCCGCTTCGACCTCGGAGAGCTCCTCGCGAATCTTGTCGATGACGCCACGTTCATCCGGCCAGTCGAAGCCTTGGCCGGCCGCACGCTTGCTCAGCTTGGCGGCCCGGCTCAAAGCCGGCAAGGCGGTCGGAACGTCGTCCAGCGCCGAGGCCCTGCTTCGATTCGAAGTATGGCGAACCTCGCGCTCCTCGGCTTTGAGCGCTTCCCAGCGCGCCTTCACCCGGCTCTCGGCGATCTCGTCATCGCCTCGCCGGGACTCCAGCGTGCCGTCGGGGAAGACGTGCGGATGGCGGCGCAGCATTTTTGCCGTCAAGGTATGGACGACATCGCCGAAGTCGAAGCGCCCTTCCTCGCTTCCGAACTGGCTGTAGTAGACGACCTGGAACAGCAGATCGCCCAGCTCGCCCGGCAGTTCGTCGAACGCCCGCCGCTCGATGGCATCGGCGACCTCGTAGGCTTCCTCGAGCGTATGCGGAACGATGGTGTCCCACTCCTGCTTGATATCCCACGGGCAGCCGTGCCGGGGGTCTCTCAATACGGCCATCAGAGTCAGCAGGTCATCGAGCGTATGTCGCCGAGAATCCTGGCGACCAGCATCGGGCGATGGTGCAGTGCCTTCGTCCTTCATCGTGACTCCTGTCCCTGAGCATGGCCTTGGCGCAGCCGTTTGACGTCGATCACGTTGGGCAACTGCTGGATGCGCGAGAAGATGCGCTCCAGCGCTTCCAGCCCGTCGATTTCCAGCGTGATCCGCATCCGCGCGATATTGTCCAGCTTGTCCGTCACCGTGTTGACCGAGGTCACGTTGACGCGATCACTGGAGAGTACGTGGGTGACATCGCGCAGCAGCCCGGAGCGATCCCACGCTTCGATCTCGATATCCACCGGGTACTGGGCACGTACTTTCTGCCCCCACTCGACATCGACGATCCGCCGTGGCTCCTCGCTGCGCAGCTGCAGCACGTTGGCGCAGTCCTGGCGGTGAATGGTGACGCCGCGACCCTGGGTGATGTAGCCGATGATCTGGTCCCCCGGCACCGGGTGGCAGCAATTGGCCATGGCCGTCTTGAGATTGCCGACGCCAAGTACGGTGATGCCGTCGCTGGATTCCTTGCCCTGGTGGCGCCTGGGCTTGGTCAGCAGCCGGTCGAGCTGCTCCTGATCGTCGCTCTCGCCGAACAGCTGCTGCGCCTGATGCAGCACCTGGCCGATGCGAAGATCGCCGGCGCCGATCGCGGCGTACATGTCATCCACCGAGGTGTAGTTGACCGCCCCCGCCAGCCGTTCGAGGTCGACGCCGTCGATGTCGAGCCGGCGGAACTCGCGGTCGAAGATCGCCTTGCCCTCGTCGAGGTTCTGCTCCCGCGCCTGCAGCTTGAACCAGGCCTGGATCTTGGAGCGCGCGCGCGAGGTGCGGACATAGCCCAGGTTGGGGTTGATCCAGTCACGGCTCGGCGCACTCTTGGTCGCGGTGAGGATCTCGACCTGCTGGCCGGTCTTGAGCAGGTAGGTTAACGGGACGATACGGCCGTCTACCTTGGCCCCGCGGCAGCGGTGGCCGATTTCGGTATGCACGCGGTAGGCGAAGTCGATCGGCGTGGCGACCTGCGGCATGTCGATGACGTGGCCGTCCGGGGTGAACACGTAGATCCGATCCGGCGCCACATCGCTCGCCAGCCCTTCGCGGAAATCCCCGACATCGCCAACCTCCTCCTGCCACTCGAGCACCTGGCGCAGCCAAGCGATCTTCTCTTCGTAACTCCGGCTCTTGGCGTTGGTGTCCATCCCCTTGTAGCGCCAGTGCGCGCAGACGCCGAGCTCCGCCTCCTCGTGCATGGCGAAGGTACGTACCTGGATCTCGAGCACCTTGTTCTCGGGGCCGATCACCGCGGTATGCAGCGACTGGTAGCCGTTCTTCTTGGGGTTGGCGATATAGTCGTCGAATTCGTTGGGCACATGATGCCAGCGCGAATGCACGATACCGAGGGTGGTGTAGCAGTCGGCGATTTCGGGCACCAGAATGCGCACCGCGCGCACGTCGTAGACCTGGGAGAAATCGATGCGCTTGCGCTGCATCTTGCGCCAGATCGAGTAGATATGCTTCGCGCGACCGTCCAGGTGATATCGCAGTATCCCCTGGCGTTCGAGCAGCGTTTCCAGCGTATGCACGACATCCTGGATATAACGGTCTCGATCCAGCCGCTTCTCCGCCAGTTGCTTGGCGATCGACTTGTATTCGGTCTCGTGCAGGTAGCGGAAGGCCAGATCCTCCAGCTCCCACTTGATCTGGCCGATGCCCAGCCGGTGGGCCAGCGGCGCGTAGATATCAAATACCTCGCGCGCCACGCGCAGCCGCTTTTCACGGGACGCGTCCTTGACCTGTCGCAGCATGCAGGTCCGTTCGGCGATCTTGATCAGCGCCACGCGGACGTCGTCGACCATGGTCACCAGCATCTTGCGCAGGTTGTCCTGCTGGTTGTGCTGCGACAGTCCGTGCTTGGGCGCCTGAAGCTGGCTGATCGCGGCCATGCTGAGCACCCCTTCGATCAGCTTGGCAACTTCGCCGCCCATCTGCTTGGCGACACTCTCGAGACTCAACAGACCGCGACGGACGCTGCGATAGAGAATCGCCGCTTCCAGCGTGGGTTGGTCCAGCTTGAGCTGGCTAAGGATGTCGGCCATTTCCAGGCCGGTGAGCAGTGTCTGGTCAGGGAGCGCTTCGGCCACGCCCTGGTGGGCATCCCGCTCGCTGGCCCGGAGGGCCAGTTCGCAGGCCTGGCGTATTCGCTCGGGCGCTCGCAACTCGACATCCTGCTGCAGTCGTTTCAGCCACAAATCCAGATCGACGCTGCCATCGACCAGCGGCTCGCTCTCTCGCACTTTCACCATGCTAGTGCTTGCCTCCCGAAATCGGACTTCCGAGACCACCAACCCGCCGCCGTGGCCGCTCGAACAGCGCGAGCGACTCCAGATGGGCGGTATGCGGAAACATGTCGGCCATTGCCAGACGCGACAACGAGTAGCCTCCCGCCAGCAGATGCGCCGCGTCCCGTGCCAGCGACGCGGGATCGCAGGAGATATAAGCCACCCGCGCCACGTCGCTTTCCGCCAGCTGTCGGCAAACCGCATCGGCACCGTCCCGCGGCGGATCCAGCAATACCGTATCGTGCTCGGCAATCAGCGCTTCGATCGTCGCGCCTGGCGCGCTGAGGTCGGCCTGCAATGCCGAGACGTCCAGGCCGTTGCGGCCGGCATTGTCTCGCAGCCGCTCGACCATCTCATTGCTCCCTTCGACCGCCGTGACGCTGGCAACGTCACCAGCCAGCGCCAGCGAGAAGTTGCCGATACCGGCGAACAGGTCGAGCAGCCGCTCCCCGCCGCCAGGGGCGAGCCAGTCTCGCAGCGTGTCGACCAGGCGCTGGTTGATCTCGGCGTTGACCTGCAGGAAATCACCCGGCGCCAGCGCGAGCGACACCGGTCGGCGATCGCCGCCGTCGACCGTCGTGACCAGCTCTGGCCTGTCGCCAAGCCAGACCAGGCTGGTCGACTCGCGGCCTCGGCGCAACGCACAGGCCACACCTTCGCGCTCGGAAAAGGCTCGCCAACACTGTTCGTCACCAGGTACGTCGCGCAGCTGCCGCACCACCACGGTGACCACGTCGGCATCGGTCAGCAACAGTTCGAGGTGCCCCACATGACGAGGCGCCTCGAGGGACTCCAGCTGTGCACGCAGGCGCGGCAACAGGGCCGCCAGCGGCGTCGCCAGCACGTGGCAGCTGTCGATGTCGACCAGCTGCTCGCTGCCTCGCGCGCGGAACCCGAGATGAACCCGACCTTGCGCGTCGCACTTGACGCCCAGCCTGGCGCGACGACGATAGCCGGCATCGTGGCCGAACAGCATCGCTATCTCTTCCGGGGCATCAATGGCTTGACGCTTGAGCAGATCGACCAGTACCCGGCGCTTGTGCTCGCGCTGGCCCTCGACGCTCAAGTGCTGCAGATCGCAGCCGCCGCAGCGTGCCGCGTAGATACAGGGCGGTTCCACACGCTCTTCGGCCGCGTTGAAGCGCTCGCGTACATGAGCCTCGTCATAGCGCTTGCGCTGACGATGGATCGCGATGTCGACCCGCTCTCCCGGCAGCGCGGCATCGACAAACACCGTCTTGCCTTCGGCGTTTCGCGCTACGCCACGCCCGTCATGCGCCAGTCGCTCGATGGTCAGCGAGCCGTCGTCGGCTTTCGCTGCCGGTGCGTGCCGCGACGTCTGGCGTTCGCGACGTACGACCGGTGACCGCTTTTTCCCCAGCATCGCCATGATCAGGCGTCCGGCGCATAGAGGCCGGTGGAGAGATAGCGATCGCCCCGGTCGCAGACGATGAACACGATCACGGCGTTGTCGACCTGTTCGGCGACCCTCAGCGCCCCCGCCAGCGCTCCGCCGGAGGAGACGCCGGCGAGAATTCCCTCTTCCCGTGCCAGGCGGCGCATGTGCTCCTCGGCTTCCTGCTGGCCGATGTCCAGCACGCTGTCGACTCGCTGCGGTTCGAAGATGTCGGGCAGATACGCCTCGGGCCAGCGCCGGATGCCGGCAATGCTGGCGCCGTCCGCCGGCTGAAGGCCGACGACCTGGATCGACGGGTTGCGCTCCTTGAGATAGCGCGAGGTCCCCATGATGGTGCCGGTGGTCCCCATGGCGCTGACGAAATGGGTGATGCGCCCCGCGGTCTGCTCCCACAGTTCGGGACCGGTGGTACGGTAGTGGGCCAGCGGATTGTCGGGGTTGGCAAACTGGTTGAGCGGCTTGCCTTCGCCTCGGGCGATCATCTCGTCGGCCAGATCCCGCGCCCCTTCCATGCCGGCTTCCTTGCTGACGCCGATCAGCCTGGCGCCGTAGGCCGCCATGGCCTGCTTGCGCTCGCTGGAGGCGTTGTCCGGCATGATCAGGATCATGCGATACCCCATCACCGCGGCGGCCATGGCGAGTGCAATGCCGGTATTGCCGGATGTCGCTTCGATCAGCGTATCTCCCGGCGAGATATCGCCCCGAGCCTCCGCTTCGCGGAGCATGGAGAGCGCCGGGCGATCCTTGACCGAGCCTGCCGGATTGTTACCTTCCAGCTTGGCCAGAATCGTATTGTCGCGCCCGGCATTGATGCGGGCGAGTCTCACCAATGGCGTATTGCCAACGGTTTGCGCGAGCGTGGGAAATGCCATAGAAAAGTTCCTGGGGCCAGAGCTTGTACGGTTTCGAACCGGACCAATGACGAAAGCGGCCGGCCGAGAACCAGTAAATGGAATGGTAATAGTATATCGAAGCCGGCGGGGGACATGACAGCGGTCATCCAGGACACGGCGACGGCTCGTGTGTCGGCATCGCCGTCTCGATCCATAATGGGCGATCGGTTTTATGGCATTGCCGATTCGAGTCACTGGCAGGGCTACGGTTTTTCAGACCTTCGCCGATAAAACTCCATGAAAACGCAAGAGCTTCAGGGTTTAATGGTTTCACGCGGGCTGATCATTTTTTTCATACTATTTTCCGCGCTGCTGCTCGGCTTGGCCGGGTGGCATGCCTGGGAATGGTGTCGTGCCAATGATCAGATGTTGTCCCGACGGCTGCAAAGCATCAACCGTGTCTTCACGCCATCGCTGGCTGAGGCCGCGCAGAACGAGGACATGCCTCGGGTGCACAAGCTGCTGGCCCGTCTGACCAGCGACCCGGCTATCGTCAACGCCACCCTCCGAGATGAAAGCGGCAAAGTCCGGGATTTCACGGGGACGGCCCCTCCTCCGGCGGCACTGGAGACGCTTTCATCGGCATTGCGCACCTGGAACCACGATGGGGTTCGGAGATGGATACAACCGCTGGAGACCTTCGTTCTCCCACAGTCGCCGCACCGCTACTGGCTGGATCTGAGTCTCGATCCTCTACGCGCCAACTCCATCCCTGACCGCCCTTTTAACCTCTGGCTGCCGCTGCTGTCACTGCTGCTATTGATTCCGTTGACGTTGGTCTGGCGGCGATCACCTCTTGACCGTACGACGCGTGACCGGACAGCGCCCAGCGCCAAAGCGTCGCTTTTCCCGACGTCATCATTGACTCACGCACCGGAAGTGAGCCCGGACAGTGATCTGACCTACGTGAGTCATGAGCTACGCGCGCCGCTGTCCGGGGTGCTGGGGTTCTGTCGCCTGCTGGAGAACAGCCCTCTCGATACGCAGCAACGGGAATGGCTCCGCCACATTCATCTGGCTTCCACCGGGCTGCTCGATACCGTCGACCATGTGTTGGGGGACAATCGCAGCCGGACGGATCACGTCTTTGATATCGCCGAGGTACTCTGGGAGATCCTGTGTCTGCAGACGCCGTTGGCGCAAGCGAAGCGCATGACCTTGCTGGCTACCGTCTATGACGACGTTCCCCCTCGCCTCGTTGGTGCCGACATCGGCATCCGCCAACTGCTGACCAATCTGATCAACAATGCCATCAAATACGGCGAGGAAGGCGATATCGTCATTCGCGTCGTTCTCGAGAGCCGTGAAGGTAGCGCGGTCCGCTTGCGCTTGAGCGTCAGCGATGGCGGCAGCCGCGATCCATCACATCGTCAGCGCCTGCAGCGAGCGCTCGAACGAGGGCGAGCCGAGGCAGTCGATGCCAGCACCGGCGTGGGTATCGCAATCTGCCAGCGCCTGACAGCGGAGATGAACGGGTCGCTGGCCCTGGGAGCCCGTTCGGGCAAGGGCAACACGGTCATCGCCAGCATCGGGCTGGAGGCCTGCGAGCCCTATGTTCGCCCCGCGGAGTTCGATCTGGAAGGCGCGGAGATCGCGATATGGCAACCCCATGCCCGGCTGGCGTACAGGCTCGACTATGCGCTCAAACGCTGGCGTGCACGCCCGAAATCGCTGAGCGAAGCGGATTCTTTGAGCGCGACAGGTGACACGTGTCAGCTATCGATCATCGGCATCGACGAAAAGGCCCTCGCTCCCGAGACCCACCGAATCTGGCAACAACGCTTCGACGCCATGCGCCGCCCCTGTCTGCTGGTGGCCAATCTCACCCCGACGCGGCCGATAACCTGGCGTCTGCCGGAAGGAAGCGCCATCCTCCGTTTGCCGATCTCCCGATATAGCCTGGGGCGAGCCCTGGCCAGGATGCTCGCCGAGCATCGTCAGCAGGATTTACCCCCACGCCCTCGAGTGCTGGTCATCGATGATGACGAGGTGTCGCAGCACTACCTCGACGCAGTGCTTCCCATCATCGGCACGGAGGTCGTGGTGGCGGGCAACGCCGCCGAAGCCATCGCCATCGCCTCGAAACGAACCATCGATCTGGTTCTGGTGGACCTGCACTTGCCCGATGCCAGCGGCTTCGAAGCGATCCACCGGTTGCGACGGCTGAATCGGGAATGGAAGCGTAAGCCCGTCATCGCCATGACCGCCGAACCGAACGCGCACGAACGAAGCCGATCGACGGACGACGGCATCAACGAGATATTGATCAAGCCGCTGGAGGAAAGTCTGCTGAGAAGCGTGCTGGCGAGGTATCTGACGATGCCCCTACGCCCGCCCTCGGAACGAACGACCTCGTCGCCGGGTACAGACGTCTCCCGAACGCCGTGGCCCCTTCATGCGGGCGACCTACCGGTCGTCGACAAGGCCCAGGCCCGCCGGGTCAGTGGCGACCGCGAGGCGCTCGCCGAAGACATGTTGGCCCAGTTAATTGCAGAGCTGCCCGGGTATCGACACGAACTGAGTGTTGCGTGGCAGTGTCGCGATGCCGAGCAGCTTGCCGAGATCGCCCACCAACTCGGCGGCGGTTGCCGCTACTGCGGCGCGCTCCAGCTGGCGGCGGCTTGCGAGACATTGGAGAGCCGCGCTCGCCGACACCCGCTGGACGCGTGTGGCGAGGCATTTCGTGAAGTGATGGCCGCTTGCGACCGTCTGGGCATCTGGGCCGACGACCAGACGGTCACTGGCATCCACTGACGCGCTTACGCGTGGTCGTGGTCGTGGTCGTGGTCGTGGTCATGCTCGAAGGATTCAATCTGGGCGACGAGTCCCGACTCCTGGCCGGCCACCATCAGCCGTTTCATTTCCGCCACGGCTTCCTTGAGCCCGACGAACAGCGCCCGCGCGATGATCGCATGGCCAATGTTGAGCTCGTGGATACCAGGGATCGCCGCAATCGCCTCGACGTTGTGGTAGTGCAGGCCGTGTCCGGCGTTCACCACCAGGCCCAGTTCGTCGGCGAATTCCGCCGCCGCGGTCAGTCGTTCGTACTCGAGGCGCTGCGCCTCGCCGCTGGTTTCCGCATAGGCACCGGTGTGCAACTCGACCACCGGGGCACCCACCTCGAATGCCGCCTGAATCTGCGCCGGCTCGGGATCGATGAACAGCGAAACCCGGCACCCTGCCGCCTCGAGTCGACGACAGGCACTAGCGATGGCATCGCGACCGCCAACGACGTCGAGCCCCCCTTCGGTGGTCAGCTCTTCCCGCTTTTCCGGCACCAGGCAGACATCCGCTGGCTTCAGCCGCTCGGCGAGGGCGATCATCTCCTCGGTCACCGCCATCTCCAGGTTCATGCGCGTATTGAGCACGGCCGCGATCAGTTCGACGTCCCGCTCCTGGATATGCCGTCTGTCCTCGCGCAGATGCAAGGTGATGCCATCGGCGCCGGCTTCCTCGGCCAGCAGCGCGGCCTGGACCGGGTCGGGATAGCGGGTACCGCGGGCCTGGCGTAGCGTCGCGACATGGTCGATGTTGACACCCAACTGAATACGAGTAGCGATCATGAACTCGGGCTCCTTGGAGCGGTGAAAGACAAGAGGACCCGGGTCGAGGGACGCGCTCCCCGGCCCGGCGATAGCGAGAATCAGGCACGCCCCTGACGGCGGCGCTGGCTGAGCCGTTGCATCAGTTCCCGGGAGCGTAGCGGCTGGTTGCCAATCAGCGGCGCCAGTGCCGCTCGGGTCAATGCCTTGCTCAGGCCAGCCAGCCCGGACGCGTCCCAGTCGCCGCGCGCCAGCAGCTTGAGGCTGCGGCCATCCCAACCGGGGTGCTGCGCACCGACGGGCATGAAGCGGCGGCTCTCGACAACGTAGGTGTAACGGGTGGAGGGATCGAGCGGGCTGTCGTCCGTCTCGAGAAAGATCGGCTCGGCATCCAGCGCCTCGAGCAAGGTGATCTCAAGGCGCCTGAGGCTGGTGGCACGTTCGGCCGGCCGGGTCAGTCGCTCGATCGTCCTGGCGTAGATGGCGAAGAGATCGCCCGTCGGCAGCCCGACCGGCAGCGCTCGCGTCAGCAGCTCATTGGCGTAGAGTCCACAAAGCAAGCCTTCACCGGCCAGCAACACCGCGCTCTGGGTGGTTTCCATCATCCGCAGGCGTTTGAGATCGCCGTCGCCGATCCAGGTCAGATGCAGTGGCGCAAAAGGTTGCAGCTTGGCGCGGGACTTGCTCCCCGCCCGCTGAACGCCCTGGGCGACGGCGCGGATATGGCCGTGCTCCAGCGTGATGACGTCCACCAGGGCGCTGGTCTCCCGATAGGGCCGCTTGTGCAGCAGATAAGCCGGCTGGGGCGTCATGGCCAATGCCTCTTGAGAGGAGCGCGCAGTTCCCTGCTCGAATCAGTTCGTCGATCGGAAGATCGGATCGTCAATCGAGATGCTCGTCAATCGAGATTGTAGCCAAGGCTCTTGAGCGCCCGGTCATCGTCCGACCAACCCCGCTTGACCTTGACCCACAGGTTGAGCATGACCTTGCTGTCGAAGGCTCGCTCCATCTCCTGGCGCGCCTCGATGCCGATCTTCTTGATCCGCTCCCCCTTGTCACCGATCAGGATCTTCTTCTGGCCCTGGCGCTCGACCAGCATCAATGCGCTGATATGGATGACCTTGCCTTCGTCGCGGAACTCCTCGATCTCGACGGTCATCTGATAGGGAAGCTCGTCGCCCAACTGGCGCATGACCTTTTCGCGGACCAGCTCGGCGGCCAGAAAGCGCTGGCTCTTGTCGGTGATCTGATCGTCCGGGAAGTAGTGCACACCTTCGGGCAGGCGCTTGCCGACTTCGCCTTCGAGCTCCGGCACGTTGGTTCCGTGCTTGGCGGAGATCGGCAGGATCGCGGCGAATTCGCGTCTGGCGGAAAGCGACTCCAGCCACGGCAGCAATGTCGTCTTGTCCTCGAGCCAGTCGACTTTGTTGACCGCCAGGATTACCGGCGCTTCGACGTGGGTGAGCTTGTCGAGCACGACCTGATCCTCATCCGTCCAGCGCGTGCGGTCGACCAGGAACACGACGCAATCGACGTCGCGCAGCGCCTGTGATGCAGCCTGGTTCATGAAGCGATTGATCGCCTTGTTGCGATCCCGGGTCTGCAGATGGATGCCGGGCGTATCGACGTAGATGAACTGCGCTTCATCGATCGTCTTGATGCCCATGACCTGATGGCGCGTGGTTTGCGGACGCCGGGAGGTGATGGAGATCTTCTGCCCCAGGATGCGGTTCATCAGCGTCGATTTACCCACGTTGGGACGCCCGACGATAGCGACGAAACCACAGCTCTGTGTCATTGGCGCTTGCCCTTTGATGGTTCGAGTTTGGACAACGCAAGCTCGGCGGCTTGCTGTTCGGCGATCCGCCGGCTGGAGCCTTCGCCCAGCGTCGGCGACTCGTCCAGCATGGAGACGTGGCACTCGACGCTGAAGGTCTGGGCGTGGGCTTCGCCCTCCACCGAGATCACCTCGTATCGCGGCAGCGCCTGCTGGCGGGACTGCAGGAACTCCTGAAGTCGCGTCTTGGGATCCTTCTGCGTATTGTGCAGGTCGATCGCTTCCAGGCGCGTCCCGAACCAGGCCAGCACGCGACTGCGTGCCACATCCATACCGGCGTCGAGATAGATCGCCCCGATCACCCCTTCCAGCGCGTCGGCCAGGATCGAATCGCGCCGATGACCGCCGCTTTTCATCTCGCCGGACCCCAGCCTGAGGCACTCGCCCAGGTTGAATTCCCGCGCCACCACGGCCAGCGTCTGCCCCTTGACCAGCCCGGCCCGCAGGCGGGACAGCTGCCCTTCCCGCGCGGCCGGAAAGCGCTTGAACAGCGCCTCGCCGATCACGAAATTGACGATCGAGTCTCCCAGAAACTCGAGCCGTTCGTTATTGGCGCCGCCCACGCTCCGGTGCGTCAGCGCCAGTTCCAGCAGCGCCGGGTCACGAAAGTCGTGGCCAATTCGGCGGCTGAAGCCTTGCAGAGGATCACTCACGTCATTCCCATTGAGTCGTTATCTTTGAAACAAAGAATCGTTGTCTTTGAAGCAAAGCGGGCGCGGGATAGCCCGTCGCCCGCTATGCGAGTTGCGCGTCTTGCCGCTGTTCCGAGAACGGGACCGTCATGATCCCGCGTCCGGAGCCGGCGGCCGACCAACTGAAATTTCAACAGCTATATAAGAATCAGTTTATCTGGCGTACCGTGCTGAAGCTAGGCAATCCACCATCCCAGTGCATCCACACGGCAAACGCCTTGCCGACGATGTTCTTTTCCGGGACGAAACCCCAGTAACGGCTGTCGTTGGAGTGGTCGCGGTTGTCGCCCATCATGAAATACTCGTGGTCGGGAACGACGATCTCCCGCATCTGGGGCCCGGGGCTCTGGGGGTTGTTGAAGATACTGTGCTCGACGTCACCGAGGTGTTCCTCGAACAGTTCTTCGCCCGGTGCTTCTGCCGGGTCGGGATCGGTCATCGACTTGGGCACCGGTTCGCCATTGACGTAGAGCTGCTTGTTTTCGTAGCGAATGTGATCCCCCGGCAGGCCAATGACGCGCTTGATGAAATTGACCGATGGATCCTGCGGGAAGCGGAAGACCATGACATCACCGCGCTCCGGTTCCCCGATATCGGCAATTTCGGTGTTGATGACCGGCAGGCGGAGTCCGTAGCTGAACTTGTTGACCAGGATGAAATCCCCTACCTCGAGTGTCGGTCGCATCGAGCCCGAGGGAATCTGGAACGGCTCGATCACGAAGCTGCGCAGCACCAGAACGACCAGCAACACGGGGAAAAAGGAGCGGGCGTAGTCGACCGGCCAGGGGTCCTTGTAGTCGACCGACTTTTCGCCACCCTGTGCTTGTGCGGCGGCCTGCTGGCGTTGGCGACGCGAGCGCCGCCAGAACAGGCTGTCGAGCAACCAGACGAGCCCCGTGATGGCGACAGCCAACACCAGTAACAACGAAAAATCCATGAGGTGTTTTCCTACTCGTTCATTTTGAGAACGGCAAGGAACGCATCCTGGGGTATTTCGACACGACCCACCTGCTTCATGCGTTTCTTGCCGGCTTTCTGCTTCTCCAGCAATTTCTTCTTGCGCGTCGTGTCGCCGCCGTAGCACTTGGCCGTCACGTTCTTGCGTAGCGCCTTGACCGTCGTTCGTGCCACGACGTGACCGCCGATCGCTGCCTGTACCGCGACATCGAACATCTGGCGCGGGATCAACTCCTTCATCTTGTCGACCAGAATGCGACCACGCGAATGAGCGTGATCGCGATGAATGATCAACGCCAGCGCGTCGACACGATCGCCGTTGATGAGAATATCCAGGCGTACCAGCTTGGCGGCCTCGAAACGCTCGAAGCTGTAGTCGAGCGAGGCATAGCCCTTGGAGATCGACTTGAGTCGGTCGAAGAAGTCCATGACGACCTCGGCCATCGGCAGTTCGTAGACGAGCTGCATCTGGCTGCCCAGCACCTGCATGTCCAGCTGCACGCCGCGACGATTGACGCATTCGGAGATGACGTTGCCCACGTACTCCTGCGGCACCAGAATACTGGCGCGCACGATCGGCTCGCGCATCTCCGCCACGTTGGCCATATCGGGCAGCTTCGACGGGTTGGAGATGGTGACCAACTCACCGTTGTCCATCAACAGCTCGTAGTTGACTGTCGGCGCCGTGGTCAGCAGATCGATGTCGTATTCGCGCTCCAGGCGTTCCTGGACGATTTCCATGTGCAGCGTGCCGAGGAAACCGACGCGGAAGCCGAACCCGAGCGCATCGGAGTTCTCCGGCACGTAGTCGAGCGAGGCATCGTTGAGCGCCAGCTTCTCGAGCGCGTCACGGAAGTCTTCGTAGTCGTCGGAGCTGACCGGGAACATGCCGGCGTAGACCTGCGGCTTCACTTTCTGGAAGCCGGGCAGACGCGGCACGTCCTTGGTCTTGGTATGGGTGATCGTGTCGCCGACCGGCGCGCCCTGGATATCCTTGATGCCGGCGATGACGAAGCCGACTTCGCCGGCACGCAGGATGCCGGTGGAGTTCTGCTTGGGCGTGAAATAGCCGATGTCGGTCACTTCCCAATCGCGACCGGTCGACTTCATCTGAATCTTGTCGCCCTTCTTCAAGGTGCCGTCGAACAGACGCACCAGCGACACGACACCCTGGTAGTTATCGAACCAGGAATCGATGATCAGGGCCTGGAGATGGCCTTCGCGATCGCCTTTGGGGGGCGGAATATCACGCACCAGACGCTCCAGCAGCAGATCGATGTTGAGACCGCTCTTGGCCGACACACGTACCGCGTCATGAGCATCGAGACCGATGATCTCCTCGATCTCGTGAGCCACTTTGTCCGGGTCCGCCTGGGGTAGATCCATCTTGTTGAGAACCGGGAGCACTTCCAGGTTCTGCTCGATGGCGGTGTAGCAGTTGGCGACCGACTGCGCCTCGACACCCTGAGCGGCATCGACCACGAGCAATGCCCCCTCGCACGCGTAGAGCGAGCGCGAAACCTCGTAGGAGAAATCGACATGCCCGGGCGTGTCGATGAAGTTGAGCTGGTAGGTGTGCCCATCCTGCGCCTGGTAGTCGAGCGTGACCGACTGCGCCTTGATGGTGATACCGCGCTCGCGCTCGAGATCCATCGAATCGAGCACCTGCTCCTTGAGTTCACGATCTGTCAGGCCACCGCAGAACTGGATGATGCGATCTGCCAGCGTGGACTTGCCGTGGTCGATATGGGCGATGATCGAGAAGTTGCGAATGAACTTCAGTTGCTCGTTGCTTGCAGCGTCTGCCATTGAAACCTTACCGGTAATTTGTACGCGCGCGGTCCGCACGGAGTGCCGTAGCCAGGGAAACGTCGATAAATCGTCGAGCGGGATGAAGCGCACGACGCGCGGCGCAGGAAGCACCAGCCATGACGCGGGGTCCGGTCAGTATTCGAGCAGCGCACGACGCAGCGATTCGCCCGCGCCGACATTTATGTACCGTTGTCTTCCTGTCGCGCGGTTGATTACGAATTTGGCGCATTGTACCGACATGGCCGTGGCAAAGACAGCGACAACCGGAACGTACACAGCCTCGCTTTCGCGAGGCTGTGTGACGGGCTCGGCCCGAACCTGTCGCCCGGCGCGACTCAGTCGCTGGCCTTCAAGCGCAACGCTACGAACAGTGAAGTCCCATCCCGGACGATACGCACCGGGATGGCACGATCACCGTCGGCCTGCTTGACCGCATCGATCAGCTGATCGGCGCTATCGATCGCTTTCTGATCGAAACTGACGACGACGTCACCAGGCTGAATACCCGCCGTCGCCGCCGCGCCACGCGGGTCGACGCGACGCACCAGGGCGCCATTATCGATATCCAGCTGCTGCTTCTCCTGATCGCTGAGATCACTGATCGCAATTCCCAGCTTGGTCTGGTCGTTGGAAGATGCGCTGGACGGCGAGCCATCGGCCGCCGTCTGGTCCGGCCAATCACCCACGGTCACGTCGACCTTGCGCTGGTCGCCACCGCGCATGACCTGCAGACTGACCTCGGCTCCCGGCGCCACCTGGCCAATCAGACGTGGCAGCGTCGTGGAGTCATCGATATCGGACCCGTCGGCACTCAGAATGACATCACCTGCCTTCAGGCCTGCCTTCTGCGCCGGGCTGTCATCACTGACATCGGAAACCAGTGCCCCCTTTGTGCCATCGAGTCCGAACGATTCGGCAAGATCCTTGGACACCGGCTGAATCACCACACCCAGCCAGCCGCGGCTCACATGACCTTCGGTGCGCAGCTGATCGGCGACGTTCATGGCAACGCTGATTGGCACGGCGAACGACAGCCCCATGAAACCACCGCTGCGTGTATAGATCTGCGAATTGATCCCCACGACTTCGCCATCGAGGTTGAACAAGGGACCACCGGAGTTACCCGGGTTGATCGCCACATCGGTCTGGATGAAGGGCACATAGGTTTCGCTCGGAAGCGTACGGTTGATCGCGCTGACGATGCCGGCCGTTACCGAATGATCGAAACCGAACGGAGAACCGATGGCGGCGACCCATTCCCCGGCTTCGAGATCATCGGAGTTGCCTATCTTGAGCGTAGGAAGATCGTCGGCGTCGACCTTGAGCAGGGCGACGTCGGTTCGCGCATCGGAGCCCACCAGTTTGGCCGGGAGTTCCCGCCGATCGTTGAGACGCACCATGATCTCGTCGGCGTCCTTGACCACATGGGCATTGGTCAGGATGTAACCATCCTTGCGGATGACGAAACCGGAGCCCAGCGACTTGCGCTCTTCCTCGCCCTGCGGCGCGCCGGGCATCGGCGGCATCTGATCACCGAAGAAGCGGCGAAATATCTCGGGAACGTCCTGCTGGCCGTATGGCCCGCTGGACGCACTGACGCTGCTGGTGGTGGCGATATTGACCACTCCGGGAGCGGCCTGCTTGACCAATCCGGTGAAGTCCGGCAGATCGCGGGCCTGCGCCGTCTGGACAGACAGTAACGTGACGGCCATCAATAGCCAGGGAGCAAACCATCTTGTCATACGTTCCATTAAACACTCCTAACATTCGATGAAGACTCTGGCGAGTCGCACGTAGCTAGATCGATGTTCATAAGGGATAAATCGGCGATAACGAACCTCACGCCATCGAATCGTCGCCGCGCCCGGTCAAGGCACGGCGACCACTTTCATTGATACGAAAACACGCCAAGAGTTCAACGGGATGTAAAGTTTCTTTGCGCTAAAGAGCGAAAAACCCCGTCACAGGCTGAAGAACTGGCTGAAGAGGAAAGGCGAGGAAACTAGGAGCCGGCGGGGGGAGCACTCGCGTCGGAGTCGTTCTGAGGGTCCGACATATCAGTGGACGGATCGTCGGCACCGCCCCCTTGGTTCCAGGTCACTCGCGCAGCGATACGTGCCAGCACCTCGGGCGGCGCCTCGCCCAATACCAGTATCTGCATGGGCCGGCCCTCATGATTCACATGACGAACCGCTGCATAGGAGATACCCAGTCGATGCATGCCGGGCAACAAGGAACGCCGGTTACCGGTAATGGGTTCGACGAACAAGCTGATGCTGGTCAAACCATCACTGTAGAGCTGGTGCTCAATCCGTGCGCTCTGACCAGGGCTATCAGGCGGGATCGGCTGCGAGGTAAACCCGGCAGGCAGCCACTGCGCGTGCCACGGAGAATCCGCCGGAGACTGGCCGGGGCCGAGACGAAGCGTATCAGGATAAAGCGTGGGGGCTCGCAGATCGGTTATCTGAAAGGTTTCGAGAATCTGGCCATTGATACCGATCATTTCACGCTTGAGCAGCAGCGATGTCTCGCGATCCAGCCAGAGACGGTAACCGTAGCGGAGCTCGTCCTGCGGTTCGATATCGAGACGCCATGCCGCGCGTCCGGCAATTCGCTCGATTTCCATCGGTTGGAGGTCGTAATGTCCGGCAATCTGTCGGGTCAAGGCGCCAGGCGCGAGACCAGCGGTAAAATCCAGCGTTCCCTGCCCCGCCGCATCCTGGCTCACGCTGCCCCGCTTCTCCACCGCGACGGGCGGACCATCCAGAAATCTCGCAGCCTCGGTCTCCACGCCCTGCTGCACGCTATGCGTCAGCGCCAGGGTCCTGACGCCATCGAAACTGATACGCACGGCCCGTGCACTGAAGTTATAGCAGTGGCTGGCCCAGAGACTGCGCTGAAACAGCGCCTCGGGAGAGACATCGCTATCGCTGGCGGCAGCCAGGTCGCGACAGTCGAAAGTTTCCGGAATCGCCCGCTCATCGACGGACGCTTGAGCCTGGGCAGTGCCGGAAACCGCAAGCAGAGGAAGTATCGCAGCCAGAGAGGCCCGGGGAGTAAACCGAAACATCAACGCGCTTCCGTGGCTCCGGCACCGTCGACCTGAGCGGACAGTGCGCCCGGCGTACGCAGCAACGGCATCCAGTTGTCGCCGGTGCTGTAGGCAGCGCCGACGGAGTGACGCTCCAGATAGGATTGCAGCGTCTGCGCCTGCTCCATATCGACGTTGGGAGACTGACGCGTGCTCGGCGACAGGAACATCGGCTGCATCACCTGCTCCCCGACCGTCATCAAGCCGCTGTTGTTGCCAGCGCCGAAGCTTCCACCGCCAAAGCTGCCGCTGCCCAGCGAATAGGGCAGCCCGCTGGAGACCGGCGCCTGCATGGAAGCCTGCATCGCCCCGCTCTGGTCGCCGGCAACACTTTCGGAGGCCAGCGTGGCCTGGGCCTGGGCACTTTCGTTGACCGCAGAGGTACCCGTAGCGGCCGCCACATCCGAGGACGTGGTGGTGTCGGCGCCAAAGCGGCCGTTATAGACCTGAACGCCGGTGATCACCATGAGCGATACCGCCGCCGCCACGGCAGCGCCGCCCATCATGGAAAACGAGTGGCGCCTGACCGGCTCGCTGGCTGGTTCCGCGACGGGCCGGGGTTCATCCGCCAGCGCCGCCATCACGTCGCCGGAGATATCGATATCGACGATCGCATCCCGCTCGCGCCGCATCATGCTGCGGGCCAAGTGATATCGACGCCAGGTATCGGATTCCTGCGGCGACGTGCCCAGCGTCTTGAGCGCCCGCCTCAGATCGAATTCATCGGCCTCGTTATCCATCAATGCGGAAAACGATTCGTATACCTGCTTCATAGTCACACCCTCACACTCGCCTTGCGGCTTGCCACGTGTTGAATGACGGCGACACTCAGGGCGACATCTGGGGGCGTGCCATTGCGATCCTCGAAGGCCGCAATGCCCTTGCCCGCTACCTGCGTCACCGGACCCTCGTCGCCGGATTGTCTCCAGCCGACGACGGCTTGGCTATTACCTGCCCCACTATGACGACAGAAATCGATGACAGTTCATTTTCGATTCATCTTTCTCGATTCGATCGCCATCGGCGCTCCCGAACCTATTGATCCTGCGTCGCTCAAGCGCCGTTGACCGCGTCTCGCCCACCGTGTTCCAGCAACGGTTCGATATGCTTGTCGACCGCCTCGCGCGCCCGGAAGATCCGCGATCGGACGGTTCCCACCGGGCACTCCATGATCGTGGCGATATCTTCATAGGAAAGCCCGTCGAATTCACGCAGCGTGATCGCGGTGCGCAGATCATCCGGCAGTTGCTCGATCGCTTCGAACACGGCGGCTTCCAGTTGATCGCGGGCGATCGCCGCTTCCGGCGATTCGATATCCGACAGACGCCCGCTCTGGTCGACGATCTCGGCATCGCTGATATCCAGATCGCTACCGAGAGGACGCCGCCCCCGCGATACCAGATAGTTCTTTGCCGTGTTGATGGCGATGCGATACATCCAGGTATAGAAGGCACTTTCGGCACGAAAGCTGCCCAGGGCGCGATACGCCTTGATGAAGGCTTCTTGGGCAACGTCCTGAACTTCGGAATGGTCCTGAACATAGCGGCTGATCAGACCGAGAATCTTGTGCTGGTACTTCTTGACCAAAAGATCAAAAGCTCGGGTGTCCCCTTTCTGGGCGCGTTCGACGAGTTGCTGATCGGTCTCTCGGACACCCATTCAACGCCTCCCCGTACGACTGGGCACCGGAAGCTGCAGGGCCTGGAGCAGTGAAATGACACAGCGATAACGAGTGTGGTGACTAGGAGATAATACGCTCATGATCCCACCTGGAGCCCTTTGAGCTCACGATTCAATGACAGGCGTGCAAGTTATAACAGAAACGATGGATTAGCACGCGAAGCCGGCCAGTGTTCCTGTTTTAACCCGCCCCATCAAGTCGCGCTCCCGGCGCCGGATCCCCGGCATGCAGGGCACAACGGGGCCGGAAAGTTGATTTTTGTACCCTGCAACCCCCATAGTACGCGCTCCACGCGCAGTCACCATCAGAGTCAACGGGCCCCAGCATGTCGGAACAGCAGGTCAACAATCTCAACGTTCTCTCCCAGGATGTCCTGATTACCCCGGAAGCGTTGAAGCAGAACATTCCGCTTTCGGAATCCGCCGAGCGCACGGTCATCGAAGGGCGTCAGACCATCCAGCGCATTCTCGATCGCGAGGATCCGCGCCTGCTGGTCGTGGTCGGCCCCTGCTCGATTCACGATCCCGATGCCGCCCGCGACTACGCCAGGCGTCTGCGTCGGCTTGCCGATGCCGTCAGCGACAGCCTCTACATCGTCATGCGCGTCTATTTCGAAAAGCCGCGAACCACGGTGGGCTGGAAGGGCTTGATCAACGATCCGCACCTCAACGACTCGTTCGAGATCGAGGAAGGCTTGCACATCGCTCGCCGGCTACTAGTGGATCTGGCCGAAATCGGCCTGCCGCTGGCCACCGAGGCGCTCGATCCGATTTCGCCGCAGTATCTGCAGGACTGCATTAGTTGGTCCGCGGTAGGGGCCCGCACCACCGAATCCCAGACCCACCGTGAAATGGCTTCCGGCCTTTCCGGCCCGGTCGGCTTCAAGAATGGCACCGACGGCAGCCTGGACGTGGCAGTCAACGCATTGCAGTCGGTCGCCAGCCCGCACAATTTCCTGGGTATCGACCAGGCGGGTCAGGTCGCGGTGATCCGGACCCGGGGCAACGCCTATGGCCACGTCGTTCTGCGGGGCGGCAACGGCAAGCCCAACTACGACAGTGTCAGTGTCACGCTGGCCGAGCAGGAACTGCACAAGGCCGGATTGAAAGCCAATCTGATGGTGGATTGCTCACATGCCAACTCCAACAAGGACCCGGCACTGCAACCGCTGGTGATGGAGAACGTGACCCACCAGATTCTCGACGGCAACCGCTCGATCATCGGCTTGATGATCGAATCCAACATCGGCTGGGGCAGCCAGAAGATTCCCGAGGATCGCAGTCAACTCGAGTATGGCGTCTCGATCACCGATGCCTGCATCGACTGGCCGACCACCGAACGCACGCTGACCGAGATGGCCGAGCAATTGAAGTCCGTGCTCCAGTCGCGCCAGCGTTCCGACGACTGATCCCAGGACGACGACCGTTCAAGCAGAACGCCCGGTGCCGCAATTCACGGCACCGGGCGTTTTTTGTTGGCGGCGGCAACGCGGCCCCCGTCAGTTCCTGGCCGGCTCGCCTGCTTCCACCCCTTCGATCTGACGCCGAAACGGTGGCAGCGCGTCCAGCAACGCCTTGCCGTACCGCCGGGTCAGCACACGCCGATCCAACAGCGAGATACGGCCGCTGTCGTTCTCCTTGCGGATCAGCCGCCCGCACGCCTGCACCAGCTTGATCGACGCATCCGGCACCGATATCCGCATGAACGGGTTGCCGCCCTGACTCTCGATCCACTCGGCGAGCGTGGCGCCGACCGGATCGTCCGGCACCGAAAACGGCAGCCGGGTGATGACCACGTGGGTGAGATAACGACCGGGAAGATCGATCCCCTCGGCGAAACTCGCCAGCCCGAAGATCAAGCTACCGCCGCCGTCGTCGACCGCCTTGCGATGGCGCTCCAGCAGCTCGCGCTTGGGCAGCCGATCCTGCGAGAGCAGGCGCGACGACCAGGGTTCCGGCAACGCATCGGCCACGCTGCGCAGTTGCTTGCGCGAGGAGAACAGCACCAGCACGGCTTCGTCATCTTCCAGCCCCTCGATGAACTCGACGATGGAACGGTCGTGCGCCTTGGCATCGCCGGGCTCCACCGCTTCCCTCGGCACACTGAGGATGGCCCGGGAATAGTCGAAAGGGCTCGGCAGGCGCTGGTAGCGATAGCGATTGGCCAGGCCGGCCCGCTCCTGCAATCGCTCGAAACGATTGAGCGCCGTCAGCGTCGCCGAGGTCACCACCGCCCCGTAGCAGGTTCCCCAGAGATGCCGCGCCAGTGTCTCCGCCGCCGATACCGGGCTGGCCGAAAAGGTCAGCTCCGGCTCGCCACCGAAGTTCTGGAACGTCAACCATCGCGCTTGCGGTGCCTGCCCCGCCGGATCCGGCTTGGCCATGGCTGACCACAGCGCATGCGCTTCCAGCGCGCGGCCGTGGAGCAGCGCCGTCAGCGGCAGCCACGGTTCCGCCTGCTCCCGCGGGAGCCCGGTGGACTTGTCCGGGTCGAGACTCTCGCGGAGGATATCGCTCATCGTCTCCAGATCGCGCGATAACTCGGCGAACGGAATGACCAGCTGCTGGGCCAGATCGACCAGCGGCTCCGGCGCCCGGCCGTTGGGAAAGCGGAAATGCTGCGTCTCCTCGCCTGCCCCGGATCCGAGCCCGGCAATCTGATGTCCCATGGCGTAGGCGTCGCCGAGACGTGGCTCCAGCGCCGCGATGCGTTCGGGGAAGGTCGCCAGCAAGCGGCCGAGTGTCGGCTGGGCGCCGAGCGCGGTGTTCAACTCCGTCAGCGACTTCTTCAACGTCCGCAGCCAGCGCAACGTGCCGTTAATCCCGAAACGATGATAGAAGTGATCCAGCGCCTTGTCCGGCAGGTGGTGTCCTTCGTCGAAGACGTAGATACACTCCTTGGGCGACGGCAGTACCATGCCTCCGCCCAGCGCGAGGTCCGCCAGCACCAGGTCGTGATTGGCGACGATGATATCGGCCTGCTCGAGATGCCGGCGCGAGCGGAAATAGGCACAGGCGCCGAAATGGCCGCAGCGCCGATTGGTGCACTGGCGATGATCCACCGTCAGCCGTCGCCAGTCGCGATCGTCGATGGCGACCGGCCAGCTATCCCGATCCCCTTCCCAGTTGCCCGAGGCATAGGTATCGGCCATCTCCTGGATCAGCTGCGGGAAGTCACCGCCGGCGTCCGTGGCGATGGTCTGCTCGAACAGCGACAGCGTCGGGTTGGGCTCGGCGCCTTCCAGCGCCTGATCCAGCTTGGCCACGCACAGGTAACGCCCCCGACCCTTGGCCAGCGCGTATTCGAAATCGAGCCCGCTGTGCGCCTTGAGCATCGGCAGGTCCTGATTCAATACCTGCTCTTGCAGTGCCACCGTGGCAGTGGCGATGACCAACCGCTTGCCGCGCGCCTTGGCGACGGGTAACGCCGCCAATAGATACGCAAGGGTTTTACCGGTACCGGTACCCGCTTCCAGAACACAGACGTGCTCGTTGGACGTCCTTCGGCCCTGATCATCTCGCTCGATCGACGCCAGCGTGCGCGCGATCTCCGCAATCATCAGACGCTGACCGTAACGCGGGGTGAGCTCCAACCCTTCGAGCACGCGCCGGTAAGCCTCCTGGATCTCTTGCTTGAGGGGTTCGTCGAGCATGCGCATTCCGGGGAAGGAAGGTCAGAAACAGATCGCCCACCGACGGTGGACGATCGAGAGAGCCGAACCGTTGACGATGTCAGCCGCTCAGGAAAGCATCGGCTCACGACATCATGGACTCGGGCGGATGCTCGCAGGGCAGCTTGCCGTTGATGTAGTTCTCGATCTCCGGCAGCGAGAAGGCATCCTCTTCGCCGACGAAACTGATCGACACACCCTTCGCGCCCGCACGGCCGGTCCGCCCGATACGATGGACGTAGTCTTCAGGATCTTCCGGCAGCGTGAAGTTGATGACGTGGCTGACATCCTCGATATGGATGCCACGACCGGCAACATCGGTCGCCACCAGCACGGTCACTTCGCCTTCCCGGAAACGCTCCAGCGTCTTGATTCGCTGGCTCTGCGGCACGTCGCCCGAGAGCATCGCCGCGTTGACGCCCTGGTCGCGCAGCATCTGGTCCAGTTCGCGTACCAGATCGCGACGGTTGCCGAACACGATCACCCGCTCCATCGCTTCCTGGCTGACCAGATTGAACAGCAGCTTGCGCTTCTCGCTGTCGCTGACCAGATAGACACGCTGGTCGATATTGGCCGCGTTGTCCGTGGTCACCTCGATCTCGACGTGGGCCGGATTCTGGGTCCACTGCTCGGAGAGGTTGAGGATATCCGGCGTGAAGGTCGCCGAGAACAGGAAGGTCTGGCGTTCCTCGCGCTTGGGCGTATAGCGGATGATGCGCTTGACGTCCGGAATGAAGCCCATCGACAGCATACGATCGGCTTCGTCCAGCACCAGCACCTCGACCTGGGAGAGATCGATGTCGCGCTTCTGCTGGAAATCGAGCAGACGCCCCGGCGTGGCCACCAGAATGTCCAGGTTCTTGCTCAGCTGATCCCGCTGCTTCTGGTAGTCCATGCCGCCGACGACGCTTGCCACATGCAATGACGTGAAACGGGCCAGTGCCTTGGCGTCCTTCTCGATCTGCAGCGCCAGTTCGCGGGTAGGCGCGATGATCAGCGCCCGCGGCGTTCCCGGCTTCTGGCCATCCGGCGCTTCTTCTTCCAGGAAATAGGCCAGCATCGAGATCAGGAAAGCCGCAGTCTTGCCGGTGCCGGTCTGTGCCTTGCCGACCACGTCGCCGCCGAGCAACGTATGCTTCAGCGCTTCGGCCTGGATCGGCGTGCAGTATTCGAAACCTTCTGCCTGGATCGCGCGCATCAATGATGTCGGCAGGTCGAAATCATGAAACCGCCAGCGTCCGGCAACGGGCTCGACCTGAAACTGTTTCAGCGACCAGTTGGAAGTGTTCCGCGACTGCGATTTACGTGGCTTGCGCCGACGCCGCTTGGGTCTGCGGTTCTGTGCCGGGGGCTGGGTGTTGTCAGACTCACTCATAGTTATGACGAATGTCCGAAATCGATTGACGGTTTGACTCGCGACGGCTGGCGTCCTGCTCGGCGGCGCCATCTACGGCGCGGCGGGCCGGCATTCACGCCTTCAAGGACGAACCCTCGACGCGACGATGATCGACTTCGCCGGGGCCAGGCCCGGCGCGAGCCGAACACATTGTACCAGTTCTGGCCCGCTAACGTCGCGAGCCCAGTGGTCCAACGTCGCGAGCCCAGTGGTCCAACGTCGCGAGCCCAGTGGTTCAACGTCGCGGCTAGCCGATGGCAGAGCCCCCTTCCCCTGTTAGAATGTGGGCTATCGTTGGCTCCGGGAACACCGCCTTGGCGGTCGAGAGTTTCCAATGCCGATGCCCATATCGCTATATCGCTGGATTTCCCGCTGAATACTGACAGGTTGCGCGCATGACTCGCAGAAAAAAGACCCGGTCGCTGGCCGACAAGGTGACGATCCGTACCGGCAAGCGCAAGGACTATCGCCGCTGGCGCCATGACAATCCCGATGAAGTCGCTCCATCGCGTCGTTACGTCGACAAGAAGACCCAGCAGCGAAAACTGCAGGCCGAGCGCAAGCGCCAGCGTCAGAGCGCCCCGCCGCTGCCGCTGCATTCCGCCAGCACCGATAGCGACGCCTCGAAGGATGAGGGCTCCGATTGATGCGACTCGTCTCTTTCAATATCAACGGCATCCGCGCTCGTCTGCACCAGCTCGAGGCGCTGATCGAGAGCCACGCGCCGGACGTCATCGGTCTGCAGGAGACCAAGGTCCAGGATAGCGAGTTTCCCCGCGACGCGGTGGAAGCCATGGGCTATCACGTTCACTTTCATGGCCAGAAAGGCCACTACGGTGTCGCGATGCTGACCCGGGCAGCACCGACATCCGTTCATTATGGGTTGCCCGACGATGGCGAGGAGGCGCAGCGCCGCCTGATCGGAGTGACGCTCGACATGGACGATGGCAAACCGCTGACGGTGTGGAACGGTTACTTTCCCCAGGGGGAGAACATCGCTCACCCTACCAAGTACCCCAACAAGCGGGCGTTCTACGCCGGTCTCAACGCGCTCCTCGAAACGCAGCACCAGCCTTCGGAGCGCATCGCGATCATGGGCGACTTCAACATCTCGCCAGCGGATATCGATATCGGCATCGGCGAGGACAATCGCAAGCGCTGGCTGCGCGAAGGCAAGACCAGCTTCCAGCCCGAGGAACGCGAATGGCTGGAGCGCCTAAAGGCGTGGGGGCTCGAGGACAGCTATCGACTTTGCCACCCGGACAGCAGCGACTATTTCAGCTGGTTCGACTATCGCTCCAAGGGTTTCGATCGCGAGCCCAAGCGCGGCCTGCGTATCGATTACATCCTGGTCACCGAGCCGCTGGCCCGCGCCACGCGTCGCTCGGGTATCGACTATGACCTGCGCGCCATGGAACGGCCATCCGACCACGCCCCGGTGTGGAGTGAATTCGAGCTGGCGTGAGTTTCGTTTCCTATGGCGACAAATTCACTATAGCGACAAATTCAAGCAGAACGAACTTACCACTGACCGAGTTCGAGCTGGCGTGAGTTCCATTCACGAGTTTTTTGTAACGGTAATCCTTGGCGGAGGCGTGAACGGTCGATCGAGCCATCGTCATGGAATGCTTCGCTCCTGACGCCTTCCAGACGGCGCTGAACGATTGAGCGCTGAACCGGGTCTTGCGACATGGATGTCGCAAGAGGCGCGTTGGGCAGGATGCCCTTTCGCGCCGACCCGAGTTCAGCGATCCAGCGTTCAGGGTTTCGCCGTCTGTGGCGTCAAAAAAGGGGAGCGCGAGGGGCTTGCCCCTCGCAATAACGAGCACAAGGATGATCAAGGCGCGATCAGTGGAGAACGGCTCACGCCACAATTCGCCACCTTACCAAAACCGACCATCGCGTGAGCGAACCACCGCTACGCCGATCCCAGCGAATCCAGCCACTGCTGCGCCTGCTCGACGCCCGCTGCCCTGGCCTGCTGAAAGGCATTGCGGGCCGCCTCCCGATCGCCGAGCTGCAGCGAGGCGAAGCCCTGCAACAACCAGTCCCGTCCGGAAATCTCGCCGCCGACCTCCCGCAGACGGGAAAGTGCGTCTCGTGTCGTCTGCCACTCGCCCCAACCGTAAGCGAGTTCGGCCAACTGCTGCCAATCCTCTGCCCGGCCGCGCTTTTCGGCCAGCGTCTGCCAGGCCGACAGCGCACGGTCATGATCACGAGCGGCCGTCCAGGCCTGGGCGATCAGGCGCAGGTTGGCGCTGCTGGAATTCAGCCGACCGCTATCCAGCCAATCCTCCAGATGCTCGGCGGCACGCGCCGGCGTTCCCCCGGCGATGTGCAGTCTGGCCAGCCGCACCAGATCGTCGTCCGATGTCAGCACACCTCGGCGCCAGCCGCTTTCCCAGATCGCTGCGGCACGACCATCATCACCGGCTTGCTGGGCAAGCCCCGCGGCCCGGCGCCAGACGTCCGGCGAACTCGCATCGTCACCCAGCAGCGTCAGGGCGTCGTCGAAGCGCCCTGCCTGCTGGTAGACCGTACTCGCCAATTGCCGTTGCGACTGGCTCCAGCCCTCGGTGCCGGACGCTCTCAGCCGATCGAGCGAGTTGGCCGCGGCCGACCACTCTTCGAGCGATGCCCGCGCCTGAACCAGCAGCCAGCGCGAAGCGTCGTCTCCGCCGCTGCGCTCGACCCATTGGGTGAGCAGATCCGCGCCCTGCCGTGTCTGGCCGGCGCTCAAGCGCAGCCGTGCTTCCTGATGCAGCCACGAGAGACGGCGCGCGTCAGGGACATCGTCGATGCGACGCGCTTCGGCCAACTGATCCGCAGCCAGGGATTTGTTTCCTTGATGAGCATTGGCCGATGCCGCCAGTTGCAGGAACAGAGCGCGCGCCCAGCGGTCGGCCGCATTGCCGCCTTCGAGGCGCGAGGCCGAGTCGGCAGCGCGGGTAGCCACCGCCGCGTCGTCGCCGGCCTCGAGCTGCGACTGCATCGACTGCAGCGCCTGGATCATGTCCGCGCGCAGCGCCGGACCCTCGGCCCTGGCCAGCGAGATACCGCCGCAACCGATCAGGCCCACCAGCGCCAGCGACAGACAGCGCTTGCCCAGACGACGAACCGTCGTTGAACTCACGATCAGCCCTCCAACTGGAACTGGATACGCTGCGTGGCCCGCCGAACGTCATCGGCCGGCGGGAATCGCCACTGTGATACCGCCTCCTCGACGGCACGGTCGAACACATTGGCGGGATCGGCGTCAATCACTCGCAGGCTGTCGGTATCGACGCGCCCGTCAGGCTGAATGATGAAACTCACCTCCACGTAACCTTCCAGGCCACGCCGGCGCGCACGCATCGGATAGGACGGATTGACCCGGCTGGTAGGCTGCAGTTGGCCGACATCGCGCGGCGATGCCTGCGTTCCTCGCGGCGGTTGCTGCGGTGCGGGTTCCGACTGCGGCGGGCCGGATTCGGATTCCGGCTGCGGCGCCGCATCCGCCACGGTTTCCTGCGTTGGCTGGGGTTCCGGCTGAGCCTCGGGTTGCGGTTCAGGACGCGGCTCGGGTTTCGGTTCTGGCTCCGGTTCTGGCTGCGCCTCGCTCAGCTCGGGCAGCGATTCATCCAGCGTCACGTCCGGCGCCTCCATGGGCGGCGTTTGCGGCTCCGGAATCTCCACCGGGCTCGGCGTCTCCGCCGCAGGTACGGGCGCCGCCGCCGGGGGCGGCGGTGGCGCACTCGGCGGCGTCGGCAAGGCCGGCGACGTTGGCGTCGGTTGCGCCTGTTCCTGCTCCGGCGCGTCGACCATCGAGATCGCCGTCGGCGTCACGATCTGGGTGCGATCCGGTTCCGGCGGAGCCACCAGCAGCGCCAACAGATAGAACAGCAGCAGCGCCAGCAGCGCGCCGCCGATCAGGCCTGCCACTCTACGCATCAGCCGGCATCCCGGTTGGCGGCCACGGCGACGTTATCGACACCCGCCTGGTGGATGCGATCCATGACCTCGATCAGCAAGCCCGTCGTCGAGTTCTTGTCGGCCTGCACCACGACGCTGCCATCACCGGAGACCAGCTCCGCGACACGAGCGCCGACGCGATGGGCATCCACCGCTTCGCCGTCGACCCAGACCGCGCCTTCGCCGGTGATGGCGACGAGCACCTGGGTATCCTGGCGCGCCGTGGCCTCGCTCGACTCGGGCCGCTGGATCTCGACGCCACTCTCCTTGATGAAGCTGGTGGTGACGATGAAGAAGATCAGCATGATGAAAACGACATCCAGCATCGGCGTCAGATCGATGCCGGTCGAATCGTCACTGGCTTCCCGCAAGCGGCGCCTACGCATGAGAGTCCTCCACGGCGCGGGCCATGCGGTCATGCAACCGCTGATCCTCGCGCCGAATGATCTGTTCCAGACGAGTGACGAAAAGCAGGCCGACCACGGCAACGGCCATGCCGCACAGCGTGGGCAGCGTGGCCTGGGCGACGCCGTCGGCCATCGCGCGGGCCTGGTTGCTCTCGGTGAGAGCCAGGCTGTCGAATACCTGGATCATGCCCGTCACCGTCCCCAGCAGCCCGAGCAGCGGGCAGACCGCGATCAGCAGCTTGAGCCATGGCAACGGCAGGCGTAACCGGGCGATCAGTTCGCTCGTCCACACTTCGCGCAGGGTCAGCGCGCTCCAGCTCGAGTGATCGCGACGCTGAATCCACGCCTCGATCAGCACACGCCGGGCACGTCGATGAGTGAACTGCCAGTAGAACAGCCGCTCCAGCGACATCGCGAACAGCGCCATCGCCACCAGCATGATCACCACCAGCACCTCGCCGCCAGCGCCGATCAGCCAGCGGATCGGCTCAAGCGCGGACACCATGGCGGCGCTCCTCGGCATGGGCGACAGCGGCCGTTTCGGCCTCGAGATGCTCGGCGAGCACCGCGCTGGCGCGCCCTTCCAGCAGACCGATCAATCGTCGGCTGCGGCTGCTCAGGGCGGTATTGACGAACAGCAGCGGCACGGCGGTGATCAGACCCAGCACGGTGGTCACCAGCGCCTGGCTGATGCCGCCGGCCATCAGTTGGGGATCGCCGGTGCCGAACACGGTGATCGACTGGAAGGTGACGATCATCCCGGTCACCGTGCCCAGCAGCCCCAGCAAGGGCGCGACGGCAGCGATCAGCTTGACGACCGGCTGGCCCCGCTCCAGCCGCGGCTGCTCTGCCAGCAGCGCCTCGTCGAGCCGAGCCTCCAGCGCTTCCGGCGCGTGGTCGCGGCCCAGCGCAGCGAAGCGCTGAAGTACGCGCCCCAGCGGGTTGTCGTCGCTGAGGGACTCCGGCGCCCGCATCTGCCGACGCATGCGCCCGCTGACCCGAAGCAGGTAGACATACTGTATCAGCGCCACCAGCAGCCCGATGATCCCCAGCGCGACGATCACGTAACCGACGTAGCCGCCCTGCTGGAACCGCTCCCACAGGCTCGGCTGCTGGGCGAGCGCGTCCAGCACGTCGCCGTCGGTGGGATCGACCACGATCTGGTTGCCCTCGCCCTGCTGGAAAGCCTGCAAGGCCTGGCGAGCATCGCCCGGCGTTGCCGCCACGACGGAAAGACGACCGTCGTCGCCGATTCGCTGCAGCAGATCGCCGTCGCTGAAGGCGACGATATCCCCCAGACGGACCACGGGGCGCTGGGCGACATCGCCGTCCGGCCCGGCAACCGGCGCCTGGAACCGCACGCCTCGGCCGCTTTCCGCGATCAGGCCCGCCAGATCCTGGCGCACCCGATCCAGCGTCTGCAGGTCGATCAGGCCGCGATCGTCGAGCCGCGGAGGCAACTGCGCATCACCGCCGACGGTCAGCCAGCTCTCGCCCAGCGCATCCCGAAGCTCGCTGGCCTGCTGCTTGACGATTCCGGAGATATCACCGATATCGCCGGCCTCTTCCGTGCGCTGCTGCTGTAGCGCCGCCAATTGTTGCTGCTGGTCCGTCTGGCGCGATTCCAGCTGGTCGCGCCTGCCCTGGGCGTCCTGCAGCCGCTGCTCGGCATCGGCGACCGCCTGCTGCAACGCCTCACGGTCATCCAGCAATGTCTCCAGCCGCTGGGTATCGCGCTGTTCCGCGGCCTGGCTGTCGGCCCGGAACGTCTCTAGCACCTGCTGCATCGAGTGCGATCCGCTACCCGACGCGTCGCCGGACTGAGCACTGGCGACGATGGGCAATAGCGTCATCGCCACGAAAGAGAGCGCTGACCACCATGCATGACGCTTCATGACTGTCCGTCTCATGACTGCCCCTCCGTCGCTGACTGTCCGTCTTCGACGACCAGCGATGCCGGCAGGTGCAACAAGGCCGGCGCGCTCTGATCCTGTGCGATGCGAATGCCGCGACGGACCTCGTCGATCTGATCGCCGTCCAACGCTTCCCACTCGCCGTTGGCGATGCTCCAGACGCCACCGGCCTGATCGTTCGGCGTGACGTAGTACCAGCCCGTTCTCCCGACCCGTAGATAGTCGACTTCCCGCGCGAGCTGGCTACCCTGACTCGCCGCGTCGGATTGCGCGCCTTCGAGCGGGCCGCTCCACTGGTCCATTTCCCGCCCGTAGGCGAGCTCGGTACGCCAGGCGGAAAAGATTCGCTGCAGCTTGTCGGCCTGCGAGGCATCATCGCGGGCCAGCATCTGTTCCAGGTCGTCGACGCGGGCCAGACGCTCGTCGCGCAGGAACGGCATGTCCGCTTCGATCATCGCGCGCAGTTGCTCGACCATCTCGCGCATCTCCCCCGGCAGTCCCTCGCGGGTCACGGAGATCTGCGTCAACGCCTGCTGCTCGGAAGCGATGCGCTTGGCCTGGTTGTCGACGATTGGTGCCAGCTCGGCGTTGTAGCTCTCGAGCCGGTCGGCCTGCTGGCTGGCCTGGCGCAGGCGCTGCAGCGCTTCCCGCGTGGCGTCGTCGGCGTTGTCGATACGGCTTTGAAGTTCGGCCTGGGTCTGCTGGGCCTCGATGCTGGCCTGGCTGAGCGAGTCCTGGGCCGGCGCCGTGCTGGCAACGCCCAGGCTCATGGCGGCGAGAAAGGACGCCAACAGGCGTGCACTTGCTCGTTTCCGCGGGGAATCATGCACCACGCTATCTCCTTGCGTATGAGCCGTGACAACAAGCTGGTGACAAGCACCGCTAACCAGCGGTGTAACGAAGCTGAATTCGACGCGATACGCTAATACAAACAAGAACAATTATCAATCCGTATAACCTGGCGCTCCAGTGACAACCCGCGACCTCCGCTGAACGGCGAGGCACAAAAAAACCGGTACCCGCAGGTACCGGCTTTCTGGATCGCGAATCGCGTAGGCGAGTCGTCTACAGCTTCTGCTCCAGCTCGGGCAGAATCTCGAACAGATCCCCGACGAGACCGTAATCGGCCACCTGGAAGATCGGCGCTTCGTCGTCCTTGTTGATCGCCACGATCACCTTGGAGTCCTTCATGCCCGCCAGGTGCTGGATCGCGCCGCTGATGCCGACGGCGATATAAAGCTCGGGAGCGACGATCTTGCCGGTCTGCCCGACCTGCATGTCGTTGGGCACGAAGCCGGCATCGACCGCGGCACGAGAAGCCCCGATGGCGGCGCCGAGCTTGTCGGCGATGCCGTCGAGCAGCTTGAAGTTGTCGCCGTTGCCCATGCCTCGGCCACCGGAGATGACCACGCGAGCGCCACCCAGCTCCGGGCGCTCGTTTTGCGCGAGCTCTTCGCCGATGAAGCGCGACAGCGCGTTGGAGACGACGGCATCCACGGGCTCGATGGTCGCGGCTCCGCCTTCGCTCACCGGGTCGAACGCCGTCGTGCGCACGGTGATCACCTTGAGCGGATCGCTGGACTGCACCGTGGCGATGGCGTTGCCGGCATAGATCGGACGCTTGAAGGTATCGGCGCTCTCGACGCTCAGGATCTCGGAGATCTGGGAGACGTCCTTGAGCGCCGCAACCCGCGGCAGCACGTTCTTGCCATCGGTCGATGCCGCGGCGAGCACGTGGCTGTAGTCGCCGGCCAACTGGACCAGTAGATCCGCCAGCGGCTCGGCCAGCTGATGCGCGTACGCCGCATCGTCGGCCACTCGCACGCGGGAGACGCCATCGAGCTTGGCGGCCGCTTCGGCGATGGCGGCCACATTCTCGCCAGCGACCAGGATGTCGATATCGCCACCAATGGCTCGGGCAGCGCCGACGACATGAGCCGTGCCGGCGGAGAGACGCCCTTCATGGTGTTCGGCCAGGACCAGAATACTCATGCAATCAGCTCCTTTCACAGCACTTTGGCTTCGTTCTTGAGTTTGTCGATCAGCTCGTCCACGGAGCCTACCTTGACACCGCCCTTGCGCTCGGCCGGCGTCTCGACCTTGAGCAGCTCAAGCCCGCTGGAGACGGCCACGCCGAGGGCTTCCGGCGTCCGGCTGTCCAGCGGCTTCTTCTTGGCTTTCATGATGTCCGGCAGCTTGGCGTAGCGCGGTTCGTTCAGGCGCAGATCGGTGGTCACCACCGCAGGCAGCTTGAGCGCGACGCTCTGCAGGCCGCCATCGATCTCGCGGGTGACGCGCACGTAGCCGTCTTCGACGCCATCGCCGAAGGCGACCTCCGAGGCGAAGGTGCCCTGCCCCATACCGCTCAGCGCCGCCAGCATTTGGCCGGTCTGGTTGTTGTCGGTATCGATCGCCTGCTTGCCGAGAATGACCAGGTCGGGCTGCTCTTCATCGACCACGGCCTTGAGCAGCTTGGCCACCGCCAGCGACTCGACGCGCTCGTCGGTCTCGACGTGAATGGCGCGGTCCGCCCCCAGCGCCAGCGCCGTGCGAAGCTGTTCCTGAGCGGCCTTGGGGCCGACCGTGACGGCGACGATCTCCGTGGCGACGCCTTTCTCCTTGAGACGAACGGCCTCTTCCACCGCGATTTCACAGAAGGGGTTCATGGCCATCTTGACGTTGGTCAGATCCACGTCGGAGTGATCCGGCTTGACCCGGATCTTGACGTTGTAATCGATGACGCGTTTGACCGCGACGAGTACTTTCATGGGTGTCCTCGCAGACTAGTGACAAACCGACCCCCGCAGGCGTTGGTCGGCATCGACGATCGAAATATCGGCGATCGTCAGCATGACGGAATGCCGGGCAACAAAAACGTCGGCGGAGACAGAATCACGCCGACGCCAGCTCGGGTCAACTCGGCGCTCCTCCTGCCCCAGCTTGGTGCGCCATCGGGACAGGAACGAGCGAAAAATGCGATGATAGCGCATCAAAGGGGTGCTGCCGAAGCAGCACCTTCGCATAAGAAAAGCGCCTGTTGGCATAACATCAGGCAGCTGACTCACGTTAGGCTATAAAAAACGGCGGCCATCAGTCGTCGACGAACGGACCGGGCAGGCATGGCGGCACGCATCCTGCCAGCAAGCGAGGAGATCGGGTTTGGAACGTGAATCCATGGATTTCGACGTAGTGATCGTGGGAGCGGGCCCCAGCGGCCTGTCGGCGGCGTGTCGCCTGATGCAGCAGGCGAACGAGGCCGAACGGGAGCTCTCCGTCTGCGTGGTCGAGAAGGGTTCGGAGGTGGGCGCGCACATTCTCTCCGGTGCCGTGTTCGAACCGCGCGCGCTGTCGGAACTGTTCCCGGACTGGGCCGAGCGTGGCGCGCCGTTGAACACGCCGGTACTGCGCGACGAGCTCTATCTGCTGAAGGATGCCCACAAGGCCCAGAAGCTGCCCAACGCGCTGGTACCCAAGACGATGCACAACACCGGTCATGGCAGCGACAGCCAGGCCACGAAAAGCCACGTCACGAAAAACTACGTCATCAGCGCCGGCAACCTCTGCCGCTGGCTGGCCGAGCAGGCCGAAGAACTCGGTGTCGAAATCTTTCCCGGCTTCGCCGCCCAGGAAGCGATCGTCGACGACGAAGGGATCGTGCGAGGCATCATCACCGGCGACATGGGCGTGGCCGCCGATGGCAGCGAGACTGCCAACTATATGCCCGGCATGGAGTTGCGCGCCAAGTACACGCTGTTCTGCGAAGGCGCACGGGGCCATATCGGCAAGCAGCTGATCTCTCGCTTCGATCTCGATGCGAACCGCGACCCGCAGCATTACGCCATCGGCTTCAAGGAGCTGTGGGACGTGCCCGCCGAGCAGCATGAGCCCGGCCTGGTGCTGCACGGCTCCGGCTGGCCCCTGAATGACAAGGACCATGGCGGCGACAGCCATGGCGGCTGGTTTCTCTATCACGGCGACAATCAGCAGGTGATGGTAGGGCTGATCGTCGATCTGGCGTACCGCAACCCTTATCTCTCGCCGTTCGACGAATTCCAGCGCATGAAGCACCATCCGCTGCTGAAACGCCATCTCGAAGGCGGCAAACGTGTCGCCTATGGCGCTCGCGCGATCACCAAGGGGGGCGCCAACTGCCTGCCCAGAATGACCATGCCCGGTGCCCTGCTGCTGGGCTGCGACGCCGGCACGCTCAATTTCGCCAAGATCAAGGGCATTCACACCGCGATGAAATCGGGGCTGGTCGCGGCGGAGAGCGTGTTCGAGGCCATCGCTTCCGGCGACGAGGGCGGTCAGGAGCTTACCGCCTTCACCCAGGCCTGGGAGTCGAGCTGGGCGTGGCAGGAGCTGCAGGCCAGCCGCAGCTTCGGCCCGGCCATCCATCGGTTCGGCACCGTGGGCGGCGGCGCCTTCAATTTCGTCGACCAGTTGCTGGGCGGCAAGCTGCCGGTGCAGCACGACACCACGCCGGACCATCAGTTGAAGAAGGCGACGGAGTCGACGCCGATCGATTATCCCAAACCCGATGGCAAGCTATCGTTCGACAAGCCGTCCTCGGTGTTCCTGTCGAACACCAACCACGACGAGAACCAGCCCTGCCATTTGAAACTGAGCGATCCGGACATTCCCATCGCCAGAAATCTGCCGGAATACGCCGAGCCCGCGCAGCGCTACTGCCCGGTCGGCGTCTACGAAGTGGTCGAGGAAGAAGGACAACCGCAGTTCCGGATCAACTTCCAGAACTGCATCCACTGCAAGACCTGCGACATCAAGGATCCTTCCCAGAACATCACCTGGATAGCGCCCGAAGGCGGCGGCGGCCCCAACTATCCCAATATGTAAGCTCGAAGCTCGAAGCTCGAAGCTCGAAGCTCGAAGCTCGAAGCTCGAAGCTCGAAGCTCGAAGCTCGAAGCTCGAAGCTCGAAGCTCGAAGCTCGAAGCTCGAAGCTCGAAGCTCGAAGACAGCATAAGCAAACCGCCCCACGGCAAGCACCTGGGGCGGTTTTTTCTTCCAGCTTGAAGCTTATGACTTGCAGCTCCCGGGCGAGCCCGGGCTTACTCGCCGGTCGCGATCGGCCTCGACGGGTCACGAATCCAGTCGCTCCAGGATCCCGCGTAAAGTCGCGGCAGCGGCAGACCCGCCACGGCATAGGCCAGGATATCGTGACAGGCCGAAATGCCGGAGCCGCAGTATGCCGTCACCTTATCGCCCCCGGGCAACTCTTCCGCCAGCCACTGGGGTGATTTGAAACGCCCATCCGCCTCGAGATTGGTACTACTGGGCCGACAGACTGCGCCGGGGATATGTCCCGCCACCGCATCGATAGGTTCCTCGTCGCCACGAAAGCGAGCTTCGCCTCGGGCATCGACCAGCAAGCCACCTTCTTCCAGCAGATCTCGTACCGGGATGATCATCGTATCGTCGAAATCCGGCTGCCATTGACTACTCAACGACGGTGCCGGCTCGTCAGTCGCCAGCTCGCCGCCAGCGGCCTGCCATGCGGGCAAGCCACCATCGAGCACCCGCACGTCGGGATGCCCCGCCCAGCAAGCCAGCATCCACCAGGCGCGAGCTGCCGATAGCTGCCCACCTCTATCGTCATAAACCACCACGGCGCGTTGCGGCTCGATGCCGAGACGCTGGATCGTCGCCGCGAAGGCCTCATGAGACGGCAGCGGGTGGCGGCCACCGTCGCCGGGCGGTCTCGAGAGATCGCGGTCCATATCCAGGTGGTAACTGCCAGGAATATGCGATTCCTGCCAAAGCCGCTTTCCTGCCGCGGCGGCGTCCAGGCGGGCACGACAATCCAGCACCAGCGGCGGGCGATCGCCAGCCAGGCTTTGCCGCAGCTCCTCTGCCGTTACGAGCACGGATTCGTTCATCATTGCCTCCTTGATGCTTTATCAGCCGAAACAGGTCGTCGATCGAGCAAAGTCGCTGTTGGCTGAATAAAATCGTTGGCCGAGAAAGATCGTCGGTTGAAAGAGTCTGGCCGATCAATGCCGTTTCGTCAGGGGCGCCCGCGCCGTGATCAGGCGACGTCGGCCGGCCGACTCGAAACGCACGTCGATGACCGGATTGGCTTCGTTGCCTTCGACCACCAGCACCTCGCCGTCGCCGAAGCTGGCGTGCCGCACTCGATCGCCAACCTGCCAGCTCGCTCCGGATTCCGCCCCGCGTTCCACGGCAGGCGTTTCCGCCTCTCTGGCTCGCGGCACGAGACCCCGCCCAACGTGCTCCAGTCCGACACGCTGCAGGTAGGCGCCGACCATGTCCGGCTCGCGAACCGCCACGGCGGCCTCGCTGCGCGCCTGAATCGCCTGGTCGATCCGACGGCAATCCTCCACCGCCGTCTCGTCGAGAAAGCGGCTCGGCCGGTGATCGCCGCCATCCTGAACCAGCAGCAGCCGTTCTCGCGCCCGCGTGATGGCGACATAGTAAAGTCGCCGCTCTTCTTCCAGTCGTTCAGGCGACAGCGGATTGTCGCGACTGTAATGGGGGAAATCCTCCTCATTGAGCCCCCATACCGCCACCAGCGGCCACTCGAGCCCCTTGGCGCCGTGCACCGTGCTGATCAAGACGCCGTCGGGACGGTTCTCCACCGGGTTGCGCAAAAGCTCGATGAAAGCCTCGGGATCGTTGGCCAGCTCGCCGGCCTGCTCGATCAGCATGTCGAGCAGGCGCACGTCGTCGTCCCCCTTCTCACGCCGCGCTGCCGATCGACGCAGGACTTTCTCCGCATCGATGGCATCGACGACATGCTCGAGCAGCTTCGCCGGCGGCCAGGCGGATAGCTTGGGCAGTTCGCAGAGGAGCTGCCAGCGCCGCTTGAGATGGCGGCGCTGCCCGGGCTTGAGCCCCGTCAGGACCGAGGCCTCGCGCGCCGGCCATTGCTGCGTGCGTGCGAGCTCCTCGACCAGCCGACGCACGCGCTCCTGGGCGACGAATGTCGTCGGCTGCGAGAACAGCAGGGCCAGATGGCCGGGATCGTGCAGCCGTTGTGGCTCACGGGCCAGTTGAAGATAGCCCGCCAAGGCCTGCACCAGCGGCAGCCGAAGCACGAAGCGCTCTTCCTGTGCCAGCCGGAACGGTACGCCGGCCCGCAGCAACTGGAGCTGTACCGAGACCGACAGCGACCAGCTGCGCACCAGGACACAGGCTTCGTCGCTGCGCCGGCCATCGGCGTGCCAGCGCTGCAGCATCTCCAGCAACGCGCCAGCACCGACGCCCGTCCGCAGCCGTGTCAGTGGGTTGCCGGGCGCCGCCAGGCAGAGCTGATCCCAGCGTTGGCGATTGTTGCGAATCGCGTGGTTGGCGGCCAATGCCAGGGCGTGGCCGTGGCGGAAGGTGAAGGAGAGCGGATACTCGCTTGCCTGGCCGAACAGGCCGTCGAAGCGCGCCAGCATGGCGTCGGGCCGAGCGCCCCGCCACTCGTAGATACACTGGTTGGCATCACCGACGGCCATGACCTGCGCCTGATGACCGGCCAGGATCTTGAGCAGTCGCAGCTGGGCTTCGTTGATGTCCTGATATTCATCGACGATGACATGGCCCAGAAAGCCCTCGACCCGGCGCCGCGCCTCCGTATGGCGTTCCAGGCACTGCAGCGGCCGATAGAGCAGGTCCGCGTAGGTCATCGAAGCCGAGGCATCGAGCAGCGATTCCGCCACGTCGAAGGCCTCGATGAAGTGGCGCTCGCTGTCGGTATAGCCGAGCCGTTCGAAGAGCTCGGCGGGTGCCACCACTTCGGCCTTGACCAGATCGCAGAACTGGCCGAACGCCTCGAGCCGGTCCGCGTCCAGCGCTGCCTCGCGGGTCTCGCCATCGGCGGATTCCAGGCTCTGCATCACTGCCTGACGCAGCAGCCGCTCACGCTGCCAGTCGGCCTGCAGCAATTGGCGCGGCGGCAGATAGCCCCAGCGGGTCAGGCTCTGGGTCAGGCGGTGACCGATCGAATGGAAGGTACGCACCTCGGGCAAGACGACCTCGGCGGGCGCTTCTCGCACCAGCTTGGCCCGGAAGTCGTCCCGCGCCGCGCGGTTGAACATCAACACCAGGATGCGGCGCGGGTTTTCGCCATTGGCGAGCAGATGCAGCACCCGTCTGACCAGGGTCGTGGTCTTGCCGGCCCCGGCTACCGCCGCGACCCGCGCATGCCCTTCGCGATGACCGACCACGGCGCGCTGCTCGTCGGTCAGGCTGTCGGCGGTAGTATCCAAGGGCAGCGCCGCGTTCACCAGCTCGCTCATCTCGCACCGTCGTCGAGGCGGCCCAGCGGGTGCCACGCCCCGCCACTGTACAGCCCGAGCTCGTTGCCCTGCTGCTCGGCGAGCTCGATCCAGCGGTAGTACAGATTACGATGCAGCCGCGCCTGCAAACCGTGACGAACGGGCAGCGCCGGCAAGAGATCGCCATCCGGCGTCGCCAACAGTGACAGCCGGTGTGACACGTCCAGCGGTACGCGGTCACCGCAGGCAGTCACCGCGACCCAGTCGGCACCGACCTGATCGGCATCCGTGACCCATAGCGGTAGATCCTCGACGCCGATACGCAGCTTCTCTCCCGGCGTCACCAGGTAATAGTCGCCGTCGGCCTCCCGCCGTAGCACACGGCTGAGCAAGTTGACCAGCGCCGGCCGTCGGATCGGCGTGCCTTCGTGGATCCACTCGCCGTTGGCCGCGATGCGAAGATCCATCTCCCCGCAGAAAGACGGATCCCATCGTTCGAGCGGCGGAATGGCTTGCGCATCGAGCTGTTGAAACAACGTATCGAGTTTCATCGTGCCCCCGTATGACGATGCCCTCTCGCAGAGGGGCATCCATGCAGTGAACGTGCCTACACGAATGGATTGTCGGACTGACCGCCGGGCGCGCAACCAGGAAACAGCTGATAGAAGTTGGCCCGGGTCTGCATCGCCACCTCATCGACGGTAATGCCTCGTTCGCTGGCGATACACTCGGCGACCTCGACGACCCACTGCGGCTCGTTGGGCTTGCCGCGATGGGGAACGGGGGCGAGAAACGGGCTATCGGTCTCGATCAGCAGCCGGTCCAGCGGCACCTGCCGGGCGACCTCGCGCAGGGCGCCAGCGCTGGCGAAGGTGACGATCCCCGACAGCGAAATGTAGAAACCCGACCTGACCGCCTCCCGCGCCATGGCGAGATCCTCGGTGAAGCAGTGAAGCACGCCGCCCACCTTGGGATCGACATGCTCGCGAATCAGGTCCAGCGTTTCGTCGCGCGCCTCGCGAGTATGGATCACCACCGGCAGCTCAAGCTCACGAGCGGCGCGAAGGTGCGCAACGAAACGTTGCCGCTGAATGTCCCGCGGTACGCTGTCGTAGTGGAAATCGAGGCCGGTTTCGCCGATGGCGACCGCCCCGTAACGATCGGCGCACGCCTGAATCGCTTCGCTGTCCGGCTCCGCCGACACCTCATGCAAGGGATGCAAGCCGATGCTGATATCGACATCGTCATGCTGCCGCGCGATCTCCGCCAGGTTCGGGGCCCCTTCCAACGATGTCGCAATCGCCAGGAAACGATGGACACCGCGGGCACGTGCGGCCTCCAGGGCCAGGTTGAGGTCGCCCTCGTAGGGCGTCAGGTCGAGGCGATCGAGATGACAGTGAGAATCGACGAACATGCGAATTCCAGAAAGAGAATGACAAACGTTGCGCCCGGTAATTCAAGAGCGCTATCACAAGGTATGACTGAACGACCCGCCTTGTCCGGGAGAAGATGCCAGCCGCGCCTCGATACGTTCACGCAGCGCCCGATCGTCGGCACTGAAATGAACTCCGATGCCGGCAACGCGCTGCCCGGCGCCGGTCGGCGTCAGCCATACGACCTTGCCGGCGACGGGGAAGCGCTCGCTCTCGCCGGGCAGCGTCACCAGCAGATAGACGGACTGGCCAATCCGATAGTCCAGCTCGGTCGGCACGAACAGTCCGCCATGCTTGAGCCACGACATATAGGCGCTACGCAGCGTCTCATCGTCACGGATGGTCAATGATAGGGCCTTCTGGGCACTCATTGCTTTCACCTTTACCATTGCCTAAGCGACCACCAATAATGACACCGACCGCACCATAAAAAAGTAAGTCTTCTAATCCCGGCTTATTCATGAGGCCGGCCCGAAAACGAAGATAGCGGATGGTATTCTCTTGAAAATTCAGTGTGTTCCGCCAAGAATCTGAACCAAGAGAGCCATCCGCTATGGGTGAAAGCCTATCCACCTGGACGCCCTCATGCAACGGCGCTGTCCGTGTTGAGCTGAGCGGCCAGCGCACTACCAGCGACAGCGGCGCTCTGCTGCTGCGTGAGGCCCTCGACAACAGCGGCGTGATTGAGGCGCTGGAAGACAATCTGGTCGATCGACGCCACCCGCTGCGCATCCTTCATTCGCTGGCCAGCCAGTTGCGTACCCTGGTGCTGCAGCGTGCGATGGGCTGGATCGACCTCAGCGATACCGACACGCTGCGCCGTGATCCGCTCTGGCAGCTGGCCTGCAGCGATGCGCGCGGGACAACGCCCCTGGCCCAGGACCGGCCCTCTCAAGCCACGCTGTCGCGGCTGCTGACCTGCCTCGGGCGCTGCGACAATATCGATGCCGTGCACGAAGGCCTGCTGCGACTGGTGATCTGGCGCCTGACCGCGCTGAAGAACGGCGAGCGCCCCAAGCAGCTGACGCTGGACATCGACGGCCTGCCGATCGAGGTCCACGGCCACCAGGGCGGCTCGGCCTATCATGGCCTGTACGGCGCGCGGATCTATTCACCGCTGGTCGCCTCGCTGGCAGAAACCGGCGACATGGTGGGCGGCCTGCTGCGCGAGGGCAACGCCGGCCCGGCCGAGAACGCCGACACCTGGATCCCGCATCTGGTGCGGCGACTCAACGAGAGCACCGGCGCCCAGGTTCGGGTGCGCATCGACGCCGGTTTCACCGACAACGCGACGCTGGAGGCCCTGGAAGAGTGCGACATCGAGTACCTGGGCCGACTGCGCAGTCACTCCGGCCTGCAGAAACTGGCGGCACCGCACCTGAAGCGGCCACCCGGCCGGCCACCCGAGCAGCCTCGCGAGTGGTGCCACGATCTGGAGTATCAAGCGGGCTCTTGGTCGGCACCGCGTCGCGTGGTGCTGGTGGTGCAGGAACGCCCCGATGACCTGCTGCTGCATGCCTTCTTCCTGGTCACCAACCTCGGCAAGTTCGACTGGCCGCCGGAGAAGGTCCTGGCGCTCTACCGCAAGCGCGGCAGCGCCGAGGCGCACATGGGCGAGGTGAAGTCGGCGCTCGACGTGCACCTCTCGTCGACCGATCGCGGCGCCTCCACCGTTCAGGACGTGATGGCACGCAACGAGGTGAGCCTGCTGCTCAGCCTCTACGCCTACCAGGTCCTGCATGGCCTGCGCTGCCTGCTGGAGCGGCAGACCCGGCAAGGCTGGAGCCTCAGCCGGATGCGCGAGCAGGTGCTGAAGGTCGCCGCCACGCTGAGACTGCACGCTCGGCGAATCACCGTTCATCTGGGTGCCGCCGCCGACAAGTGGTGGCCGACGCTGCTGAAGGGGCTGCCGAAGCTGACCGCACTGAGCTGACGCTTCTGCGAGACCACCACAGCATCAGAAAGCGAGCGACCGGAGCGGCGGGCGGCGATCACGGCTGCTTGGACGGTCGCCATTGATTCCAAAGAGCTATAAGGAAGCGGGGAAATTTCAGCGTTTTGGCATTACTCAACAGCTATTCGCGCTGAAGAAGCCGATCCTGATAAGCGATGCCACCAGTCAGTACCTTCAGACCGCTCAATCAGCACCCTCGTGAATGAGGCGGGCTAATTGTTGTCGGGTCCAGTCCGTTTTATTTACACGGTAAAGACCTAGCAACCATACAAACAAAAAACCAAATAGATACATCAACCCATACCAATGAATGTGCAGAGGGCCAATGCTTAAGGCAATAGGATCAATTTGGGGATACGTCATCTGTGTCACTCTATGTAAAGTACAGCAATCATACCAATTCAGTGCATATAACGCGAAAGATAAAATCTTATCTGCACCATTTTGGACAAAGCGTCAAATTTATCGCACCAAATTGATCACAATCATCCGGCTAGTGCTATCCATTTACCATCTATACCTCTGTTTTATATAAAATTTGTAAAGTTGGCACACATTCTGCTCTTGTTGTTGTAGTCTGAATACAAAGTGTTGCAAAAGACCAACGCATGGATTCAAAAAAGACTAATAAACATTTTAAAACCGAGGAGTAACACCATAATGAAATTACGTACAATTTCGGCTCTTACACTAGCAGCGACATCATTATTTGCTGCATCATCAGCAATGGCTTGGGAAAGTGAAGACGGTCAGCACTCAACCAGTGCTAGCGTTACATTAACAACAGACTACATTTTCCGTGGTATTTCATTAACAGACGAAGATCCAGCTATCCAAGGTAGTTTTGATTACGCACACTCATCAGGTCTGTATGCTGGTACTTGGGCATCAAATATCAGTGACAGTGCTGATAGCAATATTGAAATTGACCTTTATGCTGGTTTCGCTAATGAGTTTGGTGACACTGGTATTGGCTACGATGTATCAGTTCTTCGTTACACTTATCCTGGTCAAAACAGTAATGACGAACTTGATTACACAGAATACTTAGGTTCTCTTTCATACAGCTACTTCACTGCAATGATTGGTTACACAAACAATATCCAAGGTGGTGATGGTAAAGATGCTGATGAAATCTACTACAACCTTGCGTTTGATTATGAGCTTCCATACGGCTTCGGCTTAAATGCTGCAATTGGTTACACTGACTCTGATCGTAATGATTATGACAGCACTTTATCTGACAGCTACATGGACTACACAATCGGATTATCAAAATCATTTATTGGTCTTGACTGGTCTGTAGCTTATGTTGGTACAAACAGCGATGGTGAAGACTTTGAATTAGGTGATGGAACATCTGACGATCGCTTCGTAGCTAGCGTTAGCGCATCATTCTAAACTTCTCACAGCTACCCCCTCGATGTTGAGGGGGTAGATTTTCTACAGAAGGAAATACGCTTATGAAACAAGTTGTAGCAATTATTAAGCCCTTCAAGCTTGATGATGTCAGAGAGTCTCTCTCCGAAATCGGTGTACAAGGATTGACCGTTTCAGAGGTAAAAGGTTTTGGACGTCAAAAAGGCCACACTGAACTCTATCGTGGTGCTGAATATGTCGTTGATTTCTTACCTAAGTTGAAACTGGAAATCGCCGTCGATGACGATATCGTCGAACAGGTGATTGAAGCCATTATCAAAGGTGCCAACACAGGCAAAAAGTGGCGGCGCCGCACCCCAGCGTCTACGTTGCCGTCAGGATCGCAACAGGGCCGCCCAGCGGACCAGCCAGGCCTCGAGCACCAGCTGCGGGTTGGGATTGCCTCCCGCCGCCAGCAACCGCCGCTGTTCGCGAGCATAGTCGAGCAAGCGGAACCAGTCGCGGACCCGGGCATTCTTGACGGCCTGGCGATACAGCGGCAGCAGGTCGCTGTTGCGCACCCGCTGGGGATCCCCCGATAAGCCGAGCCGGATCAGATCCTCCAGCCAGGCGATGCCGTACCATAGTATGCGATCGAGCGCCTGGGCATCGAGTCTTGCCGCTTCCCCTACGGGTTCGCCGCCGCGCACCAGCGAATCGAAAAGCTCGCGCAGATCCTGGCGCAGATTTCGGGCATCGGCGCTTGCCAGCTCTTCGGCCAGCAGCGGCAGGCCACCGGCGACGCGCAGCCAGAATCGCGCCTCCTCCACGTCTCCCAGACGCTCGCGCAGCCACGGCTCGGCCGCCTCCAGCGACGGCACGGCGAGGTTCCAGTGCTGGCAGCGCGAACGAATCGTTGCCAGCAGCCGCGAGGGAACATCGGAGACCAGGATGAACAGGGTGCGCTCGCCCGGCTCTTCCAGGCTCTTCAGCAACGCATTGGAGGCCGCGACGTTCATCGCCTCGGCCGGCTCGATACGAATCACCCGATAGCCGCCCTGCTGCGCGGTCTGGGAGACGAAGCCGTTGACCTGACGAATCGCGTCGACACGGATCTGACGCGACTTTTCGGCCGGCGCCACGTTGAGCAGATCGGGATGATAGCCCGACGCCAGCATGCGGCAGCCGTGACACTCGCCACAGGCGATGTCTCCCGGCATGCGACACAGCGTCCGCGCGATCAGCGCATCGGCCAACGGCTGCTTGCCGATCCCGCGTGGGCCGGACAGCAGCAAGGCGTGCGGGAGACGACCACTGTCCTGCAGCTCGACCAGCTTCCGCCAGCGATCGAGTTGCCATGGCAACGGGGTCATAACCATGCGGTCAGCCTTTGGCTCAGGCACTGTTCGATGGATTCCTGGACCGCATCCAGCCCGGGCGAGGCATCGATGACCGCGAATCTCGCTTCCTCGGCGGCGCGTGCCAGGTAAGCCTCGCGCACGGCCTCGAAGAACGTTTCACGCTCACGCTCGAATCGATCGAGCTGGGCACCTCGCTGGGTGACGCGCTGCGCGGCCACGCCCACCGGCACATCAAGCAGTACGGTCAGATCGGGTTGCAGGTCGCCCTGGACAAGAGCTTCCAGCGTGCGAATGCGCTGGAAATTCAGTCCTCGCCCGCCGCCCTGATAGGCAAAAGTGGCATCGGTGAAGCGATCGCATACCACCCAGGCGCCGCGAGCGAGTGCCGGCCGGATACGTTCGGCCAGATGCTGGGCACGCGCAGCAAAGACCAGCAGCAGCTCGGCGTCGTCGCTCCACGCCTCTTCACGGGTCGGGTCCAGCAATAGCTCGCGAATGGCTTCGGCGCCAGGCGTGCCACCCGGTTCCCGGGTGCGTACTACCTCGATGCCCCGTGACGTGAGCCAGTCGCAGACGAAGCCGACATTGGTCGTCTTGCCCACGCCCTCGCCGCCTTCCAACGTGATGAAGCGGCCGGTCCGCTGTTCCATATCGCCTGCGCTCATGCGGTGTCGTCTCGTCGGTATGGTCGGTTTTGTGGGTGCAAGCCCGCGATCTCAATCGCGATTCAGGATATAGCGGCGGACAGCCGCATTGTGCTCTTGCAGTGTCCGCGAAAACTGATGCGAGCCATCACCCTTGGCGACGAAATAGAGCGTATCGCCATCGGCGGGATGCACCGCAGCCTCGAGCGCCCCCCGGCCCGGCATGGCGATCGGTGTCGGCGGCAACCCTTCGATAACGTAGGTATTGTAGGCGGTCTGCCGCTGGAGATCGGCGCGCGTGATATTGCCGACGTAGCTGTCTCCCATGCCATAGATGACGGTGGGATCGGTCTGCAGGCGCATGCCTTTCTCCAGGCGTCGCGTAAAGACGCCGGCGATCTCCTTTCGCTCCGCCGGGACGCCGGTCTCCCGTTCGATCAGCGATGCCAGAATCAGCGCCTGGTAAGGCGAGTCGATCGGCAAATCATCATCGCGTTCGTCCCATACCGTGTTCAGCGTCTGCTGCATGCGGTCGAACGCGCGCTGCAGAAGCTCGATATCGGTCACACCCTTGTGATAGCGGTAGGTATCGGGGAAGAACTGCCCTTCGGGATATGTTCCCTCGTGGCCCAGCGCCGCCATGATCTCCTCGTCGCTCATCTCGCGAGTGCGATGCCCGAGCTTCGGCGCCTGATCCAGCAGCCGGCGCATCTGCTTGAAGGTCCACCCCTCCGGCACCGTCAAGCGGTAGGTCACGACCTGGTCGCTCGAGAGATGCGCGATCAGCTGACGGCCGTTCATGCCCGGTTCGATCTCGAACTCCCCGGCCCGAAGCCCTTGCGTGGCCTTGGGAGCGACACGCGCCAGAATCCGATAGGGCCAGGCCGCTTCGATGATGCCCCGGCTTTCTAGGTCGTCAACGACCTGCATGAAAGCCGCACCGGGCGGCACCTCATAGATCGTCGTCTCGTCGAGCGCGATCGGTGCATCGAGCTGTTTCTGCCAGTAGTGGAAACCGCCGAACACCACGATCGTGGCGACCAGCAACAGCAGGATCAGAATCTTGAGGACACGCATGTTCATCCTTAATGGCCGAGTATTCCGTCATGGCGTACCCGAGCGAAATACTGGCGTCAATCGCCCGGGTTCAGCGGGTAACCCAGACGCCCGTGAGCCATTTGCTGAAGGGGGGAATCGAACGCCGGCGGCCACCGCTGGAGGCATTTCCCAGAGGCATCGTCGAGCCGACGAATGGGCCAGACTCCCTGGACGCTGTTGAGCAGCCAGACGGCGTCGGCCTGATGCAAAGTCTCCAGCCCCGCTCGTACCCAGTGCAACTCGATGTCGTCATTCATGGCGCTCAACAACGTGCCCTTGACGCCGCAGCGATCCAGCAATGGCGTCTCGAATCGCCCCTGCCGATACCAGATCAGATTCATCGCCGTGGCTTCGACCAGATGACCCTCGCTGTCGCAGAGCAGCCCTTCGGCAATGGCATCGTCCTGCCACTCCTGGCGCGCCAGCACGTTCTCCAGCCGCGCCAGATGCTTGATGCCGGCCAGCCGCGGCTGAATACCCAGGCGTAGTTCGCAGCATCGCACATCGACACCCTCGAACCAGCGCCGGGATGCAGGCTGGAAAGCCGACGCGGTCCAGCGCCAGCGCAACTCGGCGGAGCCGGGCGGACGATAACCGCGTCCGCCGCTGCCGCGGGTCACCATCAGCTTGAGTACGCGAAGCCCCGGGCCGCATTGCGCCGGCAACCGATCGAATGCCTCGAAGTCCGGCAACGGCAGCGAAAGCCGCTCGACGCCTTGTCGCAGCCGCGCCATGTGGTGCTCCCACAGCAACGGCTGCCCGTCTCGAACCAGGACGGTTTCGAATAGACCGTCGCCGTAGGCCAGTCCGCGGTCGTCGAACGGGAGCGCCGTGTCGCGCATCTCGATCAGACCTGGGTGAAGATCAGCGAACCATTGGTGCCGCCGAACCCGAAAGAGTTGGACAGCGCGGTGCGGATGGGCATGTCCCGCGCCGTGTGAGGCACATAATCCAGCACGCAATTCTCGTCGGGGTTATCCAGATTGATCGTCGGCGGCGCGACCTGATCGCGGATCGCCAGAACGCAGAAGATGGCCTCGACGGCGCCGGCAGCGCCCAGCAGGTGGCCGATCATCGATTTGGTCGAACTGACCGCGACGCGACGAGCCGCATCCCCCATGACCCGCTCGACGGCACGGCTTTCCGCCACGTCCCCGGCCGATGTCGACGTACCGTGAGCGTTGATGTACTGGATATCGGAAGGATCGATGCCGGCATCACGAATCGCATTGGCCATCGAGGCTGCCGCGCCGTTGCCGTCCTCGGGAGGCGAAGTCATATGGAAAGCATCGTCGCTCATGCCGAAACCGGTCAGCTCCGCGTAGATGGTCGCACCACGGCGCTTGGCATGCTCGTACTCCTCGAGCACCATGACGCCGGCGCCGTCGGATAGCACGAAGCCGTCACGGTCGCGATCCCACGGGCGGCTGGCGGCCTGCGGATCGTCATTGCGCGTCGACAAAGCCCTCGCAGCGGAAAAGCCCCCAAGCCCCAGTGGCGTGGTGGCCATTTCGGCCCCACCGCAAAACATCACGTCGGCATCACCATAGGCGATCGTGCGCGCACTGTAGCCAATATTGTGCGTGCCGGTCGTACAGGCCGTAGTAATGGCGATATTCGGGCCTTTGAAACCATGCTGGATCGCCAGGCTGCCGGAGATCATGTTGATGATCGAACCCGGCACGAAGAACGGCGAAATACGACGCGGTCCGCCCTTCTTGAGCGAGTCGTGATTGCGCTCGATCATCGGCAACCCGCCGATGCCCGACCCGATCGCGACGCCGATACGATGCGCGTTCTCTTCGGTACACTCGATGCCCGAATTGCGCATCGCTTGCGTCGCGGCGGCAACGCCGTACTGGATGAACAAGTCCATCTTGCGAGCATCCTTGGGATTGAGATACTCGCCGATATCGAAATCCTTGATCGCACCGCCGAATCGCGTGTTGAAGCCCGCGATATCGAAACTGTCGATCGGCGCGATGCCACTCTTCCCTGAGAGGAGGCTCTTCCAGCTCTCCTCGACCGTGTTACCCACTGGCGTTACCAACCCCAGCCCGGTCACCACCACTCTTCTGCGCGGCATCGAATCTCCTCCGAACTTCCTGATGGCCATGGAAGGCACACCCGTGAATGGCAGCCTTGGCCATCACATCACGAGATCCCGACCTTCGCCTGGCCCGACTGGCGCAAATTATACCTGAACATCCCGGGAGATGGGCGCCACAAGCAGGGACTTTGACCTCTCTCTTCGAGCGTCAACATGATCCCGAGAAGCGGACCCTGAAATGCAGAAAGCCGCTCTCATGGAGAGCGGCTTTCCGAACATCGCGATTTCAGCCGGCCAGAACACTCCGCCATGGCGGAGTGCGCAAGGCTTACTGGTGAGCGACGATGTAGTCGATCGCTTCCTGAACGGTCGTGATCTTTTCAGCTTCTTCGTCGGGAATTTCGGTGTCGAATTCCTCTTCGAGCGCCATCACCAGTTCGACGGTATCCAGCGAATCCGCGCCGAGGTCTTCGGTGAAGGATGAGGAGTTCTGAATATCCTCTTCCTTGACGTTCAGGCGTTCGGCAACAACCTTCTTCACGCGCTCTTCGATGGTGCTCATTATGTCGTTACTCCTAGTGGTACGAATCCGCCAGCTAAAAAGCTGCGGGTAGTTTATAGACCGCCCCCAGACGACGCAACCCGCGTCGCGGAAGGATTACCGCATGTTCATACCGCCGTTAACCTGCAGCGTTTCGCCGGTAATATACCCGGCAGCATCGCTGGTGAGAAACCCAATGGCGGCAGCGATTTCCGCCGGCTGCCCCAGGCGCGCCAGCGGAATTTGTCCCAGAAGCGCTTCTCGCTGCGCTTCCGGCAAGGACTGGGTCATGTCCGTGTCGATAAAACCGGGCGCCACGGCATTGACCGTGATCGCACGGGAGGCGACCTCTCGAGCCAGGGCCCGGGTAAAACCTTCCATGCCCGCCTTGGCGGCAGCATAGTTGGCCTGTCCCAGATTGCCCATCATCGCGACGACGGAACTGACGTTGACGATACGACCGAAGCGCGCCCGCGTCATCCCCCTGAGACTCGCCTTGGAAACACGATAGACCGACTTCAGGTTGGTATCGAGCACCTCGTCCCACTCGTCTTCTTTCATGCGCATCAGCAGGTTATCCCGCGTGATGCCGGCATTGTTGACCAGAATGGTCGGTGCCCCGAAGGTTTCGGTGATGCGCTTGAACACGGCATCGATACTGGCCTGATCCGTCACGTCCAGCGCCAGACCCAACCCCTCGATATCTTGAGCCTTGAGATCCTCGTCAATCCTGGCGGCGCCACTTTCACTGGTCGCGGTGGCGACGACGATTCGCCCCTGCCGCCCCAGCTCGTGCGCGACCGCGCGCCCGATACCCCGGCTCGCTCCCGTGACCAGCGCGACTCTACGTTCGGTCATGATGTCATCCATCCTTTAAGGCTCTTGTACATCCAGCGCATCACGCGCCAGCTCCAGCGCCGCAGCCAAGGTGTCAGGGTCGTTGACTGCGAGCCCCTTGGCCTGACGCTGGATCCGCTTGTTCAGTCCGGTCAGAACCTTGCCCGGCCCGCATTCGATGAAGACCCCGGCGCCATCGTCGAACATGGCATTGACGCATTCGGTCCAGCGCACCGGACGGTAGAGCTGCTCGACCAGACGCTGCTGGAGCACCTCCGTCGTCTGCGGCACTTGCGCATTGACGTTCTGGTAGACGGCGTAACGCGGCAGCTTGAATTCCATCGTCGCCATCGCCTGGGCAACCTGCTCGGCCGCGGGCTGCATCAAGGCACAGTGGGACGGCACCGAAACAGGCAAGGGCAGCGCACGCTTGGCACCCGCCTCCTGGCACAGCGCAATGGCGCGATCGACAGCACCCTGATGCCCCGCGATGACGACCTGGCCCGGCGAATTGTAATTTACCGCCGACACCACCTCCGACTGGGCCGCATCGCGACAGGCCGCTTCCACCGCCGTGTCGTCCAGACCCAGAATCGCGGCCATCGCGCCGACGCCGGCCGGCACCGCCTGCTGCATCGCCTCGCCACGCAAACGCACGAGACGCACGCCTTCGGCAAAGCCCAGGGCGCCGGAACAGACCATGGCGCTATACTCGCCCAGACTATGCCCAGCCATCATGCCGGGACGCGGCCCTTCGAGCTCCTGCCAGACGCGCCAGATCGCCACGCTGGCGGTCAGCAGCGCAGGTTGCGTACAAGCCGTCGCGTTGAGTTTTTCTTCTGGTCCTTCCTGAACGACATGCCAAAGATCATAGCCCAGCGCTTCCGATGCTTCATCGAATGTCGTGCGCACTACGCTGTAACGTTCGGCGAGTTCCCGCAGCATGCCGACCTGCTGGGAACCCTGCCCCGGAAAGACCAAAGCCAGTGATTGCGTCATCGCGCTCACCCTTGAAATGATGGACCGTCGGAACTCGTCATATCGCGAGACCCGCTATCCACTCGACCGCTCGCAACGGTCGACGAGATAACAGGCGTCGCTACATCCTGAGACCATGCAGCGCGGAAATGCCCCGGAAGCCCGACCTCGACTTCTCGCATTGCCCGGTCGATGGCGAAAGCAAAAGCCTGGGCGCTGGCGTTACCGTGGCTTTTGACCACGATGCGATTCAGGCCAAGCAGGCTGGCGCCGTTATGCCGCACCGGATCCAGCTGCGCCTTGAGCCGCATCAGCGTCGGCCTTGCCAGTGCCGTGACCAGCCGCGTCGACCAGTGGGACTCGAAGGTTTCCTGCAGACGCTTGAGCAGCATCTGGGCGACCCCCTCGCTCGCCTTGAGCACGGCGTTTCCCACGAAGCCGTCGCAAACCACCACGTCGGCCTGGCCGGAAAAGATGGCATCGCCCTCGAGATACCCGATGTACTCGAAGTCGCTGCCACCGCGCCCCCTTAGCAGCGCGTCGGCTTCACGTACGCGAGCCACCCCCTTGCTCGCCTCGACGCCGATATTCAGCAGCGCCACCCTGGGCACCGCAACGCCATCCACGACGCGCGCCATCAGCGCCCCCATATGGGCGAAGTCGAACAGATGTCGGGCGTGCACATCGACACTGGCGCCCAGGTCCAGCAGATAGCAGCGCCCACCCTTTCGGGTCGGCACCGCCGTACTGATGGCAGGTCGCGAAATGCCGGGAACCGTCCCCAACTCGCGCCGCGCCAGCGCGACCAGCGCACCGGTATTGCCACAGGTAATGCCGGCATCGGCTTCGTGTTCACACACGGCTGCCAGCATGCCGTACAAGCTGGTGGCGGAAGGGTCGTCGAACACATCCATCGGCGGCGTGGACTGCAGCACCACACGCGGTGCATCCACCAGCCTGACGCGTTTGGCGAGGGACGGCTCCCCCGAGGCCTTGCCCAGTTCCGCCACCAGAGCGCAAAGCTCTGCCCGCGGACCAAACACCGACGGTTCGAGATCAGGGTGGCGCGCCAGCGCCAGAAACAGACCACCAATAGTGGCGCGGGGACCGAAGTCCCCGCCCATGGCATCAATGGCGATGCGCATTGCCTAGCGAAACGCTCGAGGTCTCGTTAAACGTCGACGACCTTGCGACCACGATAGTAGCCGTCCGGCGCGACGTGATGACGACGATGCGTGGTACCGGTTTCCTGATCCTGGGACAAAGCCGGAGAAGTCAGGGCATCGTGTGCACGACGCATGCCACGCTTGGAACGAGTTTTACGGTTTTGTTGAACGGCCATGATATGACTCCAACGTCAATGTCTTTCAGATTCAGAATTTTCCCTTCAACGACTTCAGGACGTCAAAGGGGCTATCAGGGCGGGAGACCTCTTCAACCGGGGCTTCACCGCTGCTCATTTGCTCACGAGAAATCGCACAATTCGCTTCATCGTGATAGACCACTTGGGGCAGGCTGAGAATCAGCTCGTCCTCGACCGCCCCCAGCAGGTCAAGCTGTTCGTCGTCGACCAGAACCGGCTCGTAGTCACTGGGCACCTCCGCCGCCAACGCATCGTCACTGACGATGGCCAGCTTGAAATGGCTCGCGACGGATACCGCCATGGGCTGCAGGCAGCGCCGACACGGCACCATGAGATCCGCTTCCAGCTCGCCGTCGATGAGATGGCGCCGCTGCGTGTCGACGTCGAACTGCAGCCTGACGCTAGCGTTGCCTTGCTGCGGCCCGATCTCATCCTGCAGGCGCACCAGTTTCTCGAGGTCGACGAGACCCTCGATCATTTCTTGGTTTGCCGCTGCCCGATAGGGTTCGACGGTCGGTGGAAGTCGTCTGGTCAACATAGGCGCGACATAATAGGGACTCACCGTGCCCCTGTCAAAGCAGATGAAGCACGCTATCCTGTTGCCGGAAACGCGTCGGCTACGGGTCTCGGGCCAGGAACCCGGCGCGACACCTATCCGACTCCAAAGAGGAAGCCCATGTCTCGCCTGGTACTCGCCTCCAGCTCTCGCTACCGCCGCCAGTTACTGGATCGGCTCGATCTCTCCTACCAATGGGCCGCACCGGATATCGACGAAGCCCGGCGCGCCGACGAGAATGCCGTCACCCTGGCGCACCGCCTGGCGCTGTCCAAGGCGCAGGCGATCGCAGCCGACTATCCCGATCACCTGATCATCGGCTCCGACCAGCTGGCGCTGTTCGAAGGAGACATGCTGGGAAAGCCCGGCGACTTCGATACGGCTTGCGCCAATTTGCGCCGGTTTTCGGGCCATCAGGTCAGCTTCATGACTGGTCTCGCCCTGATCGACACCGGTGCCGGGCGTCATCGTGTCGTGCATGACACCTACCATGTCTGGTTCCGAAACCTGAGTGACGAGGAGATCGAAAACTACGTCTCTCGCGATCAGCCTTACGACAGCTCGGGCAGCTTCCGCATGGAAGGCCTCGGCATTGCACTGTTCCAGCGCTTCGAAGGCAACGACCCCAACACCTTGATCGGCCTGCCCCTCATCAAGCTCTGCGAACTTCTGAGAGAGGCAGGGCTGAACCCCCTCGCGGGTCAGGGCAACTGATAGCGTACGGGCGAGGCGCCGTTGCTCAGCCCCAGCCAGTGAGCGGCAGCGCTGGTCAGCTTGTCGGAGACCAGCGCCCAGGGGTCCAGCGACGGCGTATAATCCTTCAGACTCACCTCGCCCAGGCGTGCGCGAGACAGTTGCTCGAGATTGCCGATGTCATCGACCAGCCCCAGCGCTTTTGCCTGTTCACCGGTCCATATCAGACCCGAGAAGAGTGCAGGATCGTCGCTCAGGCGGTCGCCACGCCCAGCCTTGACCGCATCGATGAACTGCTGATGCGTGGTGTTCAATACCGATTGCCAGAAGTCGCGCTGCGCCGGTGAAATCTCGGAGAACGGATCCATGAAGGCCTTGTTCTCACCGGCGGTAAAGACCCGCCGCTCGACGCCCACCTTGTCGATCGCTTCCTGAAGGCCGAATCCGGCACTGATGACCCCGATGGAGCCGACCAGACTGGCTGGCGACGCGTAGATGCGATCCGCCGCCGAGGCCATGTAGTAGGCACCGCTGGCACCGATATCCTCGATCACTGCCAGAATCGGCTTATCGCCCTGCCCCTGGAGATAGCGAATCTCGTCGTAAACCCGTTGCGACTGGACCGGGCTGCCGCCGGGGCTATTGACATGCAGCACGACGGCATCGGCGTCCGAGGCGCGCCAGGCCTGCTGCAATCCTTCGATGATGCGCTCCGCGCTGGCCTGGCCGTTGGCATCGATGGGCCCGCTGACCTCGACGATGCCAAGATGGCGACGGCTGGCAGACGCCCCCTCCCCCTGCGCCAGGAACATGGCATAGGCGCTCAGACAGAGGCTCGCGATCACGATCAGCGCGAACAGCAGGCGAAAGAATATCTTCCAGCGTCGTGATCGCCGCTGCTCTTTCAGCACGCCGCCGATCCAGCGATCCATCATCTGCACTTCGGCCAATCGCACCGAGTCGGCATCGGTCGGCTCGTCATCGCGGGAAGAGGCTGCCGCCCGACGTCGCTCGACTTCCTCCCGGCTCAGTTCCGGCCCCTGTGTCCAGTCATCCCGTCGTTCGTCGCTCATCTATCCTCTCCTTGCTGAATGCCACCGTGCATGGACCATCCGGACACGCGGGAGCTATCCGGTATCCCGTCATGCCGGCGGGATCGGATATCGCCTCGATGCCGACAACCGGCGCTCTCAAACCAGCAGCCACTCGACGACCGATGAAAAGTCGTCGGCAACGAATTGCGGCTCGCTACGCATCAGGCGCTGACGCTCGTGAACGCCGTAGGTCACCGCGACGCGATCCATGCCGATGGCCCTGGCCATCTCCAGATCATATTCGGTATCCCCGACCATGACGGCCTCCGCCACCGGCACGCCACACTCGGCCAACAGCTCTTCCAGCATCAGCGGATGCGGCTTGGAGCGGGTGAGATCGGCGGTGCGGCTGGCAACGAACCAGTCACCGCAGGATTCGTGGCCGAAGACACGGTCGAGCCCACGACGACTTTTTCCGGTCGCCACCGCCAGCCGGCATTCAGCGTCACCCCGCAAGCGCCGGATACCCTCGGTCACGCCGGGAAAAAACGGCGTCGGTATTCGATCGACGGCCCGGAACTGATGCCCATAGGCTTCGCGCAAACGATCCTGCTCCTGAAGCGTCACGTCCGGAAACAGTACGGCGACCGCTTCGGGCAGTCCTAGCCCGATAATGTCGCGAACGGCAGCGTCATCCGGCACCGGCCATTGCAGCTCACGCGCAGCGGCCTGCATGCAGGCGACGATACGCGCCGCGGAGTCCATCAGCGTGCCATCCCAGTCGAAGATGACCAGCGAATAGCGACAGCGCCGAACTGCCTGGCCCGGCAGCGCTTCGACCGCGCTCGTCTCAACCGCCATGACGGGCACGCTCCAGTACCTTTTCCAACCCCGGTTCCAGCGGCGCTCTCGCTTGTACCGGGCGCCCGGTCTTGGGGTCGGGGAAGGTCAGCGTCAGCGCATGGAGGAACAGCCGATCCAGGCGCAGGGAGCGTGCAAGGTAGGCTCCCTCGGCGCTGCCGTACTTGTCGTCCCCTAGCAGCGGGTGACCGGCATGAGCGGCATGAACACGAATCTGGTGAGTACGACCAGTGACCGGCTCCGCCTCGACCAGCGTGACCTTCGGGAACGTTTCCCGCACGGCGAAGCGCGTGCGCGACACCTTGCCGCCGTCATCCACCCGCACTCGTCGCTCGCCGTTACCGGCGTCATAGCGCTCCAGCCGCGCACTGACGTAATCGCGGCGCGCCGGCCAGCGCCCCTGAACCAGCGCCAGATAGCCCTTCTCCATGCGGCGCTCGCGCAGCGCGGTGTTGAGAGACAGCAGCGATTCACGGTTCTTGGCCAGCAGCAGACAGCCCGAGGTATCACGGTCGAGCCGATGAACGAGCTCGAGAAAATCCAGGTCTTCGCGCACCTGGCGCAGCGCCTCGATCAATCCGATCTTGACCCCGCTCCCTCCATGTACCGCCAGCCCGGAAGGCTTGTTGATCACCAGCCAGTCCGGGCCTTCGATGACGACACTGCCGGCCAGCAGGTTACGCAGGCTTTCGCTGGCCTCCTTGACGGCGCTTTCCGGCGCCAGCCTCAACGGCGGCACGCGAACCATGTCGCCGGCCTGGACGCGATAATCCGCCTTGATGCGCTTCTTGTTGACGCGCACCTCGCCCTTGCGAACGATGCGGTAGATCAACGATTTCGGCGCCCCCTTGAGCCGCGTACGCAAGAAATTGTCGATTCGCTGCCCATGCTGCGACTCGCTGACCTCGATGAACTGAACTTCCTGGCCTTCGGCCATGCTTGACTCCCCTCGACGGCGCTCCGTGGCGACACCCGCGCGCCGCCGGGCGCCATTCTAACGCACCGCGCCCGCAGCGCGAGCTCAATTGCCGCTACCTCGGCATTACTGTTATATTGCGAGCTCACTCGGTGGGCGCTATGCCCATTCAGGCGCCAGCCACTGAATACGCTGGCCGAAGTGAAAAAATGTCTCGATCTTCCAGAGAGTTAACGAAGCCTACCGCTCACGGCTGCTGGAATGATCAAAACACGTTTGGAACGCCAGACCCCGACTCGACGGCGCGACTGACAGTCTCAGTTCGCCAGACTCGCGGGAAAATCCACAGGTACCAGTGGAAGGCGTCGCCGAACCGAACAATGCCAAGTGATATGAACGGCAGTCTGCAGGACCGGATGCGCCAACGAAAAAGCGCACCGTGACATGTCCTGCCACCGTTTCGTACTCGACCCATGTTCGTGTAGCACCCGATAAAAGCAGGTAACGACAGCAAAGATGTAATGGCAATGAGCAGGCACGTTACTGGGCTCGACGAGCGTCGATCCGAACTCGCATCGATGGGCATTTCGTGCCACGTGACAAGCGATTTTCGGACCTCCTCCTCGAGTCCCTGACGCGGGTTTCGCACGTGTTGCACGTTGAACCCGTTCTGACACACGCCGCGCTTGTTTGCCCTGCCGGGTCGCTCCACCCATGTGCGCGAGCACAGCACGACCGCTAGCGGTTCGTCGTCGCCGATTGCAGCACGCCTTCCACCGGCACGCTCAATTAGCGAGACCGTATGAAAAGAATGCTCATCAACGCGACACAGCCCGAAGAGCTGCGCGTCGCGCTCGTCGATGGACAACGCCTTTACGACCTGGACATCGAATCCGGTGCCCGGGAGCAGAAGAAAGCCAATATCTATCGGGGCAAGATCACCCGCCTCGAGCCCAGTCTCGAAGCGGCCTTCGTCGATTTCGGCGCAGAGCGCCACGGCTTCCTGCCGCTCAAGGAGATCTCTCGCGAGTATTTCTCCAAGGAGCCGTCAGGCCGGCCGAACATCAAGGAAGTCCTGAAGGAAGGCCAGGAAGTCATCGTCCAGGTCGACAAGGAAGAGCGCGGCAACAAGGGCGCGGCGTTGACGACCTTCGTCAGTCTGGCCGGTCGCTTTCTGGTCCTGATGCCCAACAATCCTCGCGCCGGCGGCATCTCTCGTCGTATCGAAGGTGAAGAGCGCAGCCAGCTCAAGGAAGCCATGGGCCAGCTGACGCTGCCCGACAAGATGGGCGTCATCGTTCGCACCGCGGGCATCGGCCGCTCGCCGGAAGAGCTTCAGTGGGACCTCGACTATCTGGCGCAGGTGTGGGACGCCATCACGACCGAAGCGGTCAAGCGGCCAGCCCCCTTCCTGATCTACCGCGAGTCGAACGTCATCATTCGTGCCATGCGCGACTACCTGCGCCAGGATATCGGCGAGGTGCTGATCGACAGCAAGGGCGTCCACGAGGAAGCCCTCAGCTTCATTCGCCAAGTCATGCCGTCCTACCAGCAGAAGATCAAGTTCTACACCGACGACGTACCGCTGTTCTCGCGCTTCCAGATCGAATCCCAGATCGAGACGGCCTATCAGCGTGAGGTCAAACTGCCTTCCGGCGGTTCGGTCGTCATCGATCATACCGAAGCGCTGGTTTCCATCGACATCAACTCGGCACGCGCCACCCGCGGCGCCGATATCGAAGAGACCGCCCTGCAGACCAACCTGGAAGCGGCCGACGAAATCGCCCGTCAGCTACGCCTGCGGGATATCGGCGGCCTGGTCGTCATCGACTTCATCGACATGTCGCCCGCGCGCAATCAGCGCGAAGTCGAGAATCGCGTGCGTGACGCACTCAAGCTCGACCGCGCGCGCGTTCAGATCGGCCGTATCTCGCGCTTCGGCCTGATGGAAATGTCGCGCCAGCGTCTGCGTCCCTCTCTCGGCGAGACCAGCGGCGTCGTCTGCCCCCGCTGTGATGGTCAAGGCACCATCCGCGATGTGCGCTCCATTGCGCTGTCGATCCTGCGCCTGATCGAAGAGGAGGCAATGAAGGAGCGCAGCGCCCAGATTCGCGCCATTCTGCCGGTCCCCGTGGCGACCTATCTGCTCAACGAGAAGCGCAACGTGCTCTCCGACATCGAGCGCCGCCAGAACGTCAAGGTTCTGCTGCTGCCGAATCCGGAGATGGATACGCCGCACTACGAAGTCCAGCGTTTCCGCGATGACCATGTCTCCGAAGACGGCGACGACACCAAGTCGAGCTTCGAACTTTCCGTCGACAGCGAGCTGCTCAAAGAGCCGGAGACGACGCTCGCCAAGCCGATTCAGCGCACTCAGGCCGCCGTGCAGACCGTTCAGCACACCGCACCTGCCCCGGACTCGCTCCACCAGGAGCCGGAGCCGACCCCGCAGGCGCCGAGCGCACCCAATGCACCGACGCCGACGCCGACGCCGGCAACCCCCCAGCAGGGCCAGAGCTCGGGCGGCCTGCTGCAGCTCTTCCGAGGTCTGTTCGGACGTCACCGTGCCGGCGAGGAAATGTCGAAGCCGAACGGCACGGCCAGCCAGCGCGGCCAAGGCACTAATAGCGGCGGCCAATCGACGAGCACGCCCCGTGGCGGTGCCAGCGGCAACAATAATGGCGCGGGCAATTCACGCCCGTCGCGCTCGTCCTCCCAGAAGAATGATCGTGACGGCGGCGCCAAGCGTAACGACGGCAATACCAAAACCGCCGACAACGCTCGTAGCGACAGCAATTCCCGGAACGACGGCAACGGTCGCAACGACAATGGCAATCGGCAAGGTAATAACCGCCGACGCCGCAGCCAGGACGACCGTCAGGGCCAGCCCCGTCAGCCGCGCCAGGATAATCGGCAGGAGAACCGTCCGGATAACCGCAGTAGCGACAAGGTCGAAAAAGCCGACAAGGCCGAAAAAGCCGACAAGACCGCTAACGATCGGCGTAACGACACCTCGAAGCCCGAGAGCAACAAACCGTCCAGCGACATCAAGCCTTCGCGCACCGAGACACGCGAGACGGCACCAGTCGCCGCGACGGAGGCCGTCGACAGCAAGCCGAAGCGCACGCGCAACAATCCGCGCAATCGCTCGCGCAAGCATGCGCTGAATCCGGCAGCGGTCGAAGAGCAGCAACGTCTGCAGGCCGAGGCGCCGACGGATACCAGCAGCGCGACCGAGGCAGCAGCACCGACCACAGCCGCCGACGCGGTCGAAGCCAAGTCCAAGGCAGTCGAAGCGAAGGCAACTGACGAAGCGAAGGCGACTGACGAAGCGAAGGCGACTGCTGAGCCCAAGGCAACCGGCGAAGCCAAGGCGACCGACAAGGCGGAGACGGCTGCTGAGGCCAAGGCGACCGACGAGGCGAAGACGAACGCCGAGACTCAGGCCTCCACGGCACGGCAGTCGTCGACCCAGGACGACAAACCCACGGCCACGCCTGCGGCTCCCAAGGCAGATACGAAGGCGGATACGAAGCCTGTTGAGCAGCCGGCCGCTGCCGAAAAGCCACAGGCTGACCAGACCGCCGCGGCGCCGAGCAAGACTGCCCAGCGACAGGAAGCAGCTGCCGACAAGGCGGACGCCACCCCGACCGTCAGCCAGCCGACGAGCGCAGCTGCCGATGTTGTCGAGACGACGGCGGAATCCGCCGAGCGCCCCGCAAAAACGTCAGCCACTTCGCCGAGCGACGATAAACCCGATGTCGCGACCAGGACGACCGCTGACGACGTCAAAGCCGAAGCGCCCCGCCAGGAGGCTACGGCGGCACAAGCGAGCGAATCCTCTTCGTCGGAGACGACAGCCGAGCCCAAGCCCGTACAGTCTCGTGAAGAGCCGTCTCGTGAAGAGCCGTCTCGCGAAAAATCGCCTCGTCAGAAGCGTGACCGCACGCCGCAGCCGGAAAAGGCGGCATCCACGGCCGCTGACAGCGTATCGAACGCCGACGTACCGGCAGCCGCCGCTGAAGGCGCGATTCCTGGCGAGACGAACGAGCCGGTTGCGGAGTCGAAGTCAGCGGCCGAGCGCGAAGCTGGCGTAGAAAAGGCCCAGGAAGCGCCAGCAACGCCGGTTGCAGGCACGACCATGCTGTCTGCCGTGCCGGCTTCATCCGAGGCCCAGGAGCAGGCACCGGCTTCCGCGACCGCCAGCGCCGCAGCGCCCGAGCCGGCGACACCGGACACGGCGCCCAGCCAGGCCGAAGCCGGCGATCATCAGGCAGCAGCTGCGACATCCGACAACGCTGAATCCAGCGAGCCGGCATCGACAGCCAGAACGCCGAGTGCCGACGCTTCCGGCGAAGAGAGCAGCAGCGAGCCACGCCGGCCGCGTCGTCGTCGGGCCCACAACGACCCGCGCGAAAAGCGTCGTCGCGAGTCCGGCCAGAACGATAGCTGATCGTCAACGACAGCTGCCGTAGAAAGCGAAAAGCCCAGACAATATTGTCTGGGCTTTTTCTTGGCCGCTCGCCAGCGCCTGTCTCGAGGGCCTAACGTCTTCCCGAAGGCCTAACGTCTTGTCTCGAGGACGTTATCTCTCTCGGCCATTACGCTCTGTCATCACCCCCGCTAACCGATCGACCGCGCCCCGACCCAGCGCGGCTCACGCTCCAGCGTCACCTCGAATCGGGCATGAACGGTCTCGACGATCTGGTCGGCAAAGGCCAACAGCCCTTCCAGCGTCCCGCCTCCGAAATGAACCAGTACCAGAGCCTGGCGATCATGAACGCCAAAACTGCCTTGTCGATACCCTTTCAATCCACACTGATCGATCAACCAGCCCGCGGCCAGCTTCACCCGCCCATCCGGCTGCGGATAGTGCGGCATCGACGGCATCTGTGACAACAGGTGAGAAGCCTGAATCCCGGAGACGAACGGGTTCTTGAAAAAGCTGCCGGCGTTGGGCGTATGTGCCGGATCGGGCAGCTTCTCACGGCGTATGGCACAGACAGCCGCGAAGACATCCCGTGCGCTTGCAGGCGCGGCCACATGCTCACTCAGCGCACCGTAATCGAGCTTGGGCGCGGGGCGCGAGGAGAGCGTCAGGCCAAGCCGGGTAATGACGACCTGATTCGCCAGCTCGCGCTTGAACACACTATCGCGATAGCCCAGCTCGCAAGCCTCGCGTTCCAGGCGATGCCGCCTACCGTCCCGCCGGTCCACGAGCTCGACCCAATCCAGCACGTCGGCGATCTCGACACCGTACGCGCCGATATTCTGGATCGGCGCGGCGCCGGCCAATCCGGGAATCAAGGCGAGATTCTCGATCCCCCATAGCTCACGCTCGACACAGGATTCGACCAGCGCGTGCCAGCCGACCCCAGCGCCCACTTCGACATGAACCGCATTGCCGCGACCCGGCGCGAACGATACGCCTTCGAGATCCGCACACAGCGTGAGCCCTTCGATCCGACGTGGCAACAGCACATTGCTGCCGCCGCCCAGCACCGTCATCTCCCAGCCGTGCTCGTTGGCCAGTTGCAGCCCTTGAACGACCTCACCTTCGGTCCGGGCGCGCCAGAAACGCGCTGCCCGGCTGGGTAGCGCCAGCGTATTGGCGTCGGAAAGATCATGATCGACCTCCAGATCGTCAACCTCGCCTTCCCGCATCAGAGGATACCCAGCCGCTGACGCAACGATGCCACGACGCCTTCCACAGCGTCTTCCAACTGATCCAGCACCTGCTGAAACCCGGCTTCGCCGCCGAAATAGGGGTCCGGCACGTCTTCGTCGAGCTGCCCGGCATAATTCAGCAAGCGCGACACGCGAGCACGGCTGTCAGCCGGCTGCAGCGCGAGCGTGCGCTCGAGATTGTCGCTGTCCATCACCAGGATCTCCTCGAACCGCTCGAAGTCCTCGACGGTCAACTGCCGCCCGCGCAATTCACCGAGGTCGATGCCTCGATCGGTGGCGGCCCGAAGCGCACGCGGGTCCGGCGGCTGGCCCACGTGCCAGGCGCCGGTACCACAGGAGTCCACCGCCACGCGATCCGCCATGCCTTCTTCCTCCAGGCGCTTCCTCAGCATGCCTTCGGCCGTCGGTGAACGGCAGATATTGCCCATGCAGACGAACAGGATTCGCCATTCGGGACGCGAATCGCTCATGCCTCGCTCCGCTTCTCGTCACTACGTTGTGCAAAATACTGACGCACGCGCTCCAAGTCTTCCTGCGTGTCGACACCGCCGGGCAGCGACGACGTGACCGTTGCCACCTGAATGAGATGACCGTGCTGCAGCGCTCTCAACTGCTCGAGCTGCTCGAGCTGCTCCAGCGGCGCCGGCTGCCAATTGACATACTCGGCCAAAAATCCGGCGCGATAGGCGTAAAGACCGATATGGCGCAACCAGGCATCCGTCTCCAGCAGCGTCGGCGGCTGCGTCTTCCAGGCGTTGCGATCCCAGGGAATCGGCGCCCTCGAGAAATAGAGCGCCCGCCCCGTCAGATCGGTGACGACCTTGACCACGTTGGGATTGAACAGCGTATCCACGTCATGGATCGGCTCGGCCAGCGTCGATACGGACGCCCGGTCGTCCGCCGCGAGCCGCGTGGCGACACGGTCGATTGCGCTGGCTGGCAGCAGCGGCTCGTCACCCTGCACATTGACGACGATGGTCTCGTCGGGCAATTGCAGCCTGGCGGCCACTTCTGCCAGGCGATCGGTGCCCGAAGGGTGGTCGTCGCGAGTCATCACCACCTCGGCGCCGAATGCCTGCGCGGCCTGCTCGATGCGGGCGTCGTCGGTCGCGATCACGACGCGCGAGGCACCGCTGTCATTGGCCCTCATCCATACGTGCTGGACCATGGGCAAGCCGTCGATGTCCATCAGCGGCTTGCCCGGGAGGCGGCTGGACCCGTACCGAGCCGGAATCACCACCACGTAATCATTCATGGTGCCGGCGCTGCCTTGCCGAGCTTCTCCTCGGTCGACATCACACGGGCTTCATTTTCCAGCATCACCGGAATCCCATCTCGAATCGGATAGGCCAGCCCGCTGACCGAGCTCTTGAGTTCCTGACGCTCGCGATCGTATGTCAGTTCACTATGGCTGACCGGACAGATCAGCATTGCCATCAATTCCTTATCCATGATTCTTCCTTATCAACGATGCCTGTGTACGCCACCACGAGCCAGACGAAACCGACCCTTAGAAATCTGCGACCATGATCGCGCCATCGTCGTCTACATGCCAGCGGGGCTTCCATTCCAGAGGGACTTCCATTCCAGCGGAGCTCACATGCCAGAGACGGAGAGGGTATCTAGGATCGCGCCCAGCCCTCGACCTGCCCGGCCCACCACTCCACGAAGGCCGGTTCGGGTGCCGCCTCGACGTCCAGCACCCAGCAACGATCGTCGGCAAAGCCGGCGCATTTGACCGCATCCTTCGCGGTCATGACCACGACGCTCGGGGCAGCGGGCAAATCGGCAACGGAGAACTGGTGATGATCGCCGAACGCGACCCCTTCATGAGGCACGCCCAGCGCCTCGAGCGTGTCGAAGAATCGTTGCGGATGCCCGATCCCCGCCAGTGCCGCAACGGGACGATCGAGCCCGAACGGCAGCTGCTCGACCGGGTAGCGCTTGCCGCTAACCAGGTGGCGCCACGCCGTCGGCACGAGCGTCATCGAAAAGCGCGGGACGCCTTCGCCATCGGTGCTGGCAAGCGATGCTGTACCGCCGTTGCCGATCAGCGCCTCGACGTCGCCCAGGCGGTGCAAAGGTTCCCGCAAGGGGCCGCGCGGCAAGCAGTGGCGATTGCCGAATCCTCGCACGCCGTCGACGACGACCAGTTCCAGCGATCGCCCCAGGGCGTAGTGCTGCAGGCCATCGTCAGCGATCAGAATGTTGCACCGGGAATGTTCGATGAGCCAGCGTGCCGCCCGCGGCCGATCGGGATCGACAGCCACCGGCGCGCCGGTCTGCTGCGCCAGCATCAACGGCTCGTCACCGCTCTGCGCCACGGGCGTCTGGCCCGTCACCGCCAGCGGGTACGATGAGGCCTTGCCGCCGTAACCCCGGGAGACGATGCCCGGCCGCCAGCCATTGTCCGCCAGCCAGCGCACCAGCCAGGCAACCAGCGGCGATTTGCCGGTGCCTCCCACCGACAGATTGCCCACGACGACCACCGGGACCGACGGTTGCCAGATCTCGCGGCGACCGTCGCGGTAGGCCTCGCGGCGACGCACCACGGCCTGGCGGTAAAGCGCTTCCAGCGGCGCCAGCAGCGTCAGCCACCGCGATCCGCGATACCAGGCGCGCTCGATCGGCGTCACGCCTCCTCCTGGAACTGCAGCTGATAAAGGGAGGCGTAGGCGCCACCCTTTTCCAGCAGCTCGGCGTGGGTGCCGCTCTCGATGAGATTGCCCTGATCCATCACCGCGATGCGATCGGCGCGCTCGATGGTCGATAGGCGGTGGGCGATGACGAACGTGGTGCGATCACGGCAGACGACTTCCAGCGCCCGCTGGATGTAGCGCTCGGATTCGGTATCCAGCGCCGAGGTCGCCTCGTCCAGAATCAGTACCGGCGCATCCTTGAAGATGGCTCGCGCGATCGCCAGGCGCTGGCGCTGGCCGCCGGAAAGCATGACCCCGTTATCGCCGACCAGCGTGTCGTACCCTTTCGGCAGTTGTTCGATGAACTCGTGCGCGTAGGCGGCTCTTGCCGCGGACTCGACCTGCTCGCGGCTGGCGTCAGGCACGCCGTAGGCGATGTTGTCGGCGATCGTGGTGTTGAACAACGTCACCTGCTGGGAGACCAGCCCGATCTGCTGGCGCAGCGGCGACAGCTGGTACTCCTGGATATCGATGTCATCGATCAGAATGCGCCCGGCGGTCGGCCGGTAGAACCGCGGCAGCAACCCCATCAGCGTCGACTTGCCGCTTCCCGAACGCCCCACGATCGCGACCATCTGGCCCGCGGGCACGTCCAGATCGATGCCCTTGAGCACTTCCGGCTGGTCTTCGTCATAGGCGAAGCGCACACCTTCAAAGCGCACGCGCCCTTCCAGGCGAGTCGGCAGGTACTCACCCTCGTCTTTCTCCGTCGGCCGACTCAGCAGGCCAAAAAGCTCCTGCGAAGCCGAGAGCCCTTTCTGGATGATGCTGTTGACGTCGGTCAGCGACCGGATGGGCTTGGCCATCAGGGACGCGGCGGTAATGAAGGCGACGAACTCTCCCGGCGTCATCGCATTCATCAGCTCCGGCGCCATCGCCAGCCAGACGAGCCCCGCCAGTGCCAGCGCCACCAGCAGTTGAATGACCGGCGTGCTGGTCGCCTTGGTCATCGCCTCCTTGATGCTCTGCTCGCGATTGTAGTTGCTCGCGGCTTCGAAACGGCGTTTCTCGTACTCTTCCGCCCCGTGCGTGCGCACCACGCGATAACCAGTCAGTGCCTCGGAGGCGACGTGCGTCACGTCACCCATGGAATTCTGGATGCGCCGCGAGATCTTGCGGAAGCGCTTGCTGGTGTAGCGCACCACGAGCCCGATCAGCGGCGTGACGCCCATGAAAATCAGCGTCAGCAACCAGTTGGTCCAGAACAGGTAGCCGATCAGACCGATCACGAACAGGCCTTCCCGCAGGATGATCGTGATCGCGTTGGTGGCCGCCCCTGTCACCTGCTCGACGTGATAGGTCACCCGCGAGATGAGATGACCGCTGGAGTGCATGTCGAAGAAGCGACCGGGCAGGTGCAGCATGTGGTTGAAGACGTTGCAGCGCAGTTTGTGCACCACGTTACGCGCCACGTTGCTCATGAAATAGGTGCCCAGAAAGGTACCGATGCCGCGGGCCGCGAACATGCCGATCACGAACAACGGCAGAAAGAAGCGAAAGGCGGCATCCGGTTGCTGTATCCCGTCGATCAGCCGCTTCATCATCTCCGCCAGTGCCGTACTCGAGGCAGCATAGATGGCATAACCGACCACGGCGAGGGCAAAGGAACGCCATTCCACGCGGACGTATTCTAGGAGACGTCGATAGAGTGCCCAACTGGAAGCTTGTGACACGGTAACTCCGTTCGACTGGAAAAGGTCAGGCTCCCGACGCCGCGCATACCGACCGGGCAGAACGCCGAATGGGCGGATTCATGCGACGGCTTATTCGGCCGTTAGAGCCCGTTCACGATCTCGCGAGCCAGGATCAAACCAGGCGAAAACGATTGAGGAAAAGACCGGGCTCGCGCACGAGTTTGCATGAGCATGATGAATCTTCCGAAGTCGTCTTCAACAACGCTTGGCCCGACGCGCAGCAGATGGTGAACAGGTTCTTACGCAACTCGGGCGCATTCAGGGGCTGGATTCTACCCCATCATCCGCGCCGTCGACAGCCGACCGGCGCGACCAGCCCGGATATCGTTGTGCGCGGACGGTGACGCTGGCCGGCGTCAGGGCAACGCGGACGGCGCCATCGTAGGCGGTGTTCCAGACCCGGCTGCCGGCGTCGACGAACCGCTGGACGACCGAGGGCGCCGGATGACCGAACGGATTGCCGCGGCCGCTGCTGAAGATGACCTCGGCAGGCCGCGTCGCCGCCACCAACGCCTCCGACGAACTGGTGGCACTACCGTGATGGCCGGCCATCAGTACGTCGAGCGGGCGCGATCCCGCTGGCCCGCTCTCCAATGCCTCGATGAACCCGCGCTCCCGCTCCGTTCCGGCATCACCGGTGATCAGTACCCGGCGTGCTCCCACGGTGACCAGCAGTACGCAGGAACGGTCGTTGGCATTCGAGGCGATATCGCCGACAGGCGGAGACAGGAACCGCCAGGAGATGCCTTCGTCTCGCCAGCTGCCACCCGCCTCGCAAGGCCGCGATGGCAATGACAGATCGTTGCCGCGTGGCGCCCACCAGCGCTCGACGCGATGATCCTGGCGCAGCGCGGCGATGCCGCCCGAATGATCATTGTCGCTATGCGTGACGATGACATCGTCGAAACGTTGTCCGGCAGGCCACAGCAGGCTCGCCGGCATGAAACCCGACCCGAAGCGCGGCCCGGTATCGACTAGCACGCGCCGGTCACGGGTCTTCAGTTCGACCAGTTGCCCCTGGCCGACGTCATAGACCGTGACGATCAACTCTCCCCGATCCAGGCTGGGCGGCCGAAGCAGCAGCACCAGAATCAGCAGCGACGGACAGGCCCACGCTCGCGTCATGCGAGTCACGCCCGGCAGCAACCAGAGCAGCCCCCACAGCAGCAGCGCAACGGCGACCGGCCAGCGCCACCAGGGGCTTGGCGTCCAGAGTGGCAGGCTGTCGGCGGCCTGCGCGAGGACACCAGCCAACCCATTGGCCAACTGATCGAAGGGCCACCATGCCCAGCTGGCCAATGGCGGCCAGATCGCGAACAGCCAGCCGACGAATCCGAGAGGCACCATCAGGCTGCTCACGAGCGGAACCGCGATCAGGTTGATCAACGGCGCCAGCGACGACAATCGCCCGAAGGCGAGCAATACCGCCGCTGCCATGATCGGCGCCAGCATCCACTGACTGCGCAGCAGCGCAAGGCACCACCCTCGCCCTCCTGAAGGTCGGGGCCGCCCCGACCAGGCGAGGATCAGCACGGCAACCGCCGCGAACGACAGCCAGAGCCCGGGGCGCCACGGCGCCAGCGGGTCGGTGACCACGACGAGCCCCAGCGCCAGCCACCAGGCTTGCCACCAGCCGGGCGCATGACGACCGCTCGCCGCCCACAGACCGATCGCCGCCATGATCGCCGCACGTACCGCCGGTGGCTCGAAACCCGCCAATCCCGCGTAGGCGAAGGCTGCCAGCCCGGCTCCCAGCCACGGCCAGGACGTCATCCGCCAGGACAACGGCTGCAAGACCCGCGCCACGCGTCTCAGCAGCCATAGACAGAGCGCTGCCACGAGCCCGATGTGGAGCCCCGAGATAACCATCAGATGGGTCGTGCCGGTCGCGTTCAGCAAGTCCCAGTCATCGTCGTCGAGGCGCTCGTCGGCACCCAGCGTCAGCGCCGCCAGCCAGCGTCTGCCCAGCGGCGAGATATCGGCGGCGTCCAATTGGTCCAAGGCGGCCTGACGTGGAGAAAAACTAGCCGTGGTCAGCTTTTCCGGCGAGTCGTCGCGAATATAGCCCAGCGCCTGGATCCCTTCCCGCCAGAGCCAACCGCCATAATCGAAGGTGTCTGGATTGGCGAACCCCAGCGGCTGGCGCAGACGAGCCGTCAGTTGCCAGCGCTCCCCCTTCTGAAGCGCGGGCGCGTCATACCAGGAAAGCCGGAGCCGGGTGCTGCCAGGACAGACGTCGCCGGAAGCCCTGGGCTCACAGGCCTCCACCTCGAAGCGAAAGCGCGCTCGACGCGGATCGACATCCAGCGCATGGATTCGGCCCGTCAGCCTGAAGTCGTGGCCGGCGAGCGATTCCGGAAGCCCCCCGGCGCGCTGCTGGCCAACCTGATGCGCGCAACTCAGGAAGGCCAGGACCGCCAGCACGCCCCACAGCGAGCGTCGCCACAGCGCAACCGCCAGCAGCAACGCAGCGATCGTGACGGACAGTATCTCCGACAGCGACTCGCCCCCGGTTCGGTACCCGACGAGCGAGCCGGCTACCGCCGCCAGTGCCAGCGGCATCGCCCAGCCCGGGCGTCTCGCCAAGGCGGAGACCCGCCTTGCGGCGTCAGTCGCCGTCAACATCGGCATTCCCGATAAACGGACTTAACATGGCGGGGCCTTGAGGTTGTATGGATAATGGGCCTTCTTCGTTCAGCGAGCGGCCTCATGTCTCGTCGATGGTTACAACGCTACATTCCCAGCCAGGAGAGGCTACAGCGCACTCGCTCTTTGCGTTTCATGCACCACATGCTGGGCGATCCGGCGATGTGGGTGCTTTCTCGTCATAGCGTTGCCAACGCCTGCATGGTCGGCCTGTTCGCCGCCATGCTGCCGATCCCCTGCCAGATGCTGCTGGCCGCCTTCGGCGCCTACTGCTTTCGCGGCAACCTGCCGCTGTCCGTCAGCCTGGTCTGGCTGACCAATCCGCTGACGATGCCGGTAGTCTTCTACTTCAACTATCGCGTGGGAGCTTGGGTGCTGGACTACCCGGCCCGCAAGGTGCCGGATCACATCACCACGATGTGGATCGCCGAACAGATGGCGCACATCGTCCTGCCGCTGGCGGTCGGCTCGGTAATCGTTGGCTTGGTGCTGGCCATCGTCAGCAACGTTCTGATACGGCTCATCTGGCGCTTCCAGATCTACCGCAGCTGGCGACGGCGCGCCAAGCGCCGCCAGCGCCGGCAAAGACACTGAGCCCCACTCCCCCGCTCGCTCCGACTCCTCCAGCACATAATCTTTCCTTCGATTCACTTCACGAAGGATCTTTCCTTCGATTCACTTCACGAAGGATCTTTCCTTCGATTCACTTCACGAAGGCGCAAAAAAACGCCGCCCTGGACTATTGATCGTCCAGAGCGGCGTCAGCTTTAGGCTCTGCGAAAACTCGCTGCGTCAGCTCACACGGCGGTCAACTGGCCTCTGTCCAGACGCATCGTGCGATCCTGATGCGCCGCCAGCGACATGTCGTGGGTGACCACCACGAACGCACAGTCGGTGGTCGCCGCGAGCTCGTCCACCATGGCGAGAATGTTGGCTGCCGTGGTCTGATCCAGGTTACCGGTCGGCTCGTCCATCAATACCAGACTGGGATTGGTGACCAGCGCCCTGGCGATGGCCACGCGCTGGCGCTCGCCGCCCGACAGCTCGCCCGGCTTGTGGGCTCCACGTGGCGCCATGCCGACGCGATCCAGCAACTGCAGGGCCTTGTCGACGGCGACTTTCCGAGTCTGACCGCGAATGATCAGCGGCAGCGCGACGTTCTCCGCCGCAGTGAACTCCGCCAGTAGATGGTGGAACTGGTAGACGAAACCGATATAGCGGTTACGAAAGCTGCCCAGGGCCGCCTCGCCCAGCCCCGCCAGCGATTGGCCACCGATGACGACCTCGCCGGCCGTGGGCCGGTCGAGCCCGCCCAGCAGGTTGAGCAGCGTGGTCTTGCCGGAGCCGGAACTCCCGACGACGGCCACTCGCTCTCCCGCTCTCACCTGCAGGTCCAGATGATCGAGTACGGTGAGATCCTGCGGGCCTTCGCTGTAGGTCCGCGTGAGTTGGCGGCAGTCGAGCATGATGTTGTCTCCGCTGGCAGACGATGACCGGAAATTGGCTTCACTCATAACGCAGTACCTCTGCCGGCTGGATACGGGCCGCTCGCCAGGCCGGATAGAGCGTCGACAGGAAGGTCAGTCCGAAAGCGCTGGAGACGATCACGCCCAGGTCGCTCATCTCGAGCCGCGAAGGCAGATAACTGATGAAATAGACGTTGGGATCGAGGAACTGGATACCGGAAACGGCCTGGAACCAGGCAATGATGTCGGACACCGTCAGCGCCAGGATCACGCCGGCAATCACCCCGATCACGATACCGATGATGCCGATCGCCAGCCCCTGCACGACGAAGATGCCCATGATCGACTTCGGCTTGGCGCCGATGGTACGCAGAATGGCGATGTCCGCATGCTTGTCGGTGACCACCATGACCAGCGTCGAGACGATGTTGAACGCGGCCACCGCGACGATCACCATCAGCAGCAGGCCGATCATGTGCTTCTCCATCTGGATCGCCTGGAACAGGTTGCCGTGGGTATAGGTCCAGTCCATGCCCCGATAGCCGGCGCCCAGATTCGAGACGATGTCTCGGGTCACCGGCCCCGCCTGGAAAAGATCGTTGAGTTCCAGCCGCAGCCCGTCGACCTTGTCACCCAGGCGAGCCAGCGTCTGCATGTCCTCGATATTGGCATAGGCGAGGTTGGCATCCAGGTCGGCGCCGACCTTGAAGATCCCGCTGACGGTGAAGCGCTTCAGGCGCGGGAACACGCCCCCGGGCGTGATCGATGCCTCCGGCACCAGCAGCGTCACCCGGTCACCCACGCCGACGCCGAGATTGCGTGCCAGCAGCGAGCCGAGCACGACATGCCAGCTGCCGGCCGAGAGATCGTCGAGGGTGCCGGTCTGCATGTGCTGATCGATGATCGAGACGTCACGCTCGTAGTCGGGCTGAACCCCGGTGACCATGGTGCCCTGGGTTCGCCCGCTGGCCGAGAACATGCCCTGCTGCTGCACGTAGGGGGCCGAGGCGACGACATCCCTGTGCTGGTCGACCTTCTCGGCCAGCGCTTTCCAGTTCTGCATGCCGCCCTGCTGTTCGATACGGGTATGCGGCACCATGCCGAGCACGCGAGTGCGCAACTCGTGATCGAAGCCGTTCATGACCGACAGCACCAGGATGAGGACAGCGACCCCCAGGGCCAGGCCAAGCATCGACGTGAGCGATATGAAGGAGATGAAGTGATTACGTCGTTTGGCCCGGACGTATCTCAGGCCCACCAGAAAGGGTAAACGGTCGAGCATCAGGTTGGATTCCTTGTCAGCAGCGGCTCATGTTACGGGTTTTGTCGGTTCCCGAAAACGCCAGATTGTCGGGCGACCTTCGGCTTGCCAGCGGCGTCGCCCACGCTACACTGGCGCTCACCGGAAAGCGGTGACGAGCGCTGTCGTCGATGCGTCGAGACGACGCGCGACTCCTGCTTGCATCGCCGCGATCAGGCTCTACAATGCCGCGTCCCGCTATGGAGACCATCATGACCCTTCGTCTGTTCCCCGAGTGGCACCCCCAGGATGCCATTCAACTGACCTGGCCGACCCCGACCAGCGATTGGGCACCGTTGCTCGAGCATATCGAGGCAACGCTGGAAGCGATGGTCGTAGCCATCACTCGCTACCAGCCGGTGCTGGTCGTCGTGCATGACGAGCCTCAGCGCGAACGCCTGGCGGCGCGTTTCACCGCGCTGGGCATCGACACCCGGCGCTGGCATCTCGTCGTGGCACCGAGCGACGATACCTGGGCCCGGGATCACGGCCCGATCGCCATCGAGCGCGAAGGTCGCCTGACATTGCTCGACTACGTCTTCACCGGGTGGGGTGGCAAGTTCGCCGCCGAACGGGACGACGCCCTGACTCGGGCGCTGGCATCCCAACAGGTATTCGCAGCACCGGTCGAGCCACAGATGCTGATACTCGAAGGCGGCGCCATCGACACCGACGGCGAAGGCACGCTGCTCACCACCAGCGCCTGCCTGCTCAATCCCAATCGCAACCCGGACCTCGACCGCGACGCCATCGAGACCTGCCTGGGCGAGCAGCTCGGCGTCTCCCGCGTGCTATGGCTCGAGAACGGTCATCTCGAAGGCGACGATACCGACAGCCATATCGACACTCTGGCGCGCTTCTGCGACCCGGCGACGATCGCCTACGTGCGTTGTGACGATCCCCAGGACCCGCATTACGAGGCCTTGGCGGCGATGGAGAACGAACTCAAGGCGCTACGCCGCGAGGACGGCTCGCCCTATCGCCTGCTGGCACTTCCCTGGCCCAAGCCCTGCTTCGATCCGGACGACGGCCACCGCTTGCCGGCGACGTACGCCAACTTCCTGATCATCAACGGCGCCGTCCTGGTTCCGACCTATGGCGATGCCGCGGATTTCCAGGCACTCAAGGTCATCGACGGCGCCTTCCCCGGCCGCGACGTGATACCGATCGACTGTCGCGCCGTCATTCGTCAGCATGGCAGCCTTCACTGCCTGACCATGCAGTTGCCACGCGGATCGCTCAACCCCTCGCTATCCTTGGGCTGAGTGGAAACCAGGGCGAGAAGCCGAGTCAGTAAAGAGCCGGTTCGAAATACAGGTTAAGGAGAGATCATGTCCAGAACGCTAAAGGTCGGCCTGGTCCAGCAGCAAGCCTGGCCAGACAAGCAGCGCAGTCTCGAAGCGAGTGAAGCCGGTATCCGCGAGCTCGCCGCCCAAGGTGCCGAACTGGTACTGCTGCAGGAACTGCACGCGACACACTACTTCTGCCAGTGCGAAGATACCGAGCTGTTCGATCTGGCCGAGCCCCTGGATGGCCCGACCGGCCAACGGCTCGCGACCCTGGCCCGCGAGCTGGATATCGTCATCGTCGGCTCGATCTTCGAACGCCGCGCCGCGGGGCTCTACCACAACACCGCGATCGTGCTGGACCGCGCCCGGGGCCGCGTCGGTCATTATCGCAAGATGCACATTCCCGACGATCCCGGCTTCTACGAGAAGTTCTACTTCACGCCTGGCGACGAAGACGCCAAGCAGGGCTTCGAGCCGATCGATACTTCCGTCGGCCGCCTCGGCGTGCTGGTCTGCTGGGATCAGTGGTATCCGGAAGCGGCTCGATTGATGGCGTTGGCGGGCGCGGATCTTCTGCTTTACCCCACCGCCATCGGCTGGACGCCTTCCGACGACACGGCGGAGAAGCAGCGCCAGAAGGATGCCTGGACCCTGATCCAGCGCTCTCACGGTGTCGCCAACGGCTTGCCGGTCATCGTCGCCAACCGGGTCGGCCACGAGCCCGATCTCTCCGGCGTCGGTGAAGGCATCGACTTCTGGGGTGGCAGTTTCGTCTGCGGGCCCCAGGGCGAGCTGCTGACCCATGGTGGCGAGGAAAGCCAGAACCTGTTGGTGGAGGTCGACCTGCTTCGCAGCGAAGATGTCCGCCGCATCTGGCCCTACCTGCGTGACCGACGGATCGACGCCTACGGCGACCTGACCCGCCGCTATCGCGACCGCTGACGTGATCATCGCCGCTGCCATCGTTCCGGCGATGGCAGCGGCGCAAGACGGTCGATTTGTCTAGATAACCGCCCTTTCTAAATGACCGCTCTCTGGGCAACTGTTCTCTCTGTATGGCCACTCCTTCCCCGCTGGGAAAAAATTTCGCCCATTGGTAGACGCACTGGAAAAGATAACGGTATAAAACAGTATCTGTCTTCAAGGGAAGAACATGGAACTGCAGTATCGCTTGCTGGCCGAGCTGGAATCCGATTTCGACCGTCTGATCGAGGCGGTCGAACAGCTGGCAACGGCCTACGCCAACAATCCGACACCTGCCTGGGCACTGGGCGAGACGACGGTCGACGCGCAATGGCTACGCAGCGCACTGACCGACTTCTGGTATCAGGACGGACAGGACGGCCGCGAAACACGCAATTACATCGGCGTGGTCGTCGCGGGGCCGGCGATCATGGACGCCGTCCAGACGGTCAATCTCGGCAAGGCCCGATTCGCCGCGACGCTGAAACGCATTCGCCAGTCTGCCCCTCGACTCATCTCCGAGGTCAAGGCCGTGCTGCCTTTCCGGCATCCGGTACTGCATGATCATCTGCGTGGCCAAGGGCTCGCTAGGCTTCATCTCAAGCAGTGCTGGCGCCAGGTGCCTATCGCCGACGCGCCGTTATCGCGGATCAGGCTGGCTTGGTACACCAGCGGCCGCTCGATCAAGCGAATGAGCGTGGCCGACGCAGAAGCCAGGTTGAAGCAGATGGACCTGTCGGCGTCTCATATCCAGATCCAGTTGCGCAAGCTCGCCGACATTCCGGACGGCGAGCCACTGGCGCAGATCCAGCAGCAGGCACCGGTGATGCGTGCCAATCTCTTCTTCCGCGAAGCGCTGGCGGACGGGCGAATGCGGCGCGCCATGAACCTGCCCTTGCCGCTGTTCATTCCGGACCCGGCACTGAAACTGCCACATCTCAACGACCCGCCGATACGGCCGCCGGCAACACGAACCCGTGCACGCCGTTCCGATCAGCGACTGGAGGACGATGTCTTCCTGAAGAGCTTGCGCATCTACCGCTATCGCAACCCGGCGCTGGAGATCGCGCTCGACAAACAGCGCGAGCAAGACGCCGTCGACGGCAGCGACGATTCGGAAGTCTGACCCCGCTCAGCACCCTATGGCGCAACGCGGATTGGCAGCATCTCCCACCCTGCAGAAAACGAGACGCCAGAAACGCCGTCGCCCCTGAGTCGCGAAGCCTCGATGACAAGGCTGCAATTCAGGGGCGAACGACGACCAGGCCACTCAGAAAAGTCGGTTCAAGCCGTTCTGGGCAGCGATTCGATACGCTTCGGCCATGGTGGGATAATTGAACGTCGTATTGATGAAGTAGCGCAGCGTATTGGCCTCGCCCTTCTGCTGCATGATCGCCTGACCGATATGCACGATCTCGGAGGCCTGGTCGCCGAAGCAGTGGATCCCCAGGATCTCCAGTGTCTCGCGATGGAACAGGATCTTGAGCATTCCCGCCGTGTCGCCGGTAATCTGCGCGCGCGCGGTATCCTTGAAGAAGGCCTGGGCGACCTCGTAAGGCACCTTGGCTTCGGTCAGCTCCCGCTCGGTCTTGCCCACGGAGCTGATCTCGGGAATCGTGTAGATACCGGTGGGAATGTCATCGACGAAGCGGAATTCCTCGCCGAGAAATTCGTCACTGGCGCTGCGTCCCTGGTCGTAGGCCGCACTCGCCAGGCTCGGCCAGCCGATCACGTCACCCACCGCGTAGATGTGCGGAATCTGGGTACGGTAGTGGCCGTCGACCTGCAACTGGCCACGGCCGTTGGGCTCGAGACCGATGTTCTCGAGGCCGAGTTCATCGGTATTACCGGTACGTCCGTTGGCCCAGAGGAAGGCATCGGCGCGAAGCCGCTTGCCGGACTCCAGGTTGACCACCACGCCAGCCTCGTCGCCCTCGACGCTACGATACGCTTCGTTGTGTCGAATCAGCACACCGTTGTTGCGCAGCTCATAGGAGAGCGCATCGCTGATCTCGTCATCGAGGAAGGAGAGCAGGCGCTCGCGGGTGTCGATCAGATCGACCTTGACGCCCAGGCCGGAGAAGATGGAAGCGTACTCCGAGCCGATCACGCCGGCACCATAGATGATCAGTGTCCGCGGGGTATGCGACAGCCCGAGAATGGTGTCCGAGCAGTAAATCCGCGGATGGCGGAAATTGACGTCGGCCGGACGATAAGGCCGTGACCCGGTGGCGATCACGAATTGAGGAGCAGTGAGCTCTTCCGCGCCTTCGTGATTGTCCCGCACGACGACCGTATGTTCGTCGCGAAAGCGTGCCACGCCGAAAAACAGATCGATGCGATTGCGAGAGTAGAACTTGGTACGCAGTTCGACCTGCTGGTCGATCGTCACGCGAGAACGCTCCAGCACCTTGGGAAACGAGAACCAGCGCGGCTCGCCAATATCACGGAACATGCGGTTGGTATTGAACTGCATGATCTGCTTGACCTGATGTCGCAGCGCCTTGGAAGGAATCGTTCCCCAATGCGTGCAGTTGCCACCGACAGACGACTGCCGTTCGACAATGGCGACGCGCTTGCCATGTTTCGCCGCATTGATCGCGGCGCTCTCACCCGCGGGTCCCGAGCCGATGACCACGACGTCATAGTTGTGAACTGCCATTTGCTTCGCCTACTCCTTACATGATGGCTGGTACGACCTGATTGGATCGTGGCGACCGACAAACGAACCCGATACTGCCGCTACTCAACGTTTGACGGCGTTGTAGCCAAGATCCGCACCGCGATTTTCATCGCTGCGCCGGCGCGCACCAGCGACATTCTTGCGACTCTCTTCTTCACAGACCTTGTCGTTGCCACCGCAGATCTCGCAGCCGCTTTTGAGGCCGAGGGTATTGAGACCACCGCAGGAACCGGCAATCGGCTTGCGTCCCAGGATGACACCAATCGCCATGCCGCCTACCAACAGCAGCATGATGGCGAAGGCCAGAATCCAGATCGTCATGACTGATCCTCCTCTTCCGAATCTTTGAGATAGTTTTGAAACGCCGTGGACACCCGCGTTTCGAAGCCTTCCGGCGTTTTGACAACGAGATAGACCGCCAGGTTTTCACGCTCGGCCATGGCAAAGCCGGCGTCCGGCCCCATGACATCGATGGCCGTCGCCAGGGCATCAGCGGTCATGCAGTCAGCCGTGATCACCGTCACGGAAACCAGATGATGCGTGATCGGGCGTCCGGTCCGCGGGTCGATGGTATGCGAATAACGCTTGCCATCGCTTTCGAAATAGTTGCGGTAGTCGCCCGATGTCGCCACTGCCGAGTCATCCAGCTCAATGATACGCTGCACGCTACGTTCGTTCGAGACCGGCTTTTCCACCGCGATCCGCCACGGCTGCTCGCCGGGCTTGCTGCCTCGCGTGCGAATTTCGCCGCCCACCTCGACCAGGTATCGGCTCACCCCCAGGTCGTCCAGCGCCCGGGCGACGGCATCGACACCATACCCCTTGGCAATACCGGAGAGATCCACGTAGACCGGTTTGGTCTTGGTCAGCGTATCACCATCGAGTTGGAGTGCCTTGTAGTCGACCGCCTCCAGCGCGGCGGCGATCTCCTCGTCATCGGGCACGCGATCCGGGTGCTTGTCCGGACCAAAGCCCCAGAGATTGACGGCCGATCCGACCGTGACATCGAAAGCGCCGTTGGACATGTTACCCACGCGAATCGCTTCCCGAATCACCTCAGCCGTCTCCGGGGAGAGCTCGAACGGCTCGCCCACTACTGCCTGGTTGAAGCGCGACAGCTCGGAGTCGGGCTTGTAGGTCGACATCAGGCGGTCGACGCGATGCAGTGCATCCTTGACCGAATGCTCGATCCTGTCGAGCTGTTCGTCGTCGTAGTCACCGTAGAATGTGACGTGAAATCCGGTGCCGAAAATCGGTCCTTCCAGCCGGTAGGATTGAGGTTCGCGCTCGCACCCGGCCAGCAGTGCGAATAGCAGCAGGGCCAATCCCAGAAGGATCGGCCCTGTCACTCGGCGCTGGGGCCGTTCGATCATCCGCCGAAATCATCCAGCATGATGTTTTCGGGCTCTACCCCCAGATCAGTCAGCATCTTGATCACGGAGGCGTTCATCATCGGCGGCCCGCACATGTAGTACTCGCAATCTTCCGGCGCCGGATGATTCTTGAGATAGTTCTCGTAGAGCACATTGTGGATGAACCCGGTCGGCCCTTCCCAATTGTCCTCCGGCTGCGGGTCGGAGAGCGCCAGGTGCCATTCGAAGTTATCGAACTCCTCGGCCAGCTGGTCGTACTCCTCGTTGTAGAACGTCTCCCGCCAGGAGCGAGCGCCATACCAGAACGACATCTTTCGCGTGGACTTCAGGCGCTTGAGCTGATCGAAGATATGGCTACGCATGGGCGCCATGCCCGCACCGCCGCCGATGAACACCATCTCGGCCTCGGTATCCTTGGCGAAGAATTCACCGAACGGCCCCATGACGGTCACCTTGTCGCCCGGCTTCAGGCTGAAGACGTAGGTCGACATCAGCCCCGGCGGATGGCTGGATTTCGGGGGCGGCGTCGCGATACGGATGTTGAACTTGAGAATCCCTTTCTCTTCGGGATAGTTCGCCATCGAGTAGGCGCGAATCACCTCTTCGTCGTTCTTGTGCGTGAGGTTGAACAGCCCGAAGTTCTCCCAGTCGCCGCGATACTGCTCCTCGATATCGAAATCGGAGAACTTCACGTCGTAGGGCGGCGCCACCAGCTGCACGTAGCCACCGGCACGGAATGCCACTTCCTCGCCTTCCGGAAGCTTGAGGTTCAGCTCCTTGATGAAGGTCGCGACGTTGGGATTCTCGATGACCTCGCATTCCCACTTCTTGACGCCGAAGACCTCATCCGGCACGCGAATCTTCATGTCCTGCTTGACCGGCACCTGGCAGGAGAGGCGCCAGCCTTCCTTCTTCTCACGCAGGGTGAAGTGAGACTCCTCGGTCGGCAGGATGGAGCCGCCGCCTTCGCTCACCTGGCATTTGCACTGCGCGCAGGAGCCGCCGCCGCCACACGCTGACGACAGAAAGATGCCGTTGGCAGCCAGGGTCTGGAGCAGCTTGCCCCCGGCCTGCGTCGTCACGGTGTTGTCAGGGTCGCCATTGATCTCGATCGCCACGTCACCGCTGCTGACCAGCCGGCTGCGTGCGGCCAGGATGACCGCCACCAGCCCCAGCACGATCACGGTGAACATGACGACGCCGAGCACGATGATGGATGTATCAACCATGTCGGGTTCCTATTTCCTTGTTGCGTTGATGTCGTTGCCTGAACGCCATGGGTCTTGCTGGCGTCAGAGCTGGATGCCGGAGAAGGACATGAAGCCCAACGACATCAGACCGGCCGTGATGAACGTGATCCCCAGCCCCTGCAGGCTGCCGGGCACATCACTGTACTTGAGCTTTTCGCGGATACCCGCAAGCGCCATGATCGCCAGCGCCCAGCCAGCGCCCGCGCCGGCACCGTAGATCACCGACTCGCCGAAGGTGTAGTCACGCTGCACCATGAACAGCGAGGCACCCATGATGGCGCAGTTGACGGTGATCAGCGGCAGGAACACGCCCAGCGCGTTGTAGAGCGCAGGCACGAACTTGTCGAGGAACATCTCGAGGATCTGGACGATCGCCGCGATGACGCCGATATAGCTCAACAGCCCCAGGAAGCTGAGATCGATGTTCTCGGCGCCCTCGAGGCCGGTCCAGCTCAGCGCACCGGCCTTCAGCAGATAGTTGAGGATCAGGTTATTGACCGGCACCGTGATGGTGAGAACCACGACGACCGCAATGCCCAGACCGATCGCCGAAGAGATCTTCTTGGAAACGGCCAGGAACGTACACATGCCGAGGAAGAACGCCAACGCCATGTTCTCGACGAAGACCGCCTTCACGAACAGGCTGAGATAGTGCTCAAACATTGGCAGTCTCCTTGATCTTGGCCTTGCTGTTGGCAACGATTCGGTACTCCGTCTTCTCGATCTGCTCGGGATTGAGCGAGCGCAATATCCAGATCAGCAGACCGATGACGAAGAAGGCTGACGGCGGCAACAGCATCAGCCCGTTGGGCACGTACCAGCCACCATTCTGTACGGTCGGCAGGATAGTCAGACCGAACACGCTGCCCGACCCCAGCAGCTCACGAACGAAACCGACGATCAGCAGGATGACGGCATAGCCGAGCCCGTTGCCGACGCCATCGAGGAAGCTCATCGCCGGGCCGTTCTGCATGGCGTAGGCTTCGGCGCGTCCCATGACGATACAGTTGGTGATGATCAGACCGACGAACACCGACAGCTGCTTGGACATCTCGTAGGCATAGGCGCGCAGCACCTGATCGACCACGATGACCAGCGACGCGATGATCGTCATCTGCACGATGATGCGGATCGACGACGGAATGTGATTGCGGATCAGCGAGACGAACATGCTGGAGAAGGCCGTCACGGCAATGACCGCGAGCCCCATGACCAGCGATACGCTCATGGAGTTGGTCACCGCCAGCGCGGAACAGATCCCCAGTACCTGCAGGGCGATCGGGTTGTTCTTGAAGACCGGTGACAGAACGACGTCTTTTACGGAGTCCGTAGCCATCTTCACGCTCCTCCTTGGGAATCGTCGTGGAATCGGGCGAGATATGGGGCATAGCCCTCGTCACTCAGCCAGAACCGCAACATGTTGGTGACGCCTCGGCTGGTGAGCGAGGCTCCCGACAGCGCATCGACTTCGTACTCGCCGCTGGCACCGCCTTTCACGAGTTGAATCTGGGGATCCTGAAAATCTCCGTCCTCGTAGATTTTCTTGCCGTCCCACTTGGCCTTCCAGCGCGGGTTGTCGACCTCGCCGCCGAGGCCCGGGGTTTCGGACTGGTCGTAGTAGGAAAGTCCCACGATGGTATTGCCATCGCCACGCACGGACAAGAAGCCCTCCATCAGCCCCCACAGCCCCTGGCCGCGGATCGGCATGACGATCTGGTCCGGATCGTCGGGATTCCCGACGAGATAGACCGTCGAGAACTTCTCCTGGCGCCCGATACCCGCGATATCGTCATCGCCCGACAGCGTGCGAGACGTTGCCGGATCTCTGGCGGCGTCGAACTGATCGTAGTTGTTCGGGTCCAGATCTTCGGAGTAGTCGCCGGTTTCCAGATTGACCACACGCGGCGTGATCAGCTCGGCGTACTTCTCCTCGATGTCATCGCCCGGCTTGTAGAGCTGCGTGACCTGCAGGATGTTGCTCTTGCGGTCCAGCGCCTGGTTCTGCAGTTGCTTCGGCTTCAGCACCACGGCCGCGGACGAGACGACCACCGAGCAGATGACGCAGAGAGAAAATGCGACGATCAGCGTCTTCTTGATCGAGTTGTTGCTCGCCATCAGACAGCCTCCTTTTCGGTGGGCGTCAGGCTCGCCAGCCGCTTCTGGCGACGTTTGATATTGGCCTGCACGAAGATGTGATCGATCAATGGCGCGAACAGGTTGGCAAACAGGATTGCCAGCATGATGCCCTCGGGGAAAGCCGGGTTGACCACACGGATCAGCACGGTCATCACGCCGATCAGCGCACCGAAGATCAGTTTGCCGTTGTTGGTCATCGACGCCGACACGGGATCGGTCGCCATGAACACCATGCCGAAGGCGAAGCCACCCAGCACCAGATGCCAGTACCACGGTATCGCGAACATCGGGTTGCTGTCGGAGCCGATGGCGTTGAACAGCGACGCGGTCAGGATCATGCCGAGCATGACACCCGCCATGATGCGCCAGGAGGCGATGCGCGTCAGCAGCAGCACGGCCGCGCCGATCAGGATCGCCAGCGTCGAGGTTTCCCCCACGGAACCCTGGATGAAGCCGAAGAAGGCATCCCACCAGCTGTACTGCTGATGTAGGCCTTCCATGCCGTTGAGCGCGGCGTTGGACAGCGCCGTGGCGCCGGTATAGCCATCGGCCGGCACCCAGACGCTGTCACCGGAAATCTGCGCCGGATAGGCGAAATAGAGGAAGGCACGGCCGGTCAGTGCCGGGTTGAGGAAGTTCTTGCCGGTTCCGCCGAAGATCTCCTTGCCGATCACTACGCCGAAGGTGATGCCCAGCGCCACTTGCCACAGCGGGATGGTCGCCGGCAGCGTCAGCGCGAACAGCACCGACGTCACGAAGAAGCCTTCGTTGACTTCATGGCCACGCTTGACCGCGAACAGGACTTCCCAGAAGCCGCCCACGACGAACGTCACCAGATAGATCGGCAGGAAGTAGGTCGCCCCCAGCACGAAATTGGCCCAGATGCTGCCCGGGTCGTGACTCCCCGCCAGCGCCATGGTCACCGCTTCACGCCAGCCAGCGATCGCACCGAAGCCATCGGCAATCGCCAGGTTGGCCTGAAGGCCTGCGTTGTACATGCCGAAGAACATGGCCGGGAACGTACAGGCCCAGACCGTGATCATGATGCGCTTCAGGTCGATCCCGTCGCGCACGTGAGTCATGCTTTTGGTGACGCTGGGGGGCGAATAGAAGATCGTATCGACCGCCTCGTAGAGCGCGTAGAACTTCTCGTACTTGCCGCCCTTCTCGAAATGAGGCTCCAGCTTGTCGAGCGTATTGCGAATCCCCATCATCAGGCCTCTTTCTCGATCATGGTCAGGTTGTCGCGCAGGATGGGACCGTACTCGTACTTGCCGGGGCACACATAGGTGCACAGCGAGAGGTCTTCTTCATCCAGCTCCAGGCAGCCGAGCTGCATGGCCGATTCGATGTCGCCGACGATCAATGAGCGCAGCAGCTGGGTCGGCATGATATCCAGCGGCATGACCTTTTCGTAGGCGCCGATCGGCACCATGGCGCGCTCGGAGCCGTTGGTCGACGTATTGGGTGCGTAGTTGGGCAGCCCCAGGAACTGGGAAACATAGATCCCCATGACAGAATGACGGTTGCGCCCCGGCGAAAGCCAGCCCATGAAGGCGCGCTTGTTGCCCTCTTCCAGCAGCGAGAACTGACGGTGAAAACGCCCCAGGAACTGGCGAGTCCCCTCGCACTGCGTACCGCCGAAAATGGATCCGGAGATGACTCGCGTATCTTCCGGTTTCTCGATCTCGCCTTCGAGCAGCTCCTCGCTGCTGGCCCCCAGACGGGTACGGACCAGGCGCGGATTCTTGGCTCGGGGCCCGCCGACGGCGACCACGCGGGTCGGATCGAAGCGACCTTCGACAAACAGCTTACCGATGGCGATCACGTCCTGACAGTCAAGATGCCATACCTGACGCTGCAGACCGACCGGCGAAAGATAGTGGATGTGCGTACCCACCAGGCCTGCCGGATGGAGCCCCTCGAAGCCTTCGGCCTGGATGCCTTCCAGATCGTCACCCGGCAATTGGGCATTGCCGCGACGATTCACGAAGACCCTGCCGGGCGTCAGGTGGCGGATGACCTGCAGCCCCTGGCGGAAGGCGTCGCTATCGGCGTCGATGATCACTTTGGGGTCGGCCGACAGCGGATGCGTATCGATGGCCGTCACGAAGATATCGGCCGGCACCGCGCCGAGTTCCGGCACGCGGGAAAAGGGCCTCGTTCTCAGCGCCGTCCACAAGCCGGACTCGACCAGTTGATCGACCACCTGCGACCGTGAAAGCGACGCCAACCCATCCACGCCGTGGGCCGTGAAGGTTTCGCTCTGCTCTTCCTCGTCGAGCTTGATGACCACCGATAGCAGGCGACGCTTCTCGCCCCGGTTGATCGCGACCACCTCGCCGGCGCCGGGAGCTGTATAGCGAACCCCGGCCACTTTCTTGTCGGTGAACAACACCTGGCCCCGCTTCACGCGATCGCCTTCACGGACCTCCATGGTCGGCTTCATGCCGACATAGTCGGACCCGAGCAGCGCGACATGGCGCACGGCGCGCCCGTCGTCGATACGCTGCTCCGGCGCCCCGGCAACGGGAAGGTCCAGGCCTCGTTTGACTTCGATCATAGTCTCGCCCAGTTGTCGAATCTGATGTCGATAAGGAAAAAGGTTCGACGGACGCCAGGCATGTCCGACTCCCGCAGCAAGGCTCAGGAAGAACAGGAAGGTGACGTCACGGAATCCGAATGCTTTTCTTATCAGAAAGGGTGACTTCCATGGCCCATGACTTCGATGGACCACGCCGAAAAACGCGCACCATTATAATGATGCCGACCCCCGAAGACTACTCGCCGGCACGTCAACCCGGCCGCCGGACAACGAAAAAGTCTCGGCAGCGCCGAGACTTTTTAGACTAAAGTTCAATGGACGAATCAGGGCGTGGCCGGCAGGTACCGGTGACAGACGCGGGACATGTACTGCAGGATTCTCACCACCTGACAGCTATAGCCGAACTCGTTGTCGTACCAGACGTAGAGCACCGCCTGCTTGCCGTCGGCGATGGTTGCCTTGGCATCCAGGATCCCTGCATGGCGGTTGCCGACGAAGTCCGACGACACCACTTCCGGCGAATCGACATAGTCGATCTGCTTGTGCATCGGTGAATGCAGCGCCATCTGGCGCAGATACTCGTTGAGCGCCGTGCGGTCTGTCTCTTTCTCCAGCGACAGGTTGAGGATCGCCATCGAGACATTGGGCGTCGGCACGCGGATCGCATTGCCGGTCAATTTGCCGGAAAGCGCCGGCAGCGCCTTGGCTACCGCCTTGGCCGCGCCGGTTTCCGTCAACACCATGTTGAGCGGCGCACTGCGTCCGCGGCGATCGCCCTTGTGGTAGTTGTCGATCAGGTTCTGATCGTTGGTGTAGGAGTGGACGGTCTCGACATGGCCATGGACGATCCCGTATTCGTCGTCGATGGCCTTGAGCACCGGCACGATGGCATTGGTGGTGCATGAAGCCGCAGAGACGATACGGTCTTCCTCGCCGATGGTCTGATGATTGATACCGTGGACGATATTCTTGAGATCGCCCTTGCCCGGCGCCGTCAGCAACACCCTGGCAACCCCCTTGGATTGCAGGTGCTGAGCCAGCCCCTCGCGATCGCGCCATTTGCCGGTGTTGTCGACGACGATGGCGTTGTCGATGCCGTAGACGGTGTAATCGATCTCGGCCGGCGAATCGGCATAGATCATGCGGATGTAGTGACCGTTGGCGATCAGCGCATGGTTTTCGTGATCGATGTCGATCGAGCCGGAGAACGGCCCATGGACGGAATCGCGACGCAGCAGGCTGGCCCGCTTCTCGAGATCGTCACCACTGCCGCGAACAACGATGGCACGCAGCCGAAGCAGGTTACCGCCACCGGCCTTCTCGATCAGGATGCGCGCCAGAATGCGGCCGATGCGGCCAAAGCCGTAAAGCACGACATCCTGAGGCTCTCCGCCCATGCCGCTGCCGTCGTGAGCACCCACGATGTCGGCCAGCTCGCGCTCGAGAAACGCCACGACATCGCTTTCGCCGGAGTGCTTGAACGCCACGCCCAGTCGGCCGATATCGATATGCGCCGGCCCCAGATTCAGTTCGGTCATGGCTCGCACCATCGGCAGCGTGTCGGCGACCGAAAGCTCGGTTCCCTCGACCTTGCGAACATAACGATGGTTCTTGAGAATCCGCGTCACGGAACGATTGATCAACGACCGCCCGAACAGCGAAGGGATCACGTTGTATTGACGATAGAGCTTGCCCAGAAGCGGAATCATCTCTTCCGCGCGAGCCTCGTTGTCCTGCCACTCCTGGAAGACGGTATCGAGCTGTTCCTGACTCACAAGCGGGCCTCTCTCTGATCGAATTGGGGGGTCGAATTGGCGCATCGACAGCGTCGGTCAAACGGATCGCTGGCACTGTCCGCACAGTGGTCGCCAACACTGCTTCAGAGCATCCGCCTGACCAAAAACCCGAGTATTATCTGCATCCTACGAAACGCCCCGCAATCGCCGCGTAGTCGCAAATGTTGTAGTTTCACTACACGGGCCACCGCCGATGCCTGACGTTCGACAACGGCACTCGTGGCAAGAAATGCGGCTCGACACCCCCGCCATTGCGACAGCCTGCTATCATCCCTGCACGTAAATTCGTTCTCCGAAAGGCTCATGTCGCATTTCACACCGCTCGCCCCGCCTCTGCCGACCGGCACGCGCGAAACTACCTATTGCCAACTGCCCCAGGGAAGCGCTACCGCGCTGACGCTGGCGCGCCTGGCCGACGATGCACCACTACTGGTGGTGACGCCGGACACGGCAAGCGCGCAGCGCCTCGAGAGCACGCTGCGCTTCTATGCCGACGTGCCGGTAATGCCGTTTCCCGACTGGGAAACGCTGCCCTACGACAGCTTCTCGCCACACCAGGACATCGTCTCGGCACGGCTGAGGACGCTGCGGGAACTGCAGGAAGGCACCCAGGGGATCGTGCTGGCATCGATCAATACCCTGATGCAGCGACTGCCGCCACGCGACTACGTGGCCGGGCGCGTGCTGACGCTGGCGACCGGTGATCGGCTCGATCGGGAAAGTTTTCGCGAGCGCCTGTCGCGGGCCGGCTATCGCGCGGTGGAAACCGTCTACGAGCCGGGCGAATACGCCATGCGCGGCTCGCTGATCGACCTGTTCCCCATGGGCACTGACGCCCCGCTGCGCATCGACCTGTTCGACGACGAGATCGACACGCTGCGGCGCTTCGATCCGGATACCCAGCGCACGCAGGACAAGATCGAGCGCATCGACCTGTTGCCGGCGCACGAGTACTCGTTGTCGCGCTCGGCGATCGCCTGTTTCCGGGAAGGGTTCGAAACCCTCTTCGACGTCGATCCGCGGCAGTGCCCGCTCTATGTGGATGCGATCAAGGGCATTCCCTCTCCCGGCCTCGAACAGTACCTGCCGCTGTTCTTCGAGGAGACCGCCACGCTGTTCGAACATCTGGCGGAACAGACGCGCATTGCGCTGCTGCCCGACGTTTTCGAAGCTGCCGAACATCACTGGCTCTCGATCGAAGGTCGCTACGAGAATCTCGGCGTCGACCCGACTCGCCCGCTGCTGCCCCCGGCGAAGGCGTTCGTGCCCGCGGCCGAAGTCTTCGCCGCGATCAAACAGCACCCCCGTCTCGAATTCGTGACCGACTCGGCCTCACGCCACGCCATCGCCAGCGCGACCCAATCACCGCCGGCAGTCGCGATCAATGCCCGCGCCCAGCACCCGCTGGCGACGCTGGAGGCGTTTCTCGATGCTCATCGTGATCTGCGCATTCTGTTCGTCGCCGAGTCCCGCGGGCGCCGCGAAGCGCTGGATGAGGCACTCGCGCCGCTGCATCGGGATATCCCCCATATCGATGGCTGGCAGAACTTCCTGGATGGCAACCAGCCGCTCGCGATCGCCGAGGGGGCGCTGGACGAAGGTCTCTGGCTGGGCGATCCCGCTATCGCGGTCATCACCGAAACCGAGCTCTATGGCGAAGTCGTGCGCCAGACGCGCCGCCGCGCCAAGGCGACCGACGACAACGAGCTGGCCGTGCGCCACCTCTCCGAGCTGCGCCCCGGTGCGCCCGTTGTGCACCAGCATCATGGCGTGGGGCGTTACCTGGGCCTGGAGATGCTTACCGCCGGCGGTCAGGCAGCCGAATTCCTGGCGCTGGAGTATGCCGGCGGCGCCAAGCTCTACGTGCCGGTCGACAATCTTCAGCTCATCTCGCGCTACGCCGGCGCTACCGACGAACTCGCCCCCTTGCACAAGCTGGGCTCGGACACCTGGGGCAAGGCCAAGCGCAAGGCGGCCGAGAAAGTCCGCGACACCGCTGCCGAGCTGCTCGACATCTATGCGCGGCGCGAGGCCAGGGAAGGATTCGTCAGCGACATGCCCGGCGAGGAATATCTGCGCTTCGCGGCGAGCTTTCCGTTCGAGGAGACCCCTGACCAGCACGCCGCCATCGAGGCGGTGATCGCCGACATGACCGCGCCGCGGCCGATGGATCGCGTCGTCTGCGGCGATGTCGGTTTCGGCAAGACCGAAGTCGCCATGCGCGCCGCGTTCCTGGCCGTCAGTTCCGGCCGTCAGGTAGTGGTACTCGTGCCTACCACGCTGCTGGCCCAGCAGCACTATGACAACTTCCGCGACCGCTTCGCCGATACTGCCGTGCAGATCGAGATGCTCTCGCGCTTCACTGGCGGCAAGGGGGAAGGCGATGCCCTGAAGCGCATCGAAGAAGGCCGTGCCGACATCGTCATCGGCACCCACAAGCTGCTTTCCAAGTCGGTCAAGTTCTCCAACCTGGGCCTGATGATCATCGACGAGGAGCATCGGTTCGGCGTCGCTCAGAAAGAGCGCCTCAAGCAGATGCGCGCCGAGGTGGATATTCTCACGCTGACCGCGACACCCATTCCGCGCACGCTCAACATGGCCATGAACGGCATTCGCGATCTGTCGATCATCGCCACGCCCCCGGCACGACGCCTCTCGGTCAAGACGTTCGTGCAGCAGCGCAACGAGCCGGTAGTCAAGGAAGCGATCCTGCGCGAGGTGCTTCGCGGCGGCCAGGTCTACTTCCTTCACAACGAGGTCAAGACGATCGAAGCCAGTGCCGAGAAGCTTCGCGAACTGGTGCCGGAAGCCCGCGTCGGCGTGGCCCACGGCCAGTTGCCGGAGCGCGCCCTCGAGCGGGTGATGTCGGACTTCTACCATAAGCGCTTCAACGTGCTGGTCTGCTCGACCATCATCGAAACCGGTATCGACGTCCCCAGCGCCAACACCATCATCATCGAACGTGCCGACAAGTTCGGCCTGGCCCAGTTGCATCAGCTGCGCGGCCGGGTCGGACGAAGCCACCATCAGGCCTACGCCTACCTGCTGACACCGCCGCCCAAGGCGATGACCAAGGACGCGATCAAGCGACTCGAGGCGATCACCCTGAGCGACGATCTCGGCGCCGGCTTCACGCTCGCCAGCCACGACATGGAAATTCGCGGCGCGGGCGAACTGCTCGGCGACGAGCAAAGCGGTCAGATGGAGACCGTCGGCTACAGCCTCTACATGCAGATGCTCGATCGCGCGGTCAAGGCGATCCGGGCCGGCAAGACGCCCAATATCGAAGCCCCGCTCGACGAGGGCACGGAGATCAGCCTTAACCTGCCGGCGCTGATTCCCAACGACTACCTGCCCGACGTTCAGCAGCGCCTGATCATGTACAAGCGCATCAGCAGCGCGGCGGATGAAGGCGCGCTGAAGGAACTGCAGGTGGAGATGATCGACCGCTTCGGCCTGCTGCCGGCGCCGCTCAAGACACTGTTCCGCCAGACGAGGCTGCGCCAGCGTGCCGAGCGCCTCGGCATCGCCAAGCTGGAAGCCGGAGCCGAACGCGGCCGGGTGATTTTCGGCCCGGACCCGCAGGTCGATCCGATGACGCTGGTCGAGCTGATCCAGCGTCATCCGGCAGAGTACAAGCTCGACGGTGCCGACACACTGCGCTTCCACGGTGATATGGAAAAGGAGGAAGATCGTTTCCAGCGCATCGACGCGCTGCTGGAAACCCTCAACCGCAAGGCCAAGGCGGCCTGAGCCGGGCTTCGACCGGCACTGCAATCCATAAGCTTCAAGCTGTAAGGAAAAGCAACGACAAGACACACAGTCGCTTGCTTTGCGCAACGGAGGGGCCCGGCTTCCAGCTTCCTGGGCGAAGTGCGGTGCTTCAGGCTTCCGGAGCCCGGCAAAGCCGGAGGCGGGTGATCTCGGAGGGCGCACCGAAGCGCATCGGCGGTCCCCAGTAGCCAGTGCCCCGGCTGGTATAGACCCACATCCGCCCTTCTTTGCCCAGCCCGGCCAGAAAGCGGTTGGCACGACGTGCCAGCAGGCTCCAGGGCCATATCTGCCCGCCGTGAGTGTGGCCGGAAAGCTGCAGGTCGAACCCGGCCTCTGCCGCAGCGGGCGCGGAATTGGGCTGATGCGCGAGCAACAGGCGTGTCGTTCCCGGCGGTATGTCACGAGCAGCCAGCGCCGGGTCGCTGCGATGCGCGGGAACGTAGTGTAAGCGTTCATTCCAGGACGCCCTGCCATCCCAGCGAGCGTGACCCTAAAGTAACCTCACACTCATCAACACGAGGTTACTCTCATGAGCAAGCGCCGCACTCCGGACCAATGGCAGGGTCTGATTGATCAGCAGCGCCACAGCGGCCTGTCCGCGCTGCAGTTCTGTAAGCAACAAGGCATCGGTTATGCCAGCTTTCGCAGCTGGCGCAAGCGGCTTTGCGAAAGCCCGGTCTCTGACTCGACCGAGACCGAGCAGTCGGATTTTCTGGATCTGTCGGCATTGATGGGCGCTTCGCCGTCTTGCGGGCCAGGTTGGACTATTGTGTTGAGTCTGGGTAATGGCGTCGAACTGCGGCTGAGCCAGAACGGATGATCGGGCTCGATAGCCAGGCCCGGATTTGGCTGTGCACCGAGCCCACCGACATGCGTAAGTCCTTCCGGGGACTGAGCGCGCTGGTACGCAACCAGCTCAACCGCGACCCGCTCAGTGGCCAGTACTTTGTGTTCATCAACCGGCGCAAGACCCAGATGAAGATGCTGTACTTCAGCCGCACCGGTTATTGCTTGTGGGCCAAGCGCCTGGAGCGGGGTCAGTTCCAGGTGCGTGCGTCAGCGTCTGGCCAGCGAGCGTTGACGCTGGCCGATCTGCAGCTGCTGATCGACGGCATTGAGGTGCAAAAAGTTCGCCGCTTCAAGCGTTTTTCAGCAGCGTAAGCACTCAGGGTCCGGTATAATAGCGGCCATGAAATCAACTGCTTGCACGCCTGAACCCACCGCACCGTCTCACTCGGCCCTGGTCGAGGAGAACGCGCTGCTGCGCGAGCAGGTTCAGGGGATGCAGCGCCAGCTGGATTGGTTCAAGAAGCAGCTGTTCGGCCCCAAGTCCGAGAAGCAGGTCTTTGACCTGCCGGGACAGGACAGCCTGTTCCAGCCGGAGCAGGCGCCCGTCCCGGACAAGGCGCCCGAGGATGACAAGCGCACGGTCGGCGCCTATCAGCGCGGCACCGCCAAGAAGCAGCGCGACGATGACTGCTTGAACGATACCGGTCTGCGCTTCAGCGCCGATGTGCCGGTGGAAGTCATCGAGCAGCTGCCGCCGGAGCTGACTGGGCCGGACGCCGATCGGTATGAAATCCTCGGAACCAAGACTACCTTCCGGCTAGCCCAGCGAGCGGCCAGCTATGTGGTACTCCAGTGCGAACGCCCGGTATTGCGCCGCAAAGGCACCGACAAGCCAGTGACCGCCCCGGCGCCGCCCAACGTGCTCGACAACAGCCTGGCCGATGTCAGCCTGCTGGCCGGACTGCTGGTGGACAAGTTCCAGTTCCATCTGCCGCTGTACCGCCAGCATCAGCGCATTCAGCAGGCTGGGGTCACCGTCAGCCGCAGCACGCTGAGCAACCTGGTCAAACGCGCCATCGATCTGCTGCGCCCCATCGTCGATGCCCAGACCGATAATGTGCTGCGCAGCCGGGTGCTGGCCATGGACGAAACGCCAATCAAGGCCGGCCATCAGGGCCGGGCTGGCCCGCAAAAAGGCAAAATGAAATCCGGCTGGTTCTGGCCGCTGTACGGCGATGACGATGAGGTGGTGTTCACCTACTCCAACAGCCGTGGACGGGGCCACATCGAGCAGGTGCTGAGCGAGCAGTTCACCGGCACGCTGATCAGCGACGGGTACGCCGCCTATGCCCGCTACGCCGCAGCACAGGACGGCGTTACCCATGCCCAGTGCTGGGTCCACGGCCGGCGTTACTTCATCGAGGCCCAGAAGGAGCATCCGCAGCAGGCTGGCGAGGCGCTTCAGCAGATCGCCAAGCTCTATCACAACGAAGACAACATCCGTGCTCAACAGCTCACTGGCGAGACGAAGCGCCAGTACCGGTTGGCGCACTCGAAGCCAGTCGTCGACGACTTCTTCCAGTGGTGCCGCGATCAGTTGGAACGTGGCGAGCTGTTGCCCAGCGATGCGCTGACCAAAGCCCTGAATTATATGCTCAGCCGTGAAGCGAGCCTGACCGTGTTCCTGGAAGATCCAGACGTACAACCGGACACCAACCACCTGGAGCGGGCGCTGCGCCCCATTCCAATGGGCAAGAAAAATTGGATGTTTTGCTGGACGGAACTCGGCGCCGAACACCTCGGGCTCATCCAAAGCCTGATCACCACCTGCAAACTGCATGACGTCAATCCGTACACCTATCTGGTGGATGTGCTGCAGCGCATCAGCCAACACCCGGCCAGGGAGGTCGCGCAACTGACGCCAAGACGGTGGAAGACCCACTTCGCGGACAAGCCGTTACGCTCGTTGCTCGATCCCCGTCATCCGCACAGACAGCCCGAATCACCAGAGGCCGTTCGCCATGCGCATTGATGAGATGACCCTCGATCAGTTACTGGAGCTCAATGACGTCATCTGCCAGCGCATCGATGAACTCAAGGAACAGGAAACCCTGCAGGCGCTGAGCCAGCTGCGTGTCGGGCTCAAGGTCTCCTTCAGCACCCGGGAGGGACGGGCGTTCGGCATCGTTACCAAGATCAACCGCAAGAGCGTGATCGTGCTGGCCGAAGACGGAACCACACAGTACAAAGTCTCGCCGCAATTACTGACACCGCTTCATGAAGTGAAGTGATCAGCTTGCCTGGGGGCGTCTACTACGTCCCCGAATGAACGCTTACAACGTAGTACCCCGCCGACAGATCGGTAATGCCGGCAACGGCCAGTTCCGCCCCGTCATGCTCGACAATGTCGCACTCGTTGATCAGCACGCGCATGCCCAAGCGCCCAAAGGCGGCGACCCACGCCTCGGCTTCGCTGTAGTACTCATGATTGCCGGTCACGCAGAATGCGCCATGCCGAGCGCTCAAGTTCGCCAACGGCGCCAGGTCTTCTTCCAGCTCCGCGACGCGGCCATCGGTCAGATCACCGGTTATCGCGACCAGATCCGGCGTCAGCGAATTGACCCGTTCGACGATACGCTGCAAGTGCTGGCGCTTGATCGTCGGGCCAATATGCAAGTCGCTCAACTGAACGATCGTCAGTCCCTCCAGCGCGGCAGGCAACCCGGCCAGCGGCACCGACACGTCGACGACGCGGGGCACCCTTCTCGCCTGCCACACCGAATAGACCGACAACACTGACGTTGCGATCAGCACGCCCCAGGCGCTACCGGCGACCAGCAAGGCCGTCGGCGCAGTCGCCACGTGCCAGGTCGCGAGCAGAATGTCCCGGGCCAGCGTGAGCAGCAGCAGGAAGGAGAATACCCCCGTCATCACTGCGACCGGCCAGGCGAACCAGCGGCCGTTGAGCCAGGTCACCCGGACCACCCAGGGCATCAGCAGCGCACTGGTGAGCAGGTAACCGGCGCCGACGATATTGCTCCAGACGCCCAGCGAGAGCCCGGACAGCAGGCGCCAGCCGACATAGCCATGCAGCACGAGCAGGACCAGCCGCAGACGCAAAAGCGATCGATGGTGTCGCAAGTTCAAGCATTCCTTGCATTGAATGAGCGAAAAAACCGGTATGCCGGCACGCGGCAATTCGACAACGTCTCTCCCCGGTGGCCCCGGTGGCCCCGGTGGGCCGGCATGAGGTGTCGATGCAGCCATGACGATGCCTCAAAGTAGCCCCGCCTGCCATTGGCCGCAACGCGAAGCGTTGCGCTATCCTTGGCGGTCGCGGCGGCGTCAGCCCGCCGCGTCTGTCACCTGTCTGGAGCCAATGTCCGCATGAGCTACGCTACTGGCCTTTCCCGTCTACCGTTACGTAACGCCGCTTTCATTGCCAGCCTCTGCCTGCTGGCCGTTTCCCTCGTCGGGCTTGCCTCATCCTCATACTGGTGGTGGGGCGTGGTCATCTTCGGCGGCCTGTCATGGCTAGGATTTCACGACACCCGCCAGAAGCGCCGCACCGTCAGCCGCAACTATCCCATTCTGGCGCACTGCCGCTATATCCTCGAGTCGATCGGACCCGAGATTCGCCAGTACTTCATCCAGTCCGATCTCGACGAGCGCCCGTTCTCCCGGGAACAGCGCGCCGTCGTCTATCAGCGTGCCAAGAACGAGAGCGACAAGAAGCCTTTCGGTTCCTTGATCGACATGTATGCGCCCGGCCACGAGTGGATCAACCATTCGCTGCGACCGACCCATATCGACGACAGCGACTTCCGGGTCCGGATCGGCGGCAGCCTCTGCAGCCAGCCCTATTCCGCCAGTGTGTTCAATATTTCGGCCATGAGTTTCGGCTCGTTGTCCGGCAATGCCATCGAAGCGCTCAACGCCGGCGCTCGCAAAGGCAAGTTCTATCACGACACCGGCGAAGGCTCGATTTCTCGCTATCACCGGATTCACGGTGGAGATCTGGTCTGGGAGATCGGCTCCGGCTACTTCGGTTGTCGCCACGACGACGGCAGCTTCAATGAAGAGCGTTTCGCCGCCAACGCGCGCGACGAACAGGTCAAGATGATAGAGATCAAGCTGTCGCAGGGCGCCAAGCCGGGCCACGGCGGCATCCTTCCCGCCGCCAAGGTCACCGCCGAGATCGCCGAGGCGCGAGAAGTGCCCATGGGCGAGGACGTGGTCTCCCCCGCCGGCCACAGCGCTTTCTCCACGCCGCTGGAGCTGATGACCTTCATCGGACGCCTGCGCGAGCTGTCCGGCGGCAAGCCCATCGGCTTCAAGCTGGCCATCGGCCACCCCTGGGAGTGGTTCGCAATGGTCAAGGCCATGCGCGAAACCGGCCAACGCCCCGACTTCATCGTCGTCGACGGAGGCGAAGGCGGAACGGGCGCCGCGCCGCTGGAGTTCATCAACCGTCTGGGCGTGCCGCTGACCGAGGCGCTGATGCTGGTGCACAATACTCTGGTGGGTGCCGGACTGCGCGAGGAGATCAAGATCAGCGCCGCCGGCAAGATCACGTCCGGATTCAACATCGCCCGGACCCTGGCGCTGGGTGCCGACTGGTGCAACGCGGCACGCGGCTTCATGTTCTCGCTGGGCTGCATCCAGGCGCTCAACTGTCACTCCGACAAGTGCCCCAGCGGCGTGGCGACACAGGATCCCAAGCGCAGCCGCCACCTGGATGTCGCCGACAAGTCCGAGCGGGTCTACAACTTTCACCGCAATACGCTCAAGGGCCTGGCCGAGATGCTCGCCGCCGCGGGTCTGCAACACCCCTCGGAACTCGGCCCGGAACATATCATTCGGCGCGTATCCGCCGACGAGATCCAGTCTTACGACAAGCTGTTCACCTTCCTGAAGCCGGACGAACTGCTCGAAGGCAACAGCGAACACACCGTCTTCCGGAACTACTGGGAAGAGGCGCGCTCGGACTCCTTCCTGCCGCCCGCTCAACTGGCCGAATTGCGGCTGACCAAGCTGCGCTGATCGCCAACGTCAGCTCTCGGCTTCGCCAAGGCCGGCGCTGGGTGCCGCCCAGCGACGGTCGCCGGTGAACAGGGTTTCGACCAGCACCGGCGTCGAGATCCGGCGAACGCTGGCATCGAGGGTCGCTCGCCACCGGTCCGCCTCCTCGATGGAGAGCGGGTGACCCTTGACGAGTACGACATGAACGGTGACATAGAGCATCCGGCCCGGCCGGACCATACGGATATAGATGGCATCGGTGGGCAACGCCGCCAGCGCTGCCGTGATCGCCGCGCGTACCGGGTCGACCACATCGGGCCGCGGCGAGCGGTTGAGCAGCTCCAGAATCGCATTCTTGGCAACGCGGACGGGAACCCCCAGACAAAGCAGCACGACCGCGATCACCAGCCACGAGTCCACGTAGGGAACGACGGCATGCCAGCCTAGCGCTTGCACTACGGGGATCAGACAGAAAGCCAGTAGCACCGCGGCGGAGATCAGCGCGTTGACGCGCCAGTTGTCGATATCGGCTTCGAGCAACGGACTGCTGACATGACGACTGACACGCCGCAGCACGAGGACCGCCAGCGTGCAGGCTGCCGTTGCCAGACAGGCGTAGCCGATCGAGATGCCCGCCGCGATCGTGTTGCCGCCCGTCAGCAGTGCCGTGATCGAATTGAATAGCGCCAGCGCCGACACGCCCAGCATCAGCAAGCCCTTGCAGGCGTTGACCATCGACTCGAAGTAGCCGTACCCGAACGGATAGGTATCGTCATCGGGGGCCACGACCAGCCGCCCTACGCGCAGTGTGAAGACGCCGACCACGGCATAGATGGCGTTGAAAAGCCCGTCGAGGAGGATCGCCTGGGAACCGGAAAGCACCGCAACCGTGAGCGCAAGCCCTCCAATGAGCGCGGCCATGACCGTCGAAAAGCGAAGCGCACCGCTCTCGGTAGTGGGCCATCCCGTTTTCATCGCGCCTCTACCCCTCGTCGTCCGAACGCTCTCGCCGTACCCCCATGCATCACCGCGGATTCGCAAACGCCGCAGTGGCTCTCGCGATCTGTATAATGCGCCGTCAACGAATCCCATACTTTCGATGCAGGAGCTGCACGCTCTATGGCTAATTACGCCTGGACCATCTCAATGCTCGCGATGACCATCGCTTTCATCACCTTCTTCACTTTCAGCGCCACCCGGCGTCGCGCGCTACTGGTGACCGCACTGGCATCGGCCGCCATCGCCGTGGTCATGGCGCTGGTAGCGGGTCTGATGCAGTAAGGGACACAGCGGTCCGCGTCAGTCAGCGCCACGGATCGCGGCAGGATTGTGCCGCCCCCTCACGGGCCAGAGGACGCAGAGCCGGCTAGTGGACCGTCGCCGGCGCTTCTTCGGCGGCATCTTCTTCATCGCCTTCCCACAGGTGGGTCCGCGTGATTGCATGATCGAGCATTTCGCGGGCCACGTCGAAGCGGCTGCGTCGCAGCAGCTCGACGGCCTCTTCGGAGAAGCGGATCGAGACGAGCGGTTCACCCGTTGCCTCTGCCGGTCGCAGCACCACTTCTCCGTTGGCAAGTTCGACGATTTCCAGAATCGCGATATCGGACACGGCTCACCTCTCTTGTCACTCTCTTTCATGGAGTGACGACTCGAATAAAAGAACGGGACCAATAAAAAACGACCAGAGCCTGGGCCCCGGTCGTTGATGTCTGGATTCAGGCTAACACGTTTACCCCGAGCCAGTCACCACTCGCTACTGCCTTCGCGCAGCGCCGGCAGCAGCGCCTTGAATTCACGATGGCACCAGCGCAGCGTATCGCCCAGCGATGGGGCGCCAGCGCTGGCAATCAGCCCGGCCCGTGCATCGCGGCGGGCCACGCCGTCGGCGCCGTGCAGCGCCTGCAACCGCGCAAGCAAAATACCCAGCCAGCTTTCGGGATCACGGGACAAGGCCCGTAGCCGTTCTAGCTCGGCCACATTGCCCCCCGTCGCCCGCAGCCACGCCTGCCAACCGTCGTGGGGCAGATCGGTATGCTCGGTGACTTCTCTTAGCACGGAATCCAGTGCCAGCCCCAGTTGGCCCAGCGCGGCCTCCTCCAGCGCCATGCGGCGCGCTGTCGCGTGCTCGTCGTCGCCCGGCTCGATCGTCAGCAACAGTTCAGCCTGATAAAGCAGCTGATTGGTACGGGCCACCGAGGTCATTTGCGCTTGTCCTCCACCTGCCAGCGGCCATCTTCGTAGACGGCACGCCAGCCGGTTGCCTTGCCCTCTTCGTCGGTCATGACGAACTGGCTCTTGGTCTTGCGCGAGAAGCGGATCTGCGCCGGTCGACCGTCAGGATCCTCGCTCGGCGCTTCGAGCAGGAAATGGTACTTCTCGGGCAGAGCGTCGGCGTGCGCCTTCAGCTCCTTGACCAGCGGCGGGCGGGTTTCCCGGTTCTTGGGAAACTGACTGGCCGCCAGGAACAGGCCGCTGGCGCCGTCGCGCAGCACGTAGTGATCGTCGACCTTCTGGCAGGCCAGCTCCGGCATCGGAATCGGATCCATCTTGGGCGGCGCGACTTCGCCACTCTTCAACAACTTGCGAGTGTTGCCGCAACCCTCGTTGGTGCAGGCGAAATACTTGCCGAAGCGACCGCTCTTGAGCTGCATTTCGGAGCCGCACTTGTCGCATTCGATCACGGGACCATCGTAGCCCTTGATCCGGAAACGCCCCTGCTCGATCTCGTAGTAGCCGTCGTCATCGTTGCTAATATACAGCTTGCGGCCCTCGTCGATCAGGTAACTGTCCATCGCCGTGCCGGTGTTCGGGTTACGACGCTTGGCGCGCAACGCTTCCGTCTCGGCCGCCTCGTCGGCATCCGCGGGGACGGCTTCCTCTCCCGGGATCAGATCGATGGTCGTCTTGCAGCGCTCCTTCGGCGGCAGGTTGTAGCCGGAACAGCCCAGGAACACGCCGGTCGACGCGATGCGAATCTGCATCGGGCGGCCGCAGGTCGGGCACGCGATATCGGTCTCGATGGGCTCGTTGGGTCGCATGCCATCCTCGCCTTCGGCACGCTCGAGCTTCTGCTTGAAGTCGGCGTAGAAAGCATCGAGCAGCTTCTGCCACTGCTCGTGCCCCTCGGCGACCTCATCGAGTCGGTCTTCCATGCGGGCGGTGAAGCCATAGTCCAGCAGGTCGTTGAACGATTCCACCAGGCGATCGGTCACGATCTCGCCGAGCTTCTCGGCATAGAAACGCCGGTTGTCGAGCTTGGCGTAGCCTCGGTCCTGAATGGTGGAGATGATCGCCGCATAGGTCGACGGGCGGCCGATGCCGCGCTTCTCGAGCTCCTTGACCAGGCTTGCTTCGGTGTAGCGCGCCGGCGGCTTGGTGAAGTGCTGCTGCGGATCGATCTGCTCGACCTCGAGTGTCGCGCCCTCGCCGATATCCGGCAATTGCGCCTGCTCGTCCTTCTTGGCCACCGGCTTCATCACGCGGGTGTAGCCGTCGAACTTGAGCACCCGGCCACGAGCCTTGAGCTCGAATCCGGCCGTTTCGATGGTCAGCGTGGTGGCGAGATATTCCGCCGGCACCATCTGGCAGGCGACGAACTGACGCCAGATCAGCTCGTACAGCCGCTGGGCGTCGCGCTCGACGGGCAGGTCATCGGCCCGCTGCTTGACGTTGGAAGGACGAATGGCCTCGTGCGCTTCCTGGGCGTTCTGCTTGCTCGAGTAGCGATTCGGCGCTTCCGGCAGGTAGCGGTCACCAAACTCCGACTGGATGTAATCGCGCACGCCTGCGACTGCATCCTGGGAGAGGTTGGTGGAGTCGGTACGCATGTAGGTGATGTAGCCGCCCTCGTAGAGCCGCTGGGCCAGCGTCATCGTCTTCTTGACGGAGTAACCCAGTCGTCCGCTGGCAGCCTGCTGCAGCGTCGAAGTAATGAACGGCGCATTGGGCTTGGAGCTGGTCGGCTTGGTTTCGCGGCTGGTGATGTCGAGCATGTCCTGACGCAGCGGCGCGATGCGGTCGTGGGTCTCTTTCTCGGAGGTAGGACGGAAAGTCTCGCCGTTCTCGCGGACCACCTCGAAGCGGATCGGTTCACCATCGGCGGTGACGAGGTCGGCGTGAACGTCCCAGAACTCTTCCGGGTTGAATGCCCGAATAGCGCGCTCACGATCGACGATCAGACGTACGGCTACCGATTGCACACGGCCAGCGGAGAGGCCACGAGCCACCTTGCTCCAGAGCAGTGGCGAGACCATGAAGCCCACGACGCGATCCAGGAACCGGCGACTCTGCTGCGCCTCGACACGGGCAATGTTGAGTGTGCCGGGCTGCTTGAAGGCTTCCTGGATGGCATTCTTGGTGATCTCGTTGAACACCACGCGCTTGTAGCGCGAGTCGTCGCCGCCAATGGTCTCCTTCAGGTGCCAGGCGATCGCCTCTCCCTCACGGTCCAAATCGGTCGCGAGATAGATCGTATCGCTCTTGTCGGCCAGCCTCTTGAGCTCATCGACCACCTTCTCCTTGCCCGGCAGGATCTCGTAATTGGCCCGCCAGCCATGTTCGGGGTCGATACCCATGCGCCGAACCAGTTGATCCCACTGCTTCTGCTTCTTGTACTCCGCCTTCTCTTCCGGCGACATCTTGCGGGTGATTGCCGCCTGCTTCGCGCGCTCCTTAGGATCGCTGGCCTGCTTGGAAGAACCACTGGTCGGCAGATCACGAATATGCCCGACGCTCGATTTCACCACGAAATCGTTGCCGAGATACTTGTTAATGGTCTTGGCCTTGGCCGGCGACTCAACGATAACCAGTGACTTGCCCATAGCGCTCCTGCTTCTTTATATAGCGGTGGTCCCAGCCGGTGGCGTGCTCGACGGCAGGGAGTGGGGCCGACCGGAAAATCCGCCTACCCTACCCTAGCCTTTCTCATGGCGCCAGCCGTAGCTTGACTTTGCCCAACGTTGGCGGTGCCATGTCAATGGCCCTTCATCATGGGGCTAACGAGAAGAATTCCAAGTTACGCCGTCGTGTCGTCTTGGGCTTTTCGGGCCTTTCATCCATGTCGCGTCTGGCGCTTGCACGCTACACTCGAATCCGTAACGTCGTCGTCGCGAAAGGCTTTTATACTGCCAACGCCAACAGTCTCCGGGGCCTGTGGCGGTCTATTCGCCATCCGATGCCGAGAAGCGGCCCCCCGTTGAAACGTCGGCCATACCTGCGAAGCGTTGTCTGTGGCACATTTATCCGGGATGGGGCAGTAACAGCGCTTCGGACAAGACGGGCTCCTTGTTGTAAAATAACCACATGTCACCGTTGCGACTCGATCCATGGCTTTTCAGCGCGGCGGGACGACTCATTCAGTTGCCAGGAGAATTTCCATGCAGCACGCGTTTCACGGTCCGATTCGCCGCACCAAGATCGTCGCCACCCTGGGTCCTGCTACGGACCGCGAGGGAGTATTGGATGCCATTATCGAAGCCGGGGTCGACGTCGTTCGCTTGAACTTCTCCCACGGGAATCCGGAAGATCACCGCCGCCGACTCAAGGCCGTTCGCGAAGCGGCGGATCGTCACGGCCGTGCGGTGGCAGCACTGGGCGATCTCCAGGGTCCCAAGATCCGCATCGCCCGCTTTGCTGCCGAAGGCGGCGTCAAACTCGAAAAAGGCCAGCCTTTCGTGCTGGACGTGTCGCTGGATCGCGATGCCGGCGACAGCGAACGCGTCGGTTGCGACTACAAGGAATTGGCCGACGACCTCGAGACTGGCGACACCCTGTTGCTGGATGACGGTCGCCTGGTGCTCGAAGTCGACCGTATCGAAGGTGCGCAGATTTTCACCACGGTCAAGGTCGGCGGCAAGCTGACCAACAACAAGGGCATCAACAAGCAGGGCGGCGGCCTTTCCGCTGCGGCGCTGACCGAGAAGGACAAGGAAGACCTCAAGACCGCGATCGATATCGGCGTCGACTATCTGGCCGTATCGTTCCCGCGCAGTGGCGCCGACATGCAGTATGCGCGCGAGCTGCTGGGCGAAGCGGGTCAGGAGATCGGCCTGGTCGCCAAGATCGAGCGCGCCGAAGCCGTTGCCGACCCGGAAACGCTGGACGATATCATCCGTGCCTCGGAAGCGGTGATGGTCGCCCGCGGCGATCTCGGCGTCGAGATCGGCGATGCCCAGCTGATCGGCGTGCAGAAACGGATCATCGCCCGCGCCCGTACACTCAACAAGGTCGTCATCACCGCCACTCAGATGATGGAATCGATGATCGAGTCGCCGCTGCCGACCCGCGCGGAAGTCTTCGACGTCGCCAACGCGGTTCTGGATGGTACCGATGCGGTGATGCTCTCGGCAGAAACCGCCGCCGGCGACTTCCCGGTCGAGACCATTCGCGCCATGAACCGGCTGTGCCTGGGCGCCGAGCGCGAGCGGGCGGCCCAGCAGTCCCAGCACCGCATCCATGAAGGTTTCAGCCGGATTGACGAAACGTTGGCGCTGTCTGCCATGTATGCGGCCAACCACCTTTCCGGCGTGGTCGCCATCGCCTGTTTGACCGCGTCGGGCTACACGCCGCTGATCGCCTCGCGCATCCGCTCCGGCCTGCCGATCGTCGCGCTGGCCGAGACACCGCTGGTCCAGCGTCGCATGGCGCTCTATCGTGGCGTCGTCTCGCTGGTCTTCGATAGCTCCCGCTTCCCGCTGACCGAGATCAACAGCGGTGCGATCAAGGAGCTGGTCAGCCTCGGGCTCGCCAGCAAGGGCGATCTCGTCATCCTGACCCGCGGCGATCACATGAACGCTCATGGCGGCACCAATACCATGAAGATCATTCAGGTCGAGGAGTGATCGAGAGCCTCCGTTCGCACGGGATGAAAAAAAGCGGAGCCACGGCTCCGCTTTTTTTATTGCCTTCATCGAGGGAGTGCATCATGCGCTCACTCGATTTCGATCAGAACCTCGCCCGGTGTCACGCGGTCGCCCTTGGCCACATGAACCGCCTTGACCGTGCCGCTGGCCCGCGCCTGCACTTCCGTCTCCATCTTCATGGCTTCGGTGATCAGTACGGCCTGCCCTTCCTCGACGCTGTCACCTTCGGCGACCAGCACATCGACGATGTTGCCCGGCATCGACGTGGTAACGTGCCCCGGCGAGCTGGCCTTGGCGCGCCCTCCGCTCTTGCCTTCCTGCACGAACTCGTCCTTGGCCTCGAACACGACCTCTTCGGGCATGCCATCGAGCGTCAGGTAGACGCGGCGCTTGCTGCCACTGTTGCTGCCGACCCCGGTGATCTGCACTTCGTAGGATTCACCATGAACGTCGATGACGAACTCGGTAGGCACCCCTTCGGAAACCGGCCGTCCGGCACCGCCAGCGGCCTCCGTTGACGGAATCGCTTCCGGCGTCAGTGTACCGTCGCGTCGCCCTTGCAGATATTCGCGTCCCAGATCAGGGAACATGGCAAACGTCAGCACGTCCTCCTCGCTGTCGGCCAGCTCACCGATATCCTGCTTCAGCTTCACCATCTCCGGCTTGAGCTGGTCGGCCGGCCGGCCTTCGTCGACCGGTTCGTTGCCGATCGCCTTGCGCCGCACCTCGGCATTCACCTCCGCTGGCGGCTGGCCGTAGCCACCCAGCAGGTAGCGCTTCACCTCGTTGGTGATCGACTTGTAGCGCTCGCCGGTCAACACGTTCATGGCGGCCTGAGTCCCGACGACCTGCGATGTCGGCGTCACCAGCGGCGGGTACCCCAGATCGGCACGGACCTTCGGAATTTCGTCGAAGACGTCCTGGATCCGACCCAGCGCATTCTGCTCCTTCATCTGGTTGGCCAGGTTGGACATCATGCCCCCCGGCACCTGCCAGATCTGTACGCTCACATCCTCGCGGGTGTACTCGCTTTCGAATGCCACATATTTCTTGCGCACTTCCCGGAAGTAGTCGCCGATCTCCTTCAGCGCGACCAGATCCAGACCGGTGTCATAAGGCGTCTGCTGGAACGCCGCCACCATTGCCTCGGTAGAGGGGTGACTGGTGCCACCGGCGAAGGCGGAAATGCAGGTATCGATATGGCGACAGCCTGCCTCGACGGCCTTCATCTGACTCAGGGAAGCCAGCCCGGACGTCGCGTGGGCATGGAGGTGGATCGGCACGTCGACCGCCTCGGCCAGCGCCGCCACCAGTTCGCCGGTGGCGTAAGGCGTCAGCAGCCCGGCCATGTCCTTGATGGCGATCGAATCGGCGCCCATGTCGACCAGCCGCTTGGCCTGCTCGACATACATGTCCCGGGTGTGGACGGGGCTGACGGTATAACAGATAGTGCCCTGCGCATGCTTGCCGCTGGCCTTGACTGCCTTCATCGCGGTCTCCAGATTGCGCAGGTCGTTCAGCGCATCGAAGACCCGAAAGATGTCGATGCCGTTATCGGCCGAGCGCGCCACGAAGCGCTCCACCACATCATCCGCATAGTGGCGATACCCAAGCAGGTTCTGCCCCCGCAGCAGCATCTGCAGCGGCGTATTGGGAAGCGCTTCGCGCAGCGACTGCAGGCGTTCCCAGGGATCCTCCTTGAGGAAACGCACGCAGGCATCGAACGTGGCGCCGCCCCAGACTTCGAGCGAATGGAACCCGATCGCGTCGAGCTTGGCGCAGATCGGCAGCATGTCTTCGGTTTTCATGCGCGTGGCGATCAATGACTGATGCCCGTCACGCAGGACGACGTCGCTGATCTTGACGGATGACGAGTCGGCGTTGTTCATCTTTTTCTCCTGATACTGATTCTGATCCATTCGGCGCGTTCAAAGTCCAGCGTGAGCCGCGATGGCCGCCGCGATCGCCAACGCCACCTCTTCGGGGTTGCGCTTGACGGAGTAGTTGAGCAGTTCGGGATGGGCGGGAACGAACCCGGTGTCGAAATGCCCGGCCCGGAAATCGGGATGGCGCAGAATTTCCTGGTAGTAGGGGGCGGTGGTCTTCACCCCTTGCAGACGCATGTCGTTCAGCGCCCGAATGCCACGATTGAGGGTCTCTTCCCAGGTCATGCCCCAGACGATCAGCTTGAGGCACATCGAATCGAAGTACGGCGGAATGGTATAGCCGGTATAGATCGCAGTGTCCGTGCGGACGCCGGGGCCGCCGGGCGCGTAGTAACGGGTGATGCGACCGAAGCTGGGCAGGAAGTCGTTCTTGGGATCCTCGGCGTTGATTCGGAACTGGATGGCATAGCCCTGGTGGCGGATATCCTCCTGGCGATAGGCCAGCCGGTCGCCTGCGGCAATGCGCAACTGTTCACGGACGATATCGACGCCGGTGATCGCCTCGGTGATGGTGTGCTCGACCTGGACCCGGGTGTTCATCTCCATGAAGAAGACTTCGTTGTCCTTGACCAGGAACTCCACGGTACCGGCATTCTGGTAGCCGACCGCATGGGCGGCACGCACCGCCATCTTGCCCACGTAGCTGCGCTGTTCCGGGGTCAGCTGAGGACTGGGCGCAATTTCGATCAGCTTCTGGTTGCGGCGCTGGATCGAGCAGTCGCGCTCGAACAGATGGATGACCCCACCGTGGCTGTCCGCCAGCACCTGAACTTCGATGTGCAGCGGATCGACGATGCATTTCTCCATGAACACTTCCGCGCTACCGAAAGCTTTGGTCGCCTCGGAAATCACGCGATCCCAGGCCTGCCGGAGCTGGTCGGCCGTGTCGCAGCGGCGAATCCCTCTCCCGCCGCCGCCGGATGTCGCCTTGAGCATGATCGGATAACCAATCTCTTCGGCAACCGTCAGCGCTTCGTCGAGATTGGCGAGATTGCCGTCGGAACCCGGGGTCACCGGCACGCCCGCCTCACGCATCGCCGTTCGCGCGGCGGTCTTGTCGCCCATCCTGGCGATCACTTCGGCACTCGGGCCGACGAACGCGATACCCGCCTGACTGCAGATCCTGGCAAACTCGGCACTTTCGGATAAAAAGCCGTAGCCGGGATGAATGGCATCACAGCCGGTTTCCCGTGCCAGGTTGACGATCCGCCGCGGATCCAGATAGCCCGCCAGCGGTTCGTCACCGACGAAATAGGCCTCGTCCGCTCCTTTGACATGCAGGGAGAAACGGTCGGGTTCGGTATAGATCGCAACCGAACGGATGCCCATCTCGGCGCAGGCTCGTACAATACGCACGGCAATCTCGCCGCGGTTGGCGATAAGCAGCTTTTTAAACACCGTTTGCCCTCCCGGTTTGTGCGTGGCGACGCTTTGTTATCGTCTCCCTACGCTAGCGATCCGGGTACCAATAGAAAAATTGATATTTTTTTGCCAACCTATAAGCTAAACGTTATACCTGACCGTGAGAGCATCCTGAATGTCGCGTCCCAACCTGCTCAATCGTCTGACATTCCGTCAGCTCCAGGTCTTCCAGGCCGTTCATCGTCAGCAATCCTATTCACGCGCTGCCGAACAGCTGGGCCTGACGCAACCTGCCGTCAGCGCTCAGATCCGACAGCTCGAGCAGGCGCTGAGCCAGCCACTGTTCAAGTACGCCGGCAAGACACTCCATATACTGCCCGCCGCCGATGCGCTGGCCGCGTCCGTGCAGTCGATCTTCGGTCAGGTTTCGAGCCTGCAGATGGAGCTGTCGGAGCTGGCGGGCACGATCCGGGGCGAACTCAACCTCGCAGCCGTCTCGACCGCGCAGTACGTCGTGCCGCACATTCTGGCGCGCTTCCGCGCCCGCTATCCGGAAGTCCAGATTCGGCTACGCGTCTGCAACCGGGCACAGGCCCTCGAACGGCTGGCGGAGAGACGAGATGATCTGGTCATCATGGGCATGGTGCCGGACGACCCCAATCTGGTGTTCATGCCCATTCTGGACAATGAATTGATACCGGTGGTCTGGCCGGGCCACCCGCTGGTCACGGCCGAGCGGGCGACGCTCGAGGATTTCGCGCGGCACTATCTGCTGATGAGGGAGCCGGGCTCCGGCGCACGGACGGCATTCGAGGATTTTGCAGCAAGGGAGCGCATCTCCCTGCACCACACCATCGAGCTCGGTACCAATGAAGCCATCAAGCAGGGCGTCATGGCGCACCTGGGTGTGGCCGTGCTTCCACGCCTGGCTGTGCAGCTGGAGCTGGCTTCCGGACTGCTCGCCAGCCCGCGCATTCCCGGCTTCCCTCTGAAACGCTCGTGGTGCACGGTCTACCCCAAGGATCGCTACCCGACGCCAGTCACGGAGCTTTTTCTACGCTTCGTGCGGGAACTGCTGCCGGAATTGAACGCACACTTCCGGGCCCCGATGACACCGATAGAGACGCCGACGCTGCTGTGTCTTCCTGCTGATGAGGGTTAAAGAGGACTTCAGCGCTCAGGCCCGATCACGCTGATTCGCCTGGACGCGAAGGACATGCAGCTGGATCAGCTCCTCGGCCTGAGCAGCAAGAAGCTTCAATCGCTGCATATCGGTTTCCTCGAAAGCCCGGGGAAGCATGCCAATCAGACATAGCGTGCCCACACAGGCTTCCGGCTCCACGAACAGCGGATAGCCAGCATAGAAGCGAATGAATGGGTCTCCTGTCACTATCGGGTTGTCCGAAAAACGTGCATCCCGCAAGGCATTGTTGACCACCATCGGCTGGCCGTCGGCCACGACGTGGCCACAGAAAGAAATCCGCCTTGGCGTCTCGCAGACCTTCAAGCCCTGGTGTGACTTGAACCACTGACGCTCTTCGTCGATCAGCGTGATCATCGACATGGGAACGTCGAAAATCTGCGTCGCCAATTCCGTCAAACGGTCGAACCCCTTGTCGGATTCCGAATCGAGCAGCTGTAGATCCCGCAAGACAGTTAGACGCTCGACTTCGTTATGGGGCATATCCGGTGCAATCATAGAGCGGACTCTTACTCCTCAGGTTCGAGAAATTATCAACGCCGCACAGCCAACGTGGTTCCGGACAGAAAAATCGCGAAATAATTCTTCAAAGATAGTTCTTAGAAGATAATTCTCCGAAGCGTGACGACCGCCTGGCGCGGCGCACGTGAAATCCTGTTCGGATGATCCGTGGTACGTACGTGACGAACGGTCATTGAATACGCCTGAAAGACCTCTTTGGATGCATACCTGCTGCCAATGACCCAAACGGATCGTCATATCGCATTCCGGCATGAAAAAAATACCAGGCAGGGACAGAACGGGACCAGGCAGAGACAGAACGGGCCTGCCGATCTTATCGGCAGGCCCGTTAACGTCTTCCTGACGAGGCACGCTTACTTCACCTCTACCCCGTGTGCCTGCTTGTCGGCATGATAGGACGAACGCACCAGCGGCCCCGATGCCACATGTTTGAACCCCATGGCCTTGCCCTGCTCGGCAAACCAATCGAATGTCTCGGGATGCACCCAACGATCGATAGGCAGGTGATTGCGAGAGGGCTGCATGTACTGGCCCAGGGTCAGCATATCGACATCGTGAGCACGCAGGTCGCGCATGACTTCGATGACCTGCTCGTCGGTTTCCCCGACCCCGAGCATCAACCCTGACTTGGTCATCACTTCCGGGCGGCGCGCCTTGTACCCTTTCAGCAAGTCCAGCGACCACTGATAGTCCGCGCCTGGGCGGACCTTGCGATAGAGCGACGGCACCGTTTCCAGGTTGTGGTTGAAGACGTCCGGCGCTTCGCCTTCCAGAATGTCCAGCGCCACCTGCATGCGTCCGCGGAAATCCGGAACCAGCACTTCGATCTCGATGTCCGGGCTATCGCGACGAATCTCGCGAATGCAGTTGGCGAAATGCTGCGCTCCGCCATCACGCAGGTCATCGCGATCCACGGACGTCACCACGACGTAATTGAGCCGCATCTCGGCAATGGCTTCCGCCAGTTCGCGAGGCTCGTTCTCGTTGAGCGCATTGGGTCGCCCATGCGCGACATCGCAGAAGGGGCAACGGCGGGTACAGATATCGCCCATGATCATGAAGGTCGCCGTCCCGCCACTGAAGCACTCGCCTAGGTTAGGACAGGAGGCTTCTTCACAGACGGTGTGCAGCCCGTGCTTGCGCAGGGTCTGCTTGATATGGGTGACCTGGGGAGAAACCGGCATTCTGACTCGCAACCAGTCCGGCTTCTTCGGCAACGTTTCGGTCGGAATGACCTTGACGGGAATCCGAGAGACCTTCTCGGCACCGCGCAGTTTGACACCGCGCTCGGCGCGTGCCGGCTTCTTGGTCTCGGGCGTTGGCATGACGGTCGTCTCGGTCATAGATCCCTTCCTGATAGGTCGTGGAACGTCGGCAGCTAGGCATTCGCTGCCGGTTCAAAAGCTTGTGGCCACCCGGGTCGAGCGTCGAGCGGCACGGACAATCGGCGTGCAAAGCAGTCTGCCAATCTTTCGGCTTCGCTGATCGATGACACCGGCTCGGTCACGTGGTCACGCAATTGGGTCATCTTCAGCCCCGCATAGCCGCACGGGTTGATTCGGGCGAACGGTGACAGGTCCATGTCGACGTTGAGCGCGACGCCATGGAAACTGCAGCCTCGCCGAATTCTCAGACCCAGCGATGCGATCTTGTCGTCAGCGACATAGACCCCAGGGGCGTCCGGCCGCGCACGTGCTGCGACGCCATGGTGCGCCAGCAGGTCGATGACGGCATTCTCGAGCAGCGTCACCAGCTCCCGTACACCAAGCCCTCGCCGACGCACATCGAGCAAAGGATAGAGCACGACCTGCCCCGGCCCATGGTAGGTCACCTGACCGCCGCGATCGCTCGCGACGACCGGTATGTCTCCCGGCATCAACAGATGCTCCGGCTTGCCGGCCCGCCCCTGGGTGAAGACGGGATCATGCTCGACCAGCCATAGCTGGTCCGGCGCCGAGGCATCGCGCATGTCGGTAAAACGTGACATCGCCTGCCATATCGGTAGATAAGGCTGACGCCCGAGTCGGTAGAGTTGCAATGTGGACATTGACGTCACAGCACCATGTGAACGCGTCCGGTCGCCTTCAGATCCTGAAACAGCGCATCCAGCTGCGTCTCTCCGGTGGCATGAATGACCACCCGAACTGACTGAAAACGGCCTTTGCGGCTGTCGGAAAGCTTGACGGATGCCGGGTCAAAACCGGGAGCATGCCGTTCGATCACCTCACTGATAGCCGCGACAAAATCTTCGGCGGCGTCACCGACCACCCGGATCGGGTAGTCGCAAGGAAATTCGACCTTGGGCCGAGGCAGGTCAACATCATTGGGTGTCTGAGTCATGGCGCTATGGTTATCTGAGTCATGGTATTAGGCGCTGAAAGTCATTTCCGACCATTCTACTCAACAACAGCCCAGGCACCAACCGATGCTGGCGAAGCGCGGAGACCGCTGACGGGATCCGCTACTTCGTTTCGAACCTTCGCCACCTTCCGGCACTGTGTCTGGCCGGGCACCGTGTCTCGACGGCGCCCGACCGACAGATGAAGGAGCCGTCTTAATCGAATAGCCCGGTCACGAACAGAACGATGGAGCCCCATACACGCTTGAAGATGCTGCCCTCTTCGACCCCTTCCAACGCCACCAGCGGCTGCTGACCGAGCACCTCGTCACCCGATTTGATTTCCAGCGTGCCGACCTGCTGTCCGGCCTGAATCGGCGCACGCAGCGTCTCGGGCAGATTGAGACGTGCGGTCAGATTATCGGCGCTACCCCGCGGTACGGTCATGCTGACTTCGTTCTGCACGCCAAGACGAACGGTATCACTGGCGCCGCCCCAGATACGCGCCTCGTTGAGTACGGAGCCTGCGTCATAGAGCTTGCGAGTCTGGAAGAAGCGGAAGCCGTAGTTGAGCAGGCGCTGGGTTTCTGCCGCCCGGGCTTCATCGGAATTGGTGCCCATCACCACAGCGATCAGACGAGTATCCTGTTTTTTGGCAGAGGCGACCAGACAGTAGCCGGCAGCTTCGGTATGGCCCGTTTTCAAGCCGTCGACATCCGGATCGCGCCACAACAGGCGATTGCGGTTCGGCTGGCGAATATCGTTGTAGGTGAAATATTTCTCCGAATAAACCTGATAGTGGTCAGGAAAATCCGTGATGATGTGGCGCGCGAGAATGGCCAGGTCGTGAGCGGACGAATAATGGTCGTCGTGAGGCAGTCCTGTCGGATTCATGAAATGGCTGTTCTGCATCCCCAGGCGCTGAGCCTGCTGATTCATCAGGTCCGCAAACGCCGATTCGCTGCCGGCTACGTATTCCGACAGCGCCACGCTGGCATCGTTGCCGGACTGGACCACCACGCCGCGAAGCAGGTTCTCGACACTGACCTGCGTGCCCTCCTGGATGAACATGCGTGAACCGCCCGTGCGCCACGCATTTTCACTGACGCTGACCATGTCGGTGTCGGAGATGCTGCCGCCGTCGATTTCCTGCTCGACGATGTACGCCGTCATCATCTTGGTCAGACTGGCGGGCGGCAGCCGCTGATCGCCGTTGTGATTCACCAGCAGTTGCCCGGTGGAGGCGTCCATCAGTACCCAGGAAGACGCGGCCAGGTCAGGCGGCGAGGGTATCAACTGCTCCGGCTCCGGGTTGGATGTCGACATCTGGCTATCGGGAGCGGGTTGCTGGGCGCCGGCCGGAGACGACAGCAGCCCCAGACACAATGACGCTGAGATGACCAGGCGTGATACAGACGAAGTGAACAACGCTTTCATGACAATCGGGTTCTCACTGGACGAGGTTACTGAGTGGGCGCCACCAGGAACGTCTGGCCATAGCCGGCGTCCTGCAGAGTAGCCCTGATGGATTCGAGCGATGCCAGGTCATGAATGGGGCCGACCTGGACACGATAGAGAGGAGACGCATTGTCGATGCGAACCGGCTGCGACAGCAAGCCCTGCAGCCGGCTCCTCAACGCTTCCGCCCCGGATCGAGAACCGAGCGCGGCAACCTGCACGAAGCGCTGCCCTGCCGCCGACGATGCCGCAGCGGCGGACGTGGGCGCAGCGCTTTCAGAAGACAAGGTAGTCGAAGATGGAGATTCCTCGGCATTCGCCGCCGCGAGAACGGGGTCGATGCTGGCCTCGTAACTCGCAGCCGAGCTCGTACCGTCGGCTTGCGAAGCGGCAGGCCGAAGGGACGACCCCGGCGCCTTCGATGGCTGATCCGGTACCGAACGGGATGCGAACTCGCTCTGGCCGGCCTGCGTGCGGTCATCACCCGACTGGCCATGCGTACGCGCCCAGGCCACGGGATCTATCGCCTCGACCCTCACCCGTCCGGTGCCGCCCTTCAGAATGCCCAGACGCGCGGCCGCCGCGTAGGAAAGGTCGATCAGCCGCTCGCTGTGAAACGGGCCACGATCGTTCACCCGCACGATGACCTTGCGACCGTTATCGAGATTGGTGACTCGGGCATACGTCGGCAGCGGCAGCGAGCGATGGGCCGCCGACATCTGATACATGTCGTAGGTCTCGCCGTTGGCCGTGTCGTACCCCTGGAACTTGACACCGTACCAGGAAGCGAGCCCCTCGGCCTCGTAACCGGCAGGGTCGTCGAGCACATGGTAGGTCTTGCCCCAGACCGTATAGGTCGAGCGGTTACCGCTCCTGGAGCGGGGTTCCACGCGTGGTACCGCATCCGGCACGTTGGCGACGTCTTCCGGCGTATCCGGGTAGGCATCCTGATCCATGGCGTAACGGCCGCCTCCGCCCTGGGTGCCGCCGCCACCGGCACATCCCGCCAGCACTGCCAGCACTGCCAGCACTGCCAGCAGCAGCGATGCCAGAGAGAGGCGCCATCTCACGGCACACCGAATCATGCCCCGTCACCTTGCACGTCCCCGGACATGGCAGTCTGAATGCGTTGCGCCAGCGTCGCGACCGCCATGGCATAGAGATGGCTGTGGTTGTAGCGGGTGATGACATGAAAATTGTCGAGGCCCAGCACATAGCGAATATGCCCGTCGGCAAAATCCAGGGCCAACGGCACGACTTCGTCATTCGGCTGCAAGCGCCCCGCCGTCGGCTCGATGCCGACCTGCTGCAACGCCGAAATCGACGTATCCGGCGGCTCGGTACGATTGAAGGTGATGGAAGCCGGCAACACATCGGGGCCATCGGCCTCGACCAGCACCGCTTGATTCCGCTGCCAACCATGCTCGCTGAAGTAATTGGCGATACTGCCGATGGCGTCCACCGGGTTGTTCCACAGATCCTTCAGTCCATCGAAATCGAAATCTACCGCGTACGCCTGATAGCTGGTAGGAATAAACTGCGGATAGCCCATGGCACCGGCGTAGGAGCCATGAAGCGTGGCGGGATCGACATCCTGACCTAGCGTAATGCCGAGAAACGCTTCGAGCTCACCGCGAAAGAACGTGCCCCGGGAAGGGTGGTGAAACGCCAGCGTGGAAAGAGAATCCAGCACGCGATGCGTGCCCTTGTGCTGGCCATATTGGGTCTCGACACCCAGGATCGCCACCACGATCTCCGGCGGCACGCCGTAGACTTTCTCGGCCCGCGCCAACGTTTCATGATACTTCTCGAGAAAGGCAACGCCCTGTCGAATACGTTCAGGCTGGATGAAGATGTCGCGGTACTCGTCCCAGCGCAAGCGTCTTTCCGCCGCGTGATTCATCGCCTCCAGTACCTGCGGACGATACTGCGCCGCCTGCATCGCGGCTTCCAGCTCGTGGCTCAGCAAGCCCTTCCGCGACAGGGATTCCACCATCTCCTGCACTTCGGGATGGGTGGCCGGGTCGAAATTCTCCTTGGCCTGCGTCGCCGCGCTTGCCAAGCCCCAGAGTCCCACCAGCAACAGACTGATGCTGAACCGACGATCTCGTCTCCAACGCAGCGGCATGCGCGACTAGCTCCCTGCTTGCGGCTTGTCCGGCGTCAGTGTGTCAACAGGCGCCGGTGCGTGTGAATCGACATGAGAATACCGAACCCGGCCATCAAGGTCACGCTGGAGGTCCCGCCATAGCTGACCAGCGGCAATGGCACGCCGACCACCGGCAGAATGCCCGTGACCATGCCGATATTCACGAAAACGTAGATGAAAAAGGTCAATACGATACTACCGGCCAGCAAGCGGCCGTAGGTGTCCTGCGCATGATTGGCCATGACCAGCCCGCGCGAGACCAGCAACAGATACAGCACCAGAATGGTACACATGCCGATCAGGCCGAACTCCTCTCCCAGCACGGCGACGATGAAGTCGGTATGGCGCTCCGGCAGGAACTCTAGCTGGGACTGCGTACCCAGCCCCCAGCCCTTGCCTTCCAGCCCGCCGCTGCCGATCGCGGTCTTGGACTGGATGATGTTCCACCCGGCACCGAGAGGGTCGCTTTCCGGATTGAGAAAGGTCAACACTCGCTGACGCTGGTAATCGTGCATGTTGATCCACAGCAGCGGCGCCGCCGCCCCCGCCATGGCCCCCAGCGTCAGAATGAATTTCCACGACAGCCCCGTCAGCAGAATCACGAACACTGCCGCGCAGGTCACCAGCAATGACGTGCCCAGGTCAGGCTGACGGGCGATCAGCAGCACCGGCACCCCGATGATCACCGCGCAGACGATCAGATCGCGCCAGGTGGGCGGCAGGGGGCGGCGATGAAAATAGGCCGCCAGCATCATCGGCATGGCGATCTTCATCACCTCCGAAGGCTGGAATCGCAACGGGCCGATCTCCAGCCAGCGCTGGGCGCCCATGCCGATGTCCCCCATGATCTCGACGGCGATCAGCATCAAGAGGCCGCCACCGTAGGCCAGCGGTGTCCACCGGAACAGCGTGCCGGGCGAGAACTGCGCGATGATCACCGCGCCCAGCAAGGCCACGCCCATGCGCGACGCCTGCGCCATCGTCGTCGAGGCCGACATGCCGCTCGCGCTGTAGAGCACCACCAGTCCGAACGAGATCAGCAGCAGCAGGATCGACAATAGCCACGGGTCAAGATGCATGCGCAGCCACAACGAGCGCTTGCGCCCGACTCGGGCTTGATGGGCTCTCGGTGCCACGCGTTGGAAATCAATCGCCATCGATACTCTCGATTTCTTCGTTGACGGTGGTACCCGGCGGATCCTCGAGCTTCCCGTCGGGCAACAGCCACGCATCGGTAAGCTCGCGACCGAGGCCGGATACGCCGCCGCCTGCGTTCTCGACGATGACGGCAACCGCGATCTGAGGGTCGTCTACGGGCGCAAAACCGATGAACAGCGCGTGATCACGGAGGCGTTCGGCCAGTTCGTCGGCGTCGTACTTCTGGTTCTGCCCCAGCGAAAAGACCTGAGCGGTGCCGGTCTTCGCTGCCATCTCGTACTGCAGGCCAGCGCCAGCCTTGCGGGCGGTCCCTTCGGAGCCGTTCATCACTGCCTCCATGCCTTTGTAGACGTCCTGCCACCAACGCGCCTGATCGATCTGTACATCCGGCTTGGTATCCGCGAACGGCGGCTCGACGATCTCCTCGCCGATGCGCTTGGCCAGATGCGGCCGCACCCACTGTCCCCGATTGGCCAGTGTCGCGGTGGCAGCCGCCAACTGGAGTGGCGTCGCCATGAAATATCCTTGACCGATGCCGGCAGAAAGCGTTTCTCCCGGATACCACACCTGGTTGTACTTCTCGCGCTTCCATTCACGTGACGGCATCAGGCCCGGCGACGCTCCCTGGACATCCAGCGACGTGACCTCGCCAAAGCCGAACTGGTGCATGAACGCCGAGAGACGGTCGATGCCCAGCCGGTACGCCATGGTATAGAAATAGGTGTTGTTGGAGACTTCCAGCGCTCGCTCGAGATCGACACGACCATGCCCCCACCGCAGCCAGTTGTGGTAGCGCCGGCTATCATTGGGCAACTGGAAATAGCCAGGGTCGTAGATGACGTCGTTGGGCTTGACCACCCCATCCTGCAAGGCGCCCAGCGCCTCGAACGGCTTGACGGTCGAACCCGGCGGATACTGCCCGCGTACCGCACGGTTATACAGCGGCAGGTCCAGATTTTCCTGCAAGGCGCGATAATCCTTGTAGGAGATCCCGGTCACGAACTTGTTGATGTCGAAGCCCGGTGCCGAAACCATCGCCAGGATGTCGCCCGTCTTGGGCTGAATGGCCACGATGGCACCGCGTCGTCCGCCCAGCAGATCATAGGCCATGTGCTGCAGGCGACTGTCGATGGTCAGCGTGATGTCCTTGCCCGGCTCTGCCGGATTTCGGTCCAGTTCACGCAGGACCCGGCCACGGGCGTTGGTCTCGACCTTGCGCAGGCCGGCCTTGCCATGAAGCTGATCCTCGTAGGTGTACTCGACGCCAGTCTTGCCGATGAAATGGGTGCCGGCATAGTTCCCGGGGTCCAGGTCGGCCAGTTCATCGGCATTGATTCGCCCGACATAACCGAGCACGTGCGACATCACGATCGGATCAGGGTAATAGCGCATCAACTGGGCCTCGACCTCGACACCGCTGAGCAGATAACGGTTCACGGCCAGGCGGGCAATCTGATCCTCGGTGAGGTCGCTGACCAACAGCGCAGGCTGGTAAGGCCGCTGGCGCTGCCGGGAACGCTCCCGAAAGGTCTCGACCTCATCCTCGGGCAGCCCCAGGATATCCACCAGGCGCTGCAGCGTGGTATCGAGATCATCGACACGTTCGCGCACGATGGTGAGGTTGTAGGTAGGACGATTTTCCGCCAGCAGCTTGCCGTTTCGATCGTAAATCAGACCACGGCGCGGCGGTAACGGCTCCACTCGCATGCGATTGTTGTCGGAGCGCGTGATGAAGACGTCGTGCTCGATGATCTGCAGGTAGACCAGACGCGAAACGAGCGCGCCCGCCATCAGCAGAATGATCAGGGCAGCGACCAACGAGCGATTGCGGAAGACACGAACTTCCTGTTCGTGATTCTTGACGTTTTCCCGACGTTTACGCATGACAGGAACAGCGATTCAGGACAAGGATCGGCTCCAAGCCGTCACGGCGTCCGGCGGCGTCGCTTTCGGTGGCGTCAAATGGAAACAAGCGACTGACTCTCTGACTCAACGGTGATACGGATGTCCTGCGAGCAATGTCCAGGCGCGATAGAGCTGCTCTGCCAGCACTACCCGCACCAAGGGGTGCGGCAGCGTCAGTGCCGACAGCGACCAGGATTGCCGAGCGCGGGCGACGACGCGGGGATCGAGACCGTCGGGGCCCCCGACCACCAGCGCGATGTCCTGCCCTTCCAGCCGCCAGGAATCCAGCTTTTCGGCCAGTTGCTCGGTCGTCCAGGCCGCTCCTTTGACCTCGAGCGCCACGATACGTTCCTGATCACGCAGCTTCTCCAGCATCCGATCACCTTCGGCCTGGATAGCACGCGCCACGTCGGCGTTCTTGCCGCGGGCGCCGGGCGGAATCTCGACGATCTCGAAGGGCATCTCGCGCGGCAGCCGCTTGCGATACTCATCGACCCCGGCCTCGACCCACGCCGGCATGCGCGAGCCGACGGCCAGCAATCGGATCTTCACCCGCGAAGCTCTTGGCGATCCGCGGCACGCTTCGAATCCGTGGGCAGGTCGGCCCAAAGACGCTCGAGATCATAGAGTTGGCGGGTCTCTGGCATCATCACGTGGGCAACGACGTCACCCAGATCCACCAGCACCCATTCACCGCTCTGCTGCCCTTCCACGCCAAGCGGTCGAAGACCGGCTTCCTTCGCCTTCTCGATCACGTTGTTCGCCAATGCGGAGACGTGACGCGACGACGTACCGCTCGCGACCACCATGACATCGGTGACACTGGTCAGCTCGGCCACATCTAGCTCGACGACGTCGCGCGCTTTCAATTCTTCGAGCGCATCCACCACCAATGATTTAAGCGTATCTGTCTGCATAGCTCCTCGTCATATAGCCCCTGGAAAAGGGCAATCGCGTCTCCCGGAAATCCGGAAGACGCGCATTTTACTCGGATAACCCGTCAACACCAGCCCCGGACTCGCGATAGAGCTCATGGGTTTCGATATAGCGCTCGACGGATTCGGGGGTCAGATATCGCACGCTAAGCCCTTGCTGCAAGCGCCGGCGCACTTCGGTTGCCGCGATCGCCATGCGGCTGGGCAAGCGCAGCCGCAACAGGTGGCCGGCAGGCGCCGCCATCAGCGATTCGACCGTGGCGACCTCCCGGCCTTCGATCAGTGAAGCCAGCGACGGCTCCAGCGGCGCCTCGTGATCGGGACGATCGATCACCACGATATGGGCCAGCGACAGCAAGCGCTCGCACTGGTGCCAATGAGGCAGGCCCAGAAAGGCATCGTGACCGACGGCCATGACCAGGCGCGCCTGCTCTCCGCACTCTTCGCGCAACGACGCCAGGGTGTCGACGGAGTAGGAATGCCCCGAACGACGCACCTCGCGGTCGTCCGCCACCAGGCCGGGCGTGTCACCGATACCGGCCTTCAGCATGGCAAGCCGGTGCTCGGCGGAGATGCCGGGCGCCGTGCGATGAGGCGGAACGTGGACCGGGATCATGTGCACCGCGTCCAGCGCCAGCGCCTCTCCCAGCTCCACGGCGCTCCGCAGATGTCCCATATGAACCGGGTCGAAGGTACCGCCGAGCATGGCGATACGCACCGTGGACGAATGCCGCATGTCAGTTTGTCGCACGTCAGCTCCGAACATGACCGTCGCCAAAGACTACGTATTTTCGGGTCGTCAGGCCTTCGAGGCCAACCGGGCCACGGGCATGCAGCTTGTTGGTCGAAATGCCGATCTCGGCGCCCAGGCCATATTCGAAGCCATCGGCAAAACGCGTCGAGGCATTGACGATGACCGAGCTGGAATCCACCTCGGCCAGAAACCGTCTGGCGAGCGTCAGGTTTTCCGTCACGATCGCGTCGGTATGCTGCGAACCATAGGTGTTGACGTGTTCGACCGCCTGGTCGAAACCGTCGACGATCCGAATCGCCAGAATCGGTGCCAAATACTCCGTCGACCAGTCCGCCTCCGAGGCGGCGACGGCGTCGTCGATCCATTCCCGGGTGCGCGGACAGCCACGCATCTCGACGTGCTTGTCGCGATAGATCGCTGCCAGCTCGGGCAGCACCCGCGCCGCGATATCGGCATGCACCAGCAGGGTTTCCATGGTATTGCAGGGAGAGTAGCGCTGGGTCTTGGCGTTGTCGGCGATCGCCACCGCCTTGTCGACATCCGCAGCCGCATCGATATAGACGTGGCAGATGCCATCGAGATGCTTGATGACGGGCACCGTGGCCTCATCGGCAACGCGAGCGATCAACGACTTGCCGCCCCGAGGAATGATGACGTCCACGAACTGCGGCATGGTGATCAACTCCCCCACCGCGGCACGATCGGTGGTCGCAACGACCTGCACGGCTGTTGCCGGCAGCCCGGCGTCCTCGAGTCCCAGACGAATGCACTCCGCGATCGCCGCATTGCTGGATGCCGCTTCCGAGCCGCCACGAAGAATGCAGGCATTCCCGGATTTCAGACAGAGGCTCGCCGCTTCGACGGTCACATTAGGACGCGACTCGTAGATGATGCCGACCACGCCTAGGGGCACACGCATCTGGCCGACCTGAATGCCGCTGGGCCGATAGCTCAGGCCGTCGATCTGGCCGACGGGATCGGCAAGCGCCGCCACCTGACGAACACCGGCGATCATGGCATCGACTCGCTCGGGGGTCAGCGCCAGGCGATCCAGCAGGGCGTCACTCAGCCCGTTTTCGCGCCCGCGCTGCAAATCCTCCTGGTTGGCCGCCGCCAGGGTCGGCCGCGCCGCTTCCAGCCGAGCCACGATGGCCTCCAGCGCGCGGTTCTTGGAACCGCTGTCGACCCGGCGCAGCGCGGCACTGGCGCTACGCGCCCGCTGCCCCAGATCCTGCATGTACTGAACGATATCCTCGACCCGAGAGGCCGCAGTCTGCTGCATGGTGTACTATTCCATCTCGTTGGTAGCCCGCAACGAGCGCCGTTCGTCGTCGAAATCCGCAACGGCCCGGTAGGCTAGAAAACTTGGCGTCAATGATACGATAGCGCTTTGCCCGTTATCGTCGATCACGCTATACGCTCAGTCCCGGCACATGCGATAGTGAGACACGAATCGAGCACGCCATTCGCAATCGGTCCAATATAAGCCACCATGCAAAGCAAGTACAAAAGCCTCGGCTTCAAAACGCTTCTGGCGCTTATCTTGGTGCTTGCTCTGTTGACGGGCTGGCTGGCCGAAGGCGCGATGAGAGCAACTGCCTGGACCAGCGCCGTCGTCTTCGCTTTCCTGCTGGCTCGCCCCGCACGCCTCGCGCAATGGTTTCCCGTCGCGATCCTCCTGCTCGGCACCGCCCTGCTCCTGATCGATCATGCCGATACCGATATCTGGGTCTGGGTTCTGCCCCTGTGCCTGCTGGGCCTGACGGGTCGGGCCGGGGTCATGGTGAATGTGGCGGCCTATCTGTTATGCGTGATCTACATCGGCTGGACGCAGACCCTCCCCACCGCCACCGTGGCCGCCATTTCCCTGGCTGCTGTCTGGCTGCTGTCGCTGGAGCGACAGCGGCTGTCGGTGACGAATCGAGTATCGACGAAGCCCGATTGGCTGCTCCCGCCCGCCCAACTGGATACCGATGTTCAGCGTGAACTCAAGCGAACCAAGCGAGAAGGATCGTATGGCGAGGTGGCGATCTTCGGCTGTGCCCGCTCGACGAGTGCCAACATGAAGCAGCTCTGCCGCTGCCTCCAGGAGCAACTGGCTCTCTATGAACGCGCCTACCGGCTCAACGACTATGGGGTAGCGGTGATTTTGGTAGCGCCCAGTGCCGAAGCCGCCAGCCAGCGCCGTCGACAGCTGGTATACGCCATCGCGCCTCATCGAGAGGTCTCCTCGACCCCGTTGACGGAAATTGGCGATCGCTTCGCTCGTCATACCGGCAAGCCGGCGGCGCATGCTTCGGAGATGCAACCTTGGCATTGAGTCGATATAAGCTGGTCGCTCAACTACTCACACTGGTATTGCTGGTGGGGCTCGCGCTGTGGGAACACTTGATGCGCCACTACGACTTGATATTACCGCCCACGCTGCTGGCGATTGCGCTATTGGTTTCCATACCGCTGCAATGGCTGGGACGTCTGCGATCCGTGGTAGCCGACCACATGCTTCTGGCCGGTGGACTGACCCTGTGTGCGGTGGAAGCTCCGGGTAGCGACGACCCCATGCTGTGGCTGGGACTGTCGATAATCCTCAGCTTTCTGCTGTTGACGCTCTTCCCGGCACTCCTGCTGGCGCTCTGTCTCGTACCGGCGATGCTCGCCCTGCTCGGCGACGATTACATCACGGTTCTCAACCTGACACTGGGCTGGTGGCTGACGCTCGTCGCGGCCACCTTGCTCGTTCTGCTGGGTCACCCATCCCATGCCCAGCGCTTCACATTGCGGCCCTGGCGACGTGACAAGCGACTCTCTATCGCCTGCATCCGCGCAAATCTGAAAATAGAAATCGCCAGGGCGTCTGCGCTCGACCAGCCATTGAGCGTGCTGGTCGTGTATATTCCCCAGCTCGATCAAGCCGGAGATCAGTTCGGCGGCCACTTGCGCGAAGTGCTTTCGTCCAATTTCAGCCACGCGGTTTCCGATAATAGCCGCCAAAGCGACCTGCTCGGCGAATACAACGCCAACGTTTTCTGGCTCATTCTGCCCAACACGGCTGAACCAGGAGCCATCGCCGCTGCCAAAAGGCTCTCGGACGTGGTGACGATGGTCGCCCACCCAGAAATCGGCTCGCTGGAAAGCTACAGCCGGGTATGCACCCTGCAGGCACAGGAAAGCGTGGAGCACTTCTCGAAACGCCTCGAAGCCGCCGCCAACAAACTGCTGGAACCTCACGCGTGAACTTCACACATTGGCTCTATACTCTCGCGCCTCAGCCGGAACTGCTGTTGGCTATCATTTTCACGGTGGCCCTGATCGAGTCCCTGGCCATTGTCGGCATCGTGGTTCCTGGCGTCGTGCTGTTGAGTGCAGCGGCCTCGATCGCCGGCCATAACGACACCTCTCTCCCGCTGATGCTGGCAGCCGGTACCCTTGGCGCCTTTGCCGGTGACAATCTCAGCTTCTGGCTGGGCCGCAAGCAGCGCAGCCGGATCCCTCACTGGTGGCCACTGAAGCAACACCCCGAGTGGCTCAACCGAGGCAACGACTTCTTCCAGCGGTACGGCACCCTATCGGTCATCGTCGGTCGCTTCGTCGGTCCCGTGCGCCCGTTCATCCCCATGATCGCGGGTATGCTGTCGATGCCATCGAAGCGCTTCGCTGTCGTCAATTTCATTTCTGCCCTGGCGTGGGCGCCCGTCTATCTCCTGCCAGGCTATCTGCTGGGACGCTCGTGGGAAGAGCTGATGGAACTGCCGGCAGGAGCCGAACGGTGGCTGTTGACGTTATCCCTGTCGCTACTGGCACTGGCGCTGCTGTTTTCGTGGATCCGCTATCAGCTGAGCGGTGACGGCCGCGTACATCATTGGCTGGAAAATCGCATGACTCGCAGCCCCGCGCTGGCCAAGGGGTGGAACCTGTTTTGTTCACCCGCGCCGGCGAACGAATTCCCCCTGGCGTCATTATCGCTGCTGTTGACCAGCCTGATTGCCCTGACTGGCTGGACCGTATGGGTACTGATGCATGACGGCCCGTTGCCGATGGACGAGCAGATCCGCTCCCTCGCCAGCCTGCTACAGCGGAGCTGGCTGGTGGGGACCAGCGAGACACTCGCCGAGATCGGAGATGCGATGGGCATCAGCGTACTGATGGCGCCGTGGCTGCTATGGCTTCTCTATGCAAAGCGCTTCGCGGCGCTACTGCACATCGCCGGCGCCCTGATATTGGTCGCGGTCAGCAACACGGTCTTCAAGGATCTGGCAGGACGGGCGCGACCAGACACCCCCGATTACCTGACCGGCTCGATGTCCTATCCCAGCGCCCATACGTCGACGATCGTGGTCGTGGTGGGATTGACGGCAGCATTTGCCGCCCAGGTGATGCCTCAGCGCTACCGCGGGTACGCCTACTGGCTGGGCATCGTCGTCTGCATGCCCATGGCGCTGTCCAGGCTGGTGATCGGCGTCCACTGGGCCAGCGACCTGATCGGCGGCGCCCTCCTCGGGCTCGTGGTCTGCGCCGTGACCCGCATCAGCTACCAGCATTTTCAGCGCCCCGACCGCGACATGCCACCCTGGGTGTGGCTCTGCCTCGCCTCCCTGATACTGGAGACGGCACGCGTCGTCTTCTTCTCGCCCGTGTGATGCTGCCTGTAGAAGAACGATACTCGGAACCGTCACCATCTGCTGCGCTCCGGCTCAAAACGTTTGGCCGGCGCGCAGCAGATGGTGAACAGGTTCTCAGTCGCCCCAGCGCGGCATCAATGTCTGAGCAATGCCTAGCTGGTTGAGTATCCGCGCCACGATGAAATTGATCATCGCTTCGACGCTGTCCGGACGGTGATAGAACCCCGGCGCCGCCGGCAGTATGACAGCGCCCATATGGGTCAGCTTGAGCATGTTGTCGAGATGCACCGCCGAGAGCGGCGTCTCCCGAGGCACGAGAATCAGCTGCCGGCGCTCCTTGAGCGCCACATCGGCGGCCCGCTCGATCAGGTTGTTGCTTGCCCCGCAGGCTACCGCCGAGAGCGTTCCCGTCGAGCACGGGCAGATCACCAGCGCCTGCCAGTTGCCGGAACCGGAAGCGACCGGTGCCATCCAGTCTTCCCGCCCAAAACAGCGAATCTGCCCCTCGCCGGCGCCGAATCGCTCGGTCAACGACTGGGCCAGTCGATCCGGCTGCGCCGGCAGTTCGATATCGGTCTCGACCGCGACCACGCGATGCGCCGCCTTGGAGATCATCACGTAAATCTCGTGCCCGGCTCCAACCAGGCACTCGATCAGGCGCAGGCCATATTGCACGCCGGAAGCGCCGGTCAGCGCCACGGCGACCGGCGCCGCATACGTCGCAGCTTCATCGCGCGCCATGGCGAGCCTCCAGTGCCTGAAGCAGCTTGCCGTGAATCCCGCCGAACCCGCCATTGGACATGACCACGATTCGATCGCCCGAGGCGGCCGCCTCCACGACCTCGCCGACGAGTGCGTCGAGGTCGCCGGATACCCGGCTGGCCGCGTGTCCGGTGACAACCTCGTCCAGCGACCAGTCCAATCCCGGAGGCTGATACCACCAGACCCGGTCGGCTACCGACGTGCTGTCGGCCAGACGCGATTTCATCGTGCCCTGGCGCATGGTGTTGGAGCGCGGCTCGATGATCGCCAGCAGCCGGCCACCGTGGCGGTCCTGATGCAGCCCCTCAAGGGTCAGCGCGATCGCGGTAGGATGATGCGCGAAGTCGTCGAGCACCTGGATGCCGGCCACCACCCCGCGGACCTCCTGGCGCCGCTTGGGCGCCGCGAAAGTGGATAGCGCTCGGCAACCGTCGGCCAGAGAAACGCCGAGCCGATGAGCTGCCGCCAGCGCGGCCACGCCATTGGCGGCATTGTGGCGGCCGCTCATCGCCCAATGAACCACCTGCTGCTCGCCGCCGGCCATCACCGTAAAGACACGGCTGTCCTCCGGGTCGAGCGCAAAACGCCAATCGCTGCCGTCACGTTGACCGAAGCGCTGTACCGGCGACCAGCAACCCTGTGCCAGCACCCGTTCCAGCGCCGGCTCGTTGTCGGCGACCACCAGGTCGCCGTTACCCGGCACGGTTCGAACGAAATGGTGAAACTGGCGCTCGATAGTCGCAAGATCTGCAAAGATATCCGCATGATCGAATTCCAGGTTGTTGAGAATCGCGACATCCGGGCGGTAGTGGACGAACTTCGAACGTTTGTCGAAGAACGCGGTATCGTACTCGTCCGCTTCCACGACGAACGGCGCACTGTCCTTACCAAGACGAGACGAGCATCCGAAATTGCGCAGTACGCCACCGATAAGAAATCCGGGTTCGAGACCCGCGGCTTCCAGTATCCAGGCCAGCATGCTCGCCGTGGTAGTCTTGCCGTGCGTCCCCGCCACCGCCAAAACCTGGCGCCCCGGCAATACGTGTTCCGCCAGCCACTGCGGCCCGGAAGTATAGGGGAGCTTGGCGTTCAGCAAGGCTTCGATTTCCGGATTCCCCCGGGAGAGCGCGTTACCGACGATGACCAGATCGGGAGCCGGCTCGAGATTCTCGGGACGATAGCCCTCCATCAACTCGATGCCGATCTCCTCGAGTTGAAGGCTCATCGGGGGATAGACATTGGCATCCGAGCCGGTCACGCGATATCCCAGCATCTTTGCCAGACGCGCGAGACTGCCCATGAACGTGCCACATACCCCCACTACATGAACGTGCATACCACTCTCCCTTGCATGAGCCGGCGAGCCTAGCATGGCCTCGCGGGCCGGGCCACCAGCCCGCTCGCCGCGTGATTCGCCTCCTGCCGTTCAGCGAGAAATAGCCTCGAGAGCCGCTTGAAGGCGCTCCATGAGCCTTGATGTCTTCCGGAAACGTATCGAAACACCGTTGCAAGATACCCGGCTCATCGCGGCGCCAATGACAGGCGTTAGCGGCTAACTCATTCGGCAGTCGCAGAAAAATGACCGAGGCTGCTACGGGCTTCTCGTGTTAACAGGCATTCGCCTTTCGGCTATGCTGGGCCGGCATCCGTGACTCGTAACATCCTCGACAAGAGGCATCACGCCGTTGACCGCCGGGTTTCATCATTTCGTGATGGGCTGAAGGCAGGTCATTTCTACCGCGAGAGCGTCAAGGAAGTCAGCGCCGATAGAAGGTCCGCGCACGCCGGACCAACGGTCGTGAGCCAGCATAACCGAATACCAGGAGATGAGAGCCGATATGGCCAAGCATAATGCCTTTTACGCCCAGTCCGGTGGCGTTACCGCCGTCATCAACGCCAGCGCCTGTGGCGTGATCGAGGCCTGCCGCCGCCACCCGGACCGCATCGGTCATCTCTATGCCGGGCACAACGGCATCATCGGCGCGCTCATGGAAGACTTGATCGATACCAATCAGGAAAGCGACGAATCCGTCTCGGCACTCCGCCACACTCCCGGGGGCGCCTTTGGTTCCTGTCGCTACAAGCTCAAGTCGATCGAGACGCACCGCGCCGAATACGAACGCCTGATCGAAGTGTTCAAGGCTCACGACATCCGCTACTTCTTCTACAACGGCGGCGGCGATAGCGCCGACACCTGCCTCAAGGTCTCTCAACTCTCGGAGACGATGGGCTACCCCCTGACGGCCATTCATGTTCCCAAGACCGTCGACAACGATCTGCCCATTACCGATAACTCACCCGGCTTCGGCAGTGTCGCCAAGTACGTCGCCACCTCGACGCGAGAAGCGGCGCTCGACATCGAGTCGATGTGTTCCACCTCGACCAAGGTGTTCATTCTCGAAGTCATGGGTCGTCATGCAGGCTGGATTGCTGCCGCTGGCGCCCTCTCCGGCGAATCGCCGGAACAAGCCCCGCATCTGATCATCTTTCCCGAGATCGCCTTCGATCGGGCCACGGTCATGGCGCGTATCGACGAGGCCGTCAAACGTCATGGTTTCTGCGTGATCGTGGTCTCCGAAGGCGCGCAATATGCCGACGGCACCTTCCTTGCCGATGCCGGCAGCACCGACGCCTTCGGCCATAAGCAGCTGGGCGGAGTCGCGCCGATGCTGGCCTCCATGGTCAAGGAAGATCTCGGTCATAAATACCACTGGGCAGTGGCCGACTACCTGCAGCGCGCCGCACGCCATATCGCCTCCAAGACGGATGTCGATCAGGCCTATGCCGTGGGCGAAGCCGCCGTCGAACTCGCCCTGGCGGGGCAGAATTCGATGATGCCGGCGATCAAGCGCGTTTCGGACACCCCATACGAATGGAAGATCGAGGCGGCGCCGCTGTCGGAGATCGCCAACCACGAGAAGTTCATGCCGCGCGACTACATCAGCGAAGACGGCCTCTATATCAGCGAAGCCGGGCGACGCTATCTGGCCCCACTGATTCTGGGCGAGGATTTCCCCCCGTTCGAGAACGGCCTGCCCAAGGTAGCCAGGTTGAAGAAGGCCAAGGTCGAGCGCAAGCTGGCGATGTTCGAACTGTAATACGCCACGACCGATATCGTCGGCACCACGATCACGGTGCCGACGAACATGCCACCCTATCCCCCTCGTACCAACCCTTCCCCTCGTACCAACCCTTTTCGGCCGTTCCCCCGAATATACGGCTGCCTTTCCTCGGCTTTTCGCCAGACGACTGTCTGCCGCATCGAGGCCTGTCGCCATTCGACAACACCTCGTCACCAAAATGAAAACAGTGTTCAACAACACCTGGCTCAGGCGCTTGGCGAGCGCTTCGAGACTATACTGAGCCATCTGGAGAACTCGTCCGAACGCGTCGATTCTCAAGGCGGATGCCGGTCGGCAATCGACAGGGACACCAAAAGAGAAAGAGTGGCAGTCCACCGCCGGATACTCACGCCTCGTCGCGATATCCACGGTGAGAACGAAGAAGGAGCAAGGTCATGAAGAAACCGATCATCATTGGCAGCATCATAGCCGCACTGGGCATCGCTGGTGGCGTCGCTGTCGGGGCCTATCAATCCTCCGAAAGCGGCCCGAGATATGCCGACATCGTCAGTGTGGACCCGATCGTGCAGACTTCCAGCGCACCCCGTGAGGTCTGCGAGAACGTCACGGTCACGCACCAGCGCCCGGTGAAAGACGAAAACCGCATCGCCGGCACGGCCATTGGCGCCATTGTTGGCGGGGTCGTGGGCAATCAGTTCGGCGGCGGTAGCGGCAAGAAGATCATGACGGCAGCAGGTGCCGTCGGCGGCGGACTGGCGGGTAATCAGGTCCAGCAGCAGATGCAGCAGGGCGACACCTACCAGACGACCGAACAGCGCTGCAGTACCGTCAGCGACAGCAAACAGGAAACCGTCGGTTACGATGTCCGGTACCGTTATGATGGCGAAGTGCATGAAGCCAAGCTGGACGACAAGCCCGAGGGCGAGCGTGTCCTGATGCGCGACGGAAGGCCGCAATGGGATGGGACCTCTCAGTCTTCCTGAGTTTCATGACGTCTCGTTTTCTCCAGGCTTTTTTCTCCGGTTTTTTACGAGACAGATAGCCCCGGCATCGATCCGGGGCTCGCATTCAAAGCCATTCAATGGCTTTGTCTTCTTCAGCACGGGTCGACAAAAGTCATGGCTCTGCCTGCAGATGACTGCCTTCGCCCCTCACCCCTCACCCCTCACCCCTCACCCCTCACCCCTAGCGATGGCCCCTCAACCCTAGCGATGTGTCAGCTTTCTGGGGCGCCCTTGAGGTCCGACCGGCTTGCTTAGTGCGATTTCAATGGCGCGCTCCCGCTCGATGCCTCTGTCAACCAGCTTTTTGATTCGCGTCTTCAAAGCCCCCAAGGGCATACCGACGGCTCGGGCTCGATGGGCCAAGGTCCCCGTCTTGGGTACGTTCTTCGTTTGGTGCTGAGCAGTCTGAAAATCTCGCGCAGTCAATTTCATTGCTATTCCAAAGAGCGCTTTAGATATCAAGAGATACCTAAAATAAATTCAGCAGTGCTTCAATTAAAATAAAGTCATGGTTAACTAAAATTCAGTCTGCGCGCTTCCCGGTTCATTTAAATTAACCTGGAGCAAAAGCGATCACCAACGTAGCCCATTCTTGAGCGACGGTGCCGAACTGAACCTGATGGCCGCCATTGGATCAATCGCGAGATAATGAAGCCTGAGCGACACAACGAGGAGAAACAAGGAGAGACGAGAGACTGCGAAAAGATTCGGGAAGAAGCGATTATACCAGCCTGCAATCAGAAGGCAGCCTTCATGTTGCTGATAAAAAAACGCCCGGCATACTCCATCGCTTTGCGCTGAAGTATCCGGGCTAAAGATCGCGGCATCGCGACCATGAACCTCGAGGCTAAAAACGCGCACGCTGAGCACGTTTCCAAACGATTCTTCACTTCGCAAATTAAAATTTTTGCACGCGAAAAAATCAATATATAGTAGTAAATAACCTCAAAGAACTACAATACCTACTAGATTATCAGGATATCGCGATAAAGAGAAAGAGGAATTTTCATCTACTTTAGTGTTGTCGGATATAGCGCCCACCACCGTGAAATCCGCTCATATCCCTTTCGATCAAGCTCTCCACGTTTATAATCTCTCCCACCGCTGCGAACCTGGCACCTGGCCGATGAGACGCCAAGCGCTCGAGCTTCAAGCCGTTTGCAATTGAAGCCGGTGACGTGAAGTGGCGAATCGGCCATTCTGAACAAACTGCACGACAGGCTTGCAGGCTAGCCTCCAGCGACAATCTACGAAGAAATGCAGTCGATAGGACCCACTGTGCAACGTTTTCTCGCTCCCCGATATCAGCTCTACTTCCAGCAGAACCAACTCGATGATTTCGACGCGCTCTGGTCGCTCGATCTCGACCCCGTCGATGCCCCCAACCTGGAAAGGGGCGGCCATTCGGAAGTGAGCCGAGTGACACTAGACGCCCAAGGCCTGCCATCACGAACCTTTTTCGTCAAACGTCAGACCAACCATCTGGGCCGCAGCCTCCAGCGCCCTCTCGGTGAACCCACCTTCGCGCGTGAGGCGCGCAACGTCGCGACGTTTCACCGGCTGAACATCCCCGCTCTGGAAACCGCCTATTTCGAAGAACGCAAGAACGCCGGACGCTGGCAAGCCATCCTGATCACGCCCGAGCTCGAAGGTTATGCCGACATGATCGATATCCACTCAGGATGGCCCGATACGCCCGAACCGACCCGAGCGCGCATCATCGACAGTTGCGGCGAGCTCCTTCGTACACTGCACAAACGCCGCTGGCGCCATGGCAGCCTTTATGCCAAGCACGTCTTTCTACGCGCCGATGACGCGGCCCTTCATGGCTTCGATGCCAGGTTCATCGATCTGGAGAAATCCCGGCCGCTGCTGGTGGCCGGAAAAGAGAAACGCCGTGACCTGCAGATTTTCGCTCGCCGACTGACGCAATGGCAGGCTGAAGAGTGGCGCAGGCTACTGAGCGTCTATCTTGAACAACCGATGGAGAGCCGCCAGGTGGGCCGATGGATGCGGGCCTTGAAACTATCCGAGGCCTGACAGTCACAACCTGACTGTCCCAATCTGCCTATCCGACACCGACATGAGCTCCCGGATTTATATCCTGAATCGGCATCACTCACCGCCCTGCGCACACCGTACAGGCCGGATCTCTCGGCAACGCGAAGCGACGCCACTCGCCACTCAAGGCGTCAAACGTCGACAGCCCGCGAAGGGGCTGTCCGGCGCCGCTAATCAACTTCATGGCCTCCAGGGCCTGAAAGCTACCAATGATCCCGACCAGCGGAGATACCACGCCGCTTTCCGCGCAGGTCAGCGCCTCGTCGCCATCTTGCTCCCCATAGAGACAGGCATAGCACGGCGACGACGGCTCGCGCGTGTCGAAGACCGCCAGTTGCCCCGAGAAGCGGATAGCCGCACCGCTCACTAACGGGGTTCGGGTTTCGACACAGGCGCGATTGATTGCGAAGCGGCTGGAAAAGCGATCGGTACAGTCGAGCACCACATCGGCGGCTTCGACTTCGGCAATCAGTTCCTCGCCGACCAGCCGCGTGTTCAAGGCTCGCACATCGCAGGTCGCGTTAATTCTTCTTGCCGCCTCGGCCGCCGAGCAGGCCTTGGATCGCCCCAGAGATACCTCGGTATGAGCGATCTGGCGCTGCAGATTCGATAGCTCCACGACATCGTCGTCGGCGACACTCAGGCGCCCGACACCCGCGCCCGCCAGATATAGCGCAGCGGGAGAGCCGAGGCCGCCGGCGCCGATGATCAACACGCGGGAACTCAGCAACCGCTCCTGCCCTGCGATATCGATCTCGTCCAGCATGATATGGCGGCTATAGCGCAACAGTGCTTCGTCGTTCATGATCTTTTCATGACCTTTTTCGATGATCCCAAAGCGCAGTGGCTGCCGTGGCAATGAATCGCCTCCAGCGCGTTACTTGCCGTCCGGGTCGAGATCGGGAATCGGCAACGCCAACTCCTCTTTCACCTCTTCCATCACGACGTAGCTCTTGGACTCCTTGACCCCGGGAAGCGTCAGCACGACATCGCCCAGCAGTTGCCGATAGGCCGACATCTCGGGAATCCGGCATTTGAGGATATAGTCGAACTGCCCGGAGACCAGATGACACTCCTGAATCTGCGGCAGCTTCGCCACCGCCTTGCGAAACTCGTCGAAGACGGCCGGCGACTGGGTGTTCAGACTGATTTCGACGAACACCAGCAGATTGGCGCGCAATGCCTGCGGATCGAGTATGGCCTTGTAGCCACGAATGATCCCTGCACGCTCGAGGCGCTTGACTCGCTCGAGACAGGGCGTCGTCGACAAACCGACCTGCGATGCCAGATCGACGTAGGAAATTCGAGCATTCTCCTGCAGACAACGCAGGATATTGAGATCAATTCGATCGAGTGATCGAGATTTGGCTTTCATTGCTGTAGTTGTTCCAAGCCGATGAATAGAAATGGTTCACGCACGAGGTAACGCCGGGTGGCGGTGATTCGTCCCGATGAGCGATGCTGATACCGGATGGACGACATGCCCCGGCCTACACCCCGTAACCGCGGGGCGACATTACTATCACAGAGCCAGCGCGAATCACCAGCGAGCCCGGTAACCCTCGTTCAACGCTCTGGCCGTTGAAAAGTGGCTCCGCGCCTCAGACCACTCATCCCTACCGCCCGCCGATTGCTCATTCCCACCGCCCGCCGGTAACGCGCTCGTGGCCTGCGAGATCGCGCCGCGAGTTGACATCGTGAAAACCCCGACGCAACAGCACCTCGCGCACCACACCCGCTTGCGTATGACCGTGCTCCATCCATAACCAGCCGCCCGGCTGCAGATGATCCGGCGCACGCCCGGCCAGCCATTCGAGATCCGACATCCCGGAAGCCTCGGCCACCAATGCCGATCGTGGCTCGAAACGCACGTCGTCACGCAGCAGGTGCGGATCGTCGTCGGCAATATAAGGCGGATTGGAGACGATGAGGTCGAAGCGATGCCCGGCCAACGTCGAGAACCAGTCGCTTTCGAGGAAGCGAGCGTTGGCGATGGCCAGTTGTCGGGCATTGGCTTGCGCGAGGGTCACGGCGTCAGGGGCGAGATCGACACCGGTGACCCGCCAGCCCGGGCGTTCGCTGGCAAAGGCCAGCGCGATGGCGCCGGTACCGGTGCCCAGATCGAGCAGCTCGCCAGCGGGCGGCGTGGCAAACTCGAGCGCGACTTCGACCAAGCGCTCGGTATCCGGCCGCGGGATCAAGGTCGCTGGCGAGGTCTCGAGGCGGAGCCCCCAGAACTCCCGCGAGCCGACCAGATACGCCACCGGCAGCCCCTCGATCCGCTGGGCAACCAATTGCTGAAAGGCCTTGTGCTGGGTTGCCGTCAACTCTCGGTCGCCCCAGGTGTATAGCCAGGTCCGGTTCGTCTCGCAGACATGAGCCAGCAGCACTTCCGCATCGAGCCGCGCCGTCGGCGACATGACGAGGCGCCCTGCCGCCTCGCGCAGGGCGTCATCGATCGTCATCACTCCCCCTGCAATGCCGCCAGCTGATCGGCCTGGTACTCGTTGATCAACGGCCCTATGACCTCGTCGAGATCACCCGCGACGACCTCGCCCAGCTTGTAGATCGTCAGGTTGATGCGGTGGTCGGTGAGGCGGCCCTGCGGAAAGTTGTAGGTGCGGATTCGCTCGCTGCGATCGCCCGACCCCACCAGGGAACGGCGCGTATCGGCCTGGTGCTGGCGCTGGGAGTCCACCGCCGCCTGCTTCAGCCGCGCTGCCAGCAACGACATCGCCTTGGCGCGGTTCTTGTGCTGGCTGCGCTCTTCCTGGCATTCGACCACCAGCCCGGTCGGCAGGTGCGTGATGCGAATCGCCGAATCGGTGGTATTGACGTGCTGGCCACCGGCGCCGCTGGAACGGAACGTATCGACGCGAAGATCGTTGCTGTTGATGTCGACGTCGCCGACCTCATCCGCTTCGGGCATCACCGCGACGGTACAGGCCGAGGTATGAATGCGTCCCTGGGACTCCGTCGCCGGGACCCGTTGCACGCGGTGCGCGCCGGATTCGAACTTCAGCGACGCATAGGCGTTATCGCCCTTGACCCGGGCGATGATCTCCTTGTAACCGCCCTGCTCACCGTGACTGGCGCTGACCACCTCGACCTTCCAGCCGCGCCGCTCGGCGTAGCGGGAATACATGCGAAACAGGTCGCCAGCGAACAGCGCCGCCTCGTCGCCGCCGGTACCGGCACGGATCTCCAGGAAGACGTTGCTATCGTCGTCCGGATCCTTGGGCACCAGCAAGCGCTTGACCTCTTCCTCGAGCTCCTCGAGCCGGGCTCTGGAAGAACGCCACTCCTCCTCGGCTAGCTCGCGCATTTCGGGATCGCTGTCCTGGCGCATCTGGTCGGCGGCCTCGATATCGCCCTCGGTACGGCGGTAGACGAGCCAGGACTCGACCAGCGGTTCGAGTTCGGCGTATTCGCGGGAGTAATCGCGGAAACGCGGTTGATCGGCGATCACTTCGGGCTCGGAGAGCAGCGCTGACAGCTCCTCGAAGCGGTCCTGAAAGGCGTCGAGTCGTTCGCGCAAAGACGCTTTCATGCCCAGTCCTGTATTTTCATACCGAGTCCTGTGTCGTGGCGGGCCCTTCGATGAGCAAGTTGTCGGCCGCCTGAATGATATCGTGACGTGATTGACCCGACGCTTCGCGCAAGCGCAGCGTGGGGCCGTGCATCAATTTATTGGCCAACTGGTGCGACAGACGCTTGATCACCGTCTCCGGATCTTCGCCCCGCGCCAGTTGCGCCAGCGCCTCCGCCTCGGAATCGCGTCGCAGCGACTCGCCATGCTGACGGTAGCGGCGAATCAGGTCCCCCGCCCCGCGCACCCGGCGTTCATGCAGCCAGCGATCGACCCCGCTTTCGATCAGCGCTTCGGCCTGGCGTGCCGCGACCTCGCGATGACGCCGATTCTCGGCGATCACCTGCTGCAGATCGTCGACGCTATAGAGGAAGACATCGTCGAGATCGCCCACTTCAGGCTCGATGTCCCGCGGCACCGCAATATCGACCATGAAGATGGGCCGGTGGCGGCGTACCTTGAGCGCACGTTCGACCATGCCCTTGCCGAGGATCGGCAACTCGCTGGCCGTGGAGGCGATGACGATGTCCGCCTGCTCCAGCGCCTGCGGAATGGCATTGAGCTCGATCGCGCGCGCATCGCAGGTTTCGGCCAGCGCCTGGGCCCGTGCCAGCGTGCGGTTGGCGACGGTCAGCCCCATGATGCCGGCTTCACGCAGGTGGCGCGCCACCAGCTCGACCGTCTCGCCGGCCCCGATCAGCAATGCCCGGGCACGACTGAAGTCGTCGAAGATGCGGCTGGCCAGGCTGACCGCCGCATAAGCGACCGAGACCGGATTTTCCCCGATCGCGGTTTCGCTGCGGACCTGCTTGGCGACCGAGAAGGTCTGCTGGAAGAGACGCTCCAGCTCGCTGCCCAGCCCCGCGTGTTGTCGCGCGATCTGGTAGGCATCCTTGAGCTGACCGAGAATCTGCGGCTCCCCCAGCACCATGGAATCCAGACCAGCCGCCACACGCATCAGATGCCTGGCGGCCTCTCCCTCATGGTAGTGGTAGGCGCAGTTCAACAGCTCCTGCGCGGGCATGCCGTGAAACGCCCCCAGCCATTCGAGCAACTGGTGCTCGCCGTCGGCTACGGTGATGCAGTAGAGCTCGGTCCGGTTACAGGTAGAGAGCACCGCCGCCTCTCGCACGTCGGGCAAGGCCCGCAGCTGTGTCAGCGCGGACTCGAGTTGTGCCGGCGAGAAGGCGACACGCTCGCGCATGTCGACCGCAGCCGTTCTATGGTTGATACCCAGAGCTAGCAGCGTCATGAAATCACGGTCATTTGTCTTGCGTGGATCCGGCGTCTGCGCTCGCGGATGTCCTCGAAGCAAAGCGCGGCATACCGGAATGAAGCGCGGCACATGTCAGGTTGCCGACCGCTTCACCCATTCTCGCGGTCGACCGGAAGCGGGGACGGCGAGACGAACCCGGCCGGGCGATCCACTCCATTGTGGTCCGCCCGACCGGGCGGCGCCATTTTAGCACAGCCAAAAGACGCTTAGCAGGCAATGAAACACGCCGACCGACATGCCTCGGCGATTGACCCCCGGCGGCCAGCCGTTATGCTGGAGCCATTGATCGATCTCGAGGACGGCATGCCCAAAAGTCTGTTCTACGCCGCCAGTTGCGCGGTTCTGCTGGCTGGCTGCCAAAGCATGTCGGCCGACACGGCATCGGCGCCTGTCGATGACCCTCTGACATCGGCGCCGCCGATCACCCGCGGATTCGACGCCCGAGGCCTGTCCCAGGTGCTGTTGTCCGAGATGGCGGGGCAGCGAGGTGACTTTCACCGCGCCGCCGACGGCTATCTGGAGGCCGCCGAACGCTACCGTTCCGCCGAACTCGCCGAGCGCGCCACGCTGGCCGCGCGATACACCGATGACAAGAGCCTGCTGACCTCCGCGGCGGCTCGCTGGCAACAGCTGGCGCCGCAGGATTCGGCACCGCAGAAGCTGCTTTCCGGCATTGCCGTGGATCGCGGCGACTGGCCTGCAGCACTACGTCACAGGCTGGCGCTCGCTCGCACGGGGGAAGAGGCACAGCTTCTCGAGCTCGCCGACCTGATGGTGGAATCCCAGGCAGACCTGCCACCACTGATCGCCCAACTACGCGACTTCACCGCCACCCAGCCCCACCATGCCGATGCCCAGATGGCAACGGCAAGGCTCGAGGCGGCCAACGGCCAGTTCGATGAAGCCCGACAGCGGCTGACGAACCTGACTCGCCGCCACGCCGACCTGCCGATGCTCTGGCTCACCCGATCGCAGATCGCGCTCGAGGCCGGCGACTACGACCAGGCCGTCTTATCGGCGCAACGCGGGCGAGAGCTGGCACCCGATGACAGCCGGTTCCTGCTGGCGCTGGCGCAGGCGGAAATCGCCAATGGCGACATCGCGGCTGCCGAGCCACGAATCGACCAGTTGCTGGCACGCCACGACGATACGCCGACGCTACGTATCGGTCTCGCTCAGCTCTATCTCGATGCCGGTGCGCTGGAGCCTGCCCGAAGACTGCTGCTGCCGCTGCTCGATCGCGACGATACGCCACCGGCGACCTACCTCGTGCTGGGCAGCATTGCCGAGTCGTCGCAAGGCGAAATCGACAACGCGCTACTCTACTACCGCCAGGTACCGACCGGCCCCGGCTTCCTCGACTCCCGCGCGCTCGCCACCCAGATGCTGACGGCCAACGATCGCACCGACGATGCTCTGACATTCCTGCGCGTCGAGATTCTGCGTCATCCCTCCCAGCGCGCAACACTGACCCAGATCGGCGTGCAGGCGCTGGACAACGCAGGCCAGAGCGCTGCCGCGGATACCCTTCTCGCCGAGTCCCTCGAGCAGGCGCCGGACGACACCGACCTGCTCTATACCCGGGCCATGCGCGAATTCGAACGCGGCAACGTCGAAGCGATGATGGCGCAGATGCGCGACATCATTGCCAGAGAACCCGACAATGCCGCCGCTCTCAACGCGCTGGGCTACACCCTGGCGACGACGACGGACCATTACGACGAAGCGCTGGAGCTTATCGAACGGGCCCACGCACTCGAGCCGGAGAGCCCCGCCATTCTCGATAGCCTGGGCTGGGTGCATTTCAAACGCGGGGAGACGCAAAAGGCACTCGGGTATCTGCGGCGCGCCTACGCCGGCCAGCCGGATCAGGAAGTCGCCGCGCACCTGGCCGAAGCGCTGGCCGTTCTCGATCATGCGAGCGAGGCGCGAGCATTGGTGGAATCGGCACTCGCCGGCAGCGAAATCCACCCGGATATCGATGACCTGCTGCTGCGCTATCCGCAGCTGGCGCCCTAACCCCGTATCAGACACCGCCTATTCATTCGATTCGACAGGAAACACTCGATGCCACACTTCCTTTCGGCCAGCGAACGGCGACAGCCCGCTTCGATTCCGTTCAAGCCGTGGTGGCAGGCGCTCGGCGCCCTGGTTCTGGTGGCCTGGCTTGCCGGTTGCGCCGGACAGGCACCTGCACCGGACGTGCCGCGCCAGCCCGACGACTGGCAGCGGCAACAGGACGACCTGGCCGCGCTCGATACCTGGACGGTAGCCGGCAAGGTCGGTCTGCGAACCCCGGAAGAGAGCCGCAGCGCCAATCTGGACTGGTCCCAGTCGCCCGGCCACTACCGCATGCTGATCAGCGGCCCGTTCGGCGCCGGACGCAGCGTGCTCGAAGGCCGCCAAGGTGCAGTGACGCTGACCACCAGCGACGGCCGCTTCGGAGCCGCGTCACCGGAAGCCCTGATGCAGCAGCAACTGGGCTGGTCGCTACCGATCTCGGCACTGGACTACTGGGTGCGCGGCCTTCCGGCGCCCGGTCGCTTTCACCAGCAGAGCGACGATGAACTCGGCTTCCCCAGGACCTTGAGCCAGGACGGCTGGAACATCCGCTATCGCGACTGGACCTACGCCGGCTCGCTATGGCTGCCGAGCCGCCTGATCATGACCTACGACGATATCCGCGCCACGCTGGTCGTCAACCAGTGGCAGCCGCAGACCGGATCCGAACAACACTCTGACGGACCAGAACGTTCACCTGAAGAGACACCGGACGCGACTCGATGACACCGTTGACGCTGCCCGCGCCGGCCAAGCTCAATCGCCTGTTGCGCATTACCGGCCGCCGGCCGGATGGCTATCACACGCTGCAGACGCTGTTCCAGATTCTCGATAGCGGCGACACGCTGCGATTCCACCCGCGGCGCGACAACGACCACATCACGCTCTCCCCCGCGCTGCCCAATGTTGCCGAAGCGGACAACCTCGTCGTTCGGGCGGCGCGGCTGCTTCAGCGCGAGACAGGCTGTCGCCAGGGCGCGGCGATCGAGCTGGAGAAGCGCCTGCCGATGGGCGGCGGGCTGGGTGGTGGCAGCTCCAACGCCGCCACCACGCTGCTGGCGCTCGACCATCTCTGGGGGCTCGATCTCGGTCTCGAGCGACTGGCGACACTGGGGCTGGAACTGGGCGCCGATATACCGGTGTTCGTGCGCGGCCATAGCGCCTGGGCGGAAGGCGTCGGCGAACGTCTCGTCCCCGTCGACCTGGCGCCCTCCTGGTTCGTCGTCGTCCACCCGGGCGTGGAAATCTCCACGGCGGCGATTTTCGGCCACCCTGGTTTGACACGTAATAGCACGGTCATTAGTATGCGTCGCGCACTCGACGGGGCCGCCCCTGACGCCGTGTGGCGCAACGATTGCGAAGGCATCGTGCGAGCGCTTCACCCCGAGGTAGACCGCGCGCTGAACTGGCTCGGCCAGTATGGCAAGGCGGCACTGACAGGGACCGGCGCCTGCGTCTTCTGTCCGCTGGACGGCGAAGCGCAGGCCGAACGGGTACTGCGACAGGTCCCGGACGAATGGCAGGCATTCAAGGCCCGTGGCAGCAACGTTTCTCCGCTGCACCAGGCTCTGGAAACTGCCAGGGGTCTGGACAGGACTCGAGCGTGATACCGCCATGCCATCTGCTGGAAAGACCGCTTTCGACCTGCGGTTTTTGCCAGATTTTTCAGACGGCTCGCGGCTTCATGACTGGTTTTCCGTCCAAACCTAGCCAACGGTTTGTGCTTTTGCGCATAATAGGCGCGACCAATGATTGCTGGGGTATCGCCAAGTGGTAAGGCACTGGTTTCTGGTACCAGCATTCCCAGGTTCGAATCCTGGTACCCCAGCCACTTCCTGACTTTCGACAAGCCTGCATACGGAAACCGGGTCGCGATGGCCACTCAGCCCACACGATTTCCCCACCGGCGTTGCGGTTGCTTCTCCTGCCGTCTCGACGTACGACTTCGATGCCAGCCCGCATCGTCGACGGGCAAGCGTGGCATTTCAGAATCTTGCCCATCGCACCGCCTTCCCCCTGCAGCCTCGTCATCCGTCCTGAAACCGAAACGAATGTCCTCTACCGACCTTCAACTGCTCTCAAAGGTGGCCGCGCGTGTCTAAATTGATGGTTTTTACCGGTAACGCCAACGTCGGACTTGCTTCGAAGGTAGCCGAGAGTCTGGATAACCGACTGGGTCACGCGACGGTCGGGCAGTTCAGCGATGGCGAAATCGCCGTCGAAATCAACGAAAACGTACGCGGTAAAGACGTCTTTATCCTGCAGTCGACCTGCGCGCCGACCAACGACAACCTCATGGAGCTGATCCTGATGGTCGATGCGCTGCGTCGCGCCTCGGCCACCCGCATCACGGCCGTCGTGCCCTACTTCGGCTATGCGCGCCAGGATCGCCGCGTGCGTTCGGCCCGCGTGCCGATCTCGGCCAAGGTCGTCGCCGACATGATGGTCAAGGCCGGTGTCGACCGCGTCATGACCATGGATCTGCACGCCGACCAGATCCAGGGCTTCTTCGACGTGCCGGTGGACAACGTCTACGGCTCTCCGATCCTGCTCGACGACATCGAACGCCAGAACTACGACGACCTGGTCGTGGTCTCTCCCGATGTCGGCGGCGTGGTCCGTGCCCGCGCCATCGCCAAGCAGCTCAACGTCGACCTGGCGATCATCGACAAGCGTCGCCCGCAGGCCAACCAGGCTCAGGTGATGCACATCATCGGCGACATCCAGGATCGCACCTGCGTGGTGGTCGACGACATGGTCGATACCGCCGGCACCCTCTGCAAGGCCGCCGAGGCATTGAAGGATCGTGGCGCTCGCCGAGTGGTCGCTTATGCCACGCATCCGATCCTGTCCGGGCCCGCCGTGGACAATATTAGCGGTTCAGTGCTTGACGAACTCGTCGTTGCCGATACCATACCGCTCTCCGAACCTGCACGTCGTAGCGGCAAGATCCGTCAGTTGACGGTCGCCGGCCTGATCGCCGAAGCCATTCGTCGTGTGAGTAACGAAGAATCCGTCAGCGCGATGTTCCACTGATCGCCGTCGGAACGGTCTTCGGATAACGGCCGTTTCGAAACGATAGGGAACCACGCGCGGATACGTGGGCCACTGCCGTGAGGGCAGTGGCCCTACTGGAAACGGCATCGTCTGGTCGCGGGCGGTGCCGATTTCCATTACTTGACCATTAGAGGTGACAATCAATGTCCCATTACACCCTGACCGCCAATGTTCGTAAGGAGCTGGGGAAAGGTGCGAGCCGCCGCCTGCGCCGCAAGAACGAACAGGTCGCTGCCATCATCTACGGTGGTTCTGCCGAACCGCAGCCGATCACCATCGACAAGCCGGCCTTCTACAAGGCGATCGAAGACGAAGCGTTCTTCTCCTCGATCATCGACATCAGTGTCGACGGCAAGAGCGAGCAGGTCGTCATTCGTGATCTGCAGCGCCATCCGTACAAGGCGCTGGTTACTCACGCTGACTTCATGCGCGTCGATGCGACCCACGAGCTGACCCTGAATGTCCCGCTGCACTTCCTCAACGAAGAAGCATGCAAAGGCGTCAAGGACGAAGGTGGCGTGCTGCACGTTCTGAACAACGACGTTCAGATCAGCTGCCTGCCGTCCAAGCTGCCGGAATACATCGAAGTCGACGTGGCCAACCTGGGCCTCGGCGAGACCATCCACCTGTCCGACATCAAGCTGCCGGAAGGTGTGACTCTGGTCGAGCTGACCCACGGTGAAGAGCACGACGCCGGTGTCGTCAGCGTCACGCACCCGACCGTCGCCAGTGACGACGAAGTCGCCGGTGAAGGCGTCGACGAAGAAGGCGAACCGAAAGGCGACGCATAACCCTGCGTCAGAGACCGGACAACAGGCAGTCGGCAATGACAGTGAAAGCGATCATCGGTCTCGGTAATCCGGGGCCGGAATACGAAGACACTCGTCACAATGCCGGCGCCTGGCTGGTCGAGCAGCTCGCTCGGGACACAGCGGAAACGCTGCGTCCCGAACGCAAGTTTCTGGGTCTTCATGCCAGGATCCGCCTGGGCGGGCACGATCTTCACCTGCTCAACCCCACCACTTTCATGAATCGCAGCGGTGCCTCGGTGGCTGCGCTGTGCCAGTTCTTCAAGATCGCTCCGGACGAGCTCCTCGTCGCTCACGACGAACTCGACATCGCGCCCGGCTGCGCCCGTTACAAGACGGGTGGCGGACACGGCGGTCATAACGGCCTGCGCGACATCATCAGCGCACTGGGCAACAGCAACGGCTTCCACCGTTTGCGTATCGGCATCGGCCACCCCGGCAGTGCCAAGCTCGTCACCAACTATGTCCTCGGTCGTCCCGGCAAGGCCGAACGCCAGGCCATCGACGATTCGCTTGATGAAACCATCGCCACCCTGCCCGACGTACTCGACGGAGATTGGGCCAAGGCGATGAATCGTCTGCATAGTTTCAAACCCGCCTGATTCGCTCGTAGCTCGTAGCTCGTAGCTCGTAGCTCGTAGCTCGTAGCTCGTAGCTCGTAGCTCGTAGCTCGTAGCTCGTAGCTCGGCAAGAGTCTGGCCCCCGCCGACCGCGTCCCGTAGAATGCCCGCCATTCACTTTTTCGTGCTTATTCGTTCGCGTCTGCCATGATCGAATCGAATTCAGGATCACACCGTTTCAGGGATATATCATGGGTTTCAATTGCGGCATCGTCGGCCTGCCCAACGTTGGCAAGTCGACCCTCTTCAATGCGTTGACGCGCTCCGGCATCGACGCCGAGAACTTCCCGTTCTGCACCATCGAACCCAATACCGGTATCGTGCCGATGCCCGACCCGCGTCTCGACAAGCTCGCCGAGATCGTCAAGCCGGAAAAGGTGGTGCCGACCACGATGGAGTTCGTCGATATCGCCGGCCTGGTCGAGGGCGCCTCCAAGGGTGAAGGCCTGGGCAACCAGTTCCTCGCCAACATTCGCGAAACTGACGCCATCGCCCACGTGGTTCGCTGCTTCGACGACGACAACGTCATCCACGTCGCGAATCAGGTCGACCCCACCGCCGATATCGAGACCATCAATCTCGAGCTGGCCCTGGCCGACCTCGACGCCGTCGAACGCTCGATTCAGCGCCTGACCCGTGTGGTCAAGGGCGGTGACAAGGAAGCGATCGCCACCAAGGCCATTCTGGATCGTATTCAGCCGCACCTGGCCGAAGGTCAGCCGCTGCGCAGCTTTGGCCTCGATGCCGAGGAACAGCAGCAACTGCGCAGCTTCGGCTTCCTCACGCTCAAGCCAACGATGTACATCGCCAACGTCAACGAGGACGGGTTCGACAACAACCCTCACCTCGATATCGTGCGCGAGATCGCCGCCAGGGAGAATGCGGTAGTCGTGCCGGTCTGCAACAAGCTGGAAGCGGAGATCGCCGAACTCGAGGACGAAGAACGCGCCATGTTCCTCGAAGAAATGGGTATGGAAGAACCCGGTCTCGATCGCGTCATTCGTGCCGGCTACGGCCTGCTGGGGCTGCAAACCTATTTCACTGCCGGTGTGAAGGAAGTGCGAGCCTGGACCGTCAAGGTCGGCGCGACCGCACCGCAAGCCGCCGGCGTGATCCACACCGATTTCGAGAAGGGCTTCATCCGTGCCGAGGTGGTCAGCTACGAGGACTTCGTCGCCCTGGGTGGCGAGAATGGCGCCAAGGAAGCCGGCAAGTGGCGTCTCGAAGGCAAGGCTTACGTCGTGAAGGACGGCGACGTGATGCACTTCCGCTTCAACGTCTGAGGGTTTTCTCGGAATGCAGTAGCGGTCCTATTGTTCATTGAGGTCCCGAAAATCAGGTCAGCCAAACCTACTGGCCGAGGACAGGGGGCTTTCTTTCCGGTGATCAAACCCACTGGCGGCAAACGTTATCGGTAGCGGTGCTGTCGTGGTTTAATGAAATCGCCCGGCGCCTGTGCGATGTCCAAAGGTGATATCTCGCGCCCGCTTCCCAAACCTAAGATTGGGCGGTTCGCGGTAGAGGTCATCAATCACTTAGGGACTAGGTGACGAAGATGTTCAAAGTCTGACGCGGAGAGAAAACATGACACAGCCCCCTTTTATTAGCCGCGTCGCCGTTCGCAACTATAAGAGCATCGGCTATTGCGATGTGAGTCTGCGCCCGCTGACCTACTTGGTGGGTCACAACGGCGCGGGCAAGAGCAATTTCATGGATGCCCTGCATTTCGTGCGCGACGCGCTTTCCAATTCACTGGATAGTGCTCTGAACGAACGGGGCGGCATCAACGAGGTTCGCCGGCGTAGCGGAGGTCATCCTACGCATTTCGCACTTCGAATCGAGTTCGTCATGCAAGGCGGCCAAGTTGGGCACTATGGCTTCGTTATCGGGGCGTTGAAGAATGGCGGTTACGAGGTGCAGCGAGAGGAATGCGTTGTCGCTGGCATCGGCAAGGGTCCATTCTTCCGCATCGGGAAAGGCAAGCTTCGAGATAGCAGCGAGACCACCTTCCCCTCGGTAACTGCGGACAGATTGGCATTGGTGGCAGCCTCGGGCCTGACGGACTTCCGCCCGGTATTTGATGCATTGACCGCGATGGGCTTCTATAACCTCAACCCAAAACTGATGCGCGAATTACAGAAACCCCAAGATGGCAGACTGTTGCGGCCTGCCGGGGAGAACATCGCCAGCGTGATCGGACATTTGGAAAAGGTAGCACCTGCCCAGATGACGCTGATAGAGGAATATTTACACTCCGTGGCGCCTATGGTACATGGCGTGGAGCGCAAGCCCATTGGGCCAATGGAAACGCTGGAGTTTCGTCAGGACATGGCCGGCTCCAAACATCCTTGGCGTTTCCTTTCTCAAAATATGTCCGATGGCACCCTACGCGCACTGGGCGTTCTGGCCGCACTGTTACAGGGTAATGTGGATTATTCACCGACATTGATCGGCATCGAGGAACCTGAAACCGCCCTGCATCCGGCAGCTAGCGCCGCACTTCGCGAGGCATTGGTGCGCGCTTCTGAAACCACGCAAGTCCTTGTGACTAGTCACAGTCCAGACCTCCTGGATGACCGCAGTATCGACGCGGATGCCGTGCTGGCCGTCGTGTCTGAGGCGGGCGAAACAAAGGTTGCGCCACTGGACGAAGGCTCACGCCAAGTCATGCGGGAGCATCTGTTCTCGGCTGGTGAACTGCTACGCATGAACCAACTGGCACCCGACCGAGACAGTATAGAACGCCAGGACAAGGCGGCCTCTGGGGATCTTTTCAGTGAAATGGAGTCTACATGATCCCAGTCGCCAGCATTGTGGAGGGCCATGGCGAAGTTGACGCCTTGCCGGTTTTGCTGCGTCGTCTGAATGCATGGCGTCCGGGCCGTGACTACGCGCATGCGCTCCCACCGATTCGGGTTCACAGGGACCGTTTTCTCAATCGCGAAGAGGAGTTCCGCAAGCAACTGTTGCTGGCGGCCGCCAAATGCGGCGAGCAGGGATGGATTCTGGTGGTTTTGGACGCCGATGACGACTGTCCAGCCACCTTGGCAGCCGAGGTCCATCAGCGTGCGAGGCAGCATTTGCCGCACCGGCGCCTATCGGTGGTATTGGCCAAGCGCGAATACGAAGCTTGGTTCATTGCGGCAGCCCCGTCACTCGACGGACGCCGGGGATTCCGCTACCCGGCTGATGCCCAAGTCGATGCAGAGACGCCGCGAGACGCGAAGGGTTGGCTGCGCCGAAATATGGAGGGCGGAACCTACAGCGAAGTGCTGGATCAACCCGCTTTCACGGCACATTTCGACCTGCAACAAGCATTTGACAACAGTCGTTCATTCCGCAAGCTGTGCAAAGAATGGCAAGTCAACATCGTAGATTTGAACGGCAATTGAAGCAGGGTATTGCTTATCGCCGTCTTTAGGGAAACGCTGCATAAATGCCTGCGCGAGCGAATCGCTTCGTTGCGTGGTACTCGAAAATCCGCCTAACTTCATTAGGTCTCCTTTTCTGCGTTCCATACGCCTCGCGCTTCATCTCGCTCGTCGATTTATTCAGCATTTCCTTAGGATGCTGACGTATCGGCCAAACTTCTGTGTTGGCGGCTTTGCGTTCCTTGGCCGAAGCGCTATTCCCTCGAGACGCCTGGGTGCCATCCAAAGGCCTTGTCGAGATCAGACCCAAGAAATTATTGACGTTTCATCAAGTTATGGTAGTATTCGCAACCGTTGTCAGGCGACTCAGGTTAGCTTGACACGGCTGCCCCGAAGGCTACGTAGCTCAGCTGGTTAGAGCACATCACTCATAATGATGGGGTCCCCTGTTCGAATCAGGGCGTAGCCACCAGATATCGCGAAAAAGCCCGCCGTTCTCACGATCGGCGGGCTTTTTCGTATGGCCTTGCGTCGGCTTTCCGTATTGCCGCCCGTGCGGCAGGCTGTCGATTCGCACGGCCTGCCGCACGATTCAGATGGCGCGACGACGACTCTCTTCGATGTAGGCTTCACGCAGCTTTCGCGCTACCTCACCGGGGCGGCCATCGGCGACATGCACACCGTCGATCGCCACGACCGGCGTAACGAACGATGACGCCGAGGTGACGAAGCACTCCCTGGCTCCCTGCGCCTCCTCGACGCTGAAGGCCCGCTCCTCGACACGCAACGAGAGCGTCTGGGCGAGCTCCAGAACGACGGCACGAGTAATGCCGGGGAGAATGGCGTGGGAGAGCTCTCGCGTCACCAGCGCTCCGTCGTGGGTCAGCATCCACGCGTTGTTCGATGCTCCTTCGGTTACCAGCCCCTCCTCGACCATCCAGGCATCGTCGGCACCGGCCGCCGTCGCCGCCATCTTGGCCATCACGGGGTAGAGCAGCTGCACCGTCTTGATGTCGCGTCGCGTCCAGCGCCAGTCGGGTTGCGTCGCGACACGAATGCCCTCGCGGCCACTGCGGCTGTCGACGAGGGCCTTGGCCTGGGTGAACAGCACCAGCGTCGGCGGCGTATCGGCGCCAGGATAGTGGAAGTCCCGATCACCGGCGCTACCTCGCGTCAGCTGGAGGTAGACCATGCCCTCCTCGAGCGCGTTGCGCCGGATCAATTCGCGATGGATCGTCAGCAGCGCATCGTCATCCCACGGCAACGCCATCTCGAGCTCACCCGCCGAGCGCGTCAAGCGCCGCATATGGCCGGGGAAATCGATCAGCTTGCCCTCGAGCACCGAAGAAACCTCGTAGACGCCATCGGCAAACAGGAAGCCGCGATCGAAGACCGATACCTTGGCGTCCTGTTCCGCGACGTAGTCGCCATTCACGTAGACCGTGCGCTGTGTCATCTCATGCCGTCTCTATGTCTGTCTTCACGTTCAGGTTCGCCTTCATGTTTACGTCTTCCGCTGAATCCGCGCCGGGGTACAGAACCTGGTTCATGATAGCGATCGCTCAGCCCCACAATGCCGACGTCGCCGGATGGATGCCTTCAGCATCGAAACGCATGCCGTGCTCGCGATCCTGTGCCAGCAATAACGGGCCATCGAGATCGACCACCGCCGCCCCCTGCGCCACCAGCAGCGCCGGCGCCATCGACAGCGACGACCCCACCATGCAGCCGACCATGATCTCGAACCCGCTTGCCAGCGCTTCCCGCTTGAGCGCCAGTGCTTCGGTCAAGCCGCCGGTCTTGTCGAGCTTGATGTTGATCATGTCGTAGCGGCCGACCAGATCGGGTAGCGACGTGCGGTCGTGGCACGCTTCGTCGGCACACACCGGCAGCGGACGCTCGATCTCCGCCAACGGCGCATCCTGGCCCGCCGGCAGCGGCTGCTCGACCATGCTGATTCCCAGCGACACCAGCGTCGGCGCCAGACGTTCGTAGGCGTCGCGATCCCAGCCCTCGTTGGCGTCGACGATGATCCGTGCCTCGGGTGCGCCCTCGCGAACGGCCTCGAGGCGCTCGATATCCCCCTCGCCGCCCAGCTTCAGCTTGAGCAGCGGCCGAGCGGCGTGGCGCCGGGCCTTCTCGCGCATGGCATCGGGTGACTCCAGCGACAGCGTGAAAGCGGTGATCTCGGCCCTGGGCGCGTCAAGACCGGCGAGTTTCCACACCGGCTTGCCAGCGGACTTGGCTTCCATATCCCAGAACGCGCAGTCGAGCGCATTGCGTGCCGCACCGGCCGGCAGTCGCGACTGCAGTTCGAGACGATCCATGCCCTGCGCCAGCGCATCACGCATCGACTCGATCTGGGCGATGACGCTATCGACCGACTCGCCGTAGTGGGCATAGGGCACGCATTCACCGCGGCCGGCATGAGCGCCATCGCTCAGCGTCGCGACCACGACTCGCGCCTCGCTGCGTGAACCGCGGGAGATGGTGAAGACTTCGGCGAGCGGAAAGACCTGCTCCTCGACGCTCAGCTTCAGCATGCCAGCACCGCCGCGGCCAGCCGATCCGCGCCCTGCCGGTAGGGATCGACACACGGCAATCCCAGCCGCGATTCGAGCGCCTCCAGATACCGGTCTGCCTCGTCGACCGCCATGTTGGAGGTATTGACCGAGACACCGACGACCTGGCACGCCGGGTTCACTACCTGTGCCAGCGGCAGCGCCGTATCGCGTAGCTGTTCGAGCGTCGGCAGCTGATAGTTCGGCAACCCGCGCATATGCGTGCGCGTCGGTTCATGACACAGAATCAGCGCGTCCGGCTGGCCACCGTGGATCAATGCCATGGTGACGCCGGAATAGGAAGGGTGGAACAGACTGCCCTGCCCTTCGATGATATCCCAGTGATCGTCGTCGTTGTCCGGCGTCAGCCACTCGATGGAACCGGCCATGAAGTCGGCGATGACGGCATCCAGCGGCACGCCTTCGCCGGTGATCAGAATCCCGGTCTGGCCGGTGGCACGGAAACTCGACTTCGCGCCGCGCTCGCGCAGGGCGATGTCCAGCGCCAGCGCCGTGTACATCTTGCCGATGGAGCAGTCGGTACCCACGGCCAGACAGCGCTTGCCACGGCGCTTCTTGCCGTCGCCAATCGGATACTGGACCTGCGGCACGCGCACGTCGATCAGGCGCCCGCCATGCTTCTCCGCCGCCGCCACCAGCTCCGGCTCGTCACACAGCAGATTGTGCAGCCCGGAAGCGATATCCATGCCGGCAGCCAGCGCTTCCTTGAGCACGGCGATCCAGCTGCGAGAGATCACGCCGCCCCGATTGGCCGCGCCAATTACCAGCGTCCTGGCACCCTGCGCCACGGCCGCGTCGATATCGAGATCCGGCAATTTCATATCCGCCTGGCAACCCGGCAGCCGGTACTGACCCAGCGCATACTCCGGACGCCAGTCGCGAATGCCCTGCGCGACCTTGGCGGACAGCGGATCGGGCACGTCGCCCAGGAACAGCAAATAGGGAGTCTTGAGCATGTCATCACTACTCGTTCAATGTGAAAAGAGCCGACCCGCAAACGGTCGGCACCGAACGTCATCCTGCACCGCCATCAGCCAGTTTGACTGACGAGACTCAACCGGTCATCAGGTCGGCTCGATTGAAGAACGTGGTCAGCGCCCGAATCAGGTACGCCGGATCACGACTGCCTGCCGTTTCGCGAATCGAGTGCATGCCGAATTGCGGTACGCCCACATCGATGGTCGGCACGCCCAGCTCGGTGGCAGTGATCGGGCCGATAGTGCTGCCGCAGCCCATGTCCGCGCGGGTCACGAACTGCTGCACCGGCACGTCGGCTTCACGACAGATATCCTGGAACAGTGCCGCCGTGGCGCTGTTGGTGGCGTAACGCTGGCTGGCGTTGACCTTGATCACCGGCCCGGCGTTGAGTAACGGACCATGATTGGCGTCGTGCTTGTCGGCGAAGTTGGGGTGCACGGCGTGGGCGTTGTCGCAGGAGATCATCAGGGAGCGCTGGACCAATCGTACGAACCCTTCGTCGCCGGGCTCGCCGAGTGCGGCATTCACGCGGCGCAGCACGTCGGCCAGAAACGGCCCCTGGGCGCCACAGGCACTGGCACTGCCGACTTCCTCATGATCATTGGCCACGAACAGCGCGCCCTGCTGGCCATCGGCAGCCAACAGCGCTTCGACACCGATGAAGCAGGAAAGCAGGTTGTCGAGTCGCGCGCTGGCGATCATTTCCCTGTTGATGCCGACCCGAGCCGGCGGCTGGACGTCGTAGAAGCCCAGCTCGAAGTCGACGATGTCCGCCACCTCGATGGCGTGCTCGCGCTCGATCCACTGTTTGAGCAGGTGATCGAAATCCGGCGCATCGCCGCCCTGCATCAGCAGCGGTGCCATCTGCGTCTGCGCATTAAGGACACGACCGTTGTTGGCTTCGCGATCCATATGGATCGCCAGGCTGGGGATGATCGCCACTGGCTCACCCATATTGAGCAAAACCCCTTGCAGACGGCCATCGGTTCGGCGAACGTGAACCCGACCGGCGATCCCCAGGTCGCGATCGAACCACGGCGACAGCAACGCACCGCCATAGACCTGGACACCCAACTGCAACCAGCCCTTGTTGACGATCGCCGGTTGCGGTTTGAGCCGCAGCGCCGGGCTGTCCGTATGAGCGCCGACCATGCGCATCGCCTCGAGCGGCGAAGCCGGCAACTGGAACGCGATCAAAGCACTATCGTTACGCGTCACGTAATATTTGTCGCCTCGTGTTAACTTCCAGCTGTCAGTTTCCTTGAGGGGCCGATATCCTGCCGCCTCCAGCCGTGTCACGAGGTTGGCGGTGGCGTGCCAGGGAGAAGGCGAGCGCTGGAGGAAATCGAGCAAGCGATCTTCGAGAGCCTTGTCGGCGGCGTGTTCTGACATGGGTTTCCTCGGATGTCGGTCTGTAGTCACGCGGACTGACTGCTACAATGGGTCCCGGACCTGAAAAAGATTCATGGATCCGGTGGTCTTCTAGGGAATAGAGAGTGTACAGGAAACCGGGAGTGCTTCATTGATGACCCTGACTGCCGCCGCTCGGTACGCGGCCATGTGTTTGCTATTGCTGGCATGGAGCGTCACGGCGCTAGCCGGTCCCACCCCAACGGACGATCAGCGTCAGGCGGCAAGCGAGGTCGCCGAGTCACTGCAATATGGCCACTACGCCGACGTCGATCTCGACGACGATTGGTCGAAGCGAGCCTTTCAACGTCTGCTGGACGTGCTGGACGATCAGCGCGCTTATCTGCTGCAACGAGACGTCGACAATTTCAGCGACCTGGAAACGTCACTCGATGATGCCGTCAAGTCCGGTGCTCTGGACCGCGTCTATGCATTCTATTCACACTATCAGGATCGCGTGGAAGCCCGGCTCCAGTGGCTGGTAGACAAGGTCGATCAAGGCGTCGACTACGCCTACACCAGCAACGAGCGCCTGGCGCTCGACCGGGAAGACTCTCCTTGGGCGGGCAGCGAGGGAGCGCTCGACGAGCTCTGGAACAAACGGCTGGAGAACGCCGCCCTGACGCTTTTCTTGAGCGACCAATCTCCCGAGGAGATCCAGAAGACGCTCCACGACCGCTACGCCAATCAGCTCAATCGCGTGCGCCAGACCAACGCCGAAGACGTGCTCGTGCTGTTGATGGCAGCGGTCACCGGCACGATCGACCCGCATACCGAATACTTTTCCCCCCAGCAGAGCGAATCCTTCGATATCCAGATGCGTCTCTCGCTGGAGGGGATCGGCGCGCTGCTGCAGAGCGACGGCGAGTACGTCAAGGTATCGAGCCTGGTGCCCGGTGGGCCTGCCGACAAGAGCGGCGCGCTGCAGCCGGCCGACCGTATCGTTGCCGTCGGCCAGAACGAAGACGGCGACATGGTCAACGTGGTCGGCATGCGTCTCGATGAAGTGGTCGACCTGATTCGTGGCCCGAAAGGCTCGACGGTGCGACTCGACATCATCCCGGCCAAGGCCGTCGACGTGACCCGCACGCACACCATCCGGATCACGCGAGATACCGTCAAGCTCGAGGATCAGGCCGCCCATAGCCGGGTGGAAGAGATCCAGCGTGACGGCACGACGCACAAGATCGGCATCATCACCGTGCCGGCATTCTACGTCGACTTCGACGCCTGGCAGGCGGGCGAGTCCGACTACCGCAGCACCACCCGGGACGTGGCCAAGGAGATCGACAAGCTCAAGGCGCAGAACGTCGAAGGCATCGTGCTCGATCTGCGCAATGACGGCGGCGGCGCGCTCCAGGAAGCCAACTCCATGATCGGCCTGTTCATCGACCGGGGCCCCACCGTACAGGTCCGCGATGCCGGCGGACGCATCAATCTCTACGGCGATACCGACGCCGGGGTGGCCTACGAAGGTCCGCTGGCGGTGCTGGTCAACCGGCTTTCCGCTTCCGCCTCGGAGATCTTCGCCGGCGCGATCCAGGACTACGGTCGCGGCCTGGTGGTCGGCAGCCGCACGTTCGGCAAGGGCACCGTCCAGACGCTGACCGACCTGAGCCACGGCCAGATCAAGCTGACCCGCGCCAAGTTCTATCGCATTTCCGGCGAAAGCACGCAGCATCGCGGTGTCGAGCCGGACATCCTGTTCCCGAGTCTGATCGACCCCGACGAGATCGGCGAAAGCGCCCTCGACAACGCCCTCCCCTGGGATCGCGTCCGCCCGGTGCAGTATCGTCTTTACGGTGAGCCGTGGCGCTACCTGGAAGCGCTGCAGGATCGCCACGAGCAGCGCATCGCCAACGACCCGGACTTCGTCTACCTGGAGAAGCAGGCTCAGTTGAGCAAGCGGCTGCGCGATCAACAGACCAGCATCAGCCTCAACAAGGAGCAGCGTCAGCGCGAGATGGATGCCCAGGAGACCGAGCAGCTGGCGCTCGAGAACCAGCGTCGTAGGGCGCTGGGCATGGAACCGCTCGATCACTGGACCGATGCCCGCGAACAGGACGAGACGTCAAGCAACGACCAGACCGACACCAGCGACCAGAGCAGCGACAGCGGCAGCGGCAGCGGCAGCGGCAAGGACGATGCCAATGCCGAAGACGCCAACCCGACCGATCGCGCCGAACTGCAGGAAACCTCCCAGATCCTGCTGGACTACATTCAGTTGAAGTCCAACGGATGATCGGCGGCGCTCCGGCCCGTCGCCGGAACGCCGACCCGTAGCTGCCGGCGCTCGATCTCCAGCCTGACCGAAGCCTCGCGAAGACATTCGCGGGGCTTTTTTGATCAATCGGTCGTGGCAACTCACGGCATTAATGGTTCGAAACCCGAACTCTCGGTATTCAGAAAATCGCCGGCCGGTCGTTGTACGTTTAAAAGACCCGAGAGAGCGATGCCATGATTGCGATATTGATCCGGGCCGCGGCCCTCGTCTGGCTGGGGCTGGCCGGGCTTGCCCAGGCCGACCCGGCTCATGACGACCCGATTCAGGCCGATACGGTTCATGACGACACGGTTCAGGCCGACACGATTCATGACGACGATGACCAGACGGCTCGTCACGCCACCACAGCAAACCCATCATGCCCGCCGGGGGCGACACGACCACGGCAGCAAGACGCCCTGACCACGCTGGCCCGGCAGCTCGAAGCATGGGACGAGGCGTATTATCAGCGTGGCGAGCGTCTCGTTGACGATGGCGTCTACGACGAAGCCAAACGCCGCTGGCAACGCTGGCGAGACTGTCTTAAACCCCTCGATCTCAAACCCCTCGGTCTCGATCCTGCCGCCGAGCCATCCCGCCAGCCTACGCCGGCTTCCCCGCGGGACGAGCTCGAACATCCCTTCGCCCAGACCGGACTCGACAAGCTGCCCGATCGCCAGGCCGTCGGCGAATGGCTTGCCAGGCAGTCGAACCAGACGCTCTGGATCCAGCCCAAGGTAGACGGTGTTGCCGTGTCGCTCGTGTACCGGAATGGCGAGCTCGAGACCGCCATCAGCCGTGGCGACGGGGAAACAGGCCAGGACTGGACGCGTCAGGTCAGACAGATCGCGAGCCTTCCCCAGCACCTGCCGACCGACGAACCGGTCACCTTGCAGGGAGAGCTCTATCTTCGTCTTCCCGATCACGTACAGGCCCGGGATGGCGGCGTCTCCGCGCGCTCCGAGGTGGCCGGGCTGCTGAACCGACACGAGCTGTCCGCGGAGGCAGCTCGTGACATCGGCTTTTTTGCCTGGGCCTGGCCGGATGGCCCTGCCAGCGGCGAACGTCGGCTCCAGCAACTGGCCGATCTCGGCTTTGGCGACACGGCCAGATACACCCGAACGGTCTCGCAGCTATCGGAAGTCGTGCAGTGGCGCGACCGCTGGTATCACGCCCCGCTGCCGTTCGCCTCCGATGGTGTCGTCATCAAGCGCAGCCACAGGCCTCCTGGGGCGCGCTGGCAGGCAGCGCCGCCGAGCTGGGCCATCGCCTGGAAATACCCGGCGGCGCAGACGCTGGCCGTGGTCGAAGCGATCGATGTTTCGGTCGGCCGCACCGGGCGCCTGACGCCCGTCGCCCGGCTCGATCCCGTCCTGCTCGACGACCGGGAAGTCAGTTCGGTGAGCCTGGGGTCGCTGGCGCATTGGCAGGAACTGGACGTTCGCCCCGGCGATCAGGTATCGCTCTCGCTCGCTGGCGCGACCATTCCCCAGATCGAACGCGTGGTCATTCCGGCAACGCCGCGCCAGGCGCTGACGCTTCCCGATGCCGAACGCTACGATGCGCTCTCCTGCCTGACATTGATGCCCGGCTGTCGCGAACAGTTTCTGGCCCGCCTGGCATGGCTCGGCAGCGAGGATGGCCTGGACATGAGCGGCATCGGCCCTGCCAGCTGGGCTGCGCTGGTCGATGCCGGCCTGGTCGATGGCCTGCTGGATTGGCGGCAGTTGCGTGCGGAGCAGTTGCAAACGCTGCCTGGCGTCGGGGAAGCCCGCGCCCGGCAGTGGCTCGATGCCTTCCATGCCGCCGAAAGGATGGAGCGGACGCGATGGTTCATTGCCCTCGGCATGCCGCCGATTCCGGAGCAAGTGCGTCGAGCCGCCCTGGCAGCGCCACTGGCCGCGTTGAGAGATCGTTCGGAACAGGGCTGGCAGACGTACGCCGGCATCGGCGCCACTCGTAGTGCGCAGTTGGTGGCGTTCTTCCACGACCCCACCATCGCTACGCTGCTGGAATCCCTGCCGTCTCTTTCGCCAGCGTCGGCGTCGGCGTCGATCCCGTCATCAGCATCTTCTGCCAGACGACCTTGACGGGCTGAGAAGCCTCATCTTTCCAATACGAAGTAAACCACCGTCCGATTCACGAAAACGCGGCATGGCAGGCAAGCCGGGCCGCGTTACAGTCGAAACGTGCCTGCAGTTTCCGGAGCCGGGCGCCACATCGGCACGCCGTCGGCAATAGGTCCCCGACCGGCTGGTCGAGGCCGCCAAGCCCGTAATTCTCTTCCGGATGCATCCTGAAGGCATATTCCCAACCACGATGTCGACGACGGCCGATTCCCGCGTAACCGGGGTCGTCGCCCGGTGAGATCGACACAGACAGGGATCGACATGATGTTTCCGGCGAGGCGAGCCTTCCTGTTCCTTCAAGGTCCCCGCTCCCCGTTTTTCAATCAGCTCGGGCAGCGGCTCAGTGACGATGGCCACAAGGTCGTCAAGGTCAACTTCAGCACCGGCGACCAGGCCGGATGGCATGGCAAGCCGACGGAGACCTTTCGAGATCCCTGGCCCATGCTGGAGGAGTTCGTCACCGACCTGTGGCAACGCCACGGCATTACCGACCAGATCGCCTTCGACGACTGCCGCCCCGCCCACAAGGCGGTGATGCCCGCGGCACGCCGGCGCGGCATACGCAATCATGTCCTGGAGTCGGGCTACTTCCAGCCCTACTGGGTCACGCTGGAACGTGAAGGCGCCCATGGTCATTCGCTGCTGCCGAAGGACCCGGAGTGGTATCACAGCATCGGCCCGACCATTCCCCGGTCCTTGCCGCCCCGCGCCTTCTCGCAGCCGTTTGCCATGCGCGCCGTCCATGATGCCGGCTATCGTCTGGCACAGATCGCCAACCCGTTGATGTTCTGGCACACCCGCGGCCAAGCCGAACTGCCCCGGGACGTGAGCTACCGCGGAGGCACGAGGCAGTGGCTCGGCCGGCATCAGGCCGCCAGCCGCTGCCAAGCGCTGCTCAGTGACGGCCGACCGTTCTACCTCTTCCCGCTGCAGCCCGACGGCGATCCTCTAATTCGCTTCCATTCTCCCTACCCCGGTGGGTGGAAGGCCGTGGAGCAGATCGTCAACTCCTTTGCCCGCTTTGCCCCGGAGCGTACACGTCTGGCGATCATCGGCCCGGCCGACGATATGTCCGGCTACCGGCGTCGCCTGCGCAAGCTGGCCGTGGAAACCGATATCGGCGATCGCCTGATCTTCCTGCCCGGCGGCAACCTGAGTACGCTGATCGATCACGCCTCAGGCCTGGTGACGATCAACGGCAGCGAAGGGCTCATGGCACTCGAAAACGAATGCCCTACGCTCGCGCTCGGCAACGCCATCTACCGCATGCCCGGGCTCACCTCGCCCAGCTCGCTCGACGACTTCTGGCGTCATCCGATCGGTCCGGACAAGCGGCTGTTCCGAAGTTTTGCCAGGGTCGTCATTCACGCGACCCAGATCAACGGGGGCTTCTTCAGCCGCGAAGGTATCGATCTGGCGGTGATCAATGCGGTATCCCACCTGACCGAGAACGTCTCGCCCATCGAGCGCCTGCTCTGGGATTCCCGCCTCCCGGTCGCCTCCTAGCGCCTGTTGCCGTTTCGGCGCGAGCGGCATTGCTGCACCCGATGGCCTCAGGCCAGGCTCGATCGCAAGGGCCTGAAACGGCAAGCGGCCAGGTGAATGCCACCTGGCCGCTGCGCTTTCCCGTCGAGAGTCCGATCTACTGATTGGCCGGCAACAACGCCCGTCCGATATCGATGCGGGGCTTCACCATCAACTTGGTGAACGCCATCAATACCATCTCCTCGATGGCCGGCCCCATGTCCTGCTTGAGCGCTTCGTAACTCGGATAGCTCGGTTCCGGGGCGATGCACATCTCGAAGAAATGCTGCCGGTTGATGTGTGGGTTATCGATGAAGAACTGGCTCAGACGGTTGTGCTTCTCCTGCTTCGCGGCGCTGGAAACGTAGTTGCCGATCCGGGCGAAGAACTGCTCCACGCTGCGCAGCGGCAAGTGATAGATGCAGGCTTCCCACTCTCGGGCGAAATCCATAATCTCGGGCTCGGGCTCCAGCACCGCGCCATCCTGTTTCGCCATCAGCCAGTGATAGCCCATGTGGAGCCGGTGAGACTGGCGATAGACGAACAGCGCCTTGGTATCGGAAGCCTCTTCGCCCAGCGACCAGTACTCGGCTTCCAGCAGCTTGCCCTCGAGATCTTCCTGATAGGCAATGGATTCCTGACAGATCACGTTGATCCACGGCAACCGGAAGTAGAAGCGCTTGAGGTTCTCCTCGCCCGGAAAACGCTGCGCGAACGCCGCATAGAAATCCTTGACCGTCAGGCCCTTCTTGAAGGTCAGGAACTCGTCCGCATCGAAGCCGTAGACGACGTTGTAGCAATCCTTCTTCAGATAGAGCTCCAGCGCGCCGTTGATATAGTCTGCCTTGCGCCTGGAGAAGCCCTGCTCGTCCTCGATCTCGACGAAGGCCACCTCTTTTTCCGGATAGCGTTCTCGCAGCTCGGCGACACATTCCCGTAGGAAATCATGCTCGATATGGCTAAGCACGATGAGCCGGTCGAATCCCAGTCGCAGGTGGTGCAGGCAGGAAGCGAAGACGACGTCTTCTTCTCCCCGAACCATCGTGATGGCGGTAAATTCAAGTTTCATCGTGAAGTTTCCTGTCAATGTCAAAGGTTCTCGTCGCCCGGAGGCGACGCAGATCGGGAACGTTTGCCGTCATCATCCGAACGGGATCGGGCCGGTGATTTCTGCCTCACAACGCAGCGTCAGCGTCTCACCCACCAGAAGGCTCGGGCCTTCTCCGGATTGCCGATATCGAGCGCCTTGCGGGCTGCATTCTGTGCCATGCGTCGCGCCCCGACCGGATCGTCGATCAACTGCTGCATCGCCGAACGCCAGGCCTCGGGGGTATCCTCGACCAGCAAGCCGTCTTCGCCTTGCGAGACGATTTCGCGATAGGGCGAGCGGGCGCTGTAGAGCCCCACGCTGCCCATCGCGGCGTTATCCAGAAACTTGATGTAGGTCTTGCCGGCGTTGAACGGGGTATCGCGCATCGGCGTCAGACTGATATGCATGCGCTGCCGGTCGCGATAGCGCTGGAAGGCCCGCCAGCCGAGCGGCTTGGGAGTGCGTACCCGCTGCAGCCCCCGCAGCGAGACCGGCGAAAAGCCTCCCAGCATGATCTCGAACATCAACGCCTTGTTGCGTTCGTGAATATCGACCAGGGCCGGCGTGATGTTCTCGAGATCGGCCAGGTGGGCACGTGAGCCATGGAACCCGACGCGCGGCGCCGACTGGATGAAATGATCGTGGGTGGGCATCGGCGCGATCAGCGATGGCGCCAGCAGCGAGACCGAATCGTGGCGCCGGCTGAAGTGCTTCGCCAACGGCTCGCAGCAGGCGATCACTTCGTCGGCGATCGCCAGCAGGCGCGGCTGCACGTGGGACGACACGTGCGCCATGCGCCGCCGGTAGGTTTCCGGCAGCTTTTCGTCCAACGCGGCGGCATCGATATCGTCGTCGATCAGATAGCGAATGGTGGCCACGCGGTGCCGGTTGTCTTCCAGCCACGAGATCCAGGCGCCGTTGAGCGATCGGCAGACGAGGATATGGGCATTGCGCAGCTCGCCCACCAGCCACGGCATGCACATGACCGGCAGCCGCCAGTAGCTGGTGTCGATACGCTTGACCTCGATGCCACGTGATTGCAGCCACGGTGCCACCGATTTCAGGAAGTAGATATCTTCGGTCGGGCAGGTTCCATCACTCAAAACCACCCAGCGCGGATAGTTCATGATCAGTCCCCTCGTAGGCTGGATTGTCATTCCTTTCGCGACGGTTCAACGCAGCGAAAAGTCCTCGTAAGTCAGTGTCAGGCTGGGGTGGTAGGCCGGATCGTCGAACAGCCGATGACGCCACCGGCGGCGCATGTAATCCGCCTCCCGGGTCGCTCGCAGGCGCTTGGCACTGGTATCGTCGGCGCCCCGGGAGACGGACTCGTGGTGGTAGAGTTCGGCAAACGGCGTCCATAGATTGCGGTATCCCGCTTCCTGCACCTTGAGGCAGAAATCGACGTCGTTGAACGCGACCGCCAGGTTCTCTTCGTCCAGCCCGCCGACGGCATCGAACAGCGACTTGCGCACCACCAGACACGCCGCGGTCACGGCGGAAAAGTTCTGGACGAGATGCAGCCGGCTGAAATAACCGGGTTCGTGGCGCGAGAAATACTTGTGCGCGTGACCCGCGACACCGCCCACACCCAGCAGCACCCCGCCGTGCTGGACCGTGCCGTCGGGGTAGTAGAGCTTGGCACCGACGCAGCCGATCTCCTCGCGACAGGCCTGGCTTACCATCTCCTCCAGCCAGTCTTCGTTGATCGGTTCGATGTCGTTGTTGATCAGCCCCAGGATGTCGCCGCGCGCGTGACGAGCGCCGAAATTGTTGATCCCCGAGTAGTTGAACGGGTATGGCCAGGACAGCACGCGAACTCTCTCGTCCCTGGCGATCTCGTCCAGGAAGGCCAGGGTCTCGCGGCAGGTGGAGCCGTTGTCGAGAATCAGCACTTCCAGCCGCGAATAGCGTGTGCGTTCGAGCAGTGCCTCGACACAAGGCCGCAGGATCGACACCTGGTCGCGCGTCGGAATGAGCAGACTCACCAGCGGCGCCGGGTCGGGAAGCGGCCAGCGAATCCGATAAGTATTGGGATACTTGCCCGGCTCGGCACGTGCGCCCGCGGTGTGCCGGTCCAGATGATCCTGCACCGCACGCAGACCGGCGCCGGCGGTATAGCGCTTCTCCACGGCCGCGGCCGCCGTCGAGCCCTGGCCGGCGTGCCAGTGATAGAGCACCCTGGGGATCCTGACAATTTGATCTACCGTGAGCCCAGCGCAGAATCGCAGGGTCAGATCGTGATCCTGGCTGCCCTCGAAGCCCTGGCGGAAACCGTCGATGGCCCGCACTCTCGACGTCCGATAAACGCCGAGATGGGAGATATAGTTCTGGCCCAGCAACAGATCCGGGTTCCAGGCCGGCTTGAAGTGGGGATCGTAACGCTCGTCGAACCCATCGACCTTGTCCTCGTCGCTGTAGAGCAGCTCTGCCTGCGGTTGCTCCTGCAGCGTCTCGACGACGTGATAGAGCGCCTCCGGTACCAGCCGGTCATCATGATCCAGCAGTGCCACGTACTCGCCCCGGGCACGTGCCAGCGCGCTGTTGCTCGCCGCACAGATATGGCCATTGGTCGGTCGAAACACTACGTCGATGCGCGAATCCCGCTCGGCGTAACGGGAAAGCGTCTCCCGAACCCGCGGATCGGCGGAAGCATCGTCGGCGATACACAGCTGCCAGTGCGGATAGTGCTGCGCCAGGACCGATTCGATACAACGTTCGAGGTCTTCGGGCGCCGGGTCATAGGTCGGCAGCAGAATCGAGATCAGCGGCCGATAGGAAAATGCCGCCAGCTGGTGCGCTATCTGATCGGCGGACAGCACGGGCTGCTGTACCAACCACTGCCGATAGCTCTTGCGCGGGCACAGCCGGACGAACGTCTCCTCGTACTGCCGCAGGGCAAGCGCTCGCCAATGGACGTTCTGCTCCCTGGCACGCTGCTTCAGTTGCGGCAGAATGCTGGCCTTGGGGGTCTCTAGCCACTGGCCGTGCAGATTGGCCAGGCGCTGGGCCAGGCGGTCGTAGGCAAACCACGGGCTCAGCCAGACCAGTCTCAGATGCTCGACCGCAAAGCACCCTTCGGTTTCCAGCGGGTCGAACCGAATCTCCCTGATGCCCGCGCCGATGTAACAGAGCCGCTTGGCGGTCCGTCCCGGCTTGAGCGTCAGGTAGAAGCTCTCTGCCTCGTTGAATCCCCGCCCCGTATCGACGTACAACCGCGCCGCTCCGCTCGGCTGGTCATGCCGAATCGTGACTTCGAGCATGTTCCAGCCGGGCATCGGCAGATGGCGCTTCCAGGCGAACTGGGGGTCGTTGCCCGTCGAACGCCAGACGTACTGGCGAGCCGTGTCCGCCTCTTCCTGCGTCAGCCGCTCGAGATGGTAGAGCGGCTTCAGGCGTGGGTGACAGACGATCCGCGTGGTGCGATTCAGGCCACGCCAGAACATCCAGTGCTTGGCGTCCGATACCGGCGACAGAGAAGTCTGCATGGCGTATCCCTCAAGGTTCCAGCACGGGCTGAAGGGAAGCGGTTCGATGCACGCGGTGCCGACCCAGGGACTGTTGGGTCAGGGTCACGCGGCAGTCGACGATGTCGCCGGGCACGGCTTCCAACGGCAGATGGAAACCCACGTAGGCGCCCCGCGGCGCGCCCCAGCGCAGCATGCCGGGGCGCAGCGCATTGGCCAGCGTGCGGCCGACCTTGCGATCGTTGACCCAGACCTCGATCTCGACCGGGCTGTCATCGGTGGCCCACCACGCCCATCCCACCACCTTGTCGGCCACGCACTGCTGAATCGCCCCATGCACGAACGGCCGACCCTGCCGGAAAAGCCCCAGCCGCAGCTCGAAGAGCCGCTGGCTCTCCCGATAGAGCTGGAAGTCCTCCGCGTTCAGCTCCCGCAAGGCCAGCTCGTCGGCCAGATCGATGTCGTAGACGTGATCGACGGAGGCGTGCCCCAGGTTTTCGGCCATGCCGGGTATCTGCCAGCCGTAGAGATCGTTCAGGATCGCCAGCGATTCCGCGTACCGTTCCGTCAACCCGATAAATCCCAGTGCCTCGAGCCGCGTCGACTCCAGAAATCGGCTCTGGCGATTGATCATGTCGTGACGCCGATAGAACGCTGAGAACGAATCCTGGTAGCCGTGGTGGCGCACGAAGTGGTGATATTCGGACGCCAGCCGCTGCAAGGGGTCGCGCACGAACGAAAAGCAGTGGCGCATGCCCGCCAGATGGGCATATTTATCCAACCGAACGTGCCCACCCAGCAGCTGTACATTCTGTTCGGAGAGAATCTGCCAGAGCCGCCAGACGTCGCGCCGTTCGTAGACCCAGCGCACCACCATGGGGGCGGTTTCGCGCTGCTTTTCCCCGTAGTCGTGCCAGACCTGGTCCTCGCCGAGGTGCGCCCTGGCCCCTAGCCGGAAGCTGGTTCCCGCGGTCTTGGGAATGTGAACGAAGAAGCAGGGCTGGCGCCGGGGCGCGACCATTTCCGGCAGCAGCTCACAGCTGGCCTGACGCACCCGGCTCAACAGCTCGGGCGAGAAGCGAACGCTCACCTCGTTCATGTCGTGGTTGCGGAAATAGTCCAGATCGCGGGAGTGCGCCGGCCCCAGGTTGGCGCGGCCGCGCGTCATCTTGGTATCGACGAACTCTTCGTACGATTTGATGTTGTAGTGGTAGATTTTCAGCGGGGTGTCGACCACGCGCTCGGTACGGCCGGATTTCACCTTGCCTTCCAGGAAATCCGCTTGCTGACCGTTGGCGGTGAGATAGCGATAGCCGGGCTTGAGCTCCGCCGTATGCGCGGTCATTGACAGCACCAGCGACGGTTTGACGATCGACTTTACGTGACAATTGACGACGCGCTCGCTGTCGCTCGCCAGGCGGAAGCGCTCCAGGACACCGCCGGGCTGGCGAAAGCGCATGCCCGACGAGCCGAAGATCCGCCAGTTGATCGCCACGGCGCCCACATCATGGGAGGCCAGGGTCGGCGCCAGCCATTCCAGCGGACGGTCACAGTTCGGGTGCACCAGGAATTCGTCGACATCCAGGAACGCCAGGTAGGTGGCCTCCCGCCCGTGATGCTCCAGCACATGCTGGTACCACAGCGTCTGCGCCTTCTCCTCAGGCTCCCACTGCCGCACGGTGACCAGTCCCTGGCGTTGCCACTTCGCCAGCAGCAGATCGGTACCATCGGTGCTGCCATGGTCGGCAATGTAGAAATGCTCGAAGCCGATCAGGCGGTGATAGGCGATCCACTCGGCCAGATAGGGCCGCTCGTTCTTGACGATGGCGACGATGGCGAAGCGATAACGGGCTTGATTGGCAGTAGTACGTGAAATCATCGGCGTAAGTTTCCCAGGCAACACGAACTCGGCGACTATTTCGCCGAACTCAGGACCGGGCCGACGTCCACTCGATGGCGGTAAATGAATCGAGTGATGGCCCGAATCTTTCTATCGGTAATGGCTTCACCGAAGACGTCTGCAGCTTCGGCGAGACTTGCAAATCTTGGCTGGCTGGCGGTACACGCCGAAAACAGCGCATCGGCAATATCGAAAGGCAATTCGGCATGGGCGGGAGACTGGCCCGAGCCGGTCTGGATCATCACGCGCCGCATGGGCCCTTCCAGGCGCGCCCGGAACTGATCCGGGCTGCGCAACGGCACGTGATAGACGCACGCCCCGCTGGCCTCGACGAACTTCAGCGTCTCGGGATCCGGCAGTACCGGAACGTCCTTCTCGCCGGCGAAAGCCTGGTGGTAGGCCATGTGAACCCGCGTACCGGAACGCTTGCGGAACAACACTTTGTGGCGGCTGTTCTGGCGGGTATCGACACAGAGATAATCCCCGTCGAGAAACTGTCCGCTCAGATCCCGCTCCGCGTAGTGGCGACGTTGGGGGATCAGGTTCAGCCACGGCAGCGCAAAGCACTCCCCGGCCGCGCCCTCTCTCGCACCGGCGGGCAGGCCGGCCAGGAAGGCGGCGAAGAAGTCGCCGATCGAGGCATGACTTCCCAACGACAGGAACTCGTCGGCATCGAAGCAGTAGACGTAGTTCTCCTTCTTGGGGTCGATGAACAGCGACAGCGCCCGATTGACGTAGAAGGCCTTGCGCCGCCCGAAGTGCCCCTGGCTTTCGAGCTCGACGAGGTCGACTTCCACCGCAGGGAAATCGCGACGCAACTTGTCGATACACTGACGCAGGAAGTCATGTTCCAGATAACTGATCACGATCAGACGCTGGAACCCCAGTCGCGCATGGTGAAGCAGCGACGACCACACGATATCGCTCTCGCCGCGCACCATAGTGAGGGCGGTGAAACAGATGTTCGGCGTGGAACGAGAATCCGCGCGCTTTGAATCGACTGTCACGCTCTCCCCCTCAACCGCTAAATATGTCGCAGGATCGGCACTGGAGATCGATAACGGATCTCCATCTGCTCTTTCGTCAATCGACCGACGGTGAACGAATCCGCTGGCGATGCATCGGCTCGTCGTCATCGGCGACAGGGCCCGCCACCCGGCCAACGCTCACCACTTAGTGGCCAGCGCTCACCACCGAGCGGCCAGCGCCGGCGCCGAGTGGCCAGCCACGATGTCATTCGCCGATGAACGGATTTCTTCCGACTTCGTTGATCAGTCGGCCCCACTTGAGGATCTGCATCTCGTCCAGCGCGTCCGCGCCATGCAGAACCGGCGGGAATCCCAGGGCCGCCCACTTGTCCATCGGATGGAGGATGTGGAAGGTCGTCAGCCCCAGGTCGCCAGGCATCTGGGCATCCGCGACCACGTTGTCGCCGATGTGCAGGTGACGATCGATGCCTTCGTTGGCCAGGTCCTGTTTCACCTTGACCCACATCGAGCCGTTATCCTTGCGCGCCTGCTCTTCGCTGGAGACCATCAGTCGGTAGGCAGCGGCGACGCCGGCCTTGCGCAGCATCAGCCCCACCTGCTCGCGGTTGTAATAGCTGTCGGAGATGACCCAGAGGATGTGCCCCTGCGCGGCGAGATGGTTGAACAGCTCGACCATCTCGTCCTTGGGCTGGATCATTTCGAGATCGAGTTCGTACTCCAGCGCCATCCACTCCTGCGCGGTGTCCGGGCTGACGTCCAGCTGGTCGGCCAGCTCGTCGTAGATCGCCTCGATGCGCACGTCGCCCTGGAAGTTGGCACGTCGGCGCAGGGTCGATTCGGCATCGTTGCGCAACTTGACGAAGGCCTGTGCGGAGGGAACGATCCCCTGTTCCGCCAACATCTTGCCCAGCTTCAGCTTGGCGTAATCCGGCATGGTGTATTCGCGGCGCACCAGGGTGTCGAACACATCGAAACTGATGCAGGCATGCGCCTGGATGCTGGCGATGTGCTGCTCCAGCCGGCCGTGATAGCTGGCGGTGATATAGCCGTTGTCCGTGGTGAACTGCCCGGTAGGCGGATAGAAGAACAGCTGCCGGAAGCCGTGATGCTCGGCCAGCGGCCCCAGCACGCGCTCGAGGGCGTGAAGCATCGAGTTGTCGTTGGGCAACGGTTCTTCCGGGAAATCTTCGTAGGTCCAGGTCTGGTCCAGCACGCCGTTCATCGCCTCGGGGCGCGACCAGAACATGCCGCCGGCGGGATAGCTCAGGAACTCGGGAATGTGGCCCAGTCCCAGCTTCTCCTGCCACTCGCGCATGAAACCCTTGTTCATGGTCTGATGGTTGACCCAGGAAGGCATCATCCAGAACGTCGTCGGGTAGTAGAGCCCGAGGGATTCATCGGCGGCGAAGGCGTTCAGCAGCCGTGTGATGACGGAAGTATCGCGGAGCAGATACTCGATCAGGTACTCCGCCCACTGGGTCTGCTCCTTGCCCGAATAGAGCGACTTCTTCGAATGCAGGTGGCAGAACAGATCGTACTCCTGCAGATCCTGGCCATACTCCACCAGTACCGGGCCGAAGTTGCGGCCGCGGTTGGGCACGACGCGAGTCTCGAGCTTGCCGACCCGCGCATGCTCGCCGAACAGCTGCCGGGCACGCGTCTCGAAGCTGGCATCCGCCAGCGTGAGATAGACGTCGACGGTCACCGGGAACCGCTCGATGGCCTGGGCAAAGCGATCCAGAAAATCGACATAGAAGACGTGCAGACAGAGTGCGACCTTCAGTTCGCTCGCTGCCGGTGTCAGTCGCTTGCCGGGCGTGACGATCTCGCGGGGGAACCAGCGCACCGTGGCGGGCACATGCTGTCGTCCTTCGCTACGTCCATGCAGCAGATAGTGCTGAAGCGGGCTCTGCTGGGCATGAAAGACATCGATGTACATCCGATGATAGGTTTCGCTGTCGAAGCGCGGCGAGGGGTTGACCGGCGCGAAGCGGGACTTGCGAAGATAGTCGTCGAACGCCTCACGCTGCGTCGAGAAGCGCAGCCCGTATGTCGCCTGGTACCACTTGGGATCGAACAGACCCGTGTTCAGCGCATCCATGAACGCCTGGCTCATCATGGCGGCATGGGCCCCGCCTTCACGTGCGGTATCCCCCAGCGGCAGCTCGATGGCCTCGGACTCGACGGCTTCCGGATTGACGATTTCCGGACCGAGGACATCAGAGCTTGCCACTTCCTCGCCGATGGCCGTCGAAGCCGCATCGACAGGCGATGTCGTCGCCTTGTCGTTGTCGTCGGCATCGGTCGAGGAAAGATCGTCGTTGACCGCCTCGCCTTCAGCGACGACGAACGTTTCGGTCACGGTGACCAGATTCTTGTCATCGGGGATGGGCGTCTTGCGCGGCTGATCCTCGATACCGCTCTCCGGCACGACGATGTTGTCGTCCATTCCCACGACCTCTTCCGCCGCCAGACGCTTCTTGCGCGCCTGACTGGCGAACTGGGTCTGAAATAGCCACGGTAGTAGCGATATCATCTTTCCCGTTGGTTTCATGTGGGCCCCCACCTCTTGATTTATATTGCGAACATTTGCATCGGATTGACGATGCCGTTGCCGGTGATGTCATCATCGACACTGAACAGGTGCCAAACATCGTGCGGAATGCAGTTGGGTCGGGTCGCAAAGACCTCGTAAAGCCCCTGCACATCCTCTGGTGAATAATTCACGCCGTGTCGTCGACACATCACGACATGATCGATCGCCCCATCGAAGACCGTCTTCAAATCCTGGAAATGGCGCTGCGTTCCCGCCTGGCGTCCGTAGAAGTATTCGAACTCCTGATTGCTTTTCTGCCGAATATCGACCATCTGCCCGTGCGGCGCGGTCAGCAGGCATTCGAAAAGCAGAGAGCGGTCGAGCATGGTGCAGCCATTGCGCCAGCCGACGCCCTCGTGGAAGACGCCCTTCAACAGCGCATGGTGCTTGCTGACTTCAGCGTCACCCGGCTTGGTGGCGATGAAATAGAGCCCGGTGGTATCCCGCTCTAGGATATGGGTAAGAATCTTCTGGATCGTGCCCGAGTAACCCAGATCCAGCATCAGAGGGCGCTTGTCCGGGTCCATCAATCCGGACCGCTCCAGATAGGCGACCAGCGATTTCCGGGTCGGTGAAACGACCTTCTTCAACGCCTCGAGATGGGGCGTCAGCCACTGCAGAACCAGATCCTTGTCCTTGGGAAGCTCGCAATTGAAGCGCAGCAGTTCGAACGGCAACGCCGCGAATATCTCATGCAGCTGAAGACCAAATCGTTTGCGCATGAGATCCAGAATGCTGCCCGAGAAATCGTTGCTCAGCGCCATCGGCGTGATCACCTCCGAGCCCAGCATGGCGCGGAAGAGCAGCGTTCTGGACACCCGCAGGTAGACAGGATCGTGCGGCAGGTCGATCGACGACTCCCGCTGGAGACGAGTCAACAGACGGTGAAAGCACCAGCCTTCTCGCGCCAGGCACACCGGCAAATGACCTTCGACCTCGGCTTCAATGGACTCGGCGTAAACGTGCAATGCGGGCCCAAGAAAGGTCGCCCCGAATTCATATAATGCCCGGCTCTTGGCTTGCATGGTGATGCCTCGTCTGTCGTTTGGTGTGTCACAATGAGCGACTTGTTTCTATGATCGACTTATTACTGTTAGCGACTTATTGCATTCTTTCCCATCACGGCGATGGGATACCGCCAGGCGCATCTCATACGGAATACGTCATGACACCAAGTGCCATTATCGGTAGCGGTGACACATGCAGAAGCAACATTGCATCATCGTAAAAACGCCACCTTTATTGTAAAACCAGGGCCATCGATTGCGGCCCATCAACAGCCCGCCTGACAATTCGTTGGCTGTTAATCAGAATCCGTTGCCGGGTAGCAACAGGCTTTTCGAAGCATCTGCAACATCAATAACTAACGAAAATAGAACTTAAAAATCAAACCAATGATGATGTGACGCCAATTTCGCGCGTTGGTAACCGAGCAACCATTGATAAGACTTTAGTCAGATTAATCGCGCCCCGGGTTTTATTGAAGATGAATTTACTCATCGATATTCACCATCCATAAATCAATGAATAAATCACTCCAGGAGCTTATTAAAAACTTCATGAATGGCGGAATTAGACTTACTCAATAGAAACATTTCGCAGAATTTTATTATCGTTTTGTAGCCCGGCAACGCCCACTCGAGTGGCGGGCCGGGCTTTCGACAGGAGGAAAAGACGTGTCAGGCGGCAACGCGAGGATCGATCGTCTTGCCCCGCCCCACCGCGTAGTAGTCGACTCCGGCCGCGGACATGGTTTCCGGGTCGAACAGGTTGCGACCATCGATGACCACCGGTGCACTCAGCTGGCCGCGAATCCATTCGGCATCGAGGGTGCGAAACTCCTTCCATTCGGTGCAGATCACCAGCGCATCGGCCTTCTTGACCGCCTGGATACGGTCCGCGACCAATACCAGGTCATCTCTCTCGCCGTAGATGCGGCGGCACTCCTTCATGGCCTCGGGATCGTAGGCCTGCACCGTGGCGCCTTTGTCCCATAGCGCTTCCATCAGCGTCCGACTTGGCGCATCCCGCATGTCGTCGGTTTCCGGCTTGAAGGACAGCCCCCAGACCGCGATCGTCTTGCCTTCCAGCTCGCCATCCAGGGCATGGGAGAGCTTCTCGAACAGGGTGGATTTCTGGCGCTTGTTGACCGCTTCCACGGCTTTCAGCAGCTCGGCGTCGTACCCCACCTTGCTGGCGGTACGGGCCAGTGCCTGCACGTCCTTCGGAAAACAGGAACCGCCATAGCCACAGCCGGGATAGATGAAGTGATAGCCGATACGCGGGTCGGAGCCGATGCCGCGACGCACGTCCTCGATATCCGCACCGAGGCGTTCGGCCAGATTGGCGATCTCGTTCATGAAGCTGATCTTGGTCGCCAGCATCGCGTTGGCCGCATACTTGGTCAGTTCGGCCGCGCGCACGCTCATGAACATCAACTTCTCGCGATTGCGGTTGTAGGGCGCGTAGCACTCCCGCATCAGATCGGCGACGCGATCCGATTCGGTCCCGACGACGATACGAGCGCCTCGCGTGAAATCCTCCAGCGCCGAACCTTCCTTGAGGAATTCCGGGTTGGAGCAGACATCGAACGGCAGATCGGCGACGCGTTCCGCCAGCACGCCCTCGATACGCTCCCGCACCTTGTCGGCGGTACCGACCGGCACGGTCGACTTGTCGATGACGACCTTGTAGCCGTTCATGTACTGGCCGATGGTGGACGCCACCGACAGCACGTATTGCAGGTCGGCGCTGCCATCCTCATCGGGCGGCGTGCCCACGGCGATGAACTGCAGCACGCCATGTTCCACTGCCATCCTGGCATCGGTGGTGAATTTCAGGCGCTGGCCTTCGATATTGCGCAGCACCATCGACTCGAGGCCGGGTTCATAGATGGGAATGTCTCCCTGAACCAGGCGCTCGATCTTGCTTTGGTCGATATCGACACAGACCACGTCATGGCCAACGTCAGCCAGACAGGTACCCGTGACCAGACCGACATAACCGGTACCGAAAACGGTGATCTTCATCCGAGAAATCCCCATGATGCGCGATGCCGCCCGCTGGGCAGCTCAGAAATTCGAATAGGCGAGACCGGCCGGCCCCGCACGGAATGACACTTTCGCCACGTCGTCTCGTGGCCACGATATCCACGACCCAGGATTCTGGATTCTGGATCCGTGAATCAGGCCAATGACCGGAACGCGGACCGGCGAGCGCTGGCGGTTCAGGAACGGTGGCCTGGAGGATCTTCGAGTGAGCGTCGAGTGAATGTCGGGTGAGCCTCGAATCCGCTTCGAGACGGCTCCCGCAGCGTGTCCCGAAATCGACTCGGGACTAGGTGAAGGTCGCGGCGTCGGCCAGTCGTCTTCCCTGCTCGTCCTTGTCGGAGGTCACCGGCTCGTCGCTCACCAGCGGCCAGTCGATGGCCAGTTGCGGGTCGTTCCAGTGCAGGCTGTATTCATCGCCCGGCGCATAGTAATCCGTGCACTTGTACTGGAACTCGGCGATCTCGCTGGTGACGTAGAAGCCGTGGGCGAAGCCTGGCGGCACCCACAGCATCTGGCGATTGTCTTCGCTCAACAACGCCCCGACCCACTGCCCGAAGGTGGGCGAACTCCGGCGAAGATCGACCGCGACGTCATAGACCTCGCCCCGGGTGACCCGCACCAGCTTTCCCTGCGGCTGCTGCAGCTGATAATGCAGCCCACGCAGAATGCCCTGACCGGATCGGCTGTGGTTGTCCTGCACGAACTGATAGTCGCCGCAGTGTTCGACAAATTCGCTGTGTCGAAAGGTCTCGAGGAAGAATCCTCGTTCGTCGCCGAACACATGGGGTGTCATCAGCACGACGTCAGGAATGGCCAGCTTTTCGTAATTCATGTCGTCCGTCTCTCCGGCTGGGTTGATGGCTGGGTTGATGGCTGAGGTGATTGGCTGAACTGACGAACCCAAATCAGCGACTGCCACCGAAACTGGCCACTGCGACTTCGCCAACTGTCCCGCCGCGCTGAGCGTCTTCGAGACGTTTCAACAAATATTGGCCGTAGCCGGTCTTCTTGAGAGCGGTTCCGCGCTCGGCCAGCGTCGCGTCATCGATCCAGCCATGATTCCAGGCGATCTCTTCCAGACAGGCGACCTTGAGCCCCTGGCGGTGCTCGATCGTCTGCACGTACTGCCCGGCCTCCAGCAGGCTGTCGTGCGTGCCGGTATCGAGCCAAGCGAAGCCGCGTCCCAACCGCTCGACGCGCAAATCGCCCCGCTCAAGGTAGGCATTGTTGATACTGGTGATCTCCAGCTCGCCGCGCTCGGAGGGTTTGACCTGATGAGCGATCTCGACCACGTCGTTGTCGTAGAAGTAGAGGCCGGTGACCGCGTAAGGCGACTTCGGCTTGATCGGCTTCTCCTCGATCGACAGCGCCTTGCCCGAGGCATCGAACTCCACCACGCCGAAGCGCTCCGGGTCCTTGACCAGATAGCCGAAGACCGTCGCGCCCTTTTGCACGTCCGAAGCCCGCATTAGCTGCTCCGAGAAGTGCTGGCCGTGGAAGACGTTGTCGCCCAGTACCAGACACACGGAGTCGTTGCCGATGAACGATTCGCCGATCAGGAACGCCTGGGCCAGACCATCCGGCGAAGGCTGTTCGGCGTATTCGAATCGCACCCCGAACTGCGCGCCATCGCCCAGCAGGTATTGATATTGCGGCAGGTCGGAAGGCGTCGAGATGATCAATATCTCGCGGATCCCTGCCAGCATCAGCACCGAGATCGGGTAGTAGATCATCGGCTTGTCGTACACCGGCAGCAGTTGCTTGGAGATGCCCTGGGTGATCGGATGCAGGCGAGTACCGGAACCGCCGGCCAGAATGATGCCTTTACGTGCCATGGTGAAGCTCCTTTTCGATACGAAGATCGATTCAGACATTCAAGGTAACGGTATAAAAGTCGCCCCTCTTGCAAGGGCCTTCTTTCACGAGAAGTTGCGATCGCGTCATGGAAGAACGCGTTACGCGTCTTCGAGCAGCTCCGCCAGCGTCAGCTGCAATTGGGATTCCCAATTCGGCAGCGTGATGCCCAGCGCTTGCTCGACTTTCTCCAGCGACAGCCGCGAGTTGAGCGGCCGACGCGCGGGTGTGGGGTAATTCGCGGTCGCAATCGATACCACCTGATCCGGGTTTACGCGCAAGTTTTCCCCGAGTGCCTCGGCATGCCGGAAGATTGCCTGGGCAAAACCATGCCAATTGGTCTCGCCACGGGGGGCGAGGTGGTAGAGGCCCGGTTCGAGGCGGCCCTCCCCGCGCTGCTTCACGGCCAGCAAGGTCACTTCCGCAATCAGCCGAGCCGTTGTCGGCACACCAATCTGATCGCCGACGATGCGCAACGCCTCGCGCTCCCGAGCCAGGCGCAACATGGTCTTCATGAAGTTGTGGCCGCGTGCGCTATAGACCCAGCTGGTGCGGAAGATCAACGCGTCTGCGCCACTGGCCAGCACCGCCTCGTCACCGGCCAGCTTGCTTTTTCCATAGACGGATAACGGGCCGGTCTCGCTGGTCTCCCGCCACGCCGTGTCGCCATCGCCGGGATAGACGTAGTCCGAGGAGTAGTGAACGAGGGTCGCCGAATGCGACGCACAGTAGTCGGCAAGTTGGGCCGGCAGCGCCGCGTTGAGGCGAAAGGCCTCGTCACGTGCCTTTTCGGCGGCATCCACCGCGGTCCAGGCAGCCGCGTTGACGATGAGGGTCGGTCGAAGCTCGTCGAGCAGACGAACGACGGCCGCGGCATCCTGCAGATCGAGCGTCCGGCGCCCTGGCGCGATGCAGTTCCCGAGCGGGGCCAGCGCGCGCTGCAGCTCGAAGCCGACCTGGCCGCTTCCTCCCAGAATCAGAATGCTCATGCGATTGCCCCCAGTCGCTCCCCCTGGTAGCTGCCGTTCTGTACCCGACGCCACCAGACGTCGTTTTCGAGGAACCACTGCACCGTCTTGCGCATGCCACTCTCGAAGGTCTCGCGCGGGGTCCAATCCAGTTCACGCTGGATCTTGGAGGCGCCGATCGCATAGCGCTGGTCATGGCCCGGCCGATCGGTCACGAAGGTGATCAGATCCCGATAGTGGGCGACCCCCGCCGGTTTGCGCGGTGCCAGTTCCTCGAGCAGTTCGCAGATGGTCTCGACGACCTGAATGTTCTGCTTCTCGTTGTGGCCGCCGATGTTGTAGGTCTCGCCGATGCTGCCTTCGCTGGCGACCTTTACCAGCGCCCGCGCGTGATCCTCGACATAGAGCCAATCACGAATCTGCTTGCCATCGCCGTAGACGGGCAGCGACTTTCCCGCCAGCGCGCTGAGGATCATCAGCGGAATCAGTTTTTCCGGAAAATGGAACGGCCCGTAGTTGTTGGAACAGTTGGTCACCAGCGTCGGCAGACCGAAGGTCCGGTGCCAGGCGCGAACCAGGTGATCGGAGCTCGCCTTGCTGGCCGAATAGGGCGAACTCGGCGCGTACGGCGTCGTCTCGGTGAACAGGTCGTCCACGCCATGCAGGTCGCCATAGACCTCGTCGGTGGAAATGTGGTGGAAGCGGAACGCCGCGGCCTTGCGGGGGTCGCTGTCCTGCAACCCTTTCCAGTAGGCGCGTGTCGCCTCCAGCAGGACGTAGGTCCCCATGATGTTGGTCTCGATGAACGCCGCCGGCCCATCGATGGAGCGGTCCACGTGACTCTCCGCCGCCAGATGCATGACGACATCCGGCCGGTACTCCCTCAGGATCCGGGTCATGGCCGAGGCATCGCAGATGTCGGCCAGCCGGAATTCGTAGCGCTCGTCGCTGTCGACGCGTGCCAGCGATTCCGGGTTGCCGGCGTAGGTCAGTTTGTCGACATTGATGACGCGATGCGGTGTGTGTTCGATCAATTCGCGCACGACTGCCGAGCCGATGAACCCGGCGCCACCTGTCACTAGAAATGTCATGCTCATGGTGATTCCCCCGTCGAGCCTGTAGTTGGGTAGATCTTTAATTGGGTAGATCTGTAGTTGGGTCGTTCGTCTTGTTGGTAACCATCTCGTTGGTAACCATCCTGCCGGCCGGTACTGCTGCGCCGCCAGGGAGGGCCGGGCCGCGGCATGCGCCGAACCCGCCCTGCCTGCCGTTTAGTCGCGGTGGTCCTTCACGATCAGGATCAGCATGTTGATGATCAGGGTGATGAACAGCGCGATCACCGCGAATACCACCGAGTTGTAGAGCCGCTCGGGCTGCTCGGGGTATTCCGGCATCGTCGGCGTCTGCAGCACGGAGACCTGCTTGAGCTTCCGTGCCGCTTCGATGCGGGTGTTCTCGAGCGCGCCCAGCGCCCCGGAGTAGCTGTCCTGAGCGAACTGCGCCCGCAGCATCAGGGTCTGGTACTCCGAGGAAATGCTGTTGAGCGCGTTGCCCGACTGGCGGGCCAGACGCTGCTGCTCCTGCGTGATCTGATTGGTAAGCGCCTTGATCTCGCTGTTGATGCGCACGACTTCCGGAGAACGGGCGCTCTGGTAGCTGGTCATCGCGCTCTTGCGCGCCTTGGCGATGGCGAGCTGCCCTTCCAGCCCCGAAACCACCGAGCTGAGGCTTTCCACCGTGCCCGTCGGCGAGACCAGTCCGTTGGCGTTCTGGTAGTCGAGCAATGCATCACGGGTCTGCTGAAACTTCTCTTCCAGCAGCGCGACCTGCTGTTCGAGGAAGCGCACCTGCTCCTCCGCCAGGCGCTGGCCCATCAGGTTCATGTGGCGCTCGCCCTCGTCCAGCAGCAGTTGCGCGATCTTGTTGGCTTCCTCCGGATCGAAGGCTTCGACATCGACCCGCAGCACGCCGGCGTAGTCGTCCAGCTCCACCGAGACCCGCGAGAGGAAGTAGTCGTGCAGCTCTTCCAGCGGCGCGTTTTCGTCCCCTAGTGCGCTGAAGAAGTCCGCCCCGGAATTGGCGTAGTGATTGCGGAAATCCGCCTCCTCGACGAGCAGCTTCAGCATGTCGACGGAACGCATGTAATCGCGCAGCAGCAGCATGTCCGCGAGATTGCTGGTCGCCCCGCCGCTCAGCAGCGAACTCACGCTCAACGTCGGCGAGGCGAGCTGGGGGCTTTCGAGCACCACGTTGGCATGGGAGACATAGCGATCGCTGGCCCACAACGCCCAGTAGAGCGAGACGACGACGATCGCGATCAAGCACACGATCCAGTGGAACGACTTGCGCAACCGCGATGATTTATTGGTATGAGATGACTTGTTCATGGCCGACCTGTCTTTTTCGGGGGCTTATTCGGAGTCTTTTTCGTTCGATTACGAGGCTTCGCTTTCGCCTGTGACTGGAACTGCTGCACATGACGGCGCGCCTCGTGCATCCGCTCGCGGGCCTCCTCCATGCGCCAGCGCAGCGCATCGCCGGGATCATTGCGGGCGGGATCGTCACTGGCTATCTGGTACTCGAGACGGGCCTGCTCGAACTCGAGATTGGCTTGCATCAGCTGCTGCTTCGCTTCGGCGAGCGACGTGGGCACCTTGGGCGGTGCGATCTTCTTGCCGTCGGTCGCCTCGTGATAGGCGCTGATCGCCTCCTCGATATCGTCGAACCATTTCGCCTGCCCTTTCTCCAGCACGATGCCCGCCTCGCAGAACTCCCTCAGCACCCCTTCGCCGTGGGAGACCATGATCAGGCTGGCCCGGCCGACACGCTCCTTGAACGCGTTCTTGGCCTTGGCCTTGAAGGCGCGGTCGCCGACGGCGGTCGCCTCGTCGGAGAGATAGACGTCGAAGTCGAAGGCCAGCGAGAGCCCGAACGCCAGTCGCGAACGCATCCCGGAGGAGTAGGTCTTGACCGGCTCGTCGAAGGCATCGCCGATCTCGGCGAACTCCTCGACTTCCCGCACGACCCGTTCGATCTCCTCCTCGGCACCGTGAATCCGGGCCACGAACTTGACGTTCTGGCGCCCAGTCATCGAGCCCTGGAAGCCGCCCGCCAGACCGATCGGCCAGGAAACACGGCTGTTGCGAATGATCTCGCCGCGGTCCGGCGAGTCCATGCCGCCGATCAGTCGCAGCAGCGTCGACTTGCCCGCTCCGTTGCGACCCAGCAGTCCCACACTGACCCCGGAAGGGATGGTCAGGCTGATGTCCTTGAGCACCCACGGGCTGTCGTGATGGTTGTGGTAGCGCTTGTAGAGATTGCGGATTTCGATCATGGGGACAGTCCTCACGTTGTCTGAAAAATCAGTGCGCTTTCAGTTGATCGCGAAAGCGCATGTGAAGGACCAGCCCCAGCGAAATCAGCGCCAGCGCCCAGAACCAGAGATACGTCATGTCGATACCGTCGATCGTGTGGTAGCCGGCAAAGAAGTTCAGACGCATGCTCTCCAGGCCGTGGACGATCGGGTTCCACAGCAGGTATTCCCGGAATTGATGCGGCACGTAGAGCACCGGAAGAATGACGCCGGAGAGCAGCAGCAAAGGCAGGTTGAGAATGCGAGCGACCCTGCCGACTTCCGGCACCAGATCGCCCAGTACCGAGAGCGTCAGCCCAGTGCCCCAGCCCAGCGCCCACAATGAAAGCCAATCCATCATCGCGCCGAACGGATAGTCCGGCATCAGCTCGAACTTGAGCAGGCTGCCTATGGTGATGAACAGGATGAAGATCAGCGACTTGAGCATGCCTTCGAGAAAACAGCGGACCAGCACCGGGTCGATCGGCTTGACCTGGCGATAGGCGAACAGTCCACGATTGGCTTCCACCGCACCGATCGAACGCATCATGTTCTCGCGGAACAGCATGAAGCCCATCAGACCGACCACCATCCAGGCCACGTAATCGGCACCGGCGATGTGGCGGCCGGACATGAACAGCCCTCGCACCGACACCATCACGCCGATGATCGCCAGTGGCTCGAAAATCATCCAGAACCAGCCCATGCGATCGGCCATGGTGCGAGAGATCGCCTCGCGCATGAACATGGCGAACCACACGCTTTTGGCGACCCGCCATGACGAGCGCGAAGGCGCGCCAGCCGGCCTCGAGAAATCCGGTTGTGAAAAATCCGGTCGTGAAGAATCTATAGCCATGATGGATTACCCCCGATGGTGCGCGCGTGATGCGCATGCCCGTCGGAAAGAGCACGGAAAGATCGCGGGTCGAATGCGCTCATAGGTCGAGCGCCACGCGAGTGGCCACGGCAATCTGGAACAGGATCTGGGTAATCGAAGACGCCAGTTCGATATTGCTCGTCGGGGCTGCCGGCAGAACGATGATCTCGTCGCCAGCGCGCATCCGGGTCTGACCCGACTGGACGACGGCGCCATTGCGGTGAACCACCAGAACCTGATCTTCGTCGGCTCTGGGCGTGAATCCGCCGGCCTGCTGGATGTAATCCATGGCGCTCATGCCCGGCGTGTAGACCATCGCCTGAGGAATGATCACCTCGCCGCTCAACAGGACGGAATCGGTGTTCTCGGGAATCGTGACGATGTCGCCATCCTGCAGCCGGATGTCCGCGACATTGCCTTCCCGGGCGACGACCAGCCGACCTGTCGGCTTGACCTGGGAAGCCTTCTGCACGAATCGCTCGATCAGCTCCGCCTGACGCACCTGAATCTCGCCTTCCTTGGCCGTGCGGGCCGGGTAGCCGAGATAGGTCGTCTCGAGCCGACGCAGGCTGTCCTTCAATGACTGGGCCTGCTGCTCCGCCACGCTGATTCGACGGATGGAAATATCCTGATAGCTGGTCATGTTCCGGGGCACGCTGATCGCGTTGAGAAACTCGCCCAGACGCGCATCCCGCGGCAGCGCATAACGTGAAGGCCCGTAATAGCTGCCCTCCACCTGGACCACGATGGTCTCGTCGCGCAGGTCGGCGCTGAACAGCACCTCGTCTCCGCGGCGCACCTCGGCGCTGCGGAACTCCGCCAGCGGCAGATAGCGGGAGATCGGGCCCGACGGGCGGCTACCACGCAGCAGCACGTGCGATACGCCGGATTTCAGCCGCGCCAGGTTGATCACGTCCTGCCCGGTCAGGGCATCGCCGATCAGCTCGTAGCGGTAGTTCTTCTGCACGTCACCGACGACGCTGATGGCCGGCCCGCGCTCCTCGACCACGATGGTGTCGCCGTCCCGAAACTGCGGTCGCGCGATATCGCCATTGATGAGGAAGTTGTAAAGATCAACGACGTTGACGACCCGGTTGCCACGCTTGATCACGACCTGGCGATAGCTGCCCAGCGCCTGGTCGATGCCGCCGGCCTGATCGAGGAAATAGAGCACCGAATCGTTCGGTGTCCCCGAGTAGCGCCCCGGATTCATCACGTAGCCCGTGACGAAGACCCCCACCGGCTGCACGCCCTGCAGATTGGTGTAGACGCTGACGTTTTCCGGGTAGACCGACTGGATTGCCCCACGCACCCTGGCATTGAGCTGGGCGTTGGAGATGCCCTGGACCTGCAACGGCCCGATGCTCGGCAGGAAGATGTTGCCCTGCGCGTCCACCGCCAGCACGCGATCGATCTCGACCCCGCCCCAGACTCGGATCGTGATCTGGTCGCCAGGCTTGATCAGATAATCGGGATTGAGCCCGTCGGCCATCATTCCGCGGAAGCCGCCGCTGAACAGATTCTCGCCGAACGGCGGCAGGCTGTTGGGATCGACCATGGCCTGTGCCCGAGGATCGACCGGCCCATAGGTGCCGCTATCCCAGTCGGCTCGCGGCGTCGTCTCGGCCATGTCGCCCTCTTCCGACTGCGAGGTCATCGCCTGTGCTTCCTGGTCGCTGCCCAACAGCGTGCTGCTGTTCAACCCGATGGCCTGCCCGTGAGCAAGGTTGGCGCTCAAGCACGCTACCGCCACCAGGCACATGGCCCGGAAAATCATTGCTACCCGCTTCATGATGGTTCCCTTCCTTCACGTTTTTTCAGGCCACGAATACCGGATCTCGAAACTTTGAATAGCCGGCCAAATGCCGCATACGGCACTCGTCAATTCGGTGGCAGCCAGGTCGTTCCGGCATTTGGAACGACGGATTTCGACGGCTTCGCCGATCACGCATCCGAACGCTTTTCGGACGCGATCTAGCGAATGATTTCCGTCACCAGACGTTGTGCGTACCAGCCTTTACCGGGCACCAGGCAGGTAATCTCCCCCGCCGGCAGGCTGGCCGGTGCCACGTTGCGCGTAACATCCAGACGAACGCAGCGCCGGCCGCTGGCCGAGAAGTAGCGTTCGCGAGCATGAATCGCCACGTTGGCGCCCCAGGGCGACGTGGCGAGCGTAGTGACGCTGCCCGTGGCGGCGCTGTCGAGAAACGTCGCCAACTCCGCGTTCACTGGCGTGGCATCGTCCATTGGCACCACGGCCGTATCGAGACGTTGCTGATAGGAGGTCGCGCACCCCGAGACGGCGGCGAGCGTCAGCGCCACCGCCAGCCATCGCGATGCGCGATCGAACCTGACTTTCCTGACTGCTTTTTTCATCGTGCCCACCTTTCCCTCGATTTCCCGCGCGTTATCGCCGAGAACCTCGCCTGCTGTTGCGATGTAATGAATTGCTGCTTCTCTACCCACTGACTTCCATTCACTGACTGCTCATCCTTGAAAAATCGACTGCTTTCATGCCCGCCTATGCGAGCATGATTCATGCCCTTCAAATGATCCGATGCCGACGCAGCGCCGCGATGAGTCGCCCGACGGTTTCCTCGAGGTCATAAGCGGAGGTGTCGATTTCGACTTCGGGAGATTCCGGCGCCTCATAGGGGGAACTGATGCCGGTGAACTGGCTGATCTCGCCGCGACGCGCCTGGCGATAAAGTCCCTTGGGATCGCGCTGTTCGCAGACCGAAAGCGGGGTATTGACGAAGACTTCGATGAACTCCCCGTCTTCCACCAGGTTGCGGATCATGCGACGGTCGTCGCGAAACGGTGAGATGAACGAGACCAGCGTGACCATGCCGGCGTCGACCATAAGCTTGGCCACTTCGCCGATCCGGCGGATGTTCTCCTGGCGGTCCTCGTCGCTGAAGCCGAGGTCGCGGCACAGGCCGTGGCGGACGTTGTCGCCGTCCAGCAGACAGGTGTTGTAACCCATGCCGAAAAGCTGTCTTTCCAGCGCATCGGCCACCGTGGACTTGCCCGCCCCGGAAAGCCCGGTGAACCAGATGATGCTCGGCTTCTGGCGATTGCGTTCGGCACGCCGACGCTTGGTGACCGCCATGTCGTGCCAGACGATATGGCCGACGTTCAGCGCATCCACGACCATGCCGGCGCCGACCGTCAGGTTGCTCAGCTTGTCGATGAAGATGAAATTGCCGGTTTCCGGAGAGCGCTGATAGCTATCCAGCACCAGCGGCTGGGTGACCTCGATCTGGCAGCGGGCGATGCCGTTGAGACCCAGGGTGTCGGCGGCACTGCGCGCCATGGTGTTGACGTCGACCTGGTAGACGATGCGGACGACACGCCCCGGCACGATGCGAGTGCCGGCCTTGATCTCGTACTCATGGCCCAGCATCAGCGGCGTCTCGTGCATCCACACCACGTCGGCGGTGAATGCCGTGCAAGGCTCGATGTTGCTGTTCGCCGCGACGAGGGTATCGCCACGGGAGATGTCGATCTCGTCGTGCAGCGTCAGCGTCACCGATTGCCCCGGATAGGCCACGTTCAGGTCGCCATCGTTGGTCACGATGCGCGCCACGGTCGAACGCTTACCGGAGGGCTCGACCCGAATCTCGGTCCCCACCTCGACGGCACCGGCCGCCAACGTGCCGCAGTAACCCCGGAAGTGGAGATTGGGTCGATTGACGTACTGCACCGGGAAGCGCAGCTCGTGCAGGTTCTGCACCGACAGGGTCTCGATCTGCTCGAGCTGGGTCAGCAGCGGCGCCCCGTCGAACCAGCGCATATCGCTACTGGGATTGACGACGTTGTCGCCGTTCAGCGCCGATATCGGCAAGAAGCGCACGTCGGTCACGTTCAGCCTGTCGGCGAAGTCGCGGTAGTCGGCAACGATCTCCTGGAACCGGGCCTCGGAGTAGTCGACCAGGTCCATCTTGTTGACCGCGATCATGAAGTGACGAATGCCGAGCAGATCGCAGATGAAACTGTGCCGCCGGGTCTGCAACTGCACGCCGTAGCGCGCATCGATAAGGATCACCGCCAGGCTGGCGGTGGAAGCGCCGGTGGCCATGTTGCGGGTGTACTGCTCGTGTCCCGGGGTATCGGCGATAATGAACTTGCGCTTGTCGGTGGAGAAAAACCGATAGGCGACATCGATGGTGATGCCCTGCTCCCGCTCCGCCTGCAGCCCATCGACCAGCAGCGCCAGATCGACCTGGCCGCCCACGCTGCCCCGTAGACGAGAATCCCGCGTCACCGCAGCCAGCTGGTCTTCCCGGATCATCCTGGAGTCGTGGAGCAGCCGACCGATCAGGGTCGATTTGCCGTCATCGACGCTGCCACAGGTGATGAACCGCAACAGCCCCTTGCTCTCGTGCTCCCTGAGGTGGCGGTCGATGTCATTGGCGAACAGCGCGGGTTGATGGGTCATCGGACGGCCCCCTCGCGCGTTTGCGGCTCCACGGTACCGACGCGACCCTGTTCCACGACGGGACCGAAGCGCTCGCCGGTACGGGTAAGCAGCATCTCCTGAATGATGGCCGGCAAGGTGGTCGCACGTGACTCGGTGGCACTGGTCAGCGGGTAGCAACCCAACGTGCGGAAGCGTACCCAGCGCTCCTGCGGCACCTCATCATCGGCCAGCGGAAACCGGGCATCATCGACCATGAGCAACCTGCCGTCCCGCACGACCGTAGGGCGTGGTGCCGCGTAATAGAGCGGCACGATGGCGATCGACTCGAGATGGATGTACTGCCAGATATCCAGTTCGGTCCAGTTGGAAAGCGGGAATACCCGGATCGATTCGCCCGGGTTGACCTTGCCGTTGTAGAGACTCCACAGCTCGGGCCGCTGCTGCCTGGGGTCCCGACGGTGATGCCTGTCGCGAAACGAGTAGACGCGCTCCTTGGCACGGGAAGCTTCCTCGTCTCTTCGCGCACCCCCGAACGCCGCATCGAAGCCGTACTTGTCCAGTGCCTGCTTGAGCGCCTGGGTCTTCATGATGTCGGTATATTTGGCGCTACCGTGATCGAACGGATTGATACCGGCGGCCTGACCCTCTTCGTTGACGTGCTCGATCAGCTCCATGCCGACCTGAGCGGCTACGCGATCACGGAACGCCATCATTTCGCGGAACTTCCAGTTGGTATTGACGTGCAGCAGCGGAAACGGTGGCGTCCCCGGATAGAAAGCCTTGCGCGCCAGGTGCACCATCACCGACGAATTCTTGCCGATCGAATACAGCATCACCGGATTGCGAAACTCCGCAGCTACTTCTCGAATGATCTGAATCGACTCTGCTTCGAGTTGCCGAAGGTGAGTCAGAGCCCTGATTGTAAGTTCACGCATAACATGTCCATGCATCCGATCGAGAGTAACGAAACGAAAGTTCCCAATGGTCAAAACCGGCTCGAGAACACTCGGGACGCCGCTGCCATTTGTTGTTTTCGAGCCCTTTTTCGACCAATTTCCTAGCCCGAGTCAAATATTAAAATCGCGACAGGTAATCTCATGTAAGCGCCAAAACCATCTGCAGCGGGCTTTGAAAAAAGCGTTACACATCAAGCACTCATGCTAAAAAATGAGCGCCTCATAATTTACCCAACCCACTGTTTTTCAAAAAATTAAACAATAACCATAGACAGAAGAAAGCCGAGATAACGATGACCCTAAAAAATGGCAAGTCGCAAAATGACCAGACACTCCCCCACAGCGTTTCTCATCGATTCACCCCGAAGGCAACGAATTAAATACCTCATAAAAAAAGACAAGGTCTGAGTTTATTAATACCGCATGCATCGACTTTTCCCGCAGAAAAGTTTGCTTACATTTGCTTCATTCGTTAACTCATTAACGATTACGAAATTTCCTGACGCGTATCAATTCGACACACTGGAAAGGCGCACCGGGTGCGAACTTTGCGTTACACTACGCCTCTGATTGCCTCACTTTTCGGGACTGTGTACGTTGCTTTCGTACCGGACCCGGCCGCTCGAAATGCCACGATGGCGGCTCGAATTCGTGATGCAGACTCTACCTTTGACGTTCTCTCTGACGACGGACCGCACCCGCTTTTAGTGACCCATGCCCAACGATTCGACAGTCCTGCGACCGTCCTCCTCACGCGTGGCCGGCTATCTTTCCAAAGGCTTGGCGCGCTGGAACATCATCCGCTGCCTGCTACCGGAATATTCGCGCCAGGTCCGCCTCAGACCGGGTAGCCGCCAGCCCGTCGATGCGATTCTCGGCTGGGGTCTGAAGCCCACCTCGACGCAGGCAAGAAAGCTCGCCGCACGGCGCGGCTTGCCGTATGTCGCCATCGAGGATGGCTTCCTGCGCTCGCTGGGTCTGGGCGTCAACTACTCCCAGCCGCACAGCCTGGTCGTGGACTACAGCGGCATCTATTACGACGCGACCCGCCCGTCCGACCTGGAGCGGCTGCTCGCCGATACCGATTTCGAAACTGACGAGCTGAAACGTGCGAGCCAGGCCATGCAGCGCCTACGCCAGCTGCGGCTGTCGAAATACAATCACGCGCCGGATCGGCCGCTGCCCTCCGCCGATCGTCCGCGAGTGCTGGTCATCGACCAGACCCGCGACGACGCCTCCATCACTCACGGCATGGCCGATGCCAGCTCGTTCCAGCGCATGCTGGAGTGCGCGATCGCCGACCACCCGGAGGCGGAAATCCTGGTCAAGACCCATCCCGACGTCATCGCCGGGCGCAAGCAGGGTTATCTGACCCAGGCCACGACGGATTCCCGCTGTCGGCTGGTCGGTGACGACCTCAACCCATGGACGTTGATCGACGCCGCCGATGCGGTCTACGTGGTCACCAGTCAACTGGGGTTCGAGGCGCTGATGGCGGAAAAGCCGGTGCACTGCTTCGGCATGCCGTTCTATGCCGGCTGGGGACTGACCCGGGATGCGCTGCGCTGCGAGCGCCGCCAGCGCCGACGCACGCTGCCGGAACTGTTCGCCGCGGCCTATCTGCGCTACTGCCGTTATGCCAACCCCTACACCGGACGAGCCTCGACGCTGGAAGCCACCATCGACCTGATCGCCGATCAGAAGCGTCAGCGTGACCGCCTTGCCGGGCACTGGCTGGCCGTCGGGTTTTCCAGCTGGAAGCGCGCGTTCATTACCGATTTTCTCGGCCCGGCATCGAGCGTCCGCTTCATTCAGAACGACCATCCCCAGCCCCGTGAACTCGAGGGTCGTGACAGTCTGGTGGTATGGGGGCAGAAGGCCACCGAGGAGCTCAAGGCGCTATGCCACCAGCGTGGTCTCAAACTGTGGCGGATGGAGGATGGCTTCGTACGTTCGGTCGGGCTCGGGGTCGACCTGACCCGGCCATTGTCATTGGCCTTCGACTCTCGCGGGCTCTATTACGATGCCAACAACGCCAGCGACCTCGAGCACCTGCTGGCGGAGACGGATTTCGAGCCTGTACTGCTGACACGTGCCAACCGCCTGCGCCAGCGCCTGATCGAGTTGAAGCTGTCGAAATACAACGTACGAGGCAAGACACGGCCCGCGCTTCCGCCGGACGTGATCGGCTCTCGCCCGGTCGTGCTGGTGCCCGGCCAGGTCGAAAGCGACGCCTCGATCGCCCATGGTTCACCCGAGATCAAGACCAATCAGACGCTGCTCGAGGCCGTCCGACAGAATCGGCCCGACGCATTCATCGTCTACAAGCCGCATCCGGACGTCGTCTCGGGGGCACGGATCGGCCTGCTCGGCAAGACCACCCGCGAGCTGTACGACCTTGAACTGGTCGACTACGACATCATCGACCTGATCGAGCTCGCCGACGAGATCCACACCATGTGTTCGCTGACCGGATTCGAAGGGTTGATGCGCAATAAAGAGGTACATACCTATGGCCTACCGTTCTATGCCGGTTGGGGGCTGACCCATGATCGGTTATCCTCCCCGCGCCGCCAGCGACGGCTGACGCTGGATGCGCTGATCGCCGGCGCGCTGCTGATGTATCCGACCTACGTCGACCCGATCAGCGGTGAATTCTGCAATGCCGATACCGCCGTCGAGTTGATGCAACAGCAGCGTGATCGGCGCTCGGGGCTGCCCCTTCGCGTCCGCCTGTATCGGCTATACCGCAACCTGTTTTCCAGAAGGCACTGACTTGAGTGCTTTGACTTTGAGCAACATGCGTAAACACTTTCTGCTGCTACAAGGTGTCTGCTCACCGTTCTTCGACCGGCTGGGCGAGCGGTTGCGGGCGGCGGGCCACGCGGTGACCAAGGTCAATTTCACCGTAGGTGACAGTGTCTACTGGCGCCAGGGAAACACCTACGTCTATCGTGGCCAGGCCAAGGACATTCCCGAGTTCCTCTGTGGGATCTGGGATCGTCACGGCATCACCGACCAGGTGGTCTTCGGCGACCGTCGCCCAGTGCATCGTCGGGCGATTCTGGCCGCGCGTCGTCGCGGCATCCGCAATCACGTCTTCGAGGAGGGCTATTTCCGGCCTTACTGGGTCACGTTGGAACGCGAGGGCGTCAATGCTCATTCGCTGCTGCCACGCGCCCCGGAATGGTATCGGGAAGCCGGCAGGCGCCTGCCCAGCGTCGGGCGCCCCCAAGCCTTTCCCAACCAGTTCCACACCCGTGCGCGGCACGACGTGCTCTATCATTTGGCCGGCGTCGTGAACCCGTTCCTGCATCCGCACTATCGCAATCACGCCCTGGTCACGGCGCCGGTGGAGTACGCCGGCTTTCTGCTGCGCAAGCTCCGCAAGCCACATTGGAAACGCAGTGACGACGAGCGATTGCAGGCGCTATTGGGGTCCGGGCGGCCGTTCTATCTGTTGCCACTACAGTTGAAGAGCGACGCCCAGATCCGTTACCACTCCGACTACAAGAACATGCAGGAAGTGATCGGCAAGGTGGCCGCTTCGTTCGCCTACCATGCACCCAGCGATGCATTTCTGGTGATCAAGAACCACCCGCTCGACATGGGGCTGGCCCAGTACGCACGACTGATCACGGTATTGACCCATGAATACGACCTGGGCGACCGCCTGGTCTATCTCGAGGGCGGCAACCTCGAGGCCCTGCTCAAGCGGGCCAGCGGCCTGATCACGGTCAACAGCACCGCCGGCAACGTGGCGCTGGGATTCGGCTGCCCGACCCATACCCTGGCCTCGCCGATCTACGACATGCCAGGCCTGACTCACCAGGGCAGGCTGGATGATTTCTGGCTCGATATCCCGGCCCCGGACGCGACACTCTTTCGGGCCTATCGCCGAACGGTCGCCGGGACCGTTCAGATCAATGGCGGGTTCTACTGCCGCCCCGGCATCGACCTGGCTGCGGGAAATGCCCTGCAAGCGCTGCAAAGAGAGCGCTCTCCATTAAAACAGCTCATGGATGAGATCGCGTCATGACCCGAATCGTCATCACTGGCGCTACCGGTGCCATCGGCCAGGCGCTGGCCGCCGTTTATGCCAGGCCCGGCAACCAGTTGATCCTGCATGGCCGGCAGCGCGACGTGCTCGAGGCGCTGGCCGATACCTGCCGCGACGCCGGTGCCGAGGTCGAGCTGAGCCAGGTCGAACTGGGTCAGACCGAACCGGGCCAGTTCGAACAGGATAAGGACGAAGCGCTGTTCGGCTGGCTGGAATCGCTGTGTGACCCCTCAGTGCCGGACATCGTCATCATCAACGCCGGCATGAACATCAACATCGGCGAGGACGGTAGTGGCGAGCCGTGGGAAGACGCCAGCCGTCTGCTCGAGATCAACCTGCGCGTGCCGATGGCGATGGGCAACTTCCTCGGCAAGCGTATGCGCGCCGCCGGCCACGGCCAACTCGTGCTAATGAGCTCGCTGGCGGCCTATCACGGCCTGCCGGTCACGCCGAGCTACAGCGCCAGCAAGGCCGGCGTCAAAGCCTATGGCGAAGCCCTGCGCGGCTGGTTGGCGCCTCACGGCGTCGGCGTCAGCGTGGTCATGCCGGGCTACGTCAGTTCGAAGATGTGCCACGAGATGCCCGGCCCCAAGCCATTTCTGTGGCAACCCGAACGCGCTGCCAAGGTCATTGCCCGGGGCATTGAGCGCAACCGTGCCCGGATCAGCTTCCCGTTTCCGCTCAACTTCGGCTGCTGGTGGCTGGCCGTGCTGCCGGCGGCAATTTCCCAACGTCTGCTCAAGTGGCTCGGCTATGACCTCGACCATGGCGGCGGAGCGCATCGATGATTCACGGGTTCTGGAACGGTTTCTGGGCTACGATCACCACGCTGGTCGTCACCAGCCTGTTCGAACTACTGCTGAAACCGCGCCCCCGGCCGCTGTGGCAGCGTGCGCCGGCAGCGATCGCCGCTCATCTGGCGACCGCGGCGCTGCACTTCGCCTTCTGGCTGCTGGTAGTGCAGCGCCCCTGGTTCGCGCTGGTGATTGCCGCCTCGCTGCAGATGGTGGTCATCCAGGTCAACAACACCAAGTCGGCCTCCCTGCGGGAACCCTTTCTGTATCAGGACTTCGAGTACTTCGTCGATGCGATACGCCATCCTCGGCTCTATATCCCGTTTTTCGGTATCGGCCTGACGATCGCCGCCAGCGCGGCCGGCGTCATCGCGATCGGCATCGGCTTCTGGCTCGAACCCTCGCTTTACGGTCACGCCAATGCGCCCTGGTCGCTGCTGGGTACGCTGATGCTGGTCGCCGCGAGCGTTGCCGTGCTGGCCTGGCAACTGCCCCGCCTGCCCGACTGCACGCTGGTGCCCAACGACGACCTGGTCCGGCTTGGCCTCTACCCCTATCTCTGGGCTTACGGCCGGCTGACACGCCATCCGATCGACCGCCAGGATAACGACGCCGCCTTCGCCGCGCCGGCCGATCCTGACGCGATCGATTCCGCCAGGCTGCCGAACGTGGTACTGGTCCAGAGCGAATCCTTCTTCGATCCGCGCGACTGGCATCCGGCCATTCGCCGCGAACTGCTCGGTGAATATGACGCTCTGATGGCCGAGGCCACGCTGGCCGGGCGTTTCGACGTGCCCGCCTGGGGCGCCAATACCGTGCGCACGGAGTGCGCGGTACTCACCGGATTCACGCCGTCCCGGCTCGGCGTGCATCGCTTCAACCCTTACCATCAGCTATCGAAGCTGCCGGCCAACAACCTGGCCGGTGCGCTCAAGCGCCTGGGCTATCGAACCGTCTGCATTCACCCATACCCCGCCAGCTTTTATCTGCGCGACAAGGTCTACCCCAACCTGGGCTTCGATACCTTCATGGACATTGCCGATTTCGACATCAGCGAGCGTGACGGCCAGTACATCGGCGACCTCGCACTGGCGAAGCGGGTTCAGCAGCAGTTGGCAGCGGCCAACGAGAAACCGCTGTTCGTTTTCGTGATCAGCATGGAGACCCACGGCCCGCTCCATCTGGAAACGGCAGACCCGGCCATCGCCGAGCGATGGGTCGAAGGCCACGTTACCAGCGGTTGCGAAGAGCTAACGGTTTATCTAAGGCATCTGCGCAATACCGATAGTATGCTTGAGCGACTCAGGGATTCTCTTCGGAGAAGTGAACGGCCCGGCATTCTGGGTTTCTACGGAGACCATGTGCCGATCATGCCGAAAGTCTACGCACTGCATGGCGAGCCGGATGGTTTAACGAACTATTTCATCTGGCAGACCGCACCCCATTCGAGCGATAACGTACGAATGACGCTCCCAGCCGATAAATTAGGCACAACGATCTACAACAGAATTATCGAACATGCCGGCGAGTTTGGTGCGAATTGAGAAAGGCGTAGCCAATGCTACGAAGCAAGGAGTCCCAATGACCAAACGCGTTGCCATCATCGGCGCAGCTCACCGGTTCCCGAGTGCCCCGACATCACAACGTTTCTGGCAAGCGCTCAAGGCCGGTGAAGATCTCGTCACCACGGTTGCCGATGACCGTTGGGGATTGGAAGCCTATCGCCATCCCGACAAGCAGCACCCCGGCACCAGCTACACTTTCGCCGCCGGCAGTCTCGGCGACATTGCCGGCTTCGACGCCAGCTTCTTCGGCATCTCGCCGCGTGAAGCCGCCCAGATGGACCCGCAGCAGCGCATCCTGCTGGAAATGGCCTGGGAAGCGATGGAAGACGCCGGCATCCCGCCGCAGACGCTGCGCGGCAGTCAATGTGGCGTGTTCCTGGGTATCGCCAGTCTCGACTATTCGTACCGCATGGCCGACGACATGTCGGTGATCGACACCTCGACCGCGACCGGCAACACATCGAGCATCGCCTCGAACCGCATCTCCTATGTGTTCGACCTGCACGGCCCGAGCATGTCGATGGATACCGCCTGTTCCTCGTCGCTGGTCGCCTTTCACCAGGCGTGCCAGTCGATCCGCAGCGGCGAAACGGAAATGGCGCTGGCCGGCGGCATGAGCCTGCATCTGCACCCGTTCGGCTTCATCATCTTCTCCAAGGCGAGCATGCTCTCGCCCACCGGACGTTGCCAGGTCTTCGACGAATCCGGAGACGGCTACGTGCGCTCCGAGGGCGGCGGCATCTTCCTGCTCAAGGACTACGACAAGGCCGTCGCCGACGGCGACCGTATCCTGGCCATCGTCGCCGGTAGCGGCGTCAATACCGATGGTTTCAAGAAAGGCCTGACCGTGCCCAACACCGATGCCCAGGTCGCGCTGATGAGCCAGACCCTGGCGCGTGCGGGGCTGACGCCGGACGACATCGACTATCTGGAAGCCCACGGCACCGGCACTGCCGTCGGCGACCCGCTGGAAACCCGCGCCATTGGCGCGGCGATCGGCCAGAAGCGCAAGACGCCGCTGCCGATCGGTTCGGTCAAGAGCAACCTCGGCCATCTGGAGACCGCCTCTGGCGTCGCGGGGCTGGCCAAGGCGCTTTATGCCCTGCGTGAACGTGAAGTACCCGCCACCATCGGTATTCGCAAGGTCAACCCGAGGATCGACCTGGAAGGCTGGAATCTCGACATCGTCGACAAGCCGCGCAAGCTGAAAGCCGAAGGCCAGTTGACCATCGGCATCAACTCGTTCGGTTTCGGCGGCGCCAATGCCCACGTCATTCTGCAGTCGCCGAGCGAGACGCTGCAGCCCGAGGCAGCCGGCCAACCCAAGGCACCCGTCCGCAAACTGCCGCTGTGCTTGAGCGCCCGCAGCCCGGAAGCGCTGCGCGAGTTCGCCGCTCGCCTGAGCGACAACCTGACCGCGGGCAACGTGTCGTTCTACGACACCGCCTACAGCCTGGCCTTCCGCCGCGAACGCCATCCGCACGCGGCGGTACTGCTCAGCGACAACGCCGCCGATGCGATCACCCGGCTGGATGCCCTGGCCGCCGCCGAGAGTGTTCCCGGCGCCGCCGTTGGCGAACGGGTCGACAACGGTTTCGGCCCGGTATTCGTCTACGACGGCAACGGCTGCCAGTGGACGGCGATGGGCCGTACGCTGCTGAACGAATCCCCGGTCTTCGCTGCCGCCGTCGATGAGGTCGACGCGCTGTTCGCCAGCCACGCCGGCTTCTCGCTGCGTGCCGAGCTGGAGGGGATCAATCAACAGAACTCCGTCGAAGGCGAAGATCGCCTGGCGCGGACCGAAATCGCCCAGCCGGCGCTGTTCGCGCTCCAGGTGGGCGTGACCCGACTGCTCGAATCCGAAGGCGTGCGCCCTGCAGCCGTCACCGGCCACAGCGTGGGTGAAGTCGCTGCGGCCTGGGCCTGCGGCGCGCTGAGCCTGGCCGATGCGGTCAGCGTCATCTACCACCGCAGCGCCGGCCAGGGTCGCACCCGGGGCAGCGGCGAAATGACCGCCGTCGGCCTCGGTGCAGATGCCATGCGGCGCTGGCTGGACGATCCCGCCGATTCCAAGGACGGTTCCAAGGGCTATGCGGACATCGTGATTGCCGGGGACAACAGCCCCAAAGGCGTGACGCTGGCCGGCCCCGCGCAAGCGCTCGAGCGCCTGGAAGCGGCGCTCTCCGCCGAGCGGGTCTTCGCCAAACGCCTGGCGCTGGATTACGCCTTCCATAGCCCGGCCATGGACCCGATCCGCCAGGACGTGATCGACGCCCTGAGACACATCACGCCTCGCGCCGGTCGCGTGCCGTTCATCTCCACCGTTGCCGGCAAGGTGCTGGAAGGCAGCGAACTGGGCGCCGAATACTGGTGGCTCAACATCCGCGAGCCGGTGCAGTTCGGGCCGGCGGTCGATTCGCTGATCGAATCCGGCGCCCGCGCGTTCATCGAGATCGGCGCCCAGCCGATCCTGCGTCGCTACCTGACCGATGCCTTCACCGCCCGGTCGGTCACCGGCAGCGCCATCGGCACGCTGAGCCGCGATCATGACGGCGCCAGCGCCATGGAAGCCAGCCTCGCCGCGCTGCTGGTCAGTGGTGCCGTTTCCCCCGAGGCGTGGTTCCCGGTTGCCGGGCTTTTCGTCGACCTGCCGCACTACCCCTGGCAGCGCGAGCGCTACTGGATCAAGACGACCGGCGACTCCCAGGGCCTGATGGGACGCCACTACGAACACCCGCTGCTGGGCTACCGCCTGGCGCGTCAGGGCATGGTGTGGGAAAGCCAGCTCGATACCCGCCGCCTTCCCTGGCTGGCCGACCACCGTGTCGGTGACGCCACGGTGTTCCCCGGCGCCGGTTTCGCGGAACTGGCGCTCGCCGCCGCCGCGGCTACCAAGGCATCGCCGGTGCTGGACATCGAAGCGCTGGAAATTCTCAGTCCACTGCTGCTGGACGCCATCCATGGCAAGAAGCTGCAGCTGGAAATTCAGGACGCCGACGGCACCCTGACCATGAAGACCCGCGAGCCGGCCAGCGAGGATGCCTGGACGCTCAATGCCCGCGCCCGCATCGCGGCGCAGACGCGCGGCCTGCTGCTGACACGTCGTGGCACGCCGCTGCCGGACCGGCCGGCGGATTATACCCGCGAGCAGCATCTGGCGATGGCCGCACACGTGGGACTGGAGTATGGCCCCGGCTTCCAGGCGATCAGCGACGTGTGGGTCGAGGGCGACCGTGCCATGGGTCGCGTCGAGCTGCCCGCCGCCATTGCCGAGGATCAGCGCGACTGCCTGCTGGCACCGGGGATTCTCGACAGCGCCTTCCAGCTGTTCATTCCGCTGCTGGCAGACGAACTCGCCAGGGCCGGCGGCCTGGCTTTCGTCCCGGTGCGCCTGGAGCGACTCCAGCTCCAGGTCGATGCCGCCCCGCCGGCGTCGATGGAAGTCCGCCTGACCAGTCGCGCCCCGCACTCGCTGTGCGCCGACGTCGCGCTGTTCGATGCCGCCGGCAACGCCGTGGCGGTGGTCGAAGGCGCGCGTTTCAAGGCCGCCCGCCTGCGTCACGCCGTACAGCACCGGCTCAGCTATCTCGACCATCGCCTGGTGCCGGCGCCGCGTGAAGCCGCCGCGCTGCCACTCGACGACGCCACCACCGAGCTGGCGCTGGGTCAGCTGATCGAGAACTACCGCAGCGTGACCGATGGCCGCTACGGCGACGAAGTCGAACCGCTGCTCGAGACGCTGGTCTCCGCGTTTCTCGACGAAGCGCTGCGCGGCTATGCCGACAGCGACGGCCAGCTCTTTGCCGATCAACTGCTCGCCGGGCCTCTCGAAGCCGGCACGGCCGAGCCCCGCCAGCGCCGCCTGGCGGTGATCGAACTTGCGCTCGCCATCGGCATCGCGGCGGAAACGCCGACCGGCTGGCAGTTGCAGGAAGCGCCGGAGATCGACGCGGCAACGATATGGAACCTGCTGATCCGGGACTATCCGGACTACGCCGCGCTGACCCACAGCATCGGGCGCTTCGGCCTGCACCTGACGGACTGGTTCGAAGGGCGTCTCGACGATCATCTTGATAGTCGGGCCACGCTGGGCCTGGATGCCCCGCGCCTGACACGGCTGGTACAGGCTGCCGTCAGCGAACGCGGCTGGCACGCGCTGGCAGATACCTGGCTTTCGCAATACGCCATGTCGCTGGAGCTGCTACCGCCCCACCAGCGGCTGGTGATGCTCGAAGCCTCGGCGCTGCGTCCGCAGCTCGGCGAACGGCTGATGAGCGGCCTGACCGGCGATCGCGCCCAGTATCGCTTCGTCGCCCTGAGGGACAGCGCGGCGAGCGAAGCGCAATCCCTGGCGGAACACGACGCCAGAGTGGATGTGCTGACGCTCGATGCCGCCGCCCCCGCGATCGGCGCCAACGTCGCGCTGGTGACGCTGGATGGCACGCAGAACGAAATCGACAAGCTGCTGCGCTGGCTACCGGCACAGTTGGCTGACGACGCCCAGATCGCGCTCCTGGTACTGGGCGACACCGACTGGCAGTCGTTCCTGTCGATGGCGATGGAACCGGACACGCGCCCTGCCGACCTCCAGACCACGCTGCAGCAACTGGAAGCGCTGGGGTATCGTCAGATCGAACGCCACGCACTGGAAAGCGAGCAAGGCGGCCTGCAGCTGTTGACCGCCCAAGCGCCGATGGCGGCACGCTCGACGGAAACCGAATCCGAGCGCCTTCGTGGCGATGCGGCCCATCCCGCCGAGCAGTGGCTGGTCATCAGCGACGACGCTGCCCAGTGGCTGGCGTCGAAACTGGTCAAGCGCTTCGAGACACTGGGCCAGACCGTTCACCACCTGGTCGGCAGCGAGCTGGCGCCCCAGGACCTGCTCCCGCTGGCGCTCGAATCCTTCAACCCGAGCCAGATCGTCGACCTGCGCGGCCTGGCAAGCGCCGCCGAAGACCGCTGCGTGCTGGCCGCCCAGTGGTTGCAGACACTGGAGGCTCACGAGAGCCCTGCCGCGCTCTGGTGGCTGACGCTGGGCGTGGGTGCGCATTTCTTTATCGCGCCCGAAGCCGCGCTTTCTACGCGGTCCGACGCCACCGCGCTTTCCAAGCTGCCCGAAGCCGCAGCAAGCGCGCCGCACGCTTCCATGTCGTCTGATCTTTCCAGGCTAGCTGAAGACGCCGCCTTGTGGGGCTTCGGACGTTCGCTGCAGAACGAGGCCGGGAGCCGCCAGGTGCGGCTGCTGGATCTGCCGCTGTCGAGCCGGGACTCGCTGTCCAACGAGCTTTTGGATGCGCTGCTGTTCGAGCTCAGCGTGCCGGATGCGGAAACCGAAGTCGTGCTGGACGCCGACGGTCAGCGCTGGGTGCCGCGCCTGGGTCTGGCGCCGGCGCCCGGCACGCAAGTCGGCGAGGAAGCCTCCGCCGGCGATCGCGCCGTCAGCCTGGGCTTCGAGCTACCGGGTCAACTGCGCCACCTGCGCTGGCAGCCGCATGATCTTCCCGCGCCGCAAGCCGGCCAGGTCGAGATTGCGGTCAAGGCCACCGGACTCAACTTCCGCGACGTCATGTACGCGCTCGGCCTGCTCTCGGACGAAGCGATCGAGAACGGCTTCGCCGGCCCCACGCTGGGCCTGGAGTTCGCCGGTGAAGTGGTCAGCGTCGGCGATCCGAATGGCTCGCTGTGCCCGGGTGACGCGGTGGTCGGCTTCGGCCCAGCCAGCTTCAGCGATCGACTGGTCGCCAGCGTCAACGCAGTGGCAAAGATTCCTGCCGAGATCGGCTACGCTGCGGCGGCGACGATCCCGACGACCTTCTTCACCGTCTACTACTCGCTCAAGCATCTGGCTCGCGTACAGCCCGGCGAACGGCTGCTGATCCACGGCGCGGCCGGCGGCGTCGGCCTCGCCGCGATCCAGGTCGGCCGCTGGCTGGGGGCGGAAATCATCGCCACGGTCGGCTCGCCGGAGAAACAGGACTTCCTGCGGCTGATGGGGGTCGATCGCATCTACGATTCGCGCAGCCTGACCTTTGCCGAAGAGATTCTTCACGACAACTTCCTGGAACGTCAGACCCGGGAAGGCGACGGCAACGGCCAGCGTGTCGGCGCCGATGGCGTCGATGTGGTGCTGAACTCCCTGGCCGGTGAAGCGATCAACCAGAACCTGCGCGTGCTCAAGCCGTTCGGCCGCTTCATCGAACTCGGCAAGCGCGACTTCTACGAGAACACCAAGGTCGGCCTGCGCCCGTTCCGTAACAACCTGAGTTACTTCGGCGTCGACTCCGATCAGTTGATGAGCGAGCTGCCGGAACTCACCGGCGAACTGTTCACCGAGATGATGGCGCTGTTCGCCGACGGCACGCTGTCGCCGCTGCCGTACATCGCCTTCGGCAGCGACCGCGTGGTCGAGGCGTTCCGCTACATGCAGCAGGCCCGCCAGATCGGCAAGGTGGTCGTTACCTACGAACGCCCGCCGCAGATGGCACCGGCCCCCGCGAAGGACATTCCGCTGACGCTGGATGCCGCCGGCACCTATGTCGTGACCGGCGGCCTCGGCGGCTTCGGTCTGGCCACCGCCGAATGGCTGGCCGCCAAGGGCGCGCGCCAGCTGTTGCTGCTGAGCCGTCGCGGCCCCACCACCGAGGAAGCCGAAACCGGCATCGCACGGCTGGAAGCGCTCGGAGTGACAGTCGCGGCCCGCGCCTGTGACGTAACCGATGCCGAGGCGCTCGAACGCGTGCTGGACGAAGCGCGCCAGAGCCTCGGCCCGATTCGCGGTATCGTCCACGCCGCGACCGTCATCGACGATGGCCTGATCCGCAATCTCGATGAAGCGCGTATCCGCCACGCCATGGCGCCGAAACTCGAAGGCGCGCGCCATCTGGATTCGCTCACCGCCGACGACGAACTCGAATTCTTCGTGGTCTACTCCTCGGCGACCACCCTGTTCGGCAACCCCGGCCAGGCGAGCTACGTGGCCGCCAACCACTGGCTGGAAGCCTTCACCGCCCACCGGCGCGCCAACGGGCGTCCGGCGACGGTGGTGCGCTGGGGCGCGATCGAGGACCTGGGCTTCCTCGCCCGCAACACCCAGACCCGCGACAGCCTGCAGGAACGTCTCGGCGGCCAGGCACTGACCTCCGCCGATGCCCTGGCGGTGCTCGAGCGTATGCTGGTGGCCGATGTCGCCTCGCTCGGCGTGCTCGAACTCGACTGGCGTGCTTTGGCGCGCTTCCTGCCCACGGCGGAAGCGCCGCGCTATCGTGAAATCGCCCGCACCGCCGAGGACGACGGCAGCCAGGAAGGCGACGACGACCTGCAGAAGCTGCTGGCCAGCCTGGCGCCGGAAGCGCTCTACACCACCCTGATCGATGTCCTCAGCAAGGAACTCGCCAAGATTCTGCTGATCGACGAGGAGAAGATCGATATTCACAAATCCGTCTACGACATGGGCTTCGACTCGCTGATGGGCGTCGAGCTGGTGACCGCGCTGGAAGCCCGCCTGGGCGTCCAGGTCCCGGTCATGGTGCTCAGCGAAGCCGGCACGCTGGCCAAGCTGTGCGACTACCTGATGCTCAAGCTGCGTGGCGACGAAGCCCCGTCAGACAGCGATGAAGACGCCCTCAGCGGGCTGGCCGCCCAGCACGGCGTCGAGGTGCTGCAGAATGGCGGTGGATCACAGGGCGACGCCGGGGAGGCCAAATCATGAGCCAATCCCGCGACGTGCTGAAACAGCGCCTGCTGCAGGAAGCCCGCCAGCGCCGCCAGCAACGGCCGGAGGGCGATACCGCCCCCAGGCCGGCCGCGACCAGCGTCGACGAGCGCTTCACCCGCTTCGACCGTCATCCGGGCTATCAACAGCTCAAGATGATGCGCGAAGGCGGCAAGCGCCTGGGCATTCCCGACCCGTTCTTCAAGGTCCACGAGAGCACTGCCGGGGCGACCACGGTGATCGGCGGGCGCGAGTGCATCAATTTCGCCAGCTACAACTACCTGGGCCTGGCTCATCACCCCAAGGTGATCCAGGCCGGCATCGATGCGCTGGAGCGTTACGGCAGCTCGGTCTCGGCCAGCCGTCCGGTCTCCGGCGAACGGCCGATCCACCACGAGCTGGAACGGGCGATCGCCGAGACGTACGAAGTCGAAGATGCCGTGGCGTTCGTCAGCGGCCATGCCACCAACGTTTCGACGCTGGGCTATCTGCTCGGCCCCAAGGATCTGATCCTTCACGACGAGTACATCCACAACAGCACCGTGGTCGGTGCGCAGCTCTCCGGCGCGCGCCGCATGAGCTTCGCGCACAACGATCCGGCTGCGCTCGAGGCGCTGCTGACGCGCCATCGCCGCCAGTTCGAGCGTGTGGTGGTGGTGATCGAAGGGCTTTACAGCATGGATGGAGACGCCCCGGATCTGAAACGCTTCGTCGAGATCAAGCAGCGCCACCAGGCATGGCTGATGGTGGATGAAGCCCACTCCTTCGCCGTGATGGGCGACCGGGGGCTGGGGCTGCGAGAATACTGCGGCGTGCCGGCTCTCGATGTCGATATCTGGATGGGCACGCTCTCCAAGACACTCTCCGGCTGCGGTGGCTATATCGCCGGCTGTCGTGAACTGGTCGAGATGCTGCGCTACTTCGCGCCGGGGTTCCTCTACAGCGTAGGCATGCCCGCCCAGGTGGCCGGGCCGTCGCTGGCCGCCCTGCAGATCATGAAGGAAGAACCCGAGCGCCTGAAGCGCTTGCACGATATCTCGCGCTACTTCCTGCAGCAGGCGCGGCTCAAGGGGTTCGATATCGGCGAGAGCATCGGGGTCGCCGTCGTGCCGGTGATCGTCGGCAGCTCCGTGCTGGCCGCCGGGCTATCTGACGCCCTGCTCAAGGACGATATCAACGTGCAGCCGATCCTTCACCCGGCCGTGCCCGAGAAAAGTGCGCGCCTGCGCTTCTTCCTCAACTGCGACCACACCCGCGAACAGATCGACCGGACCCTCGACATGCTCGAGACAGAGTGGAAAGCGCGTACCGCCTAGCGCGCGTTGTTACCCACCAAACGAACGCGGCCTTGCCATAGAAGTGGCAAGGCCGCGGTTGTATTCAAGCATTGACCCTCGGGCATACAGCGCCTCGGCTCCTGCGACTATCGGCGAGACGGCCGATTGCCTGCCCTACCGTTCGGAGCCAGCATTCGCTCTACCGCCCCGGCCAGTGGCGCCCCAGCCACCGCAGCAGCGGGTTGGTCGAATCGCTGCAGAATCGCTGCGGTTCCTCCCGGAATTTGCGCCATTTGCGCTTCGTGGGCGATAGCGGTGCCGGCGCATCGCTCTCTTCCCCCAGGAACCGCCGGCTGTGGTAGCTCATTGCCGCCAGCTCCGAGCCGATCTTGGCCTTTTGCGCCGCCGTCAGCCGATCCGCTTCCAGCTTTTCGGCAAGCTTGCGCGCCCTTTGTACGTGGTGCAGCAAGCGCCTGGGCATTTCCTGGTAGTTGGCTTCGATTCGAAGCTGGTCGAGCGTTTCCGCCAATTCCAGAGCAACACCGCTGGCTGCGTCTGGCGTGCCCAGCAAGCGCTCCAGGGCCGAATGCGGCAAGGCCGCTACGGAAGCCGATGCATTCTCATCACTGAGCAGCCCGCGGGATCGGGCAAAACGAAACAGAGCCACTTCCGGCACGCTGACCGGATTGGGCGGCACGAAGGGAAAGTACTCGAGCTCTCTGACGTTACCGCCTCGGGAGTGAATCATCGCGAAGCCCGCCAGACGCCAGAGCGATTTCAGATCGGGTGATTTGATCGCCGCCAGTTGTTCGTTGAGCGCCACGAAGTGGGTCTCGGCATCTTCGATGCGCGGATAATCCTCGGCCTTTCCCAGGTAATCGCGTAGATACGCCTCGGCCAGATCGATTTCGGCCAGCTCCCGCTCCAGGCTCTTCTTGTCCGGCAGGCGATAGCTTTCGAGAATGCGCTCGACTGGCAGCTTCAATACCTTGCACTGCCTTCTAAGCTTCAGACGGCGGTTGATCCAGGTGTAAGCGAGCTTGGTTTCCGGCGCCAGTTGCAGCGCCGACTCGACATACTCGGCATCTTCGGCGGTTGCCTCTTCGGGCATGACCGTTGCGCGAACCCGGCCGAAAGCGGCGTATCGGTCACTATCCTGCGCATGAAGCGCGCGCATTGCAGCAAGGCGTCGATTCCCGTTGACGACCACACCATCGTAGGTGATCAACAAGGGCTCGGTCTGCTGAGCCTGACGCGCCAGTTCCTCATAGATCGCCCCCCGCGGATCCTGAGATATCGGTACCAACAGTTGCTGAAGCGCTTCCTGTACCCATTTCTGGTCAATCTGCGAAGCAAACGTCTGCTCATCGAGATCCTGTTCACTCAGGTAACGATGAAGCTGGGTGATCAACCGCCCATTTTCAGGACGAAATAACGGTAGATCGACAGGCACCTCGACGACCGGCATCTCTCGGTATTCACCGCGAAAGAGAACGTAAGTGCTCCCGAACGACGCGCGCTCCAGTGCCGAGCGGATTTCACGTGCGGCTTCCTCGCGTGATGCCATCTCGCTGCTCCTCGTCGGGGTCGAGATTCAGGCTCATGGCAAGCGCTGCCCACCATGTCTTCGCCCATGTTCGGAGAGAAGCATAGTCAAGGCGGTGCAATTGACGCGAGATGAACCCGGCCGCCGTTCCCTGTTCACTATTGGCAGGTATCGGCACCCACTCATCGAACCGTCCTCAGAAACGCGGAAAGCAACCCGAAGGTTGCTTTCCAGTAGGGTGTTAACCGCATGCAACAGAAGCTGATGAGCCATGGGCATGATGACAATCAGAAGCATTCCTGATGAAGTACACGACGCATTGAAGGCACGGGCCAAGCGGCATAACCGCAGCACCGAAGCCGAAGTACGGGCCATCCTGGAAGAGGCCACATGGCCAGCAAAACGCCTTCACATGGGCGATGCTCTGGCAGCTCTGGGCCGCAAGGTGGGCTGACCAACGAAGACGTTGCGCTCTTCAATCAGGCGCGCGACAAGACATCGGCCAAGCCTATGAGATTTGAATGATCGTCCTTGATACCAACGTCGTTTCCGAGGCGATGAAACTCGAACCTAACCCGGCTGTCAGAGCTAGGCTCAACGCGCAGTCGGCCGAAACGCTATGTTTGCCCAGCGTTTCGCTGGCAGAGCTATTTGGCATTGCGCCGCCGCCCTAATCTGCTTCCGAATGCTTTTCAGGCCACTCTCAGAGAGGGCACCGCGCTGACATCTACTTCGCGCTCGGCATGCCAAGCGTCATGGGCCGCCTGAAGACGCAGCCACAGACCAGGGCCGTTGCCGAACAGCTTGCCGAGGCGTGCCGCCATTTCTGGTGATACAGGCTTGCGCGTAGCCAGAATGGCATGCAGCTGCTGGCGTGAGATGCCCAGCATCTTCGCGATGGCGCTCTTGCTGTAGTCCAAATCCTCCAGCATATCTTCGATCACCTCGCCGGGGTGCGGCGGGCAACGGCTGGAATCCTGCTTTGCCGTAATAGCCATATTGATTCCACCTCTCTCAGTGGTATTGCTCAAAATCAACCTGATAAGCGTTGCCGCCCTCGAATTCAAAGGTGAGGCACCATGGGCCATTCACATGCACGGTGTAACGCTTGGGATTGAAGCCCTGCAAGCCATGGAAGTTGTAGCCTGGTAAATTGATATCCTCAACGCTTGCGGCCTCGTTGATCACAGCCAAACGGATCAGGATGCGCCTATGCATACGCTTGTCGATCCTGGATTTACCGGTTTCCCACAACGTCGCCAGGCCCTTGCTCTTGAAGGTCTTGATCATGGGATCAGTGTAGTCTAACTGGCCACATGTGTAAACAAGTAGATTACAATACCAATACTACCATGGTGTCGGAGAGGATGAGTCGTTCAGAGAATGAGGAGTCGCTACCCGTGATTAAATGGCTCGAACCCATCGAGCCACAACACTACAACCGCCGCTGTTCGATCACGTGCCAGGATGACTTCCCGCCCTTGGCAGCAGCCCTGGCATCTTCCTGCCGACGCATGCGCTGGAGCACGCGGTATTGAAGTCGATTGAAGTAATCGAACCCCAAACCCGGTAATGGCAGGAAGGGATTGGTTCGGCTCATGCCCCATAGCGCCAGACGGGAACTGCCCGGCTCTGCGTTGCCTCTGGCATGTACGCCAAAGGTGTTGGCGATGAGTAGCGTATTGGCTTTGACACGAAACGGCTGAGGGCCGGATACGCCCAACCGCTCCGCCTCTTCCTGACTCACCCGGAACGAGCCGCGGGCCGTATATCGATCCGCGTGTTCCCTGGCGCGCAGGCTCATCTGGTATTCCCATTTGAGCCGCTCGCGATGCGGGCGGTTGGAACCAGGCACGAACACGAACGGACCGTTCTCGTCGGTCACGTCTTCGAGATAGAGCCAGAACTTCATGGTGGGCTGGAACGTATCGACATGCAGGTTCTTCTGCGGATCGCGCTCAGTCAGACTATCCCGGCTACCGTTGTGCACGTTCTCGATATGACAGATCGGTAAGCGAGCATGCCCGGCGCAATAACGGAACAGGCGCTTCAACGCGGCGTCTTCCAGTACTGCCTTGACCGCCGGCAGCTGCTCGATGACTTCCGGTGCCAGCAGAATTCGGTGCGTATTGGTATCGCATATCAACTTGACGTCAACGAGAGCGTCTTTCGGGAGATAATCCAGGCTGCGTGACATCCAGGCATAACTCACGATGATATTTTTATACTGTTTCTCCTGTTGCAAGGTCACCATCGTTTTCTTCAAGGACTCGGTCGCCTTGTTGGCATAGCGGTCTGCAAACAGCTCCGGTACGTCATTCCTATCCAACCTTCGTTTACGGTAGATTCGCTCTGCCTCGCGCCGAAGCCATAGATAGTCAGGGAGTTTTCGCTTGTTGTTTTTATAGACATAGACATTGGGCGCGATAGCTAGCAGCAGCCGCCTCGACCTGCTAACACTACGAGGGTCTCCCCCGGTGATGATGACATCCGTTGGATACCCCGAGTAGTTCAAGGCCGCGAGAAGCAGAAACGATCTTTGATGCGAGCCCATATTCAATGGCAGCATGGCGCCAGGGAATATCAACAGAGTACTGGCCTGCTCCTCCTTGAAAGGTGCATAACGTGAAATTTCATCCTCGTACAACCCATCGATAGCTTCGATGCCACAGGAGATCATATCTACCAATAAAGTCAGCGATATCGTTTCCTGCCTTGCAAACCCTAAAAGAACAAGCCTTTTCAGTGATCGCCCTTTGATCACTTCCTTTATTTCAGTTTCTTCTTCCAGCCCGACCTGAATGGATTCGATTCTTTCCTCATCGGCGCGAACAGGTGACAGCAGAAGAAAGTCTTCACCGAAATAGTGTTGAGACACTTTCTGTAACGCAGCTCTGAGTTCTGATTCGCCACCATATTTAGACAAAATTAATGTTTGCATAAGCTATCTACCTGCATCCTTGCTATATCTGCTTATCTACGTACAACAACCAGTACCAACCGTACGAAAACAGAAAGCCTTTTCGTGGCACAATCAGCCTGCTTACCATTAAACCCACAAAGACCGCCGCGTTGATAACCAAATGAATATCGTTGAGTTTCATCAAAATTATCAATTGCCAGCTGTCAAGGCCGGTAGACAATAACTAGCGCACGACTGATCTTTCAGGGTATATTTCATTTTCTCCTTCGGATTAAGTTTCAAGAAAATTGCTTTCGAGCATGCTACCGCCACCAAGCGCTCGGCTCGGAAAAAAACGCCCTGCTCGGAAAAACCTGCTCGGAAAAATAGTGCTCATGTTTGCACGAAAACGTTCATTCTGTTAATGCTGCCGTTCCGCATCGGCGCCTCTATCATCGATTCACGATACACGCTGAGACAGATGAGAAGGCACAGATTTTTTGTTACCGATTGATTGGACTCCCTAACGTTTGAGTCACATGCATGTAACTGATGTTATTTAAAAAGTTAAACGCCTAACCAACTAGCGAACGTCCCCGAGAAGTTCATTCAGGAATGGACATCCTTTCTAATCGCGCCACTTCACGTCGCAATATCGACATCTGCCCCCAATTTCAGGCACAAAAAAAGCAACCATGAAGGTTGCTTTTGAAGAAACGACGCAGGCTCAGGCCTCCATCGCTTTAGGTGCGTCTTGAAAATGCTATGTCATATTTGATGCCGCTTGATGCCACGCCAGGAAGAGAGCCGGCCCCTGGCAGCAAAAAGCATCCACCAAATCAATCCCTGTGGTCTCTGACGATCAAGATCAACATGTTCACAATCAGCGTGATAAACAATGCAATCACGGTAAACAGAACGATGTCATAAAGCCTTTCGGGCCGTTCGGGATATTCAGGCATCGTCGGTGACTGAAGGACCGAAAGCTGTTTCAGCTTGCGAGCCGCTTCAATACGCGTGTTCTCCAATGCAGACAGCGCTCCGGAATAACTTTCTTGTGCGAACTGCGCCTGCAGTTGCAGACGTTGATACTCGGATGAAACAGCATTCAGCGAGTCACCAGACTTGGTAGCCAACCGTTGCTGTTCTTGAGTGATCTGCTCGTTTAGCGCCTTGATCTGGCTGTTGATTCGAACAACCTGAGGCGACTGGGAACTCTGGAAGCTCATCAGTGCGCTCTTTTGTGCCTGCAAGCTGGCCAACTCGCCCTGCAGGCTCGACACAACGGAGCTCAAGCTCTCTACCGTTCCTGTCGGGGATACGAGACCGTTTTCGTTCTGGTATTCCAGCAACTGTTGGCGGGTGTCTTCATAGCGCTGCTTGAGTAGCTCGACTTGCCCTTCCAGGAAGCTGACCTGCTCCTCGGCAAGCTGCCTGCCCAGTTCATTCATGTGCCGCTCGCCTTCTTCCAGCAGAAGAGAGGCAATCTGATGGGCTTTTTCAGGCGTGAAGGCTTCGGCATCAACGCGAAGCACGCCGGCATAATCGTCTACTTCTATGGATACGTGGTCCAGATAATAATCGTAGATCTTCTCCAAAGGTTCATCGGCACTGCCCAGGCGGCTAAAGATATCGGCACCTGAATCCGCATAATGCTCGCTATAGCCAGCCTTATCGATCAAGTACTTCAACATATCGACAGAACGCATGTAATCACGCAGCACCAACATATCAGCGTTGCCGCTACCGCCCGTCAGCAGACTGCTGAAGTTCAACTGTGGCTGGGAAAGCTGCGGACTTTCGAGAACGACATTGGCATGAGAGACATAACGATCGCTCGCCCATATCCCCCAATAGAAAGCGTTGACGATAATCGCGAGGAAGCAAATGGCCCAATGCGGATATTTCTTGAGATAACTCTGAACTCTCATATTCAATACTTATCCATAACGTAATTCTTGCTACTTGTCAGTTTCATGGTGATATTCTGCAATGGCATCTTCGATATTGTCATACCAGAAAGCTTCGCCCTGCTTTAGATAAATACCGGCCTGACACATCTCTTTAAGGATACCCTCGCCATGGGACACCATAATGAGGCTAGCCTTACTGATGCGGTCTTTAAAGGCTTTCTGAGCTTTCTTCTTGAATGCCCGGTCACCGACGGCTGTTGCTTCGTCCGAGAGATAGACATCGAAATCGAAGGCCAACGATAGGCCAAACGATAACCTAGCTCTCATCCCGGACGAGTAGGTACTGACTGGCTCATCGAAAGCTGGTCCGATTTCTGCAAAGTCCTGAACTTCCTGCATCAGCTCGTCCAGCCTGGCTTTGACACCATGTATTCTTGCCACGAACTTGACGTTCTGCCGTCCGGTCATGCCTCCTTTGAATCCGCCAGCCAGGCCGATGGGCCAGGACACACGGCGGCGCCTGATAATGGTGCCTTTGTCAGGTCTGTCCATCCCCCCTATTAAACGAAGAAGAGTCGATTTACCTGCACCATTGCGGCCAACGAGACCGACGCTAACCCCATCGGGTATCACGAGATCAATATCTCGCAATACCCAGTCGCTACCGTGATGATTATGGTAGCGTTTATATAAATGGCTAATTTCGATCATCCCACATCGCTGCCTGTCAGTATCTATGGTTTATAGGGCTTGGTTATAGGGCCTTCAGCTTCGCTGAAAACCGGATATGCATCAGCAAGCCAAGAGTCAGACTCGATAAGGCCCATAGCCATAGATAGGTCATGTCTATTCCATCAAGGGTATGGTAACCATCAAAAAAGGAGAGTCGCATGCTTTCCAGCCCATGCACGATGGGATTCCATAGCACGTACTGCTGGAACTGATGCGGTATGTAAGTGATAGGAAAAATCACGCCGGAAATAATGAGCAAGGGCAAGCTTATTATCTTCACGACCTTTCCAACCTCAGAGACTAACGTCGAGACTACCGACAACAGTACCCCCAAGCCGGCCCCCAACGCCCAGAGCGATAGCCAATCCAGCAAGGCGCCGACCCCAAAGTCAGGAATCAGGTCAAGCTTTAGAAGCTCTCCAACAAAGATGAACAACAAGAAAATAAAACTTCTTATCATTCCTTCGACGAAGCAGCGTACCAGGACCGGGTCGATCGGCAGAATCTGCCGATAGGTGAACAGGCCACGGCTGGCGTCGACCGCCCCCATGGGTTTCATCATGGTTTCACGGAAAACGTAGAATCCCATCAGTCCGACAACCATCCAGGGGACGAAGTCGGCACCGGCGATGGTTCTTCCGCTCATGATGAAAGAACGAATCGCCACCATGACGCCAATGGTTGCCAATGGCTCGAAGATCATCCAGAACCAGGCCATACGGTCCGCCGTGGTTCTGGAAACCATTTCACGCGAAAACATTGCGGCCCAGACATCCCATGTAACACGCAAAGGATGACGGGCAGCTCCCTCATTCTCTAAAGAAAACATGTCTTGAACCTAAAACGGCGAGGCACTTCTGCCCCGCCGTCCGATTGGCATTAAAGATCCAGCGCGACTTTCGTCGCCACGGCCACCTGATAAAGAATCTGCGTAATGCTGGTGGCCAGCTCGATGTTGCTGGTCGGTGCAGCCGGCAGTACCAGGATTTCGTCTCCGGCGCGAACCTTGGTGTCGCCGGCACGAATCACAGCGCCATTGCGATGGACGACGAGGACCTGATCGTCATCCGCACGCGGCGTGAGGCCACCGGCGTTCTGGATGTAGTCCTCGGCGCTCATGCCCGGCGTGAAGACCATCGCTTGCGGAATCGTGATTTCCCCGCTGAGAAGCACGGAATCCGAGCTTTCCGGGATGGTGATCACGTCGCCATCCTGCAAACGGATATCGGCAATATTGCCGCCACGCGCCACGACCAATCGCCCTGTCGGCTCGGTTTGACGTGCTTTCTGCACGAAGCGCTCGATCAACTCGGCCTGGCGGACCTGAATCTCGCCTTCGCCAGTGGTGCGCGCGGGATAGCCAAGATATGTCTGCTCAAGGCGATCCAGACTCTCGTTGAGCGATTCCTCCTGCTGCTCCGCCACGCTCTCGCGGCGAATGGAGACATCCTGATAGCTGGTCATGCTCTTGGGTACGCTGATCGCGTTGAGGAACTCACCCAGGTGAGCGTCACGCGGCAAGACGTAGCGCGAGGGGCCGTAATAGCTGCCTTCGATCTGTACCACGATGCTCTCGTTACGCTGGTCGGCGCTGAACAGAACCTCGTCGCCACGCTGAACGCTGGCAGTGCGGAATTCATTCAGTGTCAGGTAGCGCGCGAGCGGGCCATCCGGACGGTCACCCCGCAACAATACATGTGTCACGCCGGATCGGAGACGCGCCAGGTTAGTGACATCGCCACCGGTCAGGTTCTCACCGGCCAGTTCGTAGCGGAAAGGACGCTGAACGTCGCCGACGACGGCAACGGCAGGCCCACGCTCTTCGACGACGATGGTGTCGCCATCACGGAACTGGGTCTGCGGCATTTCACCGTTGATCAGAAAGTCGTAGAGATCGATCGTATCGACCGTGCGCCCGCCGCGTTTGATCGTGATCTGGCGGTAGCTGCCCAAGGCCTGATCGATGCCGCCGGCCTGATCGAGAAAATAGAGCATAGAATCGGTGGGCGTACCGGAATAACGCCCGGGATTCTGCACGTAACCGGTGACGAACACGCCCACCGGCTGCACGCCCTGCAGGTTGGTATAGACCTGAACGTTTTCCGGGTAGACCGACTTGATGGCAGCAGTGACTCGGGAATTCAGCCCGCTGTTGGACGTGCCCTGAACATTTAACGGCCCGATCCCCGGCAGGAAGATATTGCCCTGGGAATCTACCGTCAGCACGCTCTGCATCTCGGTGCCGCCCCAGACGCGCAGATTGATCTGGTCCCCGGGTTTGATGGTATAGCCGGGGTTGAGCCCGTCCGCCATTACGCCGCGAAAGCCGCCGGTGAACAGATTGGCGCCAAACGGTGGCAGTGTGTTCGGGTCGACCAGCGCCTGGTTCTGATCGGCCGGGCCATTGTTGGCTGGACCATTGTTGGCTGGACCATAGTTCGAGCTGTTCCAGCTGGCTCGAGGCTGGTCGTCGACGGCCTGCTGCTGAGACTGCTGCCCATTCTCTGACGCTCGAGAGGTCATCGACTGTGCTTGCTGGTCTTGCGGAACGATACTGCCCGAACCGAAGGATTGTGCGTTAGCCAACCCGGAATTCAGGCACGCTACCGCCACCAGACACCCGGCCCGGAAAAACGATGCTGCATGTTTCATGCAAAACTTCCTGTTGTGTTCACACGGCTTGAAGCCGTTGCTCGAATCCACCGAAAAAACGATACGCTCGAAGCACGGCGCCAAAGCAGAGGTTTTTTGTTACGGAGTGCTGGGCTCGCCCAACACCTGTGTCACCAACCGTTGGGCGTACCACCCGTTGTCCTCGAGCAGACACGCCACCTGGGCGCGTTGAGCGCTCGCGGGCGCACCCTGGCGATCCACATCCAGATGGGTGCAGAGACGCCCGCTTGCGGCGAAGTAGCGTTCCTGAACGATGACGGAGACGTTCGAGCCCCAGGGGCTTTTGGGAAAAGCAGAAATGCTGCCGGGTGTGGCGTTGTCGAGGAAACTGGAGATTTCGGGGCCCAAGGCCGCTGCGCCCTGCATGGTGGCTACGGTATCGCTACCGTAATGACCACTTTGCGTTGCACAGCCGGTTATCGCGCCGGCCATGGCGGCAACGACCAAAATTCTGCCAATGCCACGTCGAGAAGATGAAGACGACCTACGACTAGGGAACATGTTTTGCGCTCAGTCTAGGAAAAAGGATGGAGCCTAAAAATAGCGGCCTACCCCTGGATCATGAACCCAACGGGAAGCGGCCAGTCGAATAGGTTACTGCAACCGGGGAGGTTACCAAAGTCATGACACAAATCCAGGCCGGTTCTAAGCCTCGCGTTTGGCGAGAGCTCATCCGTACCAACCAACAAAGGTAAAGCTGCAGAAAAGCGTATCAGGACCGGGTGAGGTCACTTGGAAAGGCGTTTAGGAGGGGGAAACCAAGAGATTAGGAGGGAGAAACCAAGAGATGCCGCTCGCGGCAACGAACAATCGTGCCGGGCGAGGCTCGGCACGCACCGGCAATGATGTCATTGCCGGGCGTCAAGTAGCTCGGGGGTGCGGGAATCCAGCCAGGCGGAGCGGTCGGCGGGGAAGCGTTTAGCTTGCATGCGTGACCACCAGAACCGTTGCGCTAAACGGCTGTCACCAATAGCCGACGCTTTTTCCCGGGCCTTATCCGCCATCCAACGCGTTCTATCCCTGTCATCAGTGAGCTGAAGCATGGCATCGGCCCAGGCCTCCGGATCATCTTCTACCAAGAGCCCATCTACGCCGTGGTGCACGATGCTTCGATAAGGCTCCCGGTTGCTGAAGATGCCTACGCCTCCCATCGCGGCTACATCCAGATATTTGATGAAGGACTTGGCATTGTTGAAAGGCGTGTCCCACAGAGGCACCAAACCGACGTGGATACGCTTGAACCGCTGGTAATGCCGGAACGCAGACCAGGAAAGAGGTCGAGGCGTTGCTACTCTGGAGAGCAGTTTCAGCTTCTCAGGCGTATGCTTGCCCAACATGATTTCGAAGTTAATGGTTGAACGCCGGTCATGAGCGATCTGGATAGCCGGAGCGATATGCTCGAGGTCCGGCAAATGAGCACGCGTGCCGTGAAAAGCCAAAGTCCAGTTCGGATACCCGAAATGTTCGAGACTACCTGGTTGGGATAACCAGGGGGGAGTCATCATTTGGACGTTTCGATGGGCTTTTTTCAGAATTGCCTGCAAATGCAAGCTCGGTACGACAACCTCGGTTGCCAATGACAAAAGCCTTGGCTGATGATCTGAAAGGATACCGGCCAGCCTATGGCGATAAATCTGCGGCAGTCTCTCGTCTTGTACAGCCGCCTCGAAGTCATCGTCTATCAGGTAATAAACCGCGCTCCAGGTGCGCTGGGTTTCCAGCAGCTCTATCCATCTCAACGATAGCGATCGACTGACCAGTATATAGGCCCCATCGACCAATTTTGCGAAGCGCTTTTTGCTCATTGGCGGTACGGTCCACCGCCTGGTGTTGATCTTCTTGACTTCATAACCTTGCTCGGCTAACCAAGGTGCCACGGAATTTAGAAAATAGATATCTTCTGTCGGCAGAGCAGTATCACTCAGCACGACCCATTTAACATTAGACAAACCCTGCCCCCTTGGGCGTTTTTATAAAATTATCAAAGACCTTCTGCGAGGTCTGAATCAGAATCGAGAAAACGAGAGTTATCTGAGCGAGAAATCTTCGTACGCAAGTGTCAGATTAGGATTGTAGGCGGGATCATTATCCAGCTTATCCCCCCAGACCTTACGCATATAATGCATTTCACGTTGAGCTCGGGCTCTTTTTTGAGGGTTGTCATCTGCCCCCCGAGACACGGACTCATGGTGGTAAAGCTCTGCGTAAGGCGTCCACAGGTTGCGATAGCCCGCTTCACGGACTTTCAGGCATAGATCTACATCGTTATATGCAACGCTAAGATGTTCTTCATTGAGCCCATCGACTTCTTCGAATACCGATCTTCTTATCAGCAAGCATGCCGCCGTCACAGCTGAAAGATTTTGCACCAAGCTCAGACGGTTTCGATATCCCGAATGATGACGCGGAAAAAATCGATGCGCATGACCGGCAACGCCACCTAATCCTAGAATGACCCCACCATGTTGAACCGAGCCATTAGGATAATAGAGTTTGGCACCTACACACCCAATCTCCTTACGGCAGGCCTGGCGCACCATTTCGCTCAACCAGTCGTCGTTGATCGGCTCGATGTCGTTGTTGACCAGCCCAAGGATACTGCCCCGGGCATGGCGAGCGCCGAAGTTGTTGATCGCCGAGTAATTGAACGGCTGATTCCAGCGCAGCACTCGCACCCGTGGGTCTTTCGCCACCTCGGCCATGTAGGCCAGGGTTTCGGCACAGGTAGACTGATTGTCGAGAATCAGCAACTCGAAGTTCGGGTAGTCCGTATGCGCCAGTATGGCATCGACACAGGGACGCAGGATCTCGACTCTATCGCGAGTAGGCACCAGTAGACTTACCAGAGGAAGCGGCTCAGGCAACGGCCATGCCACGCGATAACCAACCCCCCGTGCCGGCACCACCTTTGCACCTGGGACAGTGTTGGCCAGGTGCTCGACCAGGACTTGCTGCCCTTTTTCGAGCGAACCCTGCCGCACCCTCCTTCGCTGGTGATAAAGCACGAAAGGAATATGGCGAATCTGCTCAAACGCCAGGCCTTGCGTAAAGCGCAGCAGCAGATCGTAATCCTGACAATCCTCCAGCTCTTCACGAAACCCGCCGATACGACGCAAGCGAGAAGCACGATACACGGCCAGGTGCGAGATATAATTCCGGGCCAACAGCAAATCCGGGTTCCATTGCGGCTTGAAGTGCGGATCGCTGCGCTGCCCTTCCCTATCGACCCGATCTTCATCGCTGTAGAGAAGCTCTGCTTCGGGGTGACGATCCAGAGTATCGGCGACGTGATAGAGCGAATCGGGCGCCAGTTGATCTTCGGCCCCCAAGAACGCCACATAATCGCCACGCACCCCCTCCATCGCCACGTTGCAAGCCGAAGCACTCTGCTGCGAATCACACCTGATGACCCGTATTCGCGCATCCTGCGAAGCGAAACGCTCCACGGTCACCTGCGTTTTCAGGTCCCCGGAAGCATCGGCGATACATAGCTGCCAATTGGGGTAACGCTGCGCCATCACCGACTCGACACAATTTGTCAATGATTCGGTAAAAGCCTCTTTTATCGGTATCACGACGGAAATCAGCGGCTGCCGCTTCAAGTGTGCCAGGCGCACCGCCACTTGCTGAACAGTGGGCTTGCGTAACGGTTCCACATGCTCTAGCCAGTAGCGATAGTTGCTCTCCGGCGAGCAGTGCATGAAAGTTTCTTCATAATGGGCCGCTGCCAGCTTTTTCCAGTGCAAGCCATTTTCACGAGCCTCCCGCTTCAATGAACGGAGAATTGTCTGTGAAGGGAGATCGCGATACTGGGGATGCACGCTGCGAAGACGGTTAGCCATACGGTCATAGGCAAAGCGCGGCGTCAGCCACACTAGGCGCAGGTGAGCGAAGGCAAAGCGCCCCTCGGACTCCAACGGATCCAGGCGAATCGACCGCGTACCATAGGGCACGAAACAGATGCGCTTGGTGATTTTGTCCTGGCGCATTGGCAGAAAAATACTCTGCTCCTCGCTGTAGCCTTCGCCAGTGTCGAAATAGACCCGTATCGCGGCCCGAGGCTGATCATGCTGCATGGAGATTTCGAGCATGTTCCAGCCCGCCAGCGGCTTCGCCCCGCACAATAGAAACTGCGGGTTCTCACTGGTCGAATGCCACTGAAAATATACTTCTCCCGCGGTCGGTTGCTGACCTTCCAGACTAAACCCGGCGCCCAGCCATTCAACATCACGCAACGGTATAAGCTCGGGATCGCATACCAGACGCGGGTAACGTATCCGGCGATGATCAATGCGCCAGGTCGGCAATCTACTTAGCATTCTGTTCCTTGGCTCAGCCACTTCTCGTATCACTTCCACTAGCGTCACTTCACTAGCACCACTTAACTTGAGCCGTTCAACTAGGACCGTTCAACTAGAGCCACCGAGGCGCTTAATGAAGCGCTCACCCAAGCCGGGCTTTCTGTGACCAGCCGCCAGCGTCAATGTTACCTTAGCAAGTGATACTTCGCTTTCACCCAGCACCGCCCCAATCTCGAAGCCCTCCGCAAGCAGCCCGACATCAAGCGTGAAACTGAAGCCGCACGGGTTTTGCTGCCAGAATTCGGGCGCTTCATCCGCGCAGCCGAATACCGCACTCAGGACATCCTTTCGCCGCTTCTCTGGGATGTATAAGCGATAGTCCTGGGGGGTTTTGATATAAATCCGTAGCGGCTGCTGGTACTCGTGCAACCCAACCACCCACCCGGCTACTTTCAAGACCTGCTCGTCCACTAACCACTGGCCTTTGACCGGCGAATCGAGATGCCAGCGGATACGCGACGCCAAGCGCTTGTCCATCACTTTACTGATGGCAATATGCCGCTCACTCCCGTCAGGTGCATGGTCTTGCAGGTATTGTTCGTACTTGGCCGCACGTGACGCCGCTTCACGAGAGGGCACCAGCTTGCCCATGTTGTCCACGGTAATATCGACGGGGTAATACCCCAGAGCCACCAGCGCCTCCTTGACCGCGGGGCGATGCTCGGGCGGCACATAGGAGTCCAGCGCAAAATCCCGATAGCCAACCTGCTTCCCCCACAAGGCCACTACCTCATCCACGAAGCCATCGGCAAACAGTCGCTGCGTCAGCTTGTCGATGCTGGCAGTGGTGAACTCCGCACTGATCGATTCCCGCAGACCCTCGGAAACCTCGTGCTTGCCCTGGGATACTTGCAGATAAGTCCGATCGCCAGAGACGACCGGCACCTTCGCCACCTTGAACAAGCGACGGCTGATCGTGGACTTGCCCGAGCCCGGGGTGCCCATCAGCAGATAGGCATAGGGCTTCATCTTGCGCACATGCACCACATAGCGCTGCAACGGATCACCCGCCTGGTTGACACTGTGGCCGATGATCTTCCAGGCATAGTCACTGAGCATCAAGCCCAGCTTCCTGCGAGTCGGGAACAACCGTTCGTCGATGGAGCGCTCCACCCGAACCCACTCATCTTCCGGGTTCGGCGCAATACTGATCTCGAGCACCAGCAGGCCGTCGTCCGCCAGCCTTTCCATCAAACGGTCGACGAGTGCCGGCTGGTCATCGGCGTAATGCAGCGCGGAAAGCAGAGTGATCACATCGAACGGGCCTTCCGGCAGCTGCTCCCAGGATTGCCGAAGAAAATCGCAACCCGGAAACCGCTGCCTGGCCCGGGCAATCGCCGTGCTCGACTTGTCGATACCCACGACCTGCTCGGCACCGTCAAACGCGGCATAACCGCAAAAGAAACCCTCGTTACAGCCCACATCCAGAAAGCGTTTGCCCGCAAACGACGGCAGGCGCAGTGCGGCCAGCTTCTCCGAAGAGCGCGAGCCGCCTTTTACACCAGGAAAAGTCTGGTATTGCATGAAATCATTTCTCTTGAATCAAGTAGGTGTCGGATAGCGTCTGGACTCCGACCTGAACCGTGGGCTTATGACTCAAACGCGATTAGGCCACTCGACAATGCTTTAAATGGCCGGTGCCAGACGTGCTGGTAAAGTGTCAGGTAGGCCTCTGCCATTACCTGGCAGCTTTGCGAAGTCCCCTTCGTCTGCTGCCAGTGTTGTACTGCCTGCAGCTTCTGCTGCCAAGTCTCCGCCTGGCGGGCCTCCTCCAGTACAGTTAGCACCCCTTCGGCGGTCATGGACGGAGCCAGCCAGCCGGCATTACTTTCACGTAACCTGTCGCCCACTGCACCAATATCGAAACCAATCACCGGTACGCCCGTGGCCCAAAGTTCGGTCAGCGTATGGCAAAAGGTTTCCGGCCAGATCGACAGCACCGCGCCCACATGCGGGCGGATGGCAGCAATCTTGTCGAAAAACTCATCGCGCATGTAGCCGCCATGACAGTTCACCCAATCAGGTAGTGCCAGGTCACTGCTTGCCTTGCCCAGTATATGAATTTCCAGTCCCAACTCCGGCGCCCGGCGCGCCAGTTCACGAATCGTTTCTCCCCCCTTGGCCCGGGAAATATTCCCAGGGAAAACGATTCGCAGCGGCTCCTTACCAGAAGGCGGGGGTGCCAGCTGGGCCATGCGCGGGAAGTCACGCCCATGTGGAAAGACCCGAAAATCGCGTTGCTTCAGAGCAGGGTAAACGGCTTGCAGGTTGGCTCGGGCACTTGGCGTTGTGGTAACGAATGCATCACATTGTGCGAGGACATCATTGAACTCGCGCTGCCACGTTTTAATCGCGGCGTGTTTTAGCGGTGGCAAGCTACCCTCGGCCCAGAGCTCATGCCCGCACTCCCCGCGAGTGGCGGTACACCGCCCGCCGCAGAATTGCTGTTGATCATCGAGCAATTTGATCGAAGGGCACACGCTGTAGTAATCGTGAAACGAGAACACCGTGGGAACCGCCAGCGCCCGAGCCGCTTCAATCAGGCCCAAGCTGTGCCAGGCGATGTGGCGGACATGCACCAGCTCGATGGCGTAGCGCACCAGCCACTCGGCCGCGACGGCATCGTACTCGGCACTGCGATGGGGAAACGCCTCCAACGGCTCGCTGAGAACATGACGCTCCACCTGGGTGTATACCCCTTCGGCGAAATGCAGCAGGGTCATGATGCGGGCGTTGCAGCGCAGCACGAAGCACTCGATACGCTCATCCAACGCCTGCATCAGATCCTGATTGGTCTGTGGCGTCCCCCCTGTACGAGTCGACAATACATACAATATGCGCGGCTTGACCCCACGGCCCGCGCCTTTTGCCGCCTCGGTCAATGTCGCCACCCGGCGCCGGGCCTCCTGCAGCTCAGGCGCGGAGAAGGACTTCTGGACCAGCTTTCCATACTCGGGATGGCGCTTATCAATGACCTGCCGACCCTGCTCTATCAGTGCAACCTTTTCGGCCCCGAAGCTTGCCGAGCGCACATGGTAGATATAGCTGGAATCATCGATGAGGTGCGTCCAGCCCTGTTTGCCGGCCCGCATGCAGAAGTCGTTTTCTTCACCATAGCCACGCGGAAACGCATCGGCATCCAACCTACCGACCTCATCCAAGCAATCGCGCCGAATATAAAGGCAAAAGCCATTGCCGGTAGGCACCTGCGGATAACGACGCAGCGCGCCCTGCGAGATGACGCGGGCAAGGTCTTCCAACGCCAAGCCATCGGGTAACGCATTAGTCCCGGGCTCAGGTGCGGAAAAAGCGCCGGCGTTATTTGAAAGCGGCGTGACCGTACCGACCCGCGCCTGACTGTAGGCCGCCAGCCGCAGGCGGCTCAGCCAACCGGGCGTCACACAGGTGTCGGAGTTGAACAGCACCGCATCGGCACGCCCTGCCAGCTGCAGGCCGCGATTCACCGTGAGAGTAAAGCCGAGGTTATGTTCGTTACGGTAACACTCGAACGGCCAGACATCGCGGTAGCCATCCAGCAGCTGGGCCACGGCAGGATCGGGACTGGCGTCATCAATCACGATAATGCGGCAGGCCATCCGGGTATGCGCCTGCAGCGACGCCAGGCAATCGGCGACGGCGTCCACCGCGTTGTAGACAGGAATGATAACGGCGGGCACATGCCTTGCTACCTTCAAGCGTTCCAGAGTCGCCGCCATATCGAAAGCCACCGGTTCAGCTGGTTCCACCTCTTGCCACCACGGCGCTATCGTCAACTCAGGCCGCGGCCGGCAGCCCCGGTGACGTCCGACACGCAGATAGTGCACCAGAGGATTGACACCCTCTCGGCGTGCGTCCGGACACTGTGCGAAGTAAAAGGCCGTATCGAACGCCGGCCCCGGCTCGCGCAGCTCCCTGGCGCCATCCTGCAGGTAGTGCACCACCGGGTCGACGCCATGGCTGGCCACATCCTGATATTCCGACAGATACCACTCACGGTCGAAAAGGCCGCTTTCGTTGATCAGGGTGACATCGCCCTGCTCTATAGAGGACGCCTGTGGAGAAGGAGGTGGCAAAAGTCTCTCGACGGCAGAGGCAAGTTCACGCTCAGGACCGTCAGGTGATGGCCGCCTCCCCTCCCTGTGGCCATGCTGCAGATAATGCAGCAGGGGGTTCATGCCGGAGGCTTTTACATCCGGGTATTGCGTCAGATACCAGACAGTATCGAAGCGTGGGCCGGGGTGGCGATTCTCCTCGGCACCAAAACGCGCATAGTGCAGGGCCGGCTTTTGATGCCAGATGGGATGCTCCGCGACATCTGGGTACTGCGTCAGATACCACTGTTCATCGAACAGCTCGGAAGCCTCAATCTGTGTTGCCTGGGGCTGGTGGCTATCCATTACGGGCTTTACGAGAGCCCGCCTGAATAAATCCTTGACCACTAAAAAACCTCCGATTAATCAAACACAGCAAGGCAATAACGAACTGCTCAGATCAGTCACTGCCGAACAAGTCGCGTGTGTAGACCTTGTCCGCCACATCCGTCAATTCATCAATCATGCGATTGGCTAGAATCACATCCGCCTCCGCCTTGAAAGCTTCGAGATCTCTGACCACTCGGGAGTTGTAGAACTCGTCTTCTTCCAGCACCGGTTCATAGACGATCACCTCAATTCCCTTGGCCTTGATGCGCTTCATCACCCCCTGCATGGCGCTGGCGCGGAAGTTGTCCGACCCGGATTTCATGATCAACCGATAGATACCGACCACTTCCGGCTGACGCTTGAGCACGGACTCGGCGATGAAGTTCTTGCGGGTGCGGTTGGCGTCCACGATGGCCTGTATCATGTTGCTTGGCACATCGGCGTAGTTGGCCAGTAGTTGGCGTGTATCCTTGGGCAGGCAATACCCCCCATAACCGAAACTGGGGTTGTTGTAGTGCCCGCCGATGCGCGGGTCCAGCGCCACGCCCTCGATGATCTGACGGGCATCCAGGCCATGGGTCTCGGCGTAGGTATCCAGCTCGTTGAAGTAGGCCACGCGCATGGCCAGGTAGGTGTTGGCAAACAGTTTGATGGCCTCGGCCTCGGTACTGTTGGTCAACAAGACCTCCACGTCCTGCTTGTCCGCCCCCTGCTTGAGCAACTCGGCGAATGCCGCCGCGCGTTCGGACTGCTCCCCAACGATGATGCGCGAGGGGTAGAGGTTGTCGTGAAGCGCCCTGCCCTCGCGCAGGAACTCCGGCGAGAAGATCAGGTTCTGCGTGCCAAAACGCTGGCTCGCCTCGGCGGTATAGCCCACCGGCACGGTGGACTTGATCACCATCACCGCCTCGGGGTTGACGGCCATGACCTGCTCGATCACCGCCTCGACGCTGCTGGTGTTGAAGTAGTTGGTTTCCGGATCGTAGTCGGTCGGCGTGGCGATGATAACGTAGTCGGCGTCACGATAAGCTTGCTCTGCGTCCAGGGTAGCCCGGAAGCGCAGATCGTCACGGCCCAGAAAGGCGGAAACCTCCGCATCCTCGATCGGTGAGATGCGATCGTTCAGCATCGCTACCTTTTCCGGCACGATATCGACCGCCATTACATCGTGATGCTGGGCCAGGAGCATGGCGTTGGAGAGGCCGACGTAGCCGGTGCCGGCGATGGCAATTCTCATCACTTACTTCCCCAGATATTAAAAGTTATTGAGTCTTACCAACATGGCCAAAATAGCCGGGATTCAAGTCACACCGGCCACCAAAAAAATCAACCAAGCGAGATGGCTCATGTCTATCAATGTCGTAAGTTAATAAGCTAGCAGGCTTATCCTTAAAAAAATCCAAAACTTGGAAGTGATGGTGATAATAATCTAACCTCCACTGTTCCAGAACTTTTTCTTTATCTAGCGCATAATGATATTTATACCAATCCAAATACAGTCCTCCAGCATGCCTCTCTCTGCTTTTCAACCAATCTTCAATATTTCTTGTATTCAATATAAATTTTGATTCAGGGTGCCATTGAAAAAAACTCTTAAAATACTTATACCCTTCAATACATGGCTTATCTTTCCTCGTCACACACTCAATATCAGAAAATACATCAAATTCCTCATAGCCAGATATTGGATCTTGAAATGAAGAAATATTCTTAGCTATATCAATAGCCAGGTCACCATCTTTCCAATGCACACCTTTAAGCCCGTTCTTAACAAAGAAGTCATGAAAGCTTCTCGTGGCAGTTTTATTAAACCCAATAACAAAAATCTTACCATTAGACTTCATGAAAGAACATCCCGGAAGTATCGAATAGTATTCTCAAGGCCATCATCGAGATTAACAGATGGCTCCCAACCAAGCTTATCCTTAGCAAGTCGTATATCTGGCTGACGCTGCATAGGATCATCTTCAGGCAGTGACCTGTATACGAGACGACTAGAACTTTTAGTTTTCTCTATAATCTTAGTTGCAAGCTCTAGCATAGTAAATTCACCAGGATTTCCTAAATTAACTGGGCCGGTAAAACTTTGTTCCGAATGCATCATCCTCAAGAACCCATCAATCATATCTTCGACATAACAAAAACTTCGACTCTGATTGCCATCACCATAGATAGTGATATCTTCACCTTTCAAAGCCTGGACAATGAAGTTACTAACTACACGACCGTCATTAGGATGCATTCTTGGCCCATATGTATTAAAAATGCGAACCACCTTTATTTCTAAGCCATGCTGGCGATAATAATCAAAAAACAAGGTTTCAGCGCAGCGCTTCCCTTCATCATAACAAGCTCTTGGGCCTATCGTATTTACACTGCCTTTATATGATTCAGGCTGTGGATGAACTTCCGGGTCACCATAAACCTCGCTCGTTGAAGACTGGAAAATAGGTACTTTTAGACGTTTAGCCAGACCAAGCATATTAATTGCACCCATGACACTGGTTTTTGTTGTTTGAACAGGATCCACCTGGTAGTGAACAGGACTGGCTGGACAAGCGAGGTTATATATACAATCCACTTCAATATACAAGGGAAAAGTGATGTCATGCCTAATTAATTCAAAATAAGGATTTGAAATCAAATGAATAATATTGCTTTTCCTGCCGGTGAAAAAGTTATCAACACATATAACCTCGTCACCTAAGTCAAGCAGCTTTTCACACAAATGACTTCCTAAGAATCCTGCGCCGCCTGTCACCAATACTCTTTTCATGCTTTTAAACCTTGATATGAGAGACTTTCTGAAAGTTGGTCGGCTAAAAGCCCTATATCTACAACAATATCATCGCGGTGCTTGTCTTCACCGTTAACTATCACTGGGTTAACCAACGCCTTATAATACAATTCTTTCGATTCAGCAATCGCATAAAAGCAGGTGTTCAAATAGTTCTCTTGGAGCAATTCAATAACAAGCGTACCTTTGTCGCAAAATAGCAAGTTTGTCAATCCCGCGCCGTGAGGTGCGACAACGGCTTCTGATGATTTAAATAATTGGATCTGGTCCCTTACACTCTTACCATCTAATACAACTTCTTCAAAACCATATCTCTCAAGAGCCTCTAAGACTTGCTTCTCATTTTTAACGCATCTCTTTGACGTATCTTTCCTTGATACATATATCCTTTTTTTTCTAGTTTCTTTCGTTAACTCAACCTTATTAGCCAAAGAATCAAATAGACTTGCCTTCAGCTTGCTTTTTGAAAAAACCAAATCATTCCAAAGCAAATTGGTGAAAAATGCCTTTTCAACTAAACACAAACTACCTTTTTTCAACTCAATATAATTAACCCCATCAAGAATTTCTATATACTCCCTCGAGAATCTATTTAGCTGAGGACCCAGTATATTAATCGGCTTTTCTTTTCCATAATCTTCAGAATGCTCAAGGACAAATAATATCGATGCAAATACTTGACTAACCCAATGGTAGTAATTGTTCTTTGATGCGTTTCCGGCAACTATGTAAGCTCCTTCGTAATAGCAACTATTGTTAATAGCACCATTTAAAAAGTTTTTCTCCACTTGGTTTTTAGCCAAATACTCCGATTTCTTAATCAACCCCTTATCAAGAGAAAAAAGAGCAAACCTGTCTGCAAAAACAACAAGCTTTTTTTCTTCAAAAATAGATATTTTCGAATCACTATTCAAAGAAAAACTTCCATTATTTCCAAATCGGCAATTTTTTGAAAAAAAAATCATTTCACCTTTACCTTAATTCTCTATTTTTGGTTTCGCTCAACGAATAATTATTCACATAAAAAATGACTGACATAGATCACCTAAACCCGCCTCATTCACGAGGGTGCTGATTGAGCGGTCTGAAGGTACTGACTGGTGGCATCGCTTATCAGGATCGGCTTCTTCAGCGCGAATAGCTGTTGAGTAATGCCAAAACGCTGAAATTTCCCCGCTTCCTTATAGCTCTTTGGAATCAATTGCGACCGTCCAAGCAGCCGTGATCGCCGCCCGCCGCTCCGGTCGCTCGCTTTCTGATGCTGTGGTGGTCTCGCAGAAGCGTCAGCTCAGTGCGGTCAGCTTCGGCAGCCCCTTCAGCAGCGTCGGCCACCACTTGTCGGCGGCGGCACCCAGATGAACGGTGATTCGCCGAGCGTGCAGTCTCAGCGTGGCGGCGACCTTCAGCACCTGCTCGCGCATCCGGCTGAGGCTCCAGCCTTGCCGGGTCTGCCGCTCCAGCAGGCAGCGCAGCCCATGCAGCACCTGGTAGGCGTAGAGGTTCAGCAGCAGGCTCATCTCGTTGCGGGCCATCACGTCCTGGACGGTAGAGGCGCCGCGATCGGTCGACGAGAGGTGCAAGTCGAGCGCCGACTTCACCTCGCCCATGTGCGCCTCGGCGCTGCCGCGCTTGCGGTAGAGCGCCAGGACCTTCTCCGGCGGCCAGTCGAACTTGCCGAGGTTGGTGACCAGGAAGAAGGCATGCAGCAGCAGGTCATCGGGGCGTTCCTGCACCACCAGCACGACGCGACGCGGTGCCGACCAAGAGCCCGCTTGATACTCCAGATCGTGGCTCCACTCGCGAGGCTGCTCGGGTGGCCGGCCTGGTGGCCGCTTCAGGTGCGGTGCCGCCAGCTTCTGCAGGCCCGTGTGGCTGCGCAGCCTGCCCAGGTACTCGATGCCGCGATCTTCCAAGGCCTCCAGCGTCGCGTTGTCAGTGAAACCGGCGTCGATGCGCACCCGTACCTGAGCGCCGGTACTCTCGTTGAGTCGCCGCACCAGATGCGGGATCCAAGTATCGGCGTTCTCAGCCGGGCCAGCGTTGCCCTCGCGCAGGAGCCCACCCACCATGTCGCCGGTCTCGGCCAGCGAGGCGACCAGCGGCGAGTAGATGCGGGCACCGTAAAGTCCGTGAAATGCGGACCCTCCTTGGTGGCCGTGGACTTCGATCGGCAGGCCGTCGATGTCCAGCGTCAGCTGCTTGGGACGCTCGCCGTTCTGCAGCGAGCTCAGGCGCCAGACCACCAGCCGCAGCAGGCCTTCGTGCACGGCATCGATATTGTCGTTGCGCCCGAGGCAGCTCAGCAGCCGCGACAACGTGGCTTGAGACGGCCTGTCTTGGGCCAGGGGCGTCATCCCGCGCGCGTCGCTGCAGGCCAACTGCCAGAGCGGGTCACGGCGCAGCGTGTCGGTATCGCTGAGATCGATCCAGCCCATCGCACGCTGCAGCACCAGGGTACGCAACTGGCTGGCCAGCGAATGACGGATGCGCAGCGGGTGGCGTCGATCGACCAGATTGTCTTCCAGCGCCTCGATCACGCCGCTGTTGTCGAGGGCCTCACGCAACAGCAGAGCGCCGCTGTCGCTGGTGGTGCGCTGGCCGCTCAGCTCAACACGGACAGCGCCGTTGCATGAGGGCGTCCAGGTGGATAGGCTTTCACCCATAGCGGATGGCTCTCTTGGTTCAGGTTCTTGGCGGAACACACTGAATTTTCAAGAGAATACCATCCGCTATCTTCGTTTTCAGGCCGGCCTCATGAATAAGCCGGGTTAATAGACTGTTCTCAAAACCATAAGTGCTTTTTCATAACGTGCATCTAAAGAATGCTTTTCAGAACACTCGTAAAAGGCATTTTCAGCCAATCTTTGACGTAATTGCTCATCCTCTACTAGCTTTGATACTTTTTCGATCCAATCATGTTTATTATTCATAGCGACTAGGCAATTTTTATTATCTTCCGCTAGGCCAGAATAAGCGGCATGATCAGAAACCACTATCGCCATATCCAATGCAGCATACTCCAAGAACTTTAAATGCGATTTAGATTTATTAAACTCATTCTCTTCCAAAGGAATCAGCCCAATATCCCAATGAACTCGTTGTTTCAGCCAATTCACAAAATTTGGGTAATCTCGCTTCTTTGGGAGTCCGACTCTTTCCCCAAAAGTGGGAGATTTATCCTGAAAGACACCAATTACTTCTATTTTTATTTTATCTCCATACCTGCGCTTCAGCTCTTTCATCGCTGATTCAATTCTTGCAACATCATGAGCATGAGAAGGCGTTCCAATATATCCTATAGTAATAGGGCGCCCAGGGAAACGCCTATAACTTCCTTGCGAATGGTCTCTGCCATTAGACAGATCCCACAGCTCTTTATCGACACGATTCTCCACGACCATTATGTTTTTAGAAAATGAGCTCAGCTTGTTTTTAAGCGACTCTGTAGAAACAGTGACCAAGTTTGCATGGCGAGCTAGAAAGCGGATTTTTTTAGGCGTCTCATCGTCAAATTTCCCCTTATCTCTTAACTGCTCTAACTCAAGAAGATCGTCATCTAAATCGTATATTATTTTATTACCTTTTTTCTGCCAAAGATTAGCCCACACACTGATTTCATCAAAACTGACAGACGGCAAATCGCGTTGCATAATCAATGTGCAGTTACTACAAGAATCGATAGAAGGCAAGCATTTCACAACTTCTACACGATTCTTCTTTAACACCTGAGCACTTTGGTATGGCAACAATAATCTAACATATGCTGAGCCAGTAGGTGTATCCCTATCTTTCTGTAGAGAAGGAAAGATGAGCAGATCATTTTTGTCAACTTTGGGGTTGCGCTCTCTATGACTATTCAAATTCTTGAGTATTGGCATAAGCTCACTAACTGCCGCTTTATGCACTGAATAGTTTGCAGCAGTCAAAAGAGCTTGCTGCTGCATTTTTTTTACCTTCTCCCTATCCTTGATCAGCGAGTTAATATCTAAAAAGCAAGCCCCCTCATCAAAGGTATCGACTAACAATGCATTCTCATGATGCATTGCATATTCATGGGCGCCGCCATAAATAGGCAGAATCGATACTGCGCCACAGGCCATAGCTTCCAAGCCCGTTCTTCCAAATGCTTGGTAGTCCGACAAATCTATGAAAATATCACTAGCACTTAAAACTTCTGCAACTTCAGGCCTTTTCAAAACTCCATAGTTGGAGAACTCAAATTCAGACTCAAGCAATTTAAAATCAGGTTCATCGCTTTTACAACCGAATATCTTTATTTCAACATCGCACATGTTATCTTTATAAATTTCAGACAGGAGCCTCATTGTTCTAGCCGCACCGCGACGAGGCGTCTTGGGACGGATCATGGCAGAAACCACTAGCTTTTCTTTGTTTTTACTGCTATCGCAGAATTTGTAAACATCATGATCAATACTTGGTGAAACTTTTTCAACATTTATACCATGACAGTCTTGCACCTTATCTACAATCCAGTTCGTCTTTGCGAAGCAGAAAGCATGAGGAATTAAGTTATAAGACCGAAATGCCTCATGTCGTTGGCTGGTATTACTTTCAAAGAAAAGAGGCTCATAGTCTTGAATATAGTACGCAGGAAGAATATGGGGGTTAGCATCCACAATTTTATTCAAGTACTTAATAGAAGAAAAAAGTGTAGCCACGACCACGTCGTATTTTTCAGCAAGGTTTACTAAGTCATCTTCCGAAAACCCGACAAACATGCTTTTGAAATCAGTTATATCTGCATAATTCTCATGGAATCTAGGGACTTGCTCATGCTTCATTGCAATGTGCACCTGAACCCCTAAACGACGCATCGCACAAGCTTCTTGAACAACTGAATGAGCACCACCACCACCACCTTGCACAGGAAGTAAAAAAAGCAATTTAAAATCAAACGTGAAGCTTGATTTCTCATCACGAAAACGCTGAAAAGCGTCTATCTTATTTTTCACCTCACTTCTAACATCGTCTAGCTGGGTAGTGTCTTTTATTTTATCAACCAGAGACTTAAACTTTTTCTCGGTATGCTTATCTTTCAGTTGTTGACTTCCTTGCCGTGATAGCTCTTTCCTCTTTTCATGCCCAAAGCTCTTTGATTTAGCATGAAAAACATAAGCATCATCAGCTATTGCAAGCTCAAACCCCGCATCAGCTACTCGTATGCAATAGTCATTTTCCTCTCCATATCCGGTCGGAAATGCCTCTTCATCCAGCAACCCCACTGCATTGATGACTTCTCGGCTCATCATGAAACAGAAACCGTTCACAAATGGAACACGAGGATAAACATGATGAGATGCGTCACGAACAACAGTCGCCATTTCATCTGGCGTCATGTTTAATGGAATCTCATTGACGGCAAACTGCTTGTTTTCATCTAGAAGCTCAGGCACATTCTGCCAGCTTGCAGCATTGGACAAGGGCCCAACAATGCCTAGCTTTTCATCAGAACGAATACAACGTATCAAGCTCTGAAGCCATCCTTCCGTAACAATGGCATCACTATTTAGTGTTACTAAATAATCTCCATGACTCTCTCTTAGACCTGTGTTAACAGCCTTAGTGTAACCACGATTTTCCGGGTGTTCTATCAGGAGGAATGAGGAGTCACCATAACAGAAGTGGCGCAGCCAATCGGTCGTTTCCTGGTCAGAACTATCGTTGACCACAATAACCTGTAGTTTATAGCCGTCATTATGCAGAGACAATGACTTGAGGCAGCGCTTAACCTCCTCCAAGGCATTGTAAACAGGCACTATTATATCAACTGTATAAAGCTGCTGACTTAACAGGTAAGGAACGGCCGGATGGTTTCGGTCGTAAAGTTCAAGCGGCATCTCTTTGGAGTTCTTTACACGCTCTTCGCTGAAATGGTCTCCTCCGCCACCTGACACCACGCAATGTTTTCTGGAAATTGCTTTATTTACCATTGAGATATTAAACAATACCTGCTTTCTCAACTCAGGAACTTCATGAAGCGCTTCTTCATATTCTTTAATTGCACGCTCATACTGTCTTGACCTGAAGAAACGGTTTGCTTTCCCTAAAGCACGCATCACTTACTCCTAAGAATACATCATGCAACATTAATTTAAATTAATTAATTTTAAAATCGCGTATAATAAATGCAAAACAATCAAGGGGCATCGCGTATTGATTACCTATATAATCATCATGGTCTGGCTGGTTATTATACTGCTGCAGCAATGTTAGCACTTGGTCCTGAGCCCAACGTTCCCTGTCAATGATCGGTTCTGCAAACCCTATATTCTCCGTTACTGACTGCTCTGCAGCGCGGTCATAGCAATACTTGGGCGCCATCAGGGTCGCAATATAAAAGCCTGTTCCCTGACCATGATCGCGATAGACCACATGCACATTGTCCTGCCGGTCAACCAATACACAGGGCCGACTGATCGGGATCTGCAGCGTTCCCCCGCCCTGAAGGTTGAATGGCTGAGAGGCCTGGGCCAGATACTGGTGACGCCATTCGATACCGTCATGCCAGAGATGCTGGAAGATCGGTATACCCGTGCCCGGATGATTGCTGTAGAAGACGATATGCGGCCGTTGCTGGCTGTCCAGTGCCATACTGCACTGGTTCATCAGGTTGCTACCGGGCGAGACCGGCCAGATGGTCTCGGCATTGGCGGGGGTGATGGGCAACTGATAAGGCTGGTGGTTGGTGGTCCACCAGCTCAAGCCATTATCGTAGGACTTGGCGTATCCCACATTGATGTTATTGACGCGCTTTTCCTCGCCCAAGGTATGGGTGCGCCAGACAAAGCTCAGGTGTAGGCTGCCGTCCTCCCCCACCACAGGGTTGTTCCAGTAGGCGTTGGCCGTCCACGGCTTCTGCTCCGCACCGCTCAGGATCGGCTTGGGGTGGTCCTGCCACTGCTGCTGCGCTTCATCATAGGTCTTGATATACGCCGTGCCGTTGTTATGGGTGCCATGGCGATAAAGCAGGGTCAGCGGAAAGCCCTGCCGGGGCAGGATGAAGGTCGGGTAGGTCACCCGCTCTTCGTTTTTCCCGGTCATGGGAAGCTCGTCCGTCCACTCGCTAACGTCGTGCGGCTGCAGGCTACGGCGATATTTCAACTGAGTGGCGTGGTGGTCATAGCTGATGTGAAGATGGTCTTCACGATCCATGCCCAGGCTGATGCTATTGTGGGCATCCTTGAGGTTGTACTCCCCGGCCAAGTCATACACCTGAAGGCTATCGTCCTTAAGGTGACGCCGCACCAGGCGCAGGGTGTGTTCGTCCACGTAGAAGGCGGTGTACTGGTATTCCCCCACCGTCATGATGCCGTGATGACGGAAGATCACCGTATTGATGGTATTGCCCGCCCAGGCTTCGCCCAGGTCCAGCGTCTTGTGCAACTGGAATCGCGACACCCTCGCCCGCTCCAGCGGCATTGCCGGGGCCGCGATCATGGGCCGGTTGTCCCGTAGCGGCAGCGGTGCCTGGTCAACTCCCAGCTGTTTCTGCTGCAGCCCGATTCTGGCCTGCCCCAGCAGGGTGGTATCGCTGCCGGGCATGCCGGTGGCGATGGCACTCTCGAAGTGCTGTTGGGCGCGCTCAGGCTGGCCGGCCAGCACGCTGGCGCGCCCCAGGCTGTTGTGTACGCCTGAGATCATCACCTGACGAATGAGCTTCGCATTCTGCCCCCAGGCTTTGGATTGGCGTAAATGCTGCCGAGCCTGTGCCATATCGCCAAGCTGCATGAAACCCGCTGCTGCCAGCAGGGCCAGCATGGCGCGATCGGGGTGATGCTCCAGCGGCTGTTGCGCCAGTTGAGTGAGTGCGTACCAATTCCCGAACTGCCACTGGGTGCGCGCTCGCTCCAGCAGGTAAGGGTCATGGGGAATGGGGGCCACTTCTCCTTGGGCAGGCTGGCGGCTAACGCCTACGCTGGTCGATCGAGTACGGTTCTGACGATTCGACTGACGTTTCGCGCCGGTCTGTTTCTTGCCTTTCTGTCCCATGGTCTCGTCCCGGTCCGGGGAATTACAGGCTGCTCTCGCGCAGCAGCAAGTCCTTGATCAGGTCGAGCTGGGCTTCAGCCTTGACCAGCTCCTCCTGCATTGCATGCTGACGCTGCTCAAGCCGTTGATTTTCTGTCTTGAGCCGGCTGGCTTGCTGGCGGGCTTCGTTCAGTTCGCTGAACCGCTCTTCTGCCAATGCTTTGAGCTTGATGCTTTCTGAATCCGCGCTTTCCTTGGCTTGCAGCAGGGCCTGTTCCGCCAGCCGCTGGCTCTCCTGAGCTTGCTGGGCCGTACCTTTCTGATTATTCAGCTCCGCTTCCCGCTGACGGAGCTGATGGTTCAATTTTTCCAGTTGCTGCTGGCTTTCCTCGGCGGTCTTTTGCTGATTGTTCAGGCGCTCGCGGCTCGCTTTAAGTTCGGCCTGAAGCTTGCTCTTCTCGGTTTCCAGCTGAACTCTGGTCTTCTCCGCTTGTTGAGCGCTGCTTTTCTGCTCGTCGAGCCGTTTGCTTAACCGCTGGTTTTCCTCAGCCGCCTGCTCCAGGGTTTTCTGCTGCTTCTCGACCTGTTGCTTCAGTTCGCTACGACGCTTCTTGAGCTGCGCTACTTCTTCGCTGAGAGCCTCGTTGTTCTGCGTCAGGGTGCCATTAGTGCTGGCTTGTTCGGCCAATTGTGCCTGCAGTTTCTCCAGCGCTATTGCCTGCTCCTCGGCTTGCTTGCGCAGATTTTTTCGCTCGTCCTTGAGAGCGTCGCACTCTTGGGTCAGCTCGGCATTGCGAGCTTGCTCCGATTGCCAGGCGTCAAAGAGCGGGTGGCGGCGGAGCTGCAGCAAGGGAAAGTCTGGGTCGTCCGCGAGGCGCTGGGCAAACTCGAAGCCCTGCTGTTCGCACCAGGCCAGCAGCTCCGCTTGGCTGGGGGTGTTTTCGTAGAGGCTTTCCACACCGGTACGCAGCCATAAATTCCGTAGGCTGACCAAGACATGGGCTTGCGCCAGACCTTCAAGCAGCGGCAGTGCCAGCTCGGGCTGCTCGATCACCAGGGTCTGTACAGGTTGCTCGGCGATCTCGTCTATCAGGCCTTGCAGCGGCTCGAGCCGGACCGGCGAGTCATCTTCAAGAGCCAGCCCGGGATAGAGGCTGTGGATGCCTGTCGCACGCTGAGTGGCGTTGAATTCCGGCAAGTTGTAGCGGTAATAGGGCTTCTCGCCGGTATGCTGGGCCAGCTTGGCGGTGCGTTGTTGTGCCTGCGGCAATACTTTGGTGACCTCACGCCACGCGTCTTCCGGCGTTTCGGGCGTGATGAATTCGGCCTGCTCCGGCAATTCCTGGTGCGCCAGCAAAGCATCAAGGCTTTCTTTTCGCAGGGTGCCGAGGTAAAGCCAGCGTTGGGAGGTTGGCTGCATAGTCAGGTTTGCTTGTGTAAAGAGGGTCGGCTGCATACTGATTACGACTCCCGACCAGTCAACGGCTGGCGGTTTTCTGCCTGGCCAAGCTCGATGAAGTGGACCAGCGGATTGAGTCCGGCGGCCGCTACATCGGGGTAACTAGCAATGTAGTGCAGCGCATCGAAGTGAGGGCTGGGGTTACGCCCTTCCAGCACACCATGTCTCAGGTAGTGTTCTGCTGCATCCATGGAGCCGTTGTCTACGTCAGGGTATTGCTCTTGATACCACTCGGCATCGAAGAAACGGCTGCTTTCGAGCAGTTGCTTATGTCGAGCCAGCCGCTTTTGGGAAACTCTGTTACTTCTCGTGGCTTCCTTCACTGCCTTGGTGGCGCAAGCTCTCAACCATTCCGCGATAGTTTGATGGGCGGCCAGTTCTTGTGCCAACGCCTGCTTCTCGTGCCGATAGCGTGACAGGTCATGCTCCAGTGCCTGGCCATTCAACATGAACTGCTCCAGCTCTTCCTGCACGCTGTGTAGCTGCTCCAGCAGCAGAGTGTTTTCTTCGCTGAGCGATTGCTGTTGATGCTGCATATCCTGGAGCTTGGCGGCTTGCTCGGCCTCACGCCGGGCCGCCTGCTTCTCGGCCTGCTGATGCTTGGTCAGCGTAGCTTGATATTCCGTCTGCAGTTTTTTCAGAGCCTTTTCGAGTACGCTGGCGCGCTGCTCAGCCTGCTGCAATTCAGCTTGCCGCGTTTGCTCTTTTAGTAGGTGTTGTTCCAGCTCTTCCTGCACGCTGTGTAGCTGTTCCAGCAGCAGAGTGTTTTCTTCGCTGAGCGATTGCTGTCGTTGCTGCATATCCTGGAGCTTGGCGGCTTGCTCGGCCTCACGCCGGGCCGCCTGCTTCTCGGCCTGCTGATGCTTGGTCAGCGTAGCTTGATATTCCGTCTGCAGTTTTTTCAGAGCCTTTTCGAGTACGCTGGCGCGCTGCTCAGCCTGCTGCAATTCAGCTTGCCGCGTTTGCTCTTTTAGTAGGTGTTGTTCCAGCTCTTCCTGCACGCTGTGTAGCTGTTCCAGCAGCAGAGTGTTTTCTTCGCTGAGCGATTGCTGTCGTTGCTGCATATCCTGGAGCTTGGCGGCTTGCTCGGCCTCACGCCGGGCCGCCTGCTTCTCGGCCTGCTGATGCTTGGTCAGCGTAGCTTGATATTCCGTCTGCAGTTTTTTCAGAGCCTTTTCGAGTACGCTGGCGCGCTGCTCAGCCTGCTGCAATTCAGCTTGCCGCGTTTGCTCTTTTAGTAGGTGTTGTTCCAGCTCTTCCTGCACGCTGTGTAGCTGTTCCAGCAGCAGAGTGTTTTCTTCGCTGAGCGATTGCTGTCGTTGCTGCATATCCTGGAGCTTGGCGGCTTGCTCGGCCTCATGCCGGATGCTTTCTTCTTCTGCCTGCTGATGCTTCTGCAGTGCGCTTTCCAGCTCATTATTACGTAGCAATGCTTGCTCTAGATCGGCCTGCACGCCTCGTAGGGAAGCCTGCAATTGGTCCCGCTCTTCCTCAATGTGCCTTTGCTGGGTGCTGCGCTGCTGTAGCTGCAAAGCCTGTTGATCGAGGCCTTCCCGCAATCGTTTCAGTTGTTGCTCTGCTACCTGGGATTCACCTTCCAGGGCGCGATGACGAATCTCATCAGCTTCCAGGCGTTTGAGCGCTTCGTGATTTTCGCTTCTTAACCGACGATACTGCTCAACGGCTTCCGTGATATTCGGCACGGGAGCCGGTTTGGTCTCACCGGCGTTTCGCGTGCAGGCGAGCAGGTAGGCTTGAGTTTTTTCCAGAACAGGTGACTGCTGTATCAAGTGTTGCGCAGCCAGCTGGTAGATGGGAGCAATATGCGGCAGCGGCACCGGGGTATTGATCATATCGCCCGCCGGCGTTTCCGATTGCTCGGCCTGCGGGTATGCCACCAGGCTGATTCGCCGCCGGTTTTGCTTGAAAAGCGTAATCAACCGTTCTGCCTGGCCATGCCATTGATGTACCGCAGTATCAGGACTGACACCTTTGGCCATTAACGCCGCGATGTAGGGCATCGGCAATGGATAAGCGAGCGTGCAATGTTCGACATCACCCTGACCCAGCCACTGCTGCAGCCAGCCCGCAGTCGCCTGCGTCATGTTCTTCAATACGCTGTAGGTCGTCTGGTGAGGGCGAATGTCTCGTACCTGAGAGATCGGAACGACGGCAGAGTGCTGGCGTTGAAGCGCTTCTTCGGGTGTTGCATGAAACGCATGCACGCCTAAATAAATAACCAATGACATGTCTGTCGTGCTCTTGTTAAGGCGAAATATCGTCAGCGGTGCAGCAACACCCGCCATTCCTCTAAAGAGAGATGCTTTACTAATTCCACTAATGCTGTCATAACATCAATGGCAAAAGTCGGGAGGTTACAGGGATAGCAGCTATAATCAGCCATTAGCCTTTTACAACCACTATTCCAAATTATAAACCGGCTCTGCTAGACTGAGGATACTCAATAGTAGGTTGTCTTCTTGGCTTTACAGGTCTATATCAGACACAGCTACTGCTTGCTTCCTTCGAATTTTGGCGCCTCGGTAAATGCATAGCCTTGCCCATCTTTTACGGATACCCGAGGCTCTTTGCCTTCTATTAACGGCCATTCAATATTTAGCGCAGAATCATTCCAACGGATGGAGTATTCATCACCTGGCGCATAATAATCAGTACATTTATATTGAAATTCAGCTTCTTCACTCGTGACATAAAAGCCGTGTGCAAATCCCGGCGGCACCCAGAGTAGCTGCTTGTTCTCTTCACTCAGAAAAGCCCCCACCCATTGACCAAACGTGGGGCTACCCTTGCGCAGATCCACCGCCACATCGAATACCTCACCACGGGTGACACGCACCAACTTACCTTGAGGCTGGTTCAGCTGATAATGTAGGCCACGCAGTATGCCTTCCACAGACTTACTATGGTTGTCCTGCACAAAGGTATACTTACCGCAGTGTTTTTCGAACTCTTCCTGACGGAACGTCTCAAGGAAAAATCCACGCTCGTCGCCAAAGACTTTCGGCGTTAGTAGAACGACATCTGGAATTTCAAGTTTCTCGAATTGCATATGGGGCACTTCGGCTTATTTCGTAAAGAGATGTGGAATCAATTGATGATCGAGGCAGCATTACGCTTGGCCTTCTGCTTGACCAGTCGTTTCAGGTATTTGCCGTAACCGGTCTTCGCCAAAGCCGCAGCGTTCTCGAGCAGCTCATTATCACCGATCCAGCCCTGTACCCAGGCAATCTCTTCGAGGCACGCCACTTTCAAGCCTTGGCGGTGCTCGATGGTCTGCACGTACTGGCTGGCTTCCATCAGACTATCGTGGGTGCCGGTATCCAGCCAGGCGAAGCCGCGGCCCAGCTTTTCCACGCGGAGATCCCCGCGTTGCAGGTAGGCGTTGTTGATACTGGTGATTTCCAGTTCGCCACGCGCAGAAGGCTTTACCTGTTTGGCGATTTCGACCACGTCATTGTCGTAGAAGTAAAGCCCGGTAACGGCGTAGGGCGACTTCGGCTTGGCGGGTTTTTCCTCGATGGAAATGGCTTTGCCCTTCTCGTCGAATTCCACCACGCCGAAACGCTCTGGATCTTTGACCAGGTAGCCAAACACCGTGGCGCCGTTTTCCTGGGCGGCGGCTCGCTTGAGTTGGTCCGAAAAATGCTGACCATGAAAGATGTTGTCGCCAAGTACCAGGCAGACGGAGTCGTCACCGATGAAATCCTCGCCGATCAGAAAGGCTTGGGCCAAGCCATCCGGGGATGGCTGAACGGCATATTCGAAGCGCACGCCGAACTGCTCGCCATTGCCCAGAAGCTTCTGGTACTGGGGCAAGTCGTCTGGCGTGGAGATGATCAGAATGTCGCGGATACCGGCCAGCATAAGCACCGAGACCGGATAGTAGATCATCGGTTTGTCGTAGATCGGCAGTAACTGCTTGGAAACGCCATACGTGATCGGATGCAACCGCGTGCCGGAACCACCGGCAAGAATGATGCCCTTGCGAGCCATAGCCTTTTTCTCTTCTCATCGTCTGGCTGTCGCTGCCGATTGAATAGCGATAAGCAGCAAACAGGTTTGAATAGATAATTTGCCTACCGACTCAGATTTTCCTGAAGGGTCAAGGCCAGCTGAGACTGCCAGTTCGGCAGCTCGATGCCCAGGGCCTCTTCCAGCTTGCCCAGCGCCAGCCGTGAATTTCTTGGCCGCGTTGCGGGCGTCGGGTAATCCGCGGTGGGGATGGGGCTGACGCCTGCCGGCTCAATGGCAAGCGCTTCGCCGGCCTCGGCTGCCTGGCGGAAGATTTCCCGCGCAAAGGCACACCAACTGGCCTCCCCCCGAGGCGCCAGGTGATACACCCCTGAGGGAAGGGCCAGACTTCCACCCTGCGGATTCAGTGCCAGCGCCGTGACCTGGGCGATCAACCTGGCGGGGGTCGGCGCGCCAACCTGGTCATCGACCACCATCAGAGCGTTACGCTCGCGGCCCAGACGCAGCATCGTCTTCATGAAATTGTGGCCACGCGCGGCATAGACCCAGCTGGTACGAAAGATCACATGGCTGCAGCCGCTGGCCTGAACCGCTTGATCGCCGGCAAGCTTGGAAGCGCCATAGACGGAGAGCGGCCCGGTCGCACTACTCTCTTTCCACGCGGCGATACCATCGCCGGGATAGACGTAATCCGTGGAGTAATGCACCAGTGGAATGCCGGCCTGACAGGCATAGGTGGCCAATTGAGCCGGTAGCTCGGCATTCAGCCGGTTCGCCAGGGAGGGTTCGCTTTCGGCTTTGTCGACGGCGGTGTAAGCGGCGGCGTTGACGATCAGATCAGGGCTATGCCTTTGCAGCCAGGTCTCTACCGCGGCTTTATCAGCGAGATCCAACACGTCACGAGCAGGCGCCAATACCTCTCCGAATGTGCAGAGCTGGCGCTGAAGCTCGAAACCGACCTGCCCGGAGCCTCCGGTGACGAGAATTTTCATGCCAGCGTCCCCAAGCGTTCGCCGCGGTAGCTGCCATCCTGTACCCGTTGCCACCACTCGCGATTGGCCAGATACCATTCCACCGTTTTAGCCAGGCCGGACTCGAAGGTTTCTGCCGGCGTCCAGCCCAGTTCGCGCGCGATCTTGCTGGCGTCAATGGCATAACGAACGTCATGCCCGGGGCGGTCGGTAACGAAGGTAATCAGATCCGCGTAGCGATCGACACCTTCGGGTTTCTCGGGTACACGCTCTTCAAGCAGCGCACAGAGCGTGTGAACCACTTCAAGGTTAGCCTTTTCGTTGTGCCCGCCGATGTTGTAGGTCTCGCCGACCTTGCCTTCGGTCGCGACCTTGATCAGGGCGCGCGCGTGGTCTTCGACGTACAACCAGTCCCGGATCTGTTGACCATCGCCATAAACCGGCAGCGGCTTGCCTGCCAGGGCGTTGAGTATCATCAGAGGAATCAACTTCTCGGGGAAGTGATACGGTCCGTAGTTGTTGGAGCAATTGGTAACCAGCGTGGGCAGGCCGAAGGTACGTTGCCAGGCTCGAACCAGATGGTCCGACCCCGCCTTGCTGGCAGAATAGGGGGAGCTGGGGGCGTATGGTGTCGTCTCGGTGAAGAGATCATCACTGCCGTGCAGATCACCATAGACTTCATCGGTGGAGATATGGTGAAACCGGAAGTCCGTCGCCTTGTCAGGGTCTCGCTGTTTCAACGCTTGCCAATATTCCCGGGCGACTTCGAGTAACTGGCAGGTTCCTACCACATTGGTTTCGATAAATCTGGCCGGCCCGTCAATGGAACGATCCACGTGACTTTCCGCAGCCAGATGCATCACGATGTCCGGCTGACAATCGCGAAATAACCGACGCATACCATCACCATCGAGGATATCCGCCTGCACAAAGCGATAACGTGGGTTGCCCGTGACTTCCGTCAGCGAATCCAGGTTCCCTGCGTAGGTCAATTTATCGACATTGACGACGGTATGTTCTGTCGATCGAATCAGCTCGCGAACGACAGCGGAGCCAATGAAACCCGCGCCGCCCGTGACGAGAAAGGTTTTTTTCATACTAAATACCCGGAATGCTTTCTAAGTTTTAATATCGTCAGGCCAAACCCAAATGCTGCCAGCAAGCTTTAAGCTATTGAAAAGTTACAACCAGCAACAAAGGAAATTAGTTAAAAATCTGGCTCTATCCACAGAACCCCGAATAATTAGCCAGCACACCGGCTCAGGGAAAACGCATGAAAACTTCTATACCGCGAGAATGTCGGCCAGATAGGTCTCATCCAGCGCGGCTTTCTTCTGCTTCCGCCGGATTCCGCCCTTGAAACTTGTCTCCCCTTTCAGGTAATTCAGAGCGATATGGCGGACCCTGGCGAGGTTTTCAGCGGCCTGACCACGGTGGATTTTGCAGGCATCTTCGCGAAGCGCCACGTCCAGTGACCAGTGCAGCTTGTTCTCGACGAACCAATGCTGGCGGGCCGCTTCTGCCAGTTTTTTAGCACTGAGATCCGCCGAGCTGATGTAATAGCGGATCATCGGCACTACGGGGGCTTCGTCGCCTTCCTGGCGAAACGACATCACCACGCCGACAGTTTTCAACCCGGGCCACTCATAGCTAAGCTCCTGAAATTCCGGCGTAAAGTCACTGACTACATGATAGCGTGTCTCCTGCCGGCCGCGGCTCTTTTCATCCGTTACATAGGAATCACCCTCGAAGCTCGCGACTTTTGCCATGGGGAATGCTGCCTCGAAAGCATCGGCTAATGCCGGCTGGTTTTCCTTGACTGAAAGCAGGTAGTCCGCCCCCTGCTGTACTACCTGTGCCGCGATCTTTTTCTGGCAACCCATGGCATCGATCGTCACCAGGCACCCCTGCAGGTTCAGTAGCTTGAGCAGCTCCGGAATCGCTGTTATCTCGTTGGATTTCTGCGCTGTTTTTACCTGGCCAAGTACCACGCCATTGGCCGCACTAAAGGCGCTCACCATATGTATGGCACCTTTGCCCTTGCCCCGGCAGTACGAACCGCGCAGCGTCTTGCCATCAATAGCGACAACAGCTCCATCGGTGACGTCATGGCATGACTTCATCCACTCGGCAAACGCTGTCTGCAGCTGCTCAGCATTCACCAGGGCCATCACGCGCGCTAATGTGTCGTGGCTGGGTACGCCAGCTTCAAAATCGCCGTACTGGCGGAGAAAACCCAGCTTGGCGTGGCCAAAGTCCTCGATCTCGTCCCAGCCCTCGGCACCACAAATCACCGCACAGACGGTCAGGAACAGGATATCCGACAGCTGATGCTGCACTTTCCAGGCCTGGCGGAAGTCGGGAACGATCGATAAATGATGCATAAGAGACGGTGTCAACATCGGGTCATCCAGATCAAAAACCGATAGATGACCACATTAACTCCTACTGGTAAATCGCTACGAAGCCCGTCGTAGAGCGGTTTTTCATGCGTTTTCCCTGCACACCGGCTCTGCTTATTAATCCCGGCTTATTCATGAGGCCGGCCCGAAAACGAAGATAGCGGATGGTATTCTCTTGAAAATTCAGTGTGTTCCGCCAAGAATCTGAACCAAGAGAGCCATCCGCTATGGGTGAAAGCCTATCCACCTGGACGCCCTCGTGCAACGGCTCTGTCCGTGTTGAGCTGAGCGGCCAGCGCACCACTAGCGACAGCGGCGCCCTGCTGCTGCGTGAAGCCCTCGACAACAGCGGCGTGATCGAGGCGCTGGAAGACAATCTGGTCGATCGACGCCACCCGCTGCGCATCCTTCATTCGCTGGCCAGCCAGTTGCGTACCCTGGTGCTGCAGCGTGCGATGGGCTGGATCGACCTCAGCGATACCGACACGCTGCGCCGTGATCCGCTCTGGCAGCTGGCCTGCAGCGATGCGCGCGGGACAACGCCCCTGGCCCAGGACCGGCCCTCTCAAGCCACGCTGTCGCGGCTGCTGACCTGCCTCGGGCGCTGCGACAATATCGATGCCGTGCACGAAGGCCTGCTGCGACTGGTGATCTGGCGCCTGACCGCGCTGAAGAACGGCGAGCGCCCCAAGCAGCTGACGCTGGACATCGACGGCCTGCCGATCGAGGTCCACGGCCACCAGGGCGGCTCGGCCTATCATGGCCTGTACGGCGCGCGGATCTATTCACCGCTGGTCGCCTCGCTGGCAGAAACCGGCGACATGGTGGGCGGCCTGCTGCGCGAGGGCAACGCCGGCCCGGCCGAGAACGCCGACACCTGGATCCCGCATCTGGTGCGGCGACTCAACGAGAGCACCGGCGCCCAGGTTCGGGTGCGCATCGACGCCGGTTTCACCGACAACGCGACGCTGGAGGCCCTGGAAGAGTGCGACATCGAGTACCTGGGCCGACTGCGCAGTCACTCCGGCCTGCAGAAACTGGCGGCACCGCACCTGAAGCGGCCACCCGGCCGGCCACCCGAGCAGCCTCGCGAGTGGTGCCACGATCTGGAGTATCAAGCGGGCTCTTGGTCGGCACCGCGTCGCGTGGTGCTGGTGGTGCAGGAACGCCCCGATGACCTGCTGCTGCATGCCTTCTTCCTGGTCACCAACCTCGGCAAGTTCGACTGGCCGCCGGAGAAGGTCCTGGCGCTCTACCGCAAGCGCGGCAGCGCCGAGGCGCACATGGGCGAGGTGAAGTCGGCGCTCGACGTGCACCTCTCGTCGACCGATCGCGGCGCCTCCACCGTTCAGGACGTGATGGCACGCAACGAGGTGAGCCTGCTGCTCAGCCTCTACGCCTACCAGGTCCTGCATGGCCTGCGCTGCCTGCTGGAGCGGCAGACCCGGCAAGGCTGGAGCCTCAGCCGGATGCGCGAGCAGGTGCTGAAGGTCGCCGCCACGCTGAGACTGCACGCTCGGCGAATCACCGTTCATCTGGGTGCCGCCGCCGACAAGTGGTGGCCGACGCTGCTGAAGGGGCTGCCGAAGCTGACCGCACTGAGCTGACGCTCCTGCGAGACCACCACAGCATCAGAAAGCGAGCGACCGGAGCGGCGGGCGGCGATCACGGCTGCTTGGACGGTCGCAATTGATTCCAAAGAGCTATAAGAAAGCGGGAAAATTTCAGCGTTTTGGCATTACTCAACGGCCATTCGCACTGAAGAAGCCGATCCTGATAAGCGATGCCACCAGTCAGTACCTTCAGACCGCTCAATCAGCACCCTCGTGAATGAGGCGGGTTAATGCTAATAGCCATACTTTTATTGGAGCCGGCAGCATCGGTGTGGGCAGGGCTTTCATTGAATAGTGTAATTCTTGAGCGACCTATTCTTAAAAAAGCCACGCTACCGCCAGGGCAGGTGCCTACCAGATCACTGGCTCGCACCACCCGATTCATGTATCTGAATGTTGTCTAGACGGCCGCATCCTGCCCCTACCGCGCCCCGCACTAAGACAGAAATACTACATCGCTCATGCTTCTGCAACAATGGGATACAGAGGGAATTTTTGTCGTCAATAGCCGATTTCCTACAACGCTTTAGTACAACGACTATTGACTTTGGCAGTGTGGGTGGAAGTTACCAATGCATGAGGAATAAGCCTATGCAAGTCGGTTTAAAGTAAAAAGGTCGAACAGCAGACATAAAAAAAGCCTTTTCGGCTTTTTGGCCGAAAAGGCTTTTAACTTTGGGTTCAGTTTATGCAATTACATTATATTGCCTTAGCTTAAGCACGAGTTCCTTGACCGTATCTTCCACGCTCAGTTCGCCCGTATTGATCTCGATTTCCGGATTCGTGGGGGCTTCATAAGGCGAGCTAATTCCGGTGAAGTCTTCGATCTGCCCGGCACGGGCTTTTTGGTAAAGGCCTTTGGGATCGCGCTCTTCACAGACTGCCAACGACGTGTTCACGAACACTTCGATGAACTCGTCACTGTCGACCATGTTGCGGACCAGGTCCCTGTCGCGCTGGAACGGCGAGATGAACGAGACCAGCGTGATCATGCCGGCATCGACCATCAGCTTGGCGACTTCGCCCACCCGGCGGATGTTTTCCTGGCGGTGTTCGTCGCTGAAGCCGAGATCGCCGCACAGGCCATGGCGCACGTTGTCGCCATCCAGCAGATAGGTGCTGTAGCCCATGCCGAACAGCTGGCGCTCGAGCGCGTTGGCGGAGGTCGACTTGCCCGCACCGGAAAGCCCGGTGAACCAGATGATGCACGGCTTCTGGTGATTGCGTTCGGCGCGGCGCTGCTTGGTCACGGCCATGTCGTGCCAGACGATGTTGCTGGCGCTGAGCGTATCGACCACCATGCCGGCGCCCACGGTGACGTTGGTCATGCGGTCGATGATGATGAAGTTGCCGGAGTGCGGCGAGCGCACGTAGGGGTCGAGCGCCAGCGGTTGCTTGACCTCGAGCTGGCAGCGGGCGATGCCGTTGAGCGGGATTTCTCTGGCCGGATGGCGCTCGAGCGTGTTGACGTCAGTCTGGTGGATGATCCGCGCTACCCGCCCGCTGACGACGCTGGTGCCTGCCTTGAGCTCATACTCGCGCCCGACTTCCAGCGGCGTATCGTGCATCCAGACAATATCTGCGGTGAACGCCGTGGTCGGCTCCAGCTTGCTGTCCGCCGCGACGAGCATGTCGCCACGGGAGATATCGATCTCGTCGGCGAGCGTGACAGTGATCGCCTGACCGGGATAGGCGGCATCGAGCTCGCCGTCGTAGGTCACGAGACTCTCTACGCTGGATGTCCTGCCGGAACCGAGCACGCGAATGGCATCGCCCGGGCGAAGAATGCCGGCCGCCAGCGTGCCGCAGTAGCCCCGGAAGTTGAGGTTCGGCCGGTTGACGTATTGCACCGGGAAGCGCAGGTCCACGAGGTTGCTGTCGTGCTTGACGTCCACGCCTTCCAGCAGACGCAGCAGCGGTTCGCCACCGCCCTGTGCGTACCAGCGCATGTTCTCGCTGGCATTGACGACGTTGTCCCCTTCCAGGGCCGATATCGGCACGAAGTGCAGGTCGATGTCGTCGTTGAGATTCTTCGAGAATTCCTTGTAGTCGGCGACGATCTCGTCGAAGCGATTCTGGGAATAGTCGACCAGATCCATCTTGTTGACGGCGACGATCAGATGACGAATGCCCAGCAGCGAGCAGATATAGCTGTGACGGCGGGTCTGGGTCTGAATGCCGTAGCGCGCATCGATCAGAATGATCGCCAGGCTCGCAGTCGATGCCCCAGTGGCCATGTTGCGCGTGTACTGCTCGTGGCCCGGCGTATCGGCGATGATGAACTTGCGCTTGTCGGTAGAGAAGAACCGGTAGGCGACATCGATGGTGATGCCCTGCTCCCGCTCCGACTGCAAGCCATCGACCAGCAACGCCAGGTCGACCTTGTCGCCAGTGGTTCCGCTGGTCTTGGAAGCCTGAGTGATCGCCGCCAGTTGATCTTCGTAGATCATCTTGGAGTCGTGCAGCAACCGGCCGATCAGGGTCGACTTGCCGTCATCGACGCTGCCGCAAGTGATGAAACGGAGCAGGTCTTTTTGCTCGTGCTCTTTCAGATACGCTTCGATGTTTTCTGAGATCTTCGGTGAGGCGTGTGACACGGTTCTTTCTCCCACATGAGTGGAGAACACGAGCACTGCGAGCCACGAGCTTCGGGCTACGAGCAGGCTGTGCACTCCATCAAGACTTGTGTTTTGCCTGGCCAGACGCCAAAGCGTTCAATAAAGCGCCAAGCATCCGTGATAACTGAATAGCTTCATTGCGCCACTGAGTACCCTTCTGCTCAGCGATGTACCCTATTTCCATACCGATCAAGGCTTGAGTCGCAAACTCGCCACACGAGCCTTTCGCAATAGACACGAAGCGGAATTTTTCTCGCTCGGTATATCTTTCAAAACCTTCCGCGATATTGCTGGGAATCGAGAGCGCAGAGCGAGTGATCTGATCTTTGAACCCGAAATCACGGAGACCATGAAGCTCTCGATAAACGTCTACGCTCAAACGCTTACCACGCTGCCAGACCTCCATCTGCTCATGCCTCATTGCTTCGCTCCATCCAGTCCCCGACTTTCATGGTCCGTCGCTCGTGGCTTATAGCTCGCAGCTCGAGGCCCGTAGCCCGCAGCTCAAGGCCCGTAGCTCGTAGCCCGTCGCTCGTCGCTCGTGGCTTATAGCTCGCAGCTCAAGGCCCGTAGCTCGTAGCCCGTCGCTCGTGGCTTATAGCTCGCAGCTCGAGGCCCGTAGCCCGTAGCCCGTCGCTCGTGGCTTATAGCTCGCAGCTCGAGGCCCGTAGCCCGTAGCCCGTAGCCCGTAGCCCGTAGCCCGTAGCCCGTAGCCCGTAGCCCGTAGCTCAAAAATATCCTTCTCTTTTCTTGCGTTCCATCGAGCCGACCTGGTCACGGTCGATGGCGCGGCCGGAGCGTTCCGAGGTGCGGGTGAGCAGCATCTCCTGGATGATCTCGGGCAGCGTGGCGGCTTTCGATTCCACCGCGCCGGTGAGCGGGTAGCAGCCGAGCGTGCGGAAGCGGACCCATTTCTCTTCGGGGACTTCGCCGGGTTCCAGCGGCAGGCGATCGTCGTCGACCATCACCAGCATGCCGTCGCGTTCGACCACCGGACGCGGCGCGGAGTAGTAGAGCGGGACGATGGGGATCGATTCGAGATAGATGTACTGCCAGATATCCAGCTCGGTCCAGTTGGAGAGCGGGAAGACGCGGATCGATTCGCCCTTGTTGACCTTGCCGTTGTAGAGGTTCCACAGCTCGGGGCGCTGGTTCTTGGGGTCCCAGCGGTGGTGCTTGTCGCGGAAGGAGTAGACGCGCTCCTTGGCCCGGGAGGCTTCCTCGTCACGACGGGCACCGCCGAAGGCGGCATCGAAGCCGTACTTGTCCAGCGCCTGCTTGAGCGACTGGGTCTTCATGATGTCGGTGTACTTGGCGCTGCCGTGGTCGAACGGGTTGATGCCGGCGGCGCGGCCTTCCTCGTTGATGTGCTCGATCAGCTCCATCCCGACGTCCGCGGCTATCCGATCACGGAACTCGATCATTTCCTTGAACTTCCAGGTGGTGTTGACGTGCATCAGCGGGAACGGCGGCGGCCCGGGATAGAACGCCTTGCGTGCGAGATGCAGCATCACCGAGGAGTCCTTACCGATCGAATAGAGCATCACCGGGTTGCCGAACTCGGCGGCGACCTCGCGGATGATGTGGATGGACTCGGCTTCGAGCTGCTTGAGATGAGTCTGGCGTTCGGGAGTCAGTTCGGTCATGGCATGTCCCTAATATTCGTTTGTCGGGGAAGTCGCGGTGAGCTTCGGGCTTCGAGCTTCGGGCTTCGGGCTTCGGGCTTCGGGCTTCGGGCTTCGGGCTTCGGGCTTCGGGCTTCGGGCTTCGGGCTTCGGGCTTCGGGCTTCGGGCTTCGGGCTTCGGGCTTCGGGCTTCGGGCTTCGGGCTTCGCTAGCATGGCCCCCCAATACTTCCGGCTCGCAATCCTGCTCGTGGCTCGTGGCTCGTAGCTCGCGGCTCACGGCTCACTGCTCGCGGCTCACTGCTCGCGGCTCGGGGCCCGTAGCTCGAAGCTGGCCCGAAGGGCTCCTTCCCAGCGAGAATCGCGCTGCCCACAGACGATAAAAAACGGGTTGAGGGTGCTTTCCTGCTGGTTGCAGCGAAGCGGCTCTAGCGTTTCGGCGTTCAGTACTTCGCCTCCGGCGGCGGTAACGACGGCCTGGGCGGCGGCGGTGTCCCATTCGCAGGTCGGGGCCAGGCGCGGGTAGAGATCGGCGGCGCCTTCGGCAACGAGACACAGCTTGAGCGAGCTGCCCATGGAAACGCGCTCGTGAGCCGGCAGCTGGGCACAGAAGGCTTCGAACGACTCGGCACCATGGGAACGGCTGCCGACGATCAGCCAGGGCTGGTCGCCCGCTGCGGGCAGTTCCCGCACGCCGATCTGTCGCTCCCCTTCGGCGGTGATCTTGAATGCCCCCAGATCGGCATCGCCCCACCAGGTCGTTTCCAGCACTGGCGCATGGACGATCCCCAGCACGGGAACGCCGTTCTCCACCAGAGCCACGTTGAGCGTGAACTCGCCGTTTTTCTTGATGAACTCCTTGGTGCCATCCAGCGGATCGATGAGCCAATAGCGGGCCCATTGCCGCCGCGTCTCGTAGGTGATCTTTTCGCTCTCTTCGGAGAGCACCGGGATCTCCGGCGTCAGGCGCTGAAGCAGATCGCTCAGCGCCCGATGGGAGGTCATATCTGCCTGGGTGAGCGGGCTGTCGTCAGCCTTGGTTTCGACGCTGAAATCCTGCGCGTAGATGTCCAGCACGCGCTTTCCCGCCTCAACTACGCCTGACAACAATTCACGCCTAACGGCTTCATCGATTTTCATTTCATTCCTTTGTCTTTCTGGTACTCGAGCCTGTCTGCCAAGGAGCGACTCGATGAAAACTTTTACGGCCGGTGCCTCAAGCAACCATGGCACGCTTCAAAGCGCCCAACTCAACTGCATCAACTTCAGTGAGTGAACACTAGAAAGGCCAGATCAGCGGTATGAGCAGAATAGTGACAGCGCCGACGATCAAGCTCAATGGCACACCCAGCTTGAGATAGTCATGCATCTGGTAGCCGCCCGGCCCCATCACCATCAAATTGGTCTGATAGCCCAATGCGGTCATGAAGCTGGCGGAAGCCGCGATGGTGATGGCGATCACGAACGGCATGAAGTCCACGCCCAGCTGTTGCGACACCGCCAGCCCGATGGGAAACATCAGCACCGCTGCGGCGTTGTTGGTGATCATTTCGGTGAACAGCACCGTCATCAGGTAGACGAACGCCAGCGCCAGCCAGGGCGAGTCGATATGCCCGACCACCAGTTCGGCGATGGTCTGTGCGGCGCCGGACTGCGTCATCGCCTCGCCAAGGGAGAACGAGGCGGCGATCACGATGAGAACGGAAAGATCGATGTAACGCCGCGCCTTGCCCATGGTCAGGCAGCCGGTCATCAGCAGTGCTCCGGCGGCAAGAAAGGCGGCTTCGAGAATCGAGACCAGGTTGGTCGCGCTGAGTACGACCATCACGCCGAGAATGCCCAGCGAGAGCGGCGCTTTCTGAAAGTTCGGCGGTGTCGAGTCGTTGAGCTGGCTGACCAGCAGGAAGTCCTTCCGATAGCGATATTGTTCGACGAACTCCTGCCCTGTCTCCAGCAGCAGGGTATCGCCGACCTGGAGCTCGATATCCCCGACCTTGCCGTTCAGACGCCGGCCATGGCGGGAGATCGAGAGAATGACGGCCTGGAACCGGGAACGGAATCGCGACTCTCGCACCGACCGGCCGATGCCGGTGAAATCGGGGCTGATGACTGCCTCGACCAGGCAGCGCCGATGCTGTGCCACCTGCAGCTTCTGCACGTTACCGTTGGCGGGGCTCAGCCCCCGCACCTCACGCAGTTCCCGAGCGCACTCCGGCGCGCCGATGAAGACCAGCGTATCGCCACCCTGCAATCGGGTATCCGGCGGCACGGCCGTCAGCAGTTGATCGTCTCGTTCGATATCGGCCAGATAGCCAAACTGCAGGTTGCGCAGGCCGGCGTCCGCGATGGTCTTGCCCACCAGCGGCCCCTTGGGCTCGACGATCACTTCGACGCTGTATTCGCGGATCTGGTCCAGCTGGGCGCTGGTGCCGTCGCGCTGGGGCAGCAGCCATTTGCCGAAGATCAGGATGAACCCGCCGCCCACGAGAAGAATCGGCAGGCCGATCCAGGTCAGTTCGAACATGCCCAACGAGATCCCCTGGCGGCTCTGCAGCAGGCCGTCGATGACCAGGTTGGTGCTGGTGCCGATCAGGGTGCAGGTGCCGCCGAGGATGGAGATATAGCTCAGCGGCAGCAGGAGCTTGGAAGGCGACAGACGCAGGCGGTTCGACCAGTCCTGGATGGCGGGAATGAACATCGCCACGACGGTGGTGTTGTTCATGAATGCGCTCAGGATCGAAGCGGGCAGCATCACCCGCCACTGTGCCCGGCGCAGGGTGGAGGGCTGGCCGAGCAGCAGCCCGGCGATCCACTTGATCGCGCCGGTTTCTTTCAGCGCGGCGGCGACCACATACAACGCCGCAATGGTCATCACACCGGTGTTGGCGAAGCCGGCAAGGGCCTCTTGCGGCGAGAGCACGTCCGAGAAGATCAGAAACGCCATCGCGCCGACCAGAATGGCATCCGGTGCGATCCGTGTAAAAACGAGCGTGCCCAATACGGCCACGACCGTCGCGATGCTCAACCAGGCATCCATACCCATACCGATTTTCTACCCTAAATGCTCTGATTGGCCTGCTTGTACACTCGAATTGCCACCTTGGAATCAATCAAAACGGCTGAAACTGGACCCGGCCAGCTCAGCCGTATTGTATGCCCGCCTCATCGATAGAAACCAGCGGGCTTTCTCTACGAAACGTAAGGAGGCTGTAATGCGCCGAAGCGAGGAGACCTGCACCATGTTGCTGAAAAGCTCGGCGATTACGAAACGTTACTTTTCAGCAAAAACTACCACTTCTTTCGACTGATTCGCTATGGCAAATCTCTGACAAATCACTCATCGGCAGCAGCGAACGTAGTCATGGCGCATAGGATATCGACCGCGCTCGCTGATAAGACGTGGACAACACGATGAAGCGCTGGCGTAGATAGGTGGCCTCTCCGGTGGCATGAAAATCAGGGTTGCGTTGGGAATGAGCGAAGTAGGTCAGGGTCAGCCACCCCAGTCGGCACGCTCGGGAAGCTCGAGTCCCTCCCCCCGCGCCGGCTTTCGTCGAGTCATCAATCCAGCGCTCCGCCAGGGCCGGGGGTACGTTCATCAGCAGGCGGGAAAGATCGAATCCGACCGGCAGCCTGTCGGCGTGATCCCAGTCGATGAACACTGGCCGACCCGTTCGCGATTCGATCAGCACGTTCTGGGGGTGAAGGTCGCCGTGGGAGAATACCCGCGGCAGCCGGTAAACGGCGCGGGCCATGCCCAGCAGTAGCCGCAGCTCCCGCCAGTGCTGCCGTTTCAGCGCGGCCAGGCAGACGCCGCTGATCAGCTTTCCGAACGCCCTTCTCCCGCGTCGGTCGCCTCCCATGCCGGTGACCCAGCAAACGGACGGCAACCGCAGGGCCGCGGCGAGCGTGTCGCGAAACGCCTGCTCGTTGTCACCGGTGAAGCCATCCAGTGTCTGGCCTTCGATATGCTCGACGACCAGGCTGGCGGTCTCTCCGTGGACGAGCACCGCTTCCAGCGACGGCGCGGCTATGCCGTTGGGTTCGACCACCCGGCGGTGAAGGCGTTCGAGCCAGAGCGCATTTCGAACCGGGCGCTGGGCATGAACCACGCGACGCCCCGCCGGCGTATCGATACAGAGTGCCGAAAGCTTGCCCCGGTGGCCGAACAAGGGCCGAAACGCGTTGATGGTCAGATGGGGCCGTAGTGGCTGCAGAAGAGGCCGAAAGGCGGGGAGTTCGGCGCTGGCCCGGGCAGTCAGAAAGCCATCCTCGGCGCCGGGTGGCATCACGACGGCCAGCCCACCTCCCAACAGCTGGCCGCTTTCCAGCGCCCTGACGCGAACGAGATCGCCGATCTGCAACGCGAGCGGCGCCAGGAAACCAACGTTACCTTCACGCGTGATGCCCGCCTCGACCACATCGGGTCGCGCGTCCTGACACAACGCGCAGAACCGTTCTTCGCCGTTGACAGAGATGACGACGCTCTGGCAAGCACGCGACTGCCGGCCATCATCGGCAACATACCATCCCCTGACGACGCCCTGGCTGACTTCATCCACGAAACCTGGCATGCACGCTCCTTGGCCGCGTGGCGACGCGAAAGCATTGTTGTCGTTCAGCGCCGATCCTGCCGCTCCTGGATCCTGCCGTCGTTCGAACGCCGCTATTCATGAGCAGCCGTTCGAAGGCGATACGCTGGTCAAAACGATACGCTGGCCAAAATGATGGTACGACAACCGCCCCGCTGGCTTCGTAACGTGTTACTGCGGAAGGAAAACGACTCGGCAACATTTCGAAGGCGAGGGAGCCTCTCGAGAGCGGGTCATAACTTCGACGAGAAATGGGTCATGCCTTCAACGAGAAGCGGGCCACACCTCTACCGAGGAATGGCCCGCCCTGGTTCTCGAGTTTCCGCTCGATTGCCGGTAGCGCTCAACCGAACTGATTCATGGTGTTGAGCCCGCCGCCGGCCTTGAGCGCAGCCGCGCCGGAGAAGTACTCCTTGTGGTCGTCGCCGATATTGGAACCGGCCATGTCCTGGTGCTTGACCGTGGCCAGCCCGCGCCGAATTTCGCGGCGCTGCACGCCGGCAACGTAGGCCAGCATGCCGGCCTCGCCGAAGTAACCCTCGGCCAGCTCGTCGGTGGAGAGCGCCGCCGTATGGTAGGTCGGCAGGGTGATCAGATGGTGGAAGACGCCGGCTTCGCGGGCCGCATCACGCTGGAATGCCTGGATACGGCGATCCGCTTCCTGCGCCAGCTCGGAGTCGTCGTATGTGGCGTTCATCAGTTGGCCGCGTTCGATACCGGAGAGCGACCGCCCTTCCCGCTCCCAGTCGTCGAAGACCTGCTGGCGGAAGTTGAGTGTCCAGTTGAACGAGGGTGAGTTGTTGTAGACCAGCTTGGCGTTGGGCACGACCTGGCGGATACGGTCGACCATGCCGGCGATCTGGCCGACGTGAGGCTTCTCGGTCTCGATCCACAGCAGGTCGGCGCCGTTCTGCAGGGCGTTGACGCAGTCCAGCACGACACGATCCTCGCCGGTATCGGAGCGGAACCGGTAGAGTCCGTTGGCGAGACGCAGGGGTTTGCGTAGGTCGCCGTCGAGCTTGATGATCGTATCGCCCTCGTTGACATCGTCCGCCGAGCAGATCGGTACGGTGCAGAGAAAGCTGTTGTACTGGTGGGCGAGATCCCCCGGCTCCTTGCTGACAGGCAGTTTCTGGGTCAGGCCGGCGCCCAGCGAGTCGGTCCGGGCGACGATCACGCCCTCCTCCACCCCGAGTTCCAGGAACGCATGACGAACCGCGTTGATCTTGGCGACGAAGTCTTCGTGGGGAACGGTGACCTTGCCATCCTGGTGCCCGCACTGCTTGGCATCCGACACCTGGTTCTCGATCTGGATGCAGCAGGCACCCGCTTCGATCATCTTTTTCGCCAGCAGGTAGGTCGCTTCCTCGTTGCCGAATCCGGCATCGATGTCGGCGATGATCGGCACGATGTGCGTTTCGAAGTTGTCGATTCTGTCGATCACGCTGCGTGCCATCACTTCGTTGCCCTGCTTTCTGGCGCTATCCAGTTCCCGAAACAGGATCGTCAGCTCCCTGGCATCTGCCTGGCGCAGAAAGGTGTAGAGCTCTTCGATCAGGGCCGGAACGGAGGTCTTTTCATGCATCGACTGATCGGGAAGCGGGCCGAACTCGGAGCGCATGGCAGCGATCATCCAGCCGGAGAGGTAGAGATACCGCCCCTGCGTCGTGCCATGGTGTTTCTTGATGGCGATCATCTTCTGCTGTCCGACGAAGCCATGCCAGCACCCCAGCGACTGGGTATAGCGGGAAGGGTCCCGGTCGTAGGCCTCCATGTCGCGACGCATCACGGCGGCGGTGTAGCGGGCGATGTCGAGGCCGGTGCGGAAGCGGTTCTGGGCCCGCATTCGTGCCACGTTCTCGGGATCGATGTTGTTCCAGCGGCCGTTCTGTTCCAGACGCAATCGCTCGAGTGAATCGATATCGCTCTGATAGATGGACATGACTGTCTCCACACAGGAATGGGAATACTCTCCTGGGGCCGGTTTCTTCCCGTGTCATTTCCGGCGGATCAAAAACGCCCGTTTTAATCCTGGCAATGAGAAGAAAACGCCCCATCGGCGAGTTCACTATGTGAGAAGCAGTGCCACCTCAACAATTCGTACTTAGCCGCCATCACGGTAAGGCTTCTACCAAAAATGGCGCTTATGGATGAATCCTGTAGTCATGTATGACGTATGATGCGCATCGTTCCAATGCGGGAACATCATTTGCCGGAAAACCAATGCCGCCCTGCCAGATGGCGGACGGTTTCCAAAACTGCTGCGGTTTCATCATCTTGGGACGACCGCAGCGCCATGGTACCGACCACGGCGTGCCTGGCGGACTCCCTGTCGCCAGCCAAGCGACCTACGACTTTCGTCGACAGGGAGTTAGCCGGGTTTCAAATTATTGATCCGCGGTGGCCAGTTCCAGACCCTCGTGGGTGACTTCCGCTACCATGGCCAGCTCCGCCTGAGAGATCACGTAGGGCGGCATCCAGTAGATGACGTTGCCCAGCGGCCGCAGCATCACCCCGCGCGAGAGTGCGTGCCGGTAGACGCGCAGGCCGCGACGCTCGCGGAAGTCGTAAGGCGTCAGGCTGGCCTTGTCGGCGACCATCTCGATCGCGAGCACCATGCCGGTCTGGCGCACGTCACCGACCTGAGGGTGCTCTCGCAGCGGCTCGGCGAGGCGCCCCATCAGCGCCGCCTTGTCGCGATTGGCGGCGATCACGTCGTCCTGCTCGAAGATATCCAGCGTCGCCAGCGCGGCGGCGCAGGCCAGCGGGTTGCCGGTATAGCTGTGAGAGTGAAGGAACGCCTTGAGCGTCGGGTAGTCGTCGTAGAAGGCGGCGTAGACCTCGTCGGTGGTCATCACCACCGACAGCGGCAGGTAGCCGCCGGTGAGCGCCTTGGAGAGACACAGGAAGTCGGGGCGGACGCCGGCCTGCTCGCTGGCGAACAGGGTCCCGGTGCGGCCGAAGCCGACGGCGATCTCGTCGAAGATCAATTGGACGCCGTGACGGTCGCAGGCCTCGCGCAGCCAGGTCAGGTACTCCGGTGGGTACATGCGCATGCCGCCGGCGCACTGGATCAGCGGCTCGACGATGACCGCCGCCAGCTCGCGGGCGTGACGCGCCAGCGCCGCTTCCATCCGCGCGAAGGCGTCTCGCGCCTGGTCGACCCATTGGTCTCGCGGTAGGCCGAAGCCGTCCGGTGCCGGTACCTTGATCACGTCCAGCAGCAGCGAGCGGTAGGTGTCGGTGTAGAGCGCCACGTCTCCCACCGACAGCGCCCCCAGCGTCTCGCCGTGATAGCCGTTGGTGATGGTCAGAAAACGCCGCTTCTCCGGCCGCCCGACATTGCGCCAGTAGTGGTAGCTCATCTTGAGCGCGATCTCGACGGCGGAAGAGCCGTTGTCGGCGTAGAAGCAGTGGCCGAGACCGGCGGGCGCCAGTCGTCCGAGTCTTTCCGACAGCTCGATCACCGGCTGGTGGGTGAATCCCGACAGGATCACGTGCTCGAGTTCGTCGAGCTGCTGCTTGATGCGCGCGTTGATGCGCTCGTTGGCGTGCCCGAACACGTTGACCCACCAGGAACTGACGATATCGAGATAGCGCTGGCCTTCGAAATCCTCCAGCCACACGCCCTTGCCGCGGCGGATCGGTACGACGGGAAGCGTTTCGTGGTCCTTCATCTGGGTACACGGGTGCCACAGGCTGGCCAGGTCACGCTGCATCCATTGACTATTGCGGGTCATTCGACGGGTTCCCTTGGAGGGTGTTTACAACGGCTTTTGCAAAGGCCTTTACAACGGCTTTTGGCGTTTACAAAAGAGGATCGATATCCAGAAAGTCCGCCACGCGTTCGGCGGATGGCGACGGCAGCCAGGGCACGACGCCGAGACATGGAACGCCGCCCTGCTCGCCCAGCCATCCGGCAAGGGCATCCAGGTTCTGCCGGCAACGTGGCAGATCGGGGTCGATGCCGTTGGCGACCCACCCCGCCACCGTCAGGCCGTCGCCACGAATCGCCTCCAGCGTCAGCCGGGCATGATTGATGGCGCCGAGCTGCACGCCGACCACCAGTACCACGGGCAGGGCGAGCGCGATCGCGAGGTCCGACAGCGACTCCCGCTCGTTGATCGGCACGCGCCAGCCGCCGGCCCCCTCGATCAGAGTGAGATCGGCATTCCGCGCCAGCAGGCTCCGCATGGGGCGCTCGAGTGATGCCAACGTCAGCGGGAGGCCCGCTTCGCCAGCGGCGATGTGCGGGGCGATGGCCGGCTCGAAGGCGAACGGGTTGATCGCATCGTAGGGCAGCGCCGGGTGGCACTGGGCCTGAATGGCCAGCGCATCGGCGTTGCGCAACTCGAGCGGCGTTCGCTCGCAGCCGGAGGCCACCGGCTTGCCGCCCGCCACGGTCAGTCCGCGGCGCCTGGCCGCGAGCAGCAGCCCTGCGGTAATCACGGTCTTGCCGGCATCGGTGTCGGTGCCGGTCACGAAGCAGGCCGTCATCTCTCCTCCCTCTCACTACGCTGCAGCAATACCGTGGCGACGCGATAGCGGGTCGGAATGCCCTCGGCTTCCCGCCAGGTTTCCAGCCTCCGGCCCAGCTCGACGATCCGGCGTCGCCCCGCCAGCCCGCCATGTCCGGCAGCCGGGTCGGTCAGCGTGCTGGCGCCGATCCGCTTCAACGCCCGCAGCGCGTCGATCGGCGTGGCGTGATGTATCTTGCGCGTCGTCAGATCCAGCTCGTGCAACTGCCAGCCAGGTGCCTCGAGGATCTTCGCCAGGCGCGCTTCGGGCAGGAAGGCATTACCGTGGGGCTTGCCATCGAGGCGCTGTCCCGCCGCACGCAGCTCCGCCAGCGTTCCCTCGCACAGCGTGGTGAAGGCGAGCCAGCCGCCGGGGCGCAGCACGCGGCCGGCCTCGGCCAGGAATGCTTCCAGCGACTCGCACCACTGCACCGCCAGACTGGAAACCAGTAGGTCGGCGCTGTCGGTGGTCAACGGCAGCCGCTCCGCGCTGCCGACGAGCCACTGGATTGGCTGCGCGGCGTGGCGACGGCGCGCTGCCTGCAACATGCCGGGCGCGATATCCAGCCCGATCGCGAGCCCGGTGTGACGTCCGGCCAGGCGGGAGATCAGATACCCCGTACCGCAACCGATATCGACGACGGTCCGCAAGCGCCCGAGCGCCGGCAGCCGCGCCAGCAGATGGTCGGCCACCTCGCGCTGCAACTCGGCGCCGTCATCGTAGGCGTGCGCGGCACGGGAAAAGCCGTCGGCGATCCTTCGCAGCCGGCACCGGGACGCCGGTGTCTCCCCGACCACGCCGGCTGGCTCGGCGTGCCGTTCGACGCGATCCAGGCCGTTCATGGCGTCGCCTCTTGTCGCGAGTCATCGGACGAAAGCAGGAAGTCCGCCATGAGCGCGGCGGTCCGTTCGGCCTGTTCCAGCGGGAAGGCGTGGCCGGCATTCGCGATCGAGGCCGTACGCCCGCCCTCGGGCAGCCGTTCGGCGATGGCCTGGCATGCCGCCGCCGGCACCAGGGCATCGTTGTCGCCGAAGAGATGCAGCTGCGGGATCTTCAGCGTACCCGGCACGTCGCGCAGATCCAGCGCGGATAACACTTCCAGCCCGGCCAGGGCGTGATCCAGCGGCGTCGACGCCAGCGCCGCCACCAGATCGCGCCCCAGCCGGCGAGTATCCTGGCCGCCCTGCGCGCTCAACTGCGCGAATCGACGAAGCGTGCGCGTGGGGGAAGCCTGCAGCCCGCGCTGGAAGTCCTTCAGGGCTGCCCCGCTCAGCGCCGTCGGCCAGCCCGGACGGGCAACGAAACTGGCGTTGGCCCCCAGCGTGATCAACCCTCGTGCGCGACGCCCGCGCCATTGCGCCAGCGACGTGGCGAGCATGCCGCCGAGTGACCAGCCGGCCAGCCAGGCATCCTGGGGCAGTTCATGATCGAGCGCCGTGACCCAGCTTTCGGGGCGGTGCGAGGTCAATTCGGGATAGGTCACGCACACGACCTGGTAACGCGATGGCAGCCGTCGGCGCAAGGCTCGGGCCAAAGGCGCCAGCGGTGCGGGACCGAGCGCCCATCCCGGCAGTAACAGCAGTGTCTGCTCGTTCATGTCGATGCCTCTCTGGTCGACGTTCCCCCCGCCAATGTTTCCCTTGCCGACCACAGCCGACGGGCGGCATCGAACAGGACGCCGATCAACCGGTCGACCTCTTCGAGCGTATGGGCCGCCGAGAGCGTGAAGCGCAGTCGCGATGTGCCGGCCGGTACGGTGGGCGGGCGGATGGCGCTGCACCAGATGCCGGCGCGCTCGAGTGCCGCCGCCAGGGCGAGCGCCGCGGCTTCGTTGCCGCCCTGCCCGCCGCTGCCCGGCACGCTCCAGCTCGGCCCGACGATCAGTGGCTGAATGGGCGTGGTGGAAGGCGCCAGATGCAGATCCAGATCGGCGAGGCCGGCCGCCTCGTGACGGAAGCGCTCGATCAACGTGGAAAGATGGGCCCGCCGCTCCGGCTCGTCGCGGACGATATCCAGACTGGTCAGCGTGGCCCACGCCAGCGCCGGGGAGAGACTGGTGGTGTAGATGTAGGGGCGGGCGAACTGGATCAGCGCCTCGATCAAGGTCTCGCTGCCGGCGACGAACGCGCCCTGGGTGCCGAGCGCCTTGCCCAGCGTGCCGACGCTGGCGGCAATCCTGCCCGGCTCGAGACCCTGCGCCTGCCAGGTGCCGCCGCCATCCTTGCCCAGCACGCCGAGGCCGTGGGCATCGTCGACCATCAACCAGGCGTGGTGACGTTCGCACCGTGCCGCCAAGGCGGGCAGATCGGCGACATCGCCATCCATGCTGAAGACGCCATCGGTAACGACCAGAGTTCGCCGCGCAGTGGCGAGGGAAGACAGCCGCTCGCCGCAGTCGGCGGCATCCCGATGGGCGAATCGCACCAGGCTGGCGCCGGCCAGCCGGGTCGCATCCAGCAGCGAGGCGTGATTGAGCCGGTCGTGGAGTGCCACATCGCCCCGCCCGAGCAGCGTCGAGATGATGCCGAGGTTGGCCTGGTAGCCGCTGGAGAACAGCAGCGCCCGAGGCTGCCCTGTCAGCGCGGCCAGTCGCGCTTCGAGAATTTCGTGGGCCTCGCTGTGGCCGCAGACCAGGTGCGATGCCCCGCCGCCGGTGCCGAAACGCCGGGCGCCTTCGGCCAAGGCCTCCGCCAGCCGGGGATCGCCGGCCAGCCCCAGATAGTCGTTGCTGCAGAACGTCAGGTAGCGCTGTCCTTGGCGCAGGAAGTGCGGCCCCTTCCCGGCCGTCGTGCTTCTGCGGCGATAACGCTGGAGCGCATGCTGACGCGCCAGGCGCGCCGCCAGCACGCGCTCCAGCGAATCGTCCCGTGCATCGCCCGGCTCAACGTACTGTGACGCTGCCGTCATACGCGGACCCGGGCCGTGGACGAGGCGGTAGCATCCGTGACCATCGCATCCAGCCGAGCCCTTGTCATGCGCTCCTGAATGGCCGCTTCGTGGGCGGCGTCATCGACGTCTTCGCGCTGCTCGGGGTGCAGGCCGAGGCGCTCGAAAAGCCGTTGATCACGGGTCGCCTGGGGGTTCTGCGCGGTCAGCAGGCGCTCGCCGTAGAAGATCGAGTTGGCCCCGGCGAAGAATGCCAGCGCCTGGGTTTCGTCGCTCATCAGCTCGCGCCCGGCGGCCAGACGCACGTGGGAGCGCGGCATGAGGATGCGTGCGACGGCAATGGTGCGGATGAACTCGATGGGGTCGAGATCCTCGACATGCTCGAGCGGCGTGCCCTGGATCCGGATCAGCATGTTGATCGGCACGCTCTCGGGGTGTTCAGGCAGGTTGGCCAGTTGCTGCAGCAGCCCCGCCCGGTCGTTGACGCTCTCGCCCATGCCGAGGATGCCGCCACTGCAGATCTTCATGCCGGACTGACGGACGTGGTCCAGGGTCTCCAGACGATCGGCGTAGGTGCGGGTGGTGATGATCTTGCCGTAGTACTCCGGCGAGGTATCCAGGTTGTGGTTGTAGTAATCGAGCCCGGCTTCCTTCAGCTGCTCGGCCTGCTCCCGGTTCAGCATACCCAGCGTCATGCAGGTTTCGAGCCCCATCGCCCGCACGCCGCGCACCATTTCCAGCACCAGCGGCATGTCTTTCGCGCTCGGGTGCTTCCACGCCGCGCCCATGCAGAAACGGCTGGCGCCCACCGCCCTGGCCTTGCGCGCCTCTTCCAGCACGGCTTCGAGCTGCAACAGCTTCTCGCGCTCCAACCCGGTGTTGTAGTGGCCGGATTGCGGACAGTACTTGCAGTCTTCCGGGCAGGCGCCGGTCTTGATCGAGAGCAGCGTGGAGATCTGTACCGCGTTGGGATCGAAATGCTGGCGATGCACGCCTTGCGCCTGGAACAGCAGATCGTTGAACGGGCGTTCCAGCAGCGCCTGGATCTCTTCGCGCTGCCAGTCATGACGCAGGGAGACATTCCCGGTTCGAGAGGAGGTCATTGTCATGCCAGTGGTCAACCTTTTCTATTAATAAAGTTGACTGAATGGTGCCACGACAACCTGTTAACTTCAAACAATCAGAAATGTTAACTAAAGCCGCCATGCCGATGACGACATGGCGGCGGGAACGTCTCAATCTTCCGGATTGCGAGACGGCGAATGTGTGAATGCCCTCCGCTAGGGAGCGGTAGTTCGAGCCGTGGGAGCGCTTCCGCCGTCTTTGCCGTCTTCGGCGCTGTCAGATGAAGGGGGTGAATCGGATGAAACAGATGAATCAAGCGGCGCCGTGTCATCCAGATCGAGGGATTGCCTGAAACCGTCATCGAACTGGCCGGGGTCGAGCCGCTGCGACCATCCGATGATCGGAATCATGTCGCCATCAGGCCCGCCACGCGTCGGTACGAGATACTCCCAGGCAATTTCCCCCTCGCGTGTCACTTCGACCAGGCGGCCGCCATCCGATTCGCTGATCAAGGTGTTGCCGTTGTCCAGCCGGTGCTGGTCGCCGCGGATCTCGCTCTCCAGCGGGTGCTCCGCGGTGCCGGCATATTGCCAGGTGATCTGCAGGGTACGCGGGTCGAATTCCAGAATCCGGGATTCGCCTTCCGGCGTGTGGTAATGGCCACGATTGTCGAACATCACGATATCGCCGTTGGGCAGCACGTCCGGATCGTGCTGCCGAATCCACGGCCCCCGCGTCGCCCAGGTGATCTTGCCCGAGCGCGGATCGAAGACCGCGATCGAGCTGGTCTCGCGGAAGGAGAGCAGCAGATCGCCTTCGTTACCGAACGGGAAGTTGCGGGCCTTGTCGGCCGTCAGGTAGTCCACGGCATTGGCGTGGATGGGGTCGTTGAGCATGATGCCCGGCACGTTGTCCAGCAGCTCGCTGAACGGCGAGTCATGCAGGGCCGGCAACAACCGGGTGCGCTGGAGCTCCTCGCCCTCCGGCGACAGCACCACCAGCGAATCCTCGAGCCGCGGCGGTTCGAGGTAGTCCAGCCCTTCGATCTCGTCGTCGAAGATGCCATGGATCAGCGCGTATATCTTGCCGTCCGGCGCGACGGCAAACTGATGGTGAGCGCGGCCGGCATAGCGCCAGATCACGTTGGAATCCTTGTCCAGCTTGACCAGACCATAACCGTAAGGCGTGTCGCCGTTGCCTTCGTAGAGCGCGATCAGGTCGCCGTTGGGCTGCACCTGGGCGTTGCGGAAGTGAATGAACTCGTCGGGACGCGGATTGGGCACGCCCTCTCCGTCCAGCCACGCCTCGCTGTATGGCTTGCGCCATTCGTGAACCACCTTGCCGTTCATGTCGACGAGATAGGCGGCCAGCTCGGTGCCGATGGTGTAGAGCGTCAGCCCGTTGCGGGCGAGCTGGGGGTCGTACTGGGTCACGCCCTTGGCTTCGGTACGCTGCGTGCGCCAGATATCGCCCTGGTAGACGTCACTGTAATCGGTGGCCTGATGGTAGAGCGCCTGCCCGGCCTGATAGGCATGCTGTATCTGCGGCCCGGGGAATATCTCGGTGACGACCGAAAAGGCGCCGATCACGAACACCAGCACCAGTGCGGCGAGTATCGACAGCGTCTTGAAGACCTTGTCGGTAACAGAATCGGCATCCTGCCGGTCAGGTCGTTGCCTGGGCGTCTTCGACGGCTCCATGTTTCCACCATTCCATGCGGCTTGCGAACAAGGGACGGCAACCCACCGCCTCGCGGCCGGGTCACGATGTCGGTTAGAGCGACATTCTGGAATGGGGGTTCAACAGAGTGTGTTGTCTTAATGTTGCCTATTGGCGCCGTTTGCGTAACACATCGGCATGGACACATCGTCGTGGTGACGGTATCAGCGAACAGCGAAATCGGAACCTGAGGGTTACGAAGACAGAACGAACAGGGAGAGATACGGGTTAGAGATCCAGCGGACTGGAAAAGCGAGAAGGGATGACAACAACATTGGCTCCCCGAACAGGACTCGAACCTGTGACCCAATGATTAACAGTCAGTTGCATGCTTCAATTTTGAGATTAGATCTTCGCGTTATTACGCGTAGTTGTTGTTAAAATATCCATCGGAGGCTCGTAACCTAACGTTCCGGCAATAGACCAAGTGTTATTTAACTTCTGTCCCAAGCCGATTTCATAAGCGACAGTGTCTTCACTGTAACTAAGCAGGTCTCCACCAGTTGCATGCATATAGCCCGGCGGTGCAACCTGAAACTCAGACCAATCCACCCACCGAATGGAGCCAAACACTAGCGTGCTCTTCGAAATGGCAGACTGCACGCTAAGTGTCATTGCATCCGGTGTGGAAAAGGAAGTTGTTCGGGTAATGTCATACGCTCCACTTTCTGATGTCGACCATTCATGATTGATCTCAGAGTGATATGTTAGAGCGACCCGTCCCGCAATCTTTGGTATTTCATATGCAACACCAGCCAGCCAGCCAGCCAAATCCGGTATCGGAATTCGTATCAATAGTATAATCGGCAACAAACGGAATCCGTGCCGATGCTTCAATTGTCTGAGCTCTAAGGCCACCATAGATGCTAAAATTTTCATTGAATTTATATCTTGCTATACCGGTTAAGGCATAAGAGTCAATGTCAGCCGATGATCCTGACGCGAAATAGGCTTTTCCATCTGGATAAGTCGTATCCGCGCCATAGGGCTGGTCAAGGATGAGCGCATAAGACCATTTATCATTAACATCATCTTTATAAGCGACCCCAAACTGGAAATAATTGTCGATAATATTTCCAGAAGACGCGCCTGGTTGCGCTACACCACTATCAACACCAGAGACATTCGGCGAAACTGCCACTACTGAAAATTCCAGATAGCGCCCTGACTCAAATAATGGTTGAATTGGCTGCTTGGATCGCTCAATTGCACCTGCAAAGACTTCTCCTGCTGTATGAGTAAGCACAAGACCAGCCACCAGCCCTAGTTTATACATTGTTTTCTCCAGAGAATATTAAGTCCTCATGCACTGTGCATCTCAAGTGGACTCTCGTCTCTCGTGACATACATGCAGCAATCCCATAAACCAGCCCTTCCTTAAGAAAAACTGGTGCACAAAGCTACGATTACATACGCTCGAACAGTGCTGCTATACCCTGACCACCGCCAATGCACAGGCTTACCATCGCGTAACGACCACCAATGCGCCTAAGCTCGTACAGCGCCTTCACAGTGACCACTGCTCCTGTTGCGCCAATCGGATGACCGAGACCGATACCACTACCGTTCGGGTTCAGCCGCTCGCTAGGCAGCTCAAGCTCTCGGGCCACCGCCAACGCCTGCGCGGCAAAGGCTTCATTGACTTCGTAGAGGTCGATATCGCTGACGGACAGGTTGCTTCGCGCCAGGATCTCGCGGATCGCCGGTACCGGGCCGATGCCCATGTATTTCGGCTCCACGCCAACCACTGAGTAGTCCACCAGGCGACCCAGCACCTCGCGCCCTTCGGCCACCGCCTTTGCACGCTCCATCAGCAGCACGGCGGCCGCGGCATCGTTCAGGCCGGAGGCATTACCGGCAGTGACGGTGCCTTCGCGTTTGAACACCGGCTTCAGCTTGGCCATATCCGCCACGCCGCAATCAAAGCGCACATGTTCATCTTGGTCGAACACAATCGGCCCTTTGCGGCCTTGCAGCTCGATCGGCAGGATCTGCTCCTGGAAGCGGCCCTCTTCGATGGCACGTTGGGCTCGGCGGTGGCTTTCGACCGCCAGTGCATCCTGATCCTCGCGGCTGATGCCGTACTTCTCCGCCAGGTTCTCCGCGGTCCCCCCCATGTGGATCTTTTCCATCGGGCAGTGCAACGCCGCGGTCATGGCGTCGATCA